>CAYMLG010000078.1:0-10764 GCA_964391195.1 uncultured Anaerolineaceae bacterium | reverse complement strand
TGTCTGCTTCGGTCGTAAAAAACAACGACGATAAAGAAAAAAGAAACGGAGTAAATAAATGGAAGACGAGTACCGGAAAGCGAACCGTGCACTTTGGAATGAATGGACTCGCATCCATGCCAAATCCGAGTTTTACAACGTCGAAGGGTTCAAAGCCGGGCGCAGCACCCTGAACTCTTTCGAATTGGAAGAGATGGGCGATGTCGCCGGGAAATCTCTGCTCCATTTGCAGTGCCATTTCGGGATGGACACCATGTCCTGGGCCAGGGTGGGAGCCAAGGCCACCGGGGTGGATTTCTCCGACGAAGCCGTGCGCCTGGCCGAGCAGTTGAACCAGGAATTGGGCCTGGACGCCGAATTCGTGTGCTCGGACCTGTACGAGCTGCCCGAGGTGCTCCAGGGGCAGTTCGATATCGTCTACACCTCAAACGGCGTGCTGGCCTGGCTGCCCGACCTGACCAACTGGGCGCAGGTGGCGGCTCACTTCCTTAAACCGGGCGGCACTTTTTACATGGCCGAGTTCCACCCCTTCGCCATGGTGTTCGACGACGAGAACAGCAGCGAGCTGAAGGTCCGCTACCCGTATTTCCACACCCCCGAACCAATGGTGTTCGAGGTGCAGGGCACCTATGCCGACCGGGAGGCGGCGGTGGAGCAGAAGCTGGAGTACGAGTGGGCGCACAGCCTGTCGGATATCCTCAACGCCCTGATCAAGGCCGGGCTGAGGATCGAGTTCCTGCACGAATTCCCGTTCTGCGTGTATGAGATGCTCCCCGGGTTGATGGAGCAGGGCGGAGACGGGCTGTGGCGGTTGAAGGAGAACGATGGCTCGGTGCCCCTGATGTTCTCCCTGAAAGCGGTCAAGGCGGCTTAAAAAATAAAGCCGGAAGCCATGCTTTGAAAAAAAGAGTTTGGGGGAGATGGCGGGCTGTACAGCCCACCCATTCTCCCCCAAACTCTTCTATGAGGCCGAATGGGCTAACGCCGGGCGGGTTCAGGCCGGGCTGCTTTCCTGCGGCCCGGCTTTCGGCTGCCAGCGGCGCTTCAAGAAGTAGTCGAGCAGCACGGCCAGGATGAAAACCAGGCCCCGGACCACTTGCTGATTATAGGAAGGGACCCGCATCAGGTTCAGGCCGTTCGACAGCGCCCCGATGATGAAAGCGCCCGCCACCGTCCCGGCGATCGTGCCCGTGCCGCCGGCCAGGCTGGTCCCGCCCAGCACGCTGGCGGCGATGGCGTCCAACTCCAGCAGGACGCCGGCATTGGGTTGGGCCGAAAAGGTGCGGGCGGTCAGGATGATCCCGGTGATGGCCGCCGTGAGGCCGCTGATCACATACACCCCAAACTTGACCCAATTGGAGCGCACCCCCGACAGGCGCGCGGTCTCCTCCCCGCCTCCCACGGCGTACACGTGCAGGCCGAACACAGTCTGGCGGAGCAGGATTTGCGCCGCAATGGCGGCCAGGAGCAGCAGTACGAACGGCGTCGGCAAGCCCAGCATCTCGCCGGTGCCCAGATTGGTAAAGCGTTCGTCCAACCCGGAAATTGGCCGTCCCTGCGTATAGACCAGGGTGAGGCCGCGGGCCACGGCCATCATCGCCAGGGTCGCCACAAACGGCGGGATGCGCCCCAGCACCACCAGCCCGCCGTTCACCGCCCCCAGGGCGATGCCAACCAGCAAGCCCGCCCCGATCCCCAGGTAAGGGTGCAGCCCGTTGCGCACTGCCAACCCCGCCGCCAGCGCCCCGCACAGGGCGGCGACCGACCCCACCGACAGGTCGATGCCCCCGGTGATGATGGTGAAGGTCATCCCGATGGAGGCCATAGCGATGATCGAAGTCTGCAGCCCCACCGTGAGCAGATTCCGGGCGGTCAGGAAGTTCTCGGTCTGCAGCGCCAGCAGGGTGAAGATGAGAATTAATATAACAAATGGGCTGCCGAGGCGTAAGACCGCCAGGAGACGCTGCAATACTGTATCCCGCATCAGTTCACCCCTCTCATCCTCTCCGCCTCGCCGGTGGCGGCGCGCATGATCGCGTCCTGGGTCGCCTCCGCATGGTCGAACTCGGCCACGATGCGCCCATCGCGCATGACCAGGATGCGATCGCTGACCCCCAGCACCTCCGGCAGCTCCGAGGAGACCATCAGGATTCCCACTCCCTGTTTGGCCAGGTCATTCATCAAGGCGTAAATCTCGGCTTTGGCGCCCACGTCCACGCCCCGGGTCGGCTCGTCCAGGATGAGCACCTTGGGCCGGATGGACAGCCAGCGGGCGATGACCACTTTCTGCTGGTTGCCGCCCGACAGGTTGCGCACCCGCTGCCCAACCCCGGTGGTACGCAGGTTCAGCATCTCGACCATCTGGCGCACCATCTCGGTCAGCCGCCGGTAGTTCACCACGCCCCAGGTGGTGAACCGTTCGAACGAGCTCACCGCCACATTCGAGCGTACGCTCTGGCCCAGGAACAACCCCTGCTGCTTGCGGTCTTCGGGTACGAAACCGATTCCCAGGTGGATGGCGTCCAGCGGCGAGCGGATGCGCACGGCTTCGCCCTCCAGGCGGATTTCGCCCGCATCCAACCGGTCGGCGCCAAACAGCAGGCGCGCCAGCTCCGTGCGTCCCGCTCCCACCAGCCCGGCGACGCCCACAATTTCCCCTTTCCGCAGGGTGAAGCTCACCCCATTGATCTGGTTCCCCCGGCGGAGGTCGCAGGCTTCCAACACCACCTCACCCACCGGCGCCCGGGTGCGGGGGTAATACTCTCCCAACTCGCGCCCCACCATCTGGCTCACCACCTGGTCGGGGGTCATCTCGCCAGCCGGGCGCACCCCGACGAGCTGCCCGTCGCGCATCACGGCGATGCGGTCGGCCAGGGCGAACACCTCTTCCAGGCGGTGGGAGATGTAGATCAGGGTGACCCCCTGGTCTTTCAACGCCCGCATCAAGCCGAACAGGGTCTCCGCCTCGCGCTCGGTCAGGGCGCTGGTGGGCTCGTCCAGGGCGATCAGGCGCGCCTGGTACGACAGGGCCTTGGCGATTTCGACCAACTGCTGCTGGGCCAGGGGCAGGTCGGCCACCTGGGCGTCCACCGGGATGCGCAGCCCCAGGCGCTCCAGTTCGGCCCTCGCCCGGTTGTACAGTTCCCCCCAGTCGATGAACAGCCCGCCCAGGCGGCGCGGCTCGCGCCCCAGGAAGATATTCTGCCCCACCGTCAGTTGGGGGATCAGGGCCAGCTCCTGGTGGATGATCGTCACCCCAAGGGCCAGCGCCTGGCTGGGCGAGGCGATGTGCACCGGTTCGCCATCCAGCAAGATGCGCCCCTCATCCGCCTGGATGGCCCCGGTGAGGATGTTCATCAGGGTGGTCTTCCCGGCCCCGTTCTCTCCCACCAGGGCCAGGATCTCCCCGGGGTAGGCTTCCAGGCTCACGTCCTGGACGGCTTTCACCCCCGGGAAGGACTTGCTGATGTTCACAAGCTGCAGGCGAGGTTGTGTCATGGGTGGCTTTCAACGGTGCGAGCGCAGGAGACCTGCTCTGCGCTCGCACCGTTCTGTAAAACTGTTACTGGGTTACCAGGGAGAGCTCGACCGGGATATTCGCTTCCACCGTCTCTCCATTCAGGTAGCTCACCGCGGTTTCGACTGCGAGCTGGCCCATCAGGTCCGGCTGCTGGGCGACGGTGGCGGCCAGGGAGCCGTCTTGCACGGCGGCCACGGCGTCGTCGATGGCATCGAAGCCGACAAAGACGATATCCTCCGCGCGGCCCGCGGCCTGCGCCGCCTGGATGGCGCCCAGGATCATCTCGTCATTGTGGGCAAACACCCCGGCGATCTCCGGTTGGGCCTGGAGGATGTTCTCGAACACCGTCAGGCCTTCATCGCGGTTGAAGTTGGCCGTCTGCTGGGCCACGATCTGCGCCCCGGGACAGTCGGAGGCCATGTACTCGTTGAAGCCCTGGCCCCGGTCGCGGGCTGCTGAGGAGCCAGCGATGCCCTGCAGCTCCACCACCGCCCCCTCGCCGCCGATGGCGTTGCACAGGAACTCGGCCGCCATGCGCCCGCCGGCCACGTTATCGGAGGCGATATGGCTGACCACCTCGCCGCCGTTGGCCCCGCGGTCCACGGTGAACACCGGGATGCCGGCTGCGTTAGCCGTCTGGATCGCCGGCACCACCGCATCGGAGTCGGTTGGGTTGACGATGATGGCGTCCACGCCCTGGTTGACCAGGTCTTCGATCCCGCTGATCATCTGGGCCGAGTCGTCCTGGGCGTCGATCACCACCAGGTTCACGTCCATGCTATCGGCCGCTCCCTGGGCCCCATCCCGCAGGGTGACGAAGAAGGGGTTGTTCAGGGTCGAGACCACCAGGCCGATGTCGAACCCGCCCTCCGCTGCGCCACCCGCCTCGGTTTCAGCAGGGGCAGCCGGTTCGGTGGCTGCCGGCGCGGCGGGCGTATCGCCGGCCGGGCCGGCAGGCGGGGTGGCCTCTCCACCCGCAGGCTGGCAGGCCGCCAGAAGCATGGTGGCTGCCAGCAGGATAGTGATCAACAGTCGTGTATTTCTTTTAGTAGAGCTCTTCATGTTTTCTTCCTCCTGTTCAAACGGAATTTCGATTTGGAGCGAAAGGCGCTCCACCCGGGTTGGTTGTGTGTGCGTTTCACCCTTTATGCATTTGATCCGCGACATTACTCATCATCCAGCGGCCATCCCGCTGGCCTCAGCGGTTGACCACTTTATACAGCAGCAGGGCCAGGGCGATGACGACGCCCTTCGCCACCTGTTCCCACAACGGCGAGACATCGAGCAGGATCAGGCCGTTGTTGAGGGTTTCGATCAGCAGGGCGCCCAGCAGGGTGCCTGCCAGCGTGCCCTCCCCGCCGGCGAAGCTGGTGCCCCCCACCACCACGGCCGCGATGGCGTCGAACTCGTAGCCCTGGCCGATGGTGGGTTGGGCCGAATTCAAGCGGCCGATCAGGATCAGGCCGGCCAGCACCGAGCACACCCCGGAGATCATGTACACCGCGGTTTGGACCCACGGGGTGCGCACGCCGGCCAGCCGGGCCGCCTCCGGGTTGTCTCCCACCAGGTAGACGTTCTCTCCGAAGCGCGTGCGCGTCAATAAGAACCCTCCAACGGCATAGGTCAGGGCGGCGATGATGATCGGCATGGGGATGTTCAACAGGGCTCCCACGCCCATGCTGCGGAAGGAGTCCGGCAGGCCGGTGATAGGCTGGCCCTGGGTGTACATCAGCGCCAGCCCGCGGGCGACGGTGAACATGCCCAGCGTGGCGATGAAAGGGGGGATTTTGGCGCGGGTGATGATCAGCCCGTTGATCAACCCCAGCCCGGCGCCGATGCCCAGGGTGGCCAGCACCGCCAGCGGGACGGGCGTCCCGCCTCGCAGCAGGTCGGCGCCGATCACCACCGCCAGGGCCAGGATCGACCCGACCGAGAGATCGATCCCCCCGGTCAGGATGACGTAGGTCATGCCGACGGAGATGATGGCGTTGATCGCCGCCTGACGCAGGATGTTCACCTGGTTTTGGTAAGTCAGGAAGCGGTCGGATAGCAGGGACAGGGCGGCGAACAGCAGCAGGAATGAAATCAGCAGGCCGAAGCGCTGCAGCAGAATGGTGCGGGTGTGCCGGCTGGTGAGTATCGATTGAACCATTGGAACGACTGTCTCCCGTTTTCCCCTGGTTGTTTTCCCGTTAACTGGCGGCCCGGGGCATCAGAAGACGACGCCCGCCCTCAGCACCACATTGGCATATGGGGTGAACTCGCCGGTGCGCACCACTACCCGCGCTTCGCCCGACAGGCGTTTCAACTCCTCGTGCGGCAGGTAGCTGAACTCCACCCCGGGCAGCAGCCGGTGCAGTTCCTCGTCGATGTGCGGGCTGACCTCCCGGGTCTCCTCGGCCACGATGGCCAGCTCCACCTGCATCTCCTCCAGCACCACCTGCACGGTCTGGAGAAAACCGGGCACACCGCGAGTGAGGGCCAGGTCGATACGGCGGGTGTGATGGGGGATGGGCAGCCCGGCGTCGCCGATCACCAGCAGGTCCTGGTGGCCCAGGCTGGCGATCAGCTCGGACAGGGCGGAATTGAGCAAGGCGGTTTTTTTCATTGTTCCCTCTGCAAAAGATCCAGGACCTCCCTGCGCTGGGGGAGGGAAGGCTGGGCTCCGGGGCGGGTCACCGACAGTGCCCCGGCGGCGTTGCCCCAGGCTGCGGCGGCGAACGGGTCGAGCCCTTCGGTCAGCGCTACGGCATAGGCGCCCATGAAGGCATCCCCGGCGGCCACAGTATCGACCACCTGTACGGAGTGGGCCGCCAGGCGCCTCTGCTCCCCCCCGGCGACGACCAGCACCCCATCGCCCCCCAGCGTGACGATGATGTTCTTCACCCCCCAGCGCCGCAAGGTCTCGACCCCCCGGTCGAGGTCCTCGGTCCCGGTCAGCAGGGCCAGCTCGGTCTGGTTGGGCGCCAGGGTATCCACCTTTTGCAATAAATCCGGAGGGAGCTCATGGGCCGGGGCGGGGTTCAGCACCGTTTTCAGCCCATGCCGGTTCGCCAGGTCGATGGCGGCCTCCACCGTGGGCAAGGGGCACTCGAGCTGCACCAGCAGCACGCCGGCCTGGCGGAAAGCCTCCTCCGCGGCCAGCACGTCTTCGGGGCTCACCCGGCCATTCGCACCGGAGGCCACCACGATGGTGTTCTGCCCGGCCTGGTCGACGGTGATCAACGCCACGCCGGTCGCAGCCTGCGGATCGCGCCGGACGTAAGCGGCGTCGATGCCATCGGCCTGGATCGTGTTCAGCAGGGCCGAGCCGAAATCGTCATCCCCCACCCGGCCCACCATGCACACCTGCCCGCCCATGCGGGCCGCGGCCACCGCCTGGTTGGCCCCTTTGCCGCCGGGGAAGGTGTCGAAGCGGCCGCCCAGGATGGTCTCTCCCACCTTGGGAAGGCGAGGGGCGCTGATCACCAGATCCATATTCAAGCTGCCGACGACCACGATGCCCGGGTTCATAGCGCGCCTCCGCTCGAGGCGCGCACGATGAGCCGGGGGGGCAGCACCAGGCGGCGGGGCGGCAGGTTGGGCTGGTGAATGCGTTCCAGCAGCAGGGTTACTGCCTGCCGGCCGATCTCATCATTGGGCTGCGCTACGGTGGTCAGCGGCGGCGAGGTGTAGGCGGAGAGTTCGATCTGGTCGAAGCCCACCACCGCCAGCGACTCCGGGACCGGGAGGTTGGCTTCGGCAGCGGCCCGCAGGGCGCCGATGGCCATCAGGTCGTTGCCGCAGAACAGAGCGGTGGGCGGGTCCGGCAGGCGCAGCAGCTCCTGCGCCCGCAGCCAGCCCGAGCGGGGGTGGAAATCACCGGCGACGATCAGCTCCGCATCCACCGGCAGGCAGGCTTCCTCCAGCGCCCGGCGGTATCCCATCACCCGCTGCGCGCTGGCTGCCAGGTGGGGCGGACCGCTGATGCAGGCAATGCGCCGGTGACCCTGTTCGATCAGGTGCCGGGTGGCCAGGATCCCGCCCAGCAGGTGGTCGCTCACCACCAGGTCGAGCGCCGCCTCGGGCAATTCCCGGTCGATCAACACCACAGGAAGCTGCTGCGCCAAAATCCGCTTTATAGCTCGCGACGGCTCTCCGCTGCCGATCCAGATCATTCCATCCATCTGTTTTTCCGCCATCACGGCGGCGTACAACTCTTCGGCCTGGGGATTCTCAGCGGTGTTGCCCAGGACGAGGCTGTATCCCTGTTCGAAAGCGGCGGCTTCGATGGCGCGGCTGAGCTCGGCGAAGAACGGGTTGGAGCAGTCGGGGAGGACCAGGCCGAGGGTGTGCGTCTCCCCCCGGCGCAGTGAGCGGGCCAGGGCGTTGGGCCGGTAGTTTAATTCGTCGATGGCCTGCAGCACGCGCTGGCGGGTGGCTTCAGAGACGAAGCGCGTGTTGTTGATCACGTGGGAAACGGTGGTGGAGGAAACCCTGGCTCTGGCGGCAACCTGGCTGATGGTGGACAATTAACTCGCCTCTCCTTCGCAAACGATTGCGCAAACGATTGCATTTCTTCTCACATCCTAGCATGTTTTGCGAAGCCTGTCAATCGAGAAAAAAAGGTTACACCCTGGTTTTCTCAAGAGAATAGGGAGTCAGGGGGAGGTGGGCGGGCTGCAAAGCCAGCCCACCTCCAAAACTGGCAATATTTGCCTGTAAACAAAAAAGGGTGGACCGGCGGCGTCTCCGCCCGCCAATCCACCCCATCCCGCCCCTCGTCCGGCTGCGAACCTTGGGCCAGCTATACTCTGCCACAACCCGGCCGTGCGCCAGGTTCAGTCTTCCGTTTCAGCATTGATAAAGGCGATCAAGGCTTCGATTTCTGTGCCGTCCAATCCCAGGGTGGGCATTTGCGTCTCCGGCCGGACCGCGCTCGGATCTGCCAGCCAGGGGCGCAAGAATTCGGCGCTGTTCGAATAATGGGTCAGGTCCGGTCCCATATTGGTGGAGCGCAGGCTGAGCACTGCGTCCGCCCGGTGATTGCTGTGGCAGATGATACAGCCCTTGGCGATGAACAGGTCTCTCCCGGTTTCGGCGCTGATCTCCAACCCTTGCTCTTGGACCTCAGCCCCGGCCGTTGCCGGGTCGGCCCGGGCGGCGCTGATGGCCAGCGCGACCCCGGCGGCCAGCACGACCACCAGGGCGATCCCGGTCATCCAGGCTGGGGTTTTGCGCCGCAGCAGGGCTGCCCCCAGGGCTGCGCCGGCGAGCAGGGCGATCCCGATCCATGCCGCAGACAGACCCCAGGCCGGGGGTATGTTCGCCTCAGATCCCGGGGGTGGAGCGGAGGCGGCCACTTCCAGGTTGGGCATGGGCTGGACATTGGGATAGTAGTCGTGTTCGATGCCCCACTGCCACTCCCCGGCTGTGGGGAATACCACCTGGGCGGTGTAGTGGCCCTCCTCTCCGCTGGGGGCTGCCTCTACTCGGATGATATTGCCGTCCTCCGGGTGGAGCATCCGGACGGCAGGGCTCAGGTCGCTGATGGGGGTTTGGCCGTGGGCGCGGATGATGAAGCCGATCTCCACCGTTTCCCCGGCGACCACGCCCGTTGGCAGTTGGTCGAGCGTGACGACCGCCCACCCCCCGGCCGAGGCGGCCAACGTGAAGACTAGCGCACAGGCCAGTGTCAGGATGAATGCGTACCAGATCTTGCGAAACATGCGAACCTCCTTTGACGAGTCGATAACCGGCTGACACTTACCATACACCACCCGTCAAAGGCCGGTTCCCGTTGTAATCAATCTACTCGAGCGACTCGGCGATCTGCAGCGCCTCCTCCAGAGAACCTGAAGTCTCCAGCCGGTAGGTGATCTCGCCTTCGGTCCAGATCAGCACGTGTCCCTCGATCAGGCGCCAGGAGGCGATCTCGCCGCGGCGGGTCTCCACCAGATAAGGGCCGGTGGTCCACAGCGCCGGGGCATCGTTCACCCGCACCTCCTCCGCCCCCGTTGGCTGCCATTTATTGACGAGAATGCTCCCGGGGCCGAGCTGGTGCAGGCTCAGGCGGACCTCACCCGGCTCTCCGGGCTGCAGCCAGACCAGGATCAGGTATTCGTCATTCCTGTCTTGGATGAACACAAAATCCGGCTGGCCGAGGTCGCTTGGGTGAGACGGCAGGCGGACCGGGAAGGGGAACCGCTCCCGGGCCTCTTCCAGGGTCGTCTGGCCGTCCAGTTCGAGCAGGCCGGGCAGCAGGGTGGGCGACGGGCTGGCGGTTGGGGCGCCCGGCGTGGGAGGCACCCGGAAGATGCGCACCGCTCCCAACTGGATCCATTCCAGGATCTGGGCTCGCGCCGCAGGCACGGACGCCAACAGCAGGCAGGCAACTGCCAGTATGGCCAGCGCCCAGGACAGGCGCCGGAGAGGCCGGGCCTGTGGCCTTGTCCGGCCGGCGGCCTG
This sequence comes from uncultured Anaerolineaceae bacterium, assembly GCA_964391195.1. GTDB lineage: Bacteria > Chloroflexota > Anaerolineae > Anaerolineales > UBA4823 > JAAYXE01. Next base: position 797 of record CAYMLG010000078.1, on the reverse strand, counting down.
CAGGCGTGCGGTCACCTTCCCGGCGATGTCGGGCGTGGGCGGGTAGGCGAACTCCCGGGCGGCGGACCAGACCCGGCGTTCCAGGTCTTCCAGCCGGTCAGCTTCCATTGCTTTGCTCCTCCAAACGGTTGGCGGATGATCCTCTCTGCGGGTGAAGCGCGCTCATTCTTCCACTCCTCGAGTCAGGGCGGGGAAATCGTCTTCGATGATCTCGCGCAGGCGGATGAGGGCGCGGTGCAGCCTGGATTTCACCGTCCCCTCGGCCACGCCGAGGGCGGCCGCGGTTTGCTCCACGTTCATCTCCAGGAAAAAGCGCAGGTACACCACCTGCTGGTCGGTGAAACTCAGGCGGCGGATTGCCAGCCACAGTTCCTGCGCCTCGGCCCGGCGGAACACGCGCTCCTCGATGCCGGGGGAAGGGGTCTCCTCCTGGCGACGGAACCAGCGCCCGAGGGCGTTGAGATGGCGTCCGAGCGAGCGCAGCCGGTTGCGGGCCAGGTTGGCGCAGATGCGGGCCAGCCAGGGCTGCAGCGGCCGCTCGAGGTCGAAGCGCTCCAGGGCGTGGTAAGCGCGCAGAAAAGTCTCCTGGGCGATATCATCCGCCTCGGCCGGATCGCCGAGCAGGAGATAAGCCAGGCGGAAGACAGCTTCCTGGCGCTCGCGCACCAGATCTTCCCAGGCCGCGCCATCGCCTTCTCGGGCGCGGCGGATGAGGTCCTTTTCGTCCAATGCGGCGTGCTGCTCCGGTTCAACCTCTACTGAAAGCTATACACCTCCCGGGTCGGGGCGGTTCCCGG
>CAYMLG010000077.1:12912-21649 GCA_964391195.1 uncultured Anaerolineaceae bacterium | reverse complement strand
CAGCGTTGGGCATGTTGCACGCGGCCAGTACCAGGACGAACAACAGGGATAATCCAATCATTAAGAACTTTTTGTTGACCATTTTGACCTTCTCTCCGGATTAACTCCGTAAGAAAATATAGTGAAACCTTGCAGTTTCATCCATTAGACGTAGGAGAGGAATTTTTTGTTCCGAGTTTCACCAGGAGGATTCTGGTTATTCTATAACCTTGCTATAATCATTGCAATCTCTAAGGAGGCGGGATGACGGAACTGAATTGGCAAGGATTACTGGACCAATGGAGCCGGCTGGTGTTGTCTGAACCCGCCATGCGCCGGACACTCCCAGATGAGGCGCGGGCGACCGGCAGCCTGGGCCGCCCCGGCGTGGATGAGCAGCGCATCCAGGTGGTGGAGGCGCGCTTGAAGAGGCGGCTGCCGCCCTCCTACCGCGCTTTTCTTCAGGCAAGTGATGGCTGGCATACGGGTTTGGGCGAGGCCCGGCTCTTCTCCCTGGAAGAGATCGATTGGTTCGCCGCTCGTTTCCCGGAGGTCCTGGATGCATGGATCCAGGGGGCCTCGATGTTCGGTGGAGCGGAGCCGGCGCTTGAATATCTGCACCGGATCGACGGGGGAGCCCAGGATACAGAGTTGGTACGAAACGAAGATTTACGTGCTTGCCTATGCGTGGGCGTTGGCGATGACGCCTACTATCTGCTCAACCCACGGGGCATCACGCAAGCCGGTGAATGGGAGGCCTGGTTCTTTGCGACCTGGCTGCCGGGCGCTGAATGCTACCGCTCGTTTTGGGACCTGATGCAGGCCGAGTTTCAAAAGGTCCGCGAGATTGTGGATCAAGAGAAAAAGCGTGTAGGGCGCAAAGGAGAGCTGTACCCCAGGCTCCCCGCGCTGCTCGACCTGCTTCAAAAGGAAATCGACGAGCGGACCCGTCTGGCAGGAGGAATGTCCGGCATTGAACACGGGTATATGCACGGCATCATCGATGGCATCGAATATGCCCTGCAGCAGGTACGCCAGATTCAGGAGCAGCCGGCTGACTCTACGGAAATCCGCCGTGCACTGGAGTCACTGGCCACTGAACTGGAGCAGCGCTGGCGCCGGATTGCTCAGGAAGTCAGGGAGAGCAGCGGGATGGACCCTGTCGAGCGTATGCGCCTATCCGCTCTGGCGGAGGGTTCACGCCAGGCAATGGGAATGGTCAGGGATTTTTTGGATTAGATGTAGCAATTTGAATCGAGGGTAACATAGGGACGGTGTAGGCATCAACACCGTCCCTCGCGATAGATAAAAGTCCGGCGCTTCCGCCGGACTTTTGTATCGTTACTCTACTTTTTCCACCTTCACCGCACAGACCTTGTATTCTGGGATCTTGGCGATCGGGTCGAGGGCGGCGATGGTCAGCTCGTTGGCCCCGGCCTCGGGGAAGTGGAAGTTGGCGAACACCATCCCCGGCGGCACCCGGTCGGTGACCCAGGCCTGGGCTTCGATCACGCCGCGGCGGGAAGTGATGCGCACCTTGCGACCATCCTCATTCCCGTTCAGCTTCAGACGCCGGGCATCCTCGGGGTTCACTTCTACAAGCGGGCGGCTGTAGACAGCCAGCAGGCCCTGGGCCCGCCGGGTCATCTCGCCGCCATGCCAGTGGTAGAGCACCCGCCCGGTGCTGAGGATCATCGGGTAATCGTCATCCGGGCGCTCGGCCGGCGGGATGTGGTCGATCGGCATGAACTTGCCCTTGCCGCGGGTGAAAGCCTTGGTGTGCAGGATGGGCGTCCCGGGGTGGTCGGGTCCAAGCACCGGCCATTGCAGGCGCTCCCCGCGCTGCAGCCGTTCGTGGCTCACCCCGGCATAGCTGGGTGTCACCGCGGCGATTTCGGCCATGACCTCGGCCGGACCGGCATAGTCCCAGCCGGTGTGGGTCCCCTCACCCACCTGCCGCCCGCCGCCCGCAAGGATGCGCTTTGCCAACTGCGAGGTGATCCACCAATCCTGGCGGGCGTCGCCAGTTTCGGGGATCGCCTTGCGCACGATCTGGACCCGGCGTTCGGTGTTGGTAAAGGTGCCGTCCTTCTCGGCAAAGGTGACCCCAGGCAGGAGCACATCGGCATAGGCCGAGGTCTCGGTGGGGAAGATCTCTTGCAGGACGATGAAGTCACAGCGGTCCAGGCAGTGGCGGATATGGGCGCTGTCGGGGTCGCTGAGCACCGGGTCCTCGCCGAGGATATAGAGGGCTTTGACCTTACCCTCTCCGGCGGCGGGGATCATTTCAGTCACGGTCATCCCCACTTCGGCCGGCAGCGAGGTCCCCCAGGCGGCTTCGAACTTTTGGCGCGCTTCGGGGCTGGTGACGGGCTGGTACGCCGGATAGACGTTGGGCAGACCGCCCATATCGCAGGCGCCCTGGACATTGTTCTGGCCGCGCAGCGGGTTGACCCCGCCGCCGGGTACGCCCATGTTGCCCAGCAGCATCTGCAGGTTCGCCAGATCCATCACGTTGCGCACGCCCACGATGTGTTGAGTGATGCCCATGGCCCAAATCACAGCCATAGGGTGGTTGGTCGCCAGGAGCTCCGCCGCCTGGTACAGCTTCTCCACCGGGATACCGGTGATATCGGATGCGACCTGGGGCGGGTATTGTTCCACCGTCTGGCGGAACTCTTCGAAGCCCTCGGTGCGGGCCTCGATGAACTCCCGATCTTCCCAGCCCTTCTCGAGGATGATGTTCATCAACCCATTGATCAGGGCGACATCGGTGCCGGGGCGCTGGCGGAGATGCAGGGTGGCAAAATCAGTGATGTCGATGCGCCGTGGGTCGGCCACTACCAGGGTGATCCCTCGCTGGAGCACCGCCTGGCGGATTTTCGCCCCAAAGACGGGATGCTGTTCGGTGGTGTTAGACCCGATGATGAAGATCGCCTGCGCGTGTTCGACGACATCGTCCATCGAATTCGACATGGCTCCAGAGCCAAAAGCAGTGGCCAGACCGGCCACGGTGCTGGAGTGTCAGAGACGGGCGCAATGGTCTATGTTGTTCGTCCCGACCACCTGGCGGGAGAACTTATTCATCAGGTAGTTTTCTTCGTTGGTGCACTTGGCCGAGGTAAGCACGCCGACGCTGTCCGGCCCGAAGGCGTCGCGGGTCTGGCGCAGCTTGTTCGCGGCGAGATCCAGGGCGGTGTCCCAATCGACTTCGACCCAGGGGCTGGCGGTACGCGGGTGCTTGCCTTCCGCCGGGCGGCTCTCGCCCTTCAACAGGTACTCCCGCACCATCGGGCGCTTCAACCGTTCAGGATGGTGCACGAAATCGTACCCGAAGCGGCCTTTGACGCAGAGGTGCATCCCGTTGACCGGGGCGTCGTGGTTCGAGGTGACCCGGATGATCTGGTCATCTTTGATGTTCAGATCGAACTGGCACCCAACCCCACAGTAGGTGCAGGTGGTAGTCACCTTGCGGTCGGGCTGCCCGGCGTCCACCGACATCTTGTAGTCCAGCGCACCGGTCGGGCAGTAGGCCACACAAGCCCCGCAGGATTCACAGCGAGCCGAGAGTAGATCGGTGTCCACCCCCGCCACGATGCGGGTGTTGTAACCGCGCTCAGCCTTCCCCCACACGAAGCGGCCCTGCACTTCGGCGCAGGCGCGCACACAGCGGGTGCACAGGATGCACTTATTCATGTCCACCCAGATGAATGGGTTCGGGTCCGAGTTCACCGGGTAGCGGGGTTCCGCGGCCATCCTCTCCTGGAGGTCGATTCCATAAGCCCGCACCCAATGCAGGAACTGGGTGTCTTGCTCGCTATCGGGCACGTAACCCGCGTCGTGATAGCAGGAGAGCAGCAGTTCCAGGATCGAGCGCCGGTGCCGGGTGAGGGCAGGGCTTTCAGTGGTCACCACCATCCCCTCCGATATCGGAAGGGTGCAGGAGGTTTGGGGTAGGCGCGCGCCTTGGACTTCAACCACGCATAAGCGGCAGCCGCCAAAGGGGGTAAGATCCGGGTGATCGCACAGGGTGGGGATGGTAATCCCCGCCTGTTCCGCGGCCCTGAGTACCGTGGTCCCTTCCGGAACTTCCACCCGCGTTCCATTGATTGTGATTGTGGGCATTCCTTAAGTATCTCCTAAGAAATTCTTGATTCCCCAAATCCTACAAAAGATGGGGTTAATTTCCCAGTGTCAGTTGTCATCAGTTTGGCGGCGAATCCGCACTATTCGCCGGCCAACCAATCCAGAATCTGATCCACTGCCCCGGCCACGAGCTCCCGAGTGCGGGGGGAGAGCTGGCGCTCGAAGCCGAATTGATAGCCGCGGACAGAGATCAACAACGCTTCAGGGCGCCTGGCATAGAGCGCTTCGCTCAGCGCCAGGCAAGTGCCGGGGGTCATATGGTGGGTGAAAGGCGAGCCCTGATACAGGCTGCGCACTTCTTCCCGGTGGATCTCCTCGGGGACGGCGCCGGTGTGGGCGTCCACGAAGCAAACCCGTTTGTAACCTGCAGCGACCTCGGCCAACTCGGGGACGAGCTGGAGATCGAAGATGAAGTGCGGATACTCCCCAGCCAGGGGGAAGCCTTCTTCCATGGCGGGGGCCGGACCGCGCCCTAACCGCTCCCACAGCCCGGCCAGGATATGCCAGGCGACCCCATCATCCTGGCGATCCATGTTCCCATAACCGATAATCAGCGTCGCTTCCACAGGTTCCTGCTGCTCAGCTTTCCAGCGTGCGGACCAGGCCTCCCGCAGGGTCGAGGATCTCGATGTGCACCGGCATCTGTCCGACGGCGTGCGTGGAGCAGGAGAGGCAGGGATCGTAGGCTCGGATCGCCGCCTCCACCCGGTTGAGCATGCCCTCACGGATCTCGGGGCCCTGGACGTAGGTGCGGGCGACGCTTTCCACGGCCTGATTCATGGCCCAGTTGTTGTGCCCGGTGGAGACGATCAGGTTCACCCGGGTGAGCTGGCCGGTCTCGTCCGCCTGGTAGTGGTGGATGAGCGTACCGCGGGGCGCTTCGAGCACGCCCACGCCCTCGCCCTGGAAGTCCTTGCGGGTGTTGAGGATATCCGTGCTGAGGATATCGGCATCCTCGAGCAATTGGCGCACGCGCTCGACTGCAAACAGGGCTTCGATCAGGCGGGCATAGTGATAGTACAAGGTGTTTTCCACCGGGCGTCCGGGGGCGAGCGCCTTGAAGCGCTGTAGTTCGGCGTTTGCCAGGGGGGTGTCGATGTGCTGGGCGATGTTCAGGCGGCCCAGCGGGCCCACCCGGTACACGCCGCCTGGCCAACCCAATTTCTTGTAATAGGGGAACTTCAGGTAAGACCAGGGCTCCACGTGCTCGGAGATGTATTTCAGGTAATCCCGCCCGGGGAAGCGCTCCAGCTCGCTGCCGGCTGCGTCGATCAGGCGGATGTCACCGTCGTACAGCTCCAGACCGTTTTCAGGGGTCACCAGGCCCAGGTAGCCGGTGGAGAAGACGGCGAACTTGTGGATGTCTCCCTGGTTCCTTTCGGCCCAGTCCCGGATGATCTGCAGGCCGGTCTGCACGGTAGCCTGGGCTTCGTCCACGCCGGAAAGGATGGCATCGCGCTCCGCGGGTTGGAGGGCTTTGTTGACCCCGCCGGGTACGGCGAAGTTGGGGTGGATGCGCCGCCCGCCGAGCTGGTTGATGATCTCCTGCCCAAACTTGCGCAGGTTGACGGCCCTCACCGCCAGATCCGGGTTGGCCTGGATCAGGCCGACCACATTGCGGGTTGCCGGGTCGTTGTCGAAGCCGAGCAGCAGGTCGGGGCCGGCCAGCTCGAAGAAGTGCATGCCGTGGCTCTGGATGATCTGGCCCATGTGCATGAGCTCGCGCAGCAGGGAGGCGGGCCTGGGCGGGGTGACGCCGGTGAGGGCGTCCCCGGCTTTGGCGGCGGCCAGGTGATGGCTCACCGGGCAAATGCCGCAGATCCGGGGGGTGATGGCGGGCATCTCGAAATACATCCGCCCTTCGCAGAACTTCTCGAAGCCGCGGAACTCGTTCACGTGCATATACGCCCGGTCCACGCTGCCCTGATCATTCAGGTGGATGGTGACCTTGGCGTGACCTTCGATGCGGGTTACAGGCTCAATCGTTATTTTCTGGGTTGCCATTGCCATACCTCTCAATGCCAGTGCAGGCGCTCGTCCTTGATTTCCGGCATACGCCCCTGGGCCAGCTCGCTAAGGACATAGTAGACCACCTCGGGGTCGGGGGGGCATCCGGGGACGTGCAGGTCTACCGGTACAACTTCCTTGATGGCCCGGGTGTTGGTCATGGTCGCCAATTCGGGGTCATCGGGGATGTGGCTACCCGGGTCGGTGCTTTCGGATTCGACATAGGCGCGGCGCAGGGCATCTTCGATGGTGAAGAGGTTTCGCATAGCCGGAACGCCGCCGAACACAGCACAGTCGCCCAGGGCAACCAGGATTTTGCAGCGGCTGCGCATGCGGTGGGCCACTTCTTCATTCGAGGAATTGTTGATCCCACCTTCCAGAATACCAACATCCACTCCGGTCTCATCCGGCTCTTTAAGGTCTGTGATCGGGCTGGAGCGCAGGTCGGCCAGCTCGGCAATCTTGATGATCCGCTCGTCAATATCCAGCAGGGACATATGACAGCCGGCGCAGCCGCACATCCAGTCAGTCGCTATTTTTGGTTTCGCCATTCTCGTTCTCCTAGGTACCCAAGCCTGTGCAAGGGGTGGAGATGCTACCGATCTATCCGGTGCACAGGCGCCCTTTTATCTATCCTTCTAGAGCTCCCACTTGTGAGAGCAGGCTCTGCCGCCAACCGTCATCTAGCTGCGCGCCCAGGCGAGCCGCCAGATCTTGTAGCACGGCCTGGTTGGAGCGTACGTCCCCGGCAGGGACGAGCGCCGGGTGGGCTTCCTGCAGGCGGCCTTCCAGGTTGGCAAAGTGCCCGGCCTGCTCAGCCCACATCTCCACGGGTAGAACGACGTCTGCCGCGTCGCTGAGCGCTGAGCGGTAGCTGGCCTGGACGACGACGAAGGGGATATCCCTCACCCGTTCGCAGATGCGCTCGGTGGGTTGGTCATCGCCCAAAGCAAGGTAGGCAGCTTGCTGCCCATCCGGCAGGAAGGCGTGGTTCAGCCCGTAGGACTGGGCGGTGTAGCTGTTGGCTTTACCGCGGATGGCGATCAGCCTGCCCTGAACCAGGTTCGCCAGGGCGAGCAGGGCTTTGAGGGCGGCCGGCGAGTCTTGCTGCACCAGCCCCTTACCGAACACGAAGACCGGGTTCGCTGCGCAGGCCAGGAGGCGGGCAGCGGCGGTCAGGGTCTCGGCGGTGATGCCGGTGGCTTCACTGACCATCTCCGGGGTGTAGCGGGTGAGGTCGACTCCGGAAGGGATCTCCGCTCGAGTAACACCGAGATCCTGAATGGCGTGCACTAAACCCCAGAACAGGGTTTCATCGCTCCCGGGCTTTAGCCGCAGGTCGAAGCTGGCGCGCTCTGCCAGGCGGGTCTTCTCCGGGTCGGCGACGATCACTTGCACGTTCTCCGGCAGATTGCGCTTGAAGAGGAATCCAGACACCTGGTGGCTGGTGGAGAGGTCAGCGCCGGCGACGAACACGCAGTCCGCCTGTTTAAGATCCTGCAGGCTTCCGGCGGGATAGCCGGCCTGGAAAGGTACGGTGGTGAAGTCCTCCTCGATCGTGGTCACCAGGCTGCTCTGCAAGTGATCGCTGAACAGGGCTTTGAAGGTATACAGGGCTTCGGCGGTGAGGCGGGTGGAGGCCAGGGCGGCGATACTGCCATTCAGCCCCGAGAAGCGCTCGGCGACGGTCTGCAAGGCCTCATCCCAGGAGACAGGCTCGAGGGCGCCGTTCTTCCGCAACATGGGCTTGGTGATTCGTTCAGCCTCGCCCGGCAGGGCCAGGTATCGCCCCTGCTCGCACAGCAGGCCTGCACTGACAGGCGAGTCCCACACCCCGTCGATGCGCACGATGTGATTGTCGCGCACGGCAACATCGATGGCGCAGCCTACGCTGCACCCGGCGCACACGCTCAGGGTGTGCTCCAGGTGTGTATCCAGCCCAAGGTATGCGCTGTTGCGGTCGATCAGCGCCCCGGTGGGGCAGATCTGGACACAGGTGCCGCAGCGTATGCAGGAGCTCTCGCCAAGCGGCAGGCCGGTGTCGGCGATGACGACCGTGCTTGCCCCGCGGTTTTCGAGGTTCAGGGTGAAATTTCCAACCAGCTCAGCGCAGGCGCGAACGCAGCGCCGGCAGAGGATGCAGCGGTTGTGATCGAAGACATAGTAAGGGTGCGAAGCATCTACCTGGTAGGCATCCCAGCCCGGCTGGATCAGCCAGTGGGTCATGTCCAACTCATAAGCTGCGTTCTGGAGATCGCAGTCTCCGCCGCTCTTCTGGCAGTACATGCAGAAGTGGTTGCGCTCGCTGAAGAGCATATCCAGGACGAATTTACGGGCCTGGTCCACTTTGGGTGTGCTGGTGTGGACGACCATACCGTTAAAGGCGGGAAGCGTGCAGGATGCCTGAAGGGTGCGCATCCCTTCCACCTCCACGACGCACAGACGACAGCCGCCGTATGGCTTCAGAGAAGGATGGTCGCAAAGCGTCGGGATGTGAATGCCGGCTCGCCGGCAGGCCTCAAGCACGGTTGTACCGGCAGGCACTTCAATGGTTCGACCATCGATGGTTAGGCCAATCATGCTGGTAAATCTCCTAAACAGTAAA
>CAYMLG010000077.1:3115-12812 GCA_964391195.1 uncultured Anaerolineaceae bacterium | reverse complement strand
CCCAGGCGGATGTGGGCCTCGACTTCAGCGCGGAAATGGTTGAGGATGTCGCGCACCGGCACCGAGGCAGAGGAGCCCAGGCCGCAGTTCGACAGCACTTCCATGTCGCCGCCGAGGCGCTTCAGCTCGTCCAGGTCTTCCAGGCGGCCCTGCCCACGGCTGATGCGTTCCAGCAGCTCGTAGCAGCGCTGCGTGCCGATCCGGCAGGGGGTGCACTTCCCGCAGCTTTCGAAGCGGAAGAACTGCATCAGGGTTTTAGCAAGGTCGACCACGCAGGTGCGCTGGTCGCAGATCAGCAGCGCGCCTGAGCCGAGGGATACGCCGGCCTTGCGGAACGATTCGTAATCCATGGGCGTGTCTTGCAGGCCGGCGGGGACGATGGAGCCGCTGGAACCGCCGGACTGTACCAGCTTGAGCGTGGCGCCGTCCTTCATCCCCTTGCCGTAAATGCTGATTACCTCGCGCAGGGTGATGCCCATCGGCACTTCGATCAGACCGGTGAGGTTGGTGTTGCCCAGGATGGTGTAGACCTTTGTGCCCGGACTGCGGGGGGTGCCAAACTGGCGGAACCAGGCGGCGCCGTTGCGCAGGATGGGCGGCACATTGGCCAGGGTCTCGACGTTGTTCACCAGGGTTGGTTTGCCCATCAGCCCGTAGGTCGGCGGGTAGGGAGGGCGGGCGCGGGGTTCGCCGCGTTTACCCTCCAGGGATTCGATCAGGGCGGTCTCCTCCCCGCAGATGTACGCCCCCGCCCCCGCGTGAACGTGGATGTCGAAATCGAAACCGCGGCCGAAGATATCCTTGCCCAGCAGCCCGTGCTGGCGGGCCTGTTCGATCGCCCGCTCCAGGCGGTGGTAAGCCAGGTTGTATTCGCCGCGGATGTAGATGAAACCTTCGCTCGCCCCAACGGCATAGGCGGCGATCGTCATCGCCTCGATGATGCTGTGGGGGTCGCCTTCCAGGATCAACCGGTCTTTGAAGGTGCCCGGTTCGCTCTCGTCGGCGTTGCAGATCACGTACTTGGGCTCTCCGGGGGCGGCGGCAACGAAAGACCACTTGCGTCCGGTGGGGAAGCCGGCCCCGCCGCGCCCCTGGAGCCCGGAAGCGTCGATCTCGGCGATCACTTCCGCCGGGGTCATCTCGGTCACCGCTTTGGCCAGGGCTTCGTAGCCGCTGTAGACGATGTAATCCTCGATGCTCTCCGGGTCGATGCGCCCGGCCCGCTCCAGCACAATGCGCTGCTCGGCGGGGAGCGTGCCCTTGCGGGCGCGCAGCCAGGCGATCTGCCCGGTCAACTCTCGCACGGGGGCGAGCAGGCTTTCCACCACCCGGCCCTTGTACAGGTGTTCCTCCACCAGGTGGTGGGCGTCTTCGGCACGCACCGGCCCGTAGACCACCGCCTCGGGGTAGATCACCACCATCGGGACGGCGTCGTGCCGCCCGAAGTCGCTCACCGTGGCCAGAGTGATCTCATCGGCCAGACCAAAGGCCTCGATCTCTTTCTGAAGCGCCTGAGAGAGTTCCTGCGCCCCGAGCTGGACGCTCAGGGGGTCGGACGATACCAGAACCATCGATCGGATCGTTTTCATCTTGCTTTCCTCCTAAGCTCAGGCGCTTATTCGTAGCGGGCAAAGATCCCGGGCAGTTGGTCCGGGGTGACATTGCCATAGATATCTTCGTCGATCACCAGGACGGGGCCAACCCCACATACACCCAGGCAGCTCGTGGTCACCAGCGACCAGCGGTCGTCGGGGCTGGTTTCGCCCGGCCTGAGCTGCAGCTCGTCCATCACCGCCTGGATTAGCTCCCGCCCGCCCATCACGTGGCAGGGGGCGCTCTCGCAGAACAGCACCACATGCCGGCCGCGAGGCTTGGTGGACAGCATGTGGTAGAAACTGGCGACGGAGAACAAGTGGCTTTCGGAGATGAACACTCCGTCCCCGGCCAGGTTGAGCTGCCGCCGCACTTCGCTGAAGGCTTCGGTGGGGATGTGCCCGTATTCCCGGTTGATCTCACTCAGGATCGGGATCAGGGCTTCGCGGGTTGGACCGTGCTTCTCGATGGCCGAACGGACAACCTCGGACACGCTTGCCGGTGTAACTGTCTGGGCCATAATGTTTCCTCCTGTTGATCGTAAACGACCGGTGGGCGTCCCTACCGGGCGGGTCAGGATACGACTTCGATGGCGTGGAAGTTGCACACCGAGGTGCAGATTCCACAGCGGATGCAGGTTTCGATATCGATCGTGTGCGGCTGGCGGCGTTCGCCGGAAATGGCTTCCACCGGGCAGTTGCGGGCGCACACCGTGCAGCCCGTACACAGCTCCTGGTTGATCTCGTAGCGGATCAGGGCGCGGCAGACCTTCGCCGGGCAGCGCTTTTCGTAGATATGCGCTTTGTATTCGTCGAGGAACAAGCGCAGGGTGGAGACCACCGGGTTGGGGGCTCCCTGGCCCAGGCCGCACAGGCTGGTGCTGCGGATCTCCTGGCACAGCATATCGAGCGTCTCGATATCGCCGTCCTGTCCCTTGCCGTCGCAGATGCGCTCCAGGATGTCCAGGATGCGGCGGGTGCCTACCCGGCAAGGGACGCACTTACCGCAGCTCTCGTCCTGGGTAAAGTCCATGAAGTAGCGGGCGATATCGACCATGCAGGTCTCGTCGTCCATGACGACCAGGCCGCCCGAGCCCATCATCGCCCCGGCCTGCACCAGGGATTCATAGTCGATGGGCACATCCAGGTAATCGGAGGTCAGGCAGCCGCCCATGGGGCCGCCGATCTGGGCGGCCTTGAAGCCTTTGTCGTCTTTAATCCCGCCGCCTACGTCGAAGATCACCTCTCTCAGGGTGATGCCCAGGGGGACCTCGATCAGGCCGGTGTACTTGACGTCCCCGGCGATGGCGAAGGTCTTGGTGCCTTTGCTCTTCTCGGTGCCCATGGAGGCGAACCACTCAGGCCCGCGCAGGATGATCTGGGGCACGTTGGCGTAGGTTTCGACGTTGTTGTTGTTAGTAGGCTTGTTCCACACGCCATTCTGGGCGGGGAAAGGAGGCCGCGGCCGGGGTTCGCCGCGTTTGCCTTCGATGGATGCGATCAGGGCGGTCTCTTCACCGCAGACGAAAGCTCCCGCTCCCTGGCGCACTTCCATGTCGAAGGAGAAGTCGCTGCCCATGATGTTCTTGCCCAGCAGGCCCAGGCTGCGGGCCTGCTGGATGGCGATGTTCAACGTGCGCACCGCGATGGGGTATTCGGCCCGGCAGTAAATGTACCCGTAGCTGGCGCCGATGGCGTAGGCAGCGATGATCATCCCCTCGATCACCGAGTGAGGATCGCCTTCCAGCACCCGGCGGTTCATGAACGCCCCCGGGTCGCCTTCATCGGCGTTGCAGGTGATGTACTTCGGGTAATCGTCGACCACCCGGGTGAGCTGCCATTTCTTGGCCGCCGGGAAGCCCGCCCCGCCGCGACCGCGCAGCCCGGATTTCATCACCGTGTCGATCACCTGCTCCGGGGTCATCTCAAACAGCACTTTCCCCAGCGCCTGGTAACCGTCTTCAGCGATGTAATCTTCGATATTTTCCGGGTCGATCTCTCCGCAGTTGCGCAGCACCACCCGGACTTCTTTCGGCTTTGGCGGGCCCAACTCTTCATCGGCCGCGCGCCGTTCGACCAATTTGAAGCGGTCTACCATCCGCCCTTTCAGGAACTGCTCCTCCACCAGATAGGGGATATCATCCACCGTCATCCCCGCATAGTGAACCCCTTCGGGGTAAACGATCATTTCCGGACCGGAGGCGCAGCCGCCGATGCGCGAGGTTTCCAGCACCTGGACCTCGGAGATCAAACCCTGGGCTACGAGCTCGTCCTGGAGGGCATCCATGATGGCGTGAGCGCCTTTTTGCAGGCACTCGGGGTCAACACAGACGAGAACGTGAGAACGATAGTAAGGCATTTTTATCAACCTTCTCGGGAGGCCCGGCACAAACTACCCTTTCTGCGGGCCTCGTGCATGGTATTTATGAACGGACGACAAATTCGTCGACGACTTTGCCGCCCAAAACGTGTTCGCTGATAATGCGCTCGGCAACTTCGGGGGTCACCTTGCCGTAAGTCACCTTCGGCTCGTTCCCCACCTGCACCTGAACGATGGGCTCGCGCTCGCACAGGCCGATGCAGCCGGTCTGGGTTACGAGGATGCCGCTCAGGTTGTCGCTTTCGATTTTGGCCAGGATGGCTTTCATCGTGTCGCGCGCTCCGGCGGCGATCCCGCAGGTGCCCATGGCGACGACCACCTGGCTGGCGCCCGAGCTCGACTTTACTTTGCGCTTTTCCAGCGCCTCTTCACGGAGGCGTTTCAGATCTTCGAGGGATTTAATCGCAGACATGGTTTTCTCCTATCAGGACAAGTCAGTATCACACGCCTGGGGCTTCGAGGGCCGCGGGTTGGGCCAGGCCCTGCTCCAGATAGCTGCGCAGGAAGGCCAGCACCTGCGGCTCGGTCAGGGGAATATCGCCCAGCTCTTCCTGTATGGGCAGGCTGTCAAACTCGAACCGCCACGGCTCGCCGCTATCCGGTTCTACCCGCTCGTAGGTGAAGAGCCAGCGGATCTGGGGGTGAGCGACGATCAGGGTCAGCAGGGTGCCGGCGAGGTCGCCCAGGGGCATCCGGTCGATGTGGCTGTGCTGGAACTCCGCCTCCAGGCGAGTCCCTTTGCCGGGCTCCGATTGGATGGTGAGCCAGCCCCCACAGGCTTCGGCGGCCGCCTTGAACAGCGGAATGCCCAGACCCACCTTGCGGGTGGTCCGGCTGGTAGTGAATGGGTCGCAGACCCGAGCCAGCAGGCCGGCGTCCATCCCCTGCCCGTCATCCTCCACGCAGACGCGCAGCCGGTCGGCCCGCAGGTCTTCTAGCACGCGGATGCCAATCGTGCCGGCCTGGGCTGCGGCGCTGTTCTCGGCGATATCGAGCAGGTGGAGGGCGATTTCTCTCATCGGTTGCGGTTCCGCTTCCGGTGATGGGCTACCGGGTAGGCTCCCTGTTTACCGGCCAGGGCTAATCATCCTGGCACTTGCGCAACATCTGGGGCAGCTTATTGGGGCGTACGCGCCCGGCTGCCTCTTCATCCAGCACCACTACCGGAGCCTGGCTGCAGGCGCCCACACAGCGGCAGATTTCCAGCGTGACCGACCCATCGGGGGTGGTCTCGCCGACATCGATGCCCAAGAGCTGTTTGGCTTTTTCGATCAGTTGGGGGGTGCCTCCCACATAGCAGGCGGTGCCCATGCAGAATTTGATGGTATGCCGCCCGCGCGGGCGTGTGGAGAAGAACGAGTAAAACGTCACCACCCCGTGCACCGAACTTACCGGCACATTCAACTGCCTGGCCACGTAGGCTTGCATCGGCTCGGTTATGTAGCCGATCTCGCTCTGCAGGGCGCCCAACACGACCATCACCGCGCCCGGCAGATGCTTATTGTCTTCTAGGATTTGGTCGATGAGGCGGCGCTTCTCCGGGATCATCAAGGGATCGGTTGGCGCCACATTTTCAAGCAACGTTGTCATTCTCACTCCTGAGGAACTAATCGAAGGACGTTTGTCCAAATTGTGAAATTTTACACAATGTTACCGCGGATCGTGCGAAAGCGTCAATTTACGAATGTCATAACATCCGTGGATGGTTGTCAATTGTTAGCCGGTCGCAAAGCATGTGAGCGGCGGGTTCAGCCAACCACCGGGATAATTTGCACACTCCTGCCCTGCTGGCCGTGAAGCGCCATACGCATCTCCTTGAATGTGGGAGTCTCCATGTTGAAATACGTGTTTCCGAGCATCTCCTCCAACCGGTGCACATCCCCACTCTGGATGAGCGTGTAGGCGGAGACGCCCGGCGCTAATTGCTGCGCGGACCGGGGGTCGGTGCGGTGTGAGATCTCCAGGGCATCTGCGGGCAGGCCGGGGGGCACGAAACCCAGGTTGGCGATCAGCCCGAAGGCGCGGCGGTCGATATGGGCGGGTATCGCCAGCCCTTCCAGCCGGTGCACGGCCGAGATCACGCCCTCCAGGCTCAATTGGGTGGAGGTGATCAGCAGCCGCTCCTCCCGCCGGATGAAGTCCCCGGTCTCATCGACAACGAACTGCTCGCCGAAGAACTCGATATTGTTTTTGATATCCGGCAGCGCCTCGTCCACCTGCTCCTGCCAGGCGGAGAGTTGGGCGAGGGTCTCGAACAGGCACAGCACATGGACCTCTTCCACAGTCTGAACTTCCATCCCCGGCAAGACCGCCAGGCCGCTCCCAGCGGCGGCTTTTTGCACCGCCCAGACGTTGGCGCTGGCGTTATGGTCGGTGATGGCGAGGATCTGGATGCCGGCATCCAGGGCTTCCTCCACGATCAGCGGGGGGATCATCTCCACTTCGGCGCAGGGCGACAGCACCGTATGCACGTGCAGTTCGGCGCGGAAGGTTCTCATGGCTGGATCAGCGGGCCTGCGGGGCGGGCGGGTCCGTTCGCCTATCCGGCTTCATCCGGAGGGCGAACCCCCGGCCTCAACCCTGGCGCAGCCCCAAATTCCAAAGTTCGCCGCAGACGGCGTAGGTGGGCAGGGATGTAGAGAGCAGGGTCACACCCTGTTCGTTCGCTTTTTCGATTGTGGCCGGATCGGGGGTGACCCCTTCGGTGATAATCACCGCGCACAGGTCGAGCAGAGCGGCCACGGCGACAACATTGGTGTGGGCCTGGAGGGTCAGCCAGAGCCCATTCTGCCGAGCGCCGGCCATAACGCAGCTCAGCAGATCCGAGGCGTACCCGCTGGCCGGCCTAACCGCGGCGAAATCCTTCTCTGTGGTGAGGACGGTCAGGTTCAGACGCTGGATGATGTCCTGAAGGGTGAGTGAATCCGTCATGCGTCCCTGTCTCCGGAAAAATAACTGGTTTCTTTGAGGCTTTCCTCTGGTTGCAGGTAGATTTTCATTTCAAGCCGGGTCCCTTTGCCGGGGCTAGAGCTGAGCAGCATCTTATCGACACAGCGCCGGATGTTCAGCAGGCCCATGCCTGCGCCGAATCCCAGCTCGCGCACTTCTTCGGTGGCAGTGCTGTAGCCGGCCTGCATCGCCTGATCCACGTCGGCGATCCCCGGCCCGTCGTCAACCGCCTGCATCAGGATGCGGTGCGGTTCGATCTCAACCCGGATCAGCCCGCCGTTTGTGGTGTGGATGATCAGGTTCATCTCCGCCTCGTAGATGGCGATCCCGCAGCGCCGGCCGATTTGCGGGTTCGCCCCCAGGCGCAGCAGGGCGCGCTTGATATCGCTCGACGCCTGGCCCCCGTGCAGGAAATCGCGGGGTTGTATCCGGTAGCGGAGCACAAGGGTGGTGCGGTCTGAGCGGATATCCTCGAACAGGTGGCTGGCCCGGTAACGGCGGATCTCCTCTTCCTGGTAATCCTTCTGCAGGGCGACCAGCACGCCGCGGGTGATATCCCCTTTGGTGATCATCCCCACCAGCCGGCCATTGTGGTCGATGACCGGCAGGCGGCCGACCGAGGCGCGGGTGAACAGCTCCATGGCTTCCACCACCGGGTCATAGCTGTTGGCGGTGATCACTTCGAAGGACATGTATTTGCGAACCGGGGCCTCCAGGTCGTTGTCGCACATGGCCCGGATCAGGTCTTCCAGGCTGATCACCCCGATCAACTGGTCATTATCCAGCACGGGGGCGCCCGAGATGCGGTATTGTCGCAGCAGTTCCAAGAGATCGGCCATGGTGTTGTCCGGCGTCAGGGTCTTCACTTCCTGGGTCATCACTTCGCTGATCTTTAAATCATAGGACAGCTCTTCGACCCGGGTGATATCCTGGGCGTCCCGATCGGTGATGGGGCGGCCGGAGCGGCCGTAAAGCTCTTGAGAAGTGGTCATTCGCAGTTGGTATGGATCAGGTTCGTCTCCAGGCTGGCCAGGCCGGCCTGGTATAGGCGCCCGCAGAGTTCGAACATGCCGAACGGGCTGGTGATGAGCGGGAGCTTCTCATCGATCGCCAGTTCGATCGTTTCTTTGGAGGGCTGCTTTCCGCGGACGAAGATCACGGCGCTTATATCCGCCATCACGGCAGTGCGCACTACCTGCGGGTTGCACAGGCCGGTGAGCAGAACGGCATTAGACTGGTGGGCTGTGGCGAGCACGTCGCTCATCAGATCTGCAGCGCCTGCGGCGTGGATTTCGATATCGTTGTGGTTGCTGGGAACGTGAACGGTTCCTTCGACGAGGTCAATGATTTTCGAGAGCTTCATGGTCATCCCACTTGGCGTTTTCCAGGTGCAGACTGAAACGCCTGCACAAATTGAAACGGATTTTCCCTGCCCGGCGCGATTGTGGAAAAAGGTTAATCGTCCTGCAGCTAACTGCCAGGCACGAAGGCGCCGGATAGGTGGCGGCTAACAGGGTTCAGGATGAACCCGTTCAGGCTGAACCCGTTCAGGTTGAACCTTTTCAGCCAGGCAGGTTAAGGCCCCCATCGGTCGGCTCGGCAGAGAAAGCGGGGAGAAGGGAGCCGGTATCAATGCGGGCCGGGTGAGTATAGAGAATAAAGCGGGTGCGCCTCGCGTAGCCAATCAGCGTGATTCCCCAGCGTTCAGCCATCTCGATCGACAGCGTGCTGGGCGAAGTACGGGATATGACGATCGCCGCACCCATGCGCGCCGCCTTCTGCAGCATCTCCGAGCTGATCCGCCCGGTGGTGAGCAGCACTCGCGGCTCGATATGGGGCTGTTCCAACAGCAGGTGGCCGGCCAGCTTATCCAGGGTGTTGTGGCGGCCGATGTCTTCAGCCGCCAGGCGGATGCTGCGCCCATCGCTGAGGGCCGATGTATGCACACCGCCCGATTTGCGGTACAGTTCCTGCGCTTCAAACAAGGCCGCTACAAGCCCGGTCACCTGATCTGTGCTCAGCACCAGGCCATTGTGCGGGTGATCCGACGCTTTACGTCCTTCGCCTTCCACCGATGTCACCCCGCCGGTGCAGCCCGATGTGCGCCGCCAGTGCTCCGGCCGTTCGGCCGCATGGTTCAGCCACACATCAACGTTATCCCCGCTGGGACAGGCCCGCACGGTGGCGATCTCCTCTTTCGTGTTGATGATGCCCTCGTTAAATAAAAAACCGGCCGCCATGGCTTCCAGATCGACGGGAGTACACATCCACGTCAGCCATACCTCGCCATTGACCGTCAGCGACACCGGCTTTTCCACGATCACGGGCGAACTGGCCGGTTCCACCTTGCCGGCCGAGTACTGGATGAATTGGATATTTTTTTGCGGTTCAACCATAGGTTTGCAGCCTGTAATCTAATCCGATATGGTCCAATTTTAGTCGATCCATGCGAATGGTTCTAATGTATAAAGTCATATAAAAATTTGACCTTAGTCATTATTAAAGTGATAGCCGGCCGCCCGGCTGCTAACGCCAGGCGGTCCCTCCAACCCACCCACAGGGGATGGATGCCTTTCAGTTGAGTTGAGCTCTGTCCGGCCGGCGTCGCTCCCGGCGTGAGGTTCCCGCCGGCATGGGTTACAATATCCGCAGGGTAATAATGATAGTACCATCGATCTTTCGCCAACCGATCCTGGCTTTCCTGCTCGCAGGTCTGCTTATGGGCAGTATTTTGCCCACGGGCGCCACTCTGCCCACAGCCGTTACTCTGTACGAA
>CAYMLG010000077.1:0-3015 GCA_964391195.1 uncultured Anaerolineaceae bacterium | reverse complement strand
GATCTGGACCCGCAGCAGCACCGCCTGACCGCCTCGCAGACCATCACCTACACCAATACCACTGCCGCACCCTTCAGCGATCTGGTCTTCCACCTGTACCTCAACGCTTTCAGCAGCCCAGATACCCTTTTCCTGGGCGAATCCGGGCTTCAGCACCGCGGCCATCTGTGGGACGCGGATCACCCGGGATGGATCGAGGTCACCGCCCTGCGCCTGCGCGACGGCCCGGCGCTGACCCTGGAACCGCTCGAAGACGGCACATTAGCCCGGGCGGACCTGCCCAACCCGGTGGCTCCCGGGGAGACCCTGGTGTTGGACCTCGAATTCCAGGCGCTGCTCCCCAGGGTGTTCGCCCGCACCGGCTGGACCACGGATCAGGCCGGCGATCCGTTCTACATGGTCGGGCAGTGGTTCCCCAAGCTGGGCGTGTGGACCGAGAAGGGATGGAACGCATATCCCTTCCACGCCAACGCCGAGTTCTTCGCCGACTTCGGCACTTACGACGTGCACTTGACCCTCCCGGCCGCATACCAGACTGGCGGGACCGGCCTGCTCGTATCTGCGGAGGCTCACCCGGATGGCTCGCAGACCGTCCACTATCACGCCCAAGGGGTGATCGACTTCGCCTGGGCCGCCTCTCCGAATTTCGAGCCGCACGTCCGCCAGGTGAGAGGCGTGGAAATCGTCTACCTGGTGCTGCCCGAGCACCGCTGGACGGCAGCCGGAGCGCTGGATGTGGCGGAGGAGACCTTGCTGCGTTTTGGCGAGTGGTTCGGAGCGTATCCCTACCCGCGCCTGACCATCGTCGATGTGCCCGCCTCGGGGACGGCTGCCGGGGGGATGGAGTATCCGACCCTGGTCACCGCCGGGGTGGAGAGCGCCCTGTTGTTGAGCGAAGATATCATCCGGCTGGGGGTCGATCGCACCTGGCAGCACGTGATCGTCCACGAGATGGGACACCAATGGTGGCAGTCGGTGGTGGCCTTCAACGAGGCGGAAGAACCCTGGCTGGACGAGGGCCTGACGGAATACAGCGCGCTGCGCCTGATGAACGAAGTGATCGATCCGCAGCAGCAGGCCCTGGACCTGGGCGGGATCGAGACCGGTTTCCTGCAGCTCAGGCGCTTGGAGTACGTCTCTCTGCCGCACACCCCGATGGCCGGGGCGGCCTGGGAGTTCGGGCAGTTGGATTATGGCATCGCGGCCTATTCCAAGCCGGCCCTCTCCCTGCTCACCCTGGAAGGCGTGCTTGGCTCGGAGCAGATGCTGAGAGTGTTGAGCGCGTTTTTCGAGCGTTACCGTTTCGCGCATCCCACTGCAGAGGACTTGCGCCGCACGGCCGAGGAGGTGAGCGGGCAGGATCTGAGTTGGTTCTTCGATGGTCTGGTGGCCGGGGAGGGGGTGGTCAACTACCGCATGGAGGCCCTGGATGGAGCGGGGTTCACCGCGGTGCGCGAGGGCACGGTAGCGGTGCCCACCGAGGTGCTGGTGACCTTTGCGGACGGGGAGCAGTTAATTGAGCCCTGGGATGGGGAGGCGAAAACCCTCATACGCGCTTATCCCGATCGCCCGCCGCTGGTTTCGGCGGTGATCGACCCCGATCGGGAACTACTCATCGACCTGGTATGGGCCGATAATGGGCTGCTGCTGCAGGAAGACGGCGATTCCTGGCTGAGGACCGTCATCCGGCTGGTGTACTGGCTGCAGAACCTGTTCCTCGCACTGGGAGGGCTGTGAGCATGAACCCCTGGAAGGCGTTCCGTTGGGGCCTGGCGCTCGCCGCCCGCCGCTGGCAGGCACTGCTGGCAGCATTTCTCTCCACCCTGCTCTCGATCCTGGTCGCTGCCCTCTTGCCCGGCGTGTATCTGTGGCGTCTTGCCGCTACCCCGGCCATCGCCGGCCTGGCCGAAGGGGTCGATATCTCGCACGTGGTGGACGCTGTCGCCGGGATCACCGCCATCGATTCTCCCGGCGGGCTGGACGTGCTCATCCCGCCCCTCATCCTGGGTGTGGTGATCGCCCTGGGGTTGTCTTGGGTTGTGGGGTCGTTTGTGTACGGTGGGGTGCTGCTCGCCTACCATGAGGCGCCGGGCCCCTTCTCCTGGCGGCGATTCTTGTGGGCCTGCTGGCGCTGGTGGGGGCCCTTCTTGCTGCTGGGCGTCCTATCGGTAGTCATGTTCTCCCTGTTGTTCCTGCCCCTGCTTGTTGCGCTCGCTGCTCTCGCCGGGCTGGGGACCTGGCTGGTATGGCTGGTCGTTGTGCTGGCAGGGCTGCTGCTGGCGTTCTGGCTGGCCTGGTTCGAAGTGGCTCACGTCATGGCGGTGGTGGAGGGAAGGCGCAACGTGTTCTGGGCGTTGTGGCGGGCGCTGGTTATGCTGCTGCGCCGCCCGCTGCCATGGATTGGGCTCTATCTGCTGGCGCTGCTGCTGCTCGGGGTCATCCACCTGGCGTTCCGGTCCGGGGTGCTGCCGGTGATATCATTCGAGTTCTGGCCGCTGGCGCTGCTCGGCACTCAGGTCTTCGTCCTGCTCCGCCTGTGGGCCCGCCTGGCGAGGCTGGCCGGGGCGGTGGCGTTGGTAGGTTGACAACGGATTTCTGACAACGGATTTGGGCACGGATTTCACGGATTGCTGACAACGGATGGCAACCTTCGGTTGCTCGGGGAGCGGATTGAACGGATTTGGCATCGGATTGCTGACAGCGGATGGCGATCACTCGAAACTGCGACCCAGCCGCCGTGCTTCTGGGTGGTATGGTAAGTAACCGCAGTTCCCGGGATGGGTGGCGCAACTGCGGTGCGAGACATACGCAACAACGGCATCCACTTATTTTTCGCTTTTCTCAGGCTTAGCCCGCCAATGGATAAATCCATCGGCTCCCAAAATCCAAACCTGCTGAAGCAGGTTCTCTGCCACCCGCGCCTCCCAACCTGCTTTAGCAGGTTTGGATTACGCAGGCGCCGGTTTATGAACATTAAAAAAATAATCCCGCAACTTTCGCCCCCCGGTTAAGAAG
>CAYMLG010000076.1:0-21658 GCA_964391195.1 uncultured Anaerolineaceae bacterium | reverse complement strand
GGGTTCGACGTAAACGGCGACTGGCAGGCCTGCTTGCTTTGACCGTCCAATCAGACCCGCCCGATGCTGCCGTACAGCACCACTGCCATGGGCAACCCATACAGGCGATACTGCGGGGAGGGTGGGTTGGTGGTTTGGCGGGGTGGGCACGGCGTGAGGGTCTGCGGTTCTGCGTAATTTACGACCCCGCCGTGCCCCTACCAAACGGTTGTCGGGTGTGGCTTAATGATAGAATCAATGCAGCGGATAAGCAAACCGGCATCAAACAATCCTATGTTCAAAGTCTTGAGAGAGCAAGCGTGGTTGGGAGGGTTCCGTGGTTCAGTTGAAAGGCGACCCAATTCCCTGGCTGCTCGATGTGGAGAATCCATCCGTCCGCTACTGGACGCTGGTGGATGTCCTCGGCCGTCCTGCCGGTGATGCGGAAGTATTGGAAGCCAGGGCTGCGATTGCAGAACAGCCACTGGTGAAGGAGTTGTTCGCCCTTCAGCGTCCCGGCGGGTATTGGGGCGAGGATGAAACCAAGCCGTACACCGCCCAGGGGGCCTTGGGTGTGCTCTCCCTGCTCTATATGCTGGGTGTGACCCCTGATAAGCGCACATCTGCCGGATGCCGATCCTTCCTGGAATTCAGCCAGCACGAAAGCGGGGGTTTTTCGATGACCAGGAGAGTCCGCAGCGGTATTTTTCCTTGTACGACGGGGGAGCACCTGCCGTTCCTGGTTTATTTCGGCCTGGGTAAGGATCCGCGGGTGCGGGCGGCCTTCGGTTTTCTCATCGGCCAGATGTCGGTCGACGATGCGCTGAAGTGCGGGTGCTACCAGCACCAGTCCTGCCTGTGGGGCGCGATCGCGGCGCTCAATGGCCTGGCTGTTTTGCCGTAGGAGATGCGCTCAGCGCAGGCGGAACAGGTTGTGAGACGGCTGGCAGATACGCTCTTGGATGCACGGTATGACTTCGATGGCGAGCACAAGCGCTGGCTGAGTTTCGGCGTGCCGCGCTGGTGGGATTTGCTCAGCGCCTTGAAGGCGCTTGCCGTTCATGGTTATGCTCGGGACCCGCGCTTTGCTCGGCTGCTCGAACTGCTGCTGAGCCGCCAGGATGAGCAGGGGCGGTGGCTGTGCGGGCCGGTATCTCGCACCTGGCCGCTGGAGAAGCGCAACCAGCCGAGCAAGTGGGTGACGCTGGATGCACTGCGGGTGTTGAAGGTCCTGGATATGGGGTAGTCTGGGGGAGGGTCCTGCCGGTTGCGAGGGCATGAAAAGTAGGTTCTGATTGCGCATAGACATACCAAACCGGCGCACAAGGACCGGGGTCTTGGGCGGTATTCGTATATGGTTTTCCCCTGGTACGGCAGCGTCGTTACGAATGGGCACCCCATGACGAAAGTGCCGCAAGATTGGCATCTTGCGCTACGTTCTGCAGTGGGGGTCGGGCGCCGGCCAACATGCCCTGAGGGCTCAGAGAGGCGGGGCTGGGTTGCGGGTGGTGGGGCTTTCGCCGGCAGGCGGGATTTGTTGTGCGGGATGATTCGCCTGAATCAAAGACCCGCCCACACGTATGGGCGGGCCTGGTTTTCCTTTGCCGGCTCATTATGCCTGCATGGTCTCCAGGGCGGGCGGGGTGGACAGCCACAGGATCAGGGTCATGACCACTGCCGAGGTGATGCACCACATGCAGGTAGCGCCGATGACGAAGGGCTCCAGGAAGGTCAGGTAGATGGAGAAGATCACTCCGAACCAGGCCATGCCCCACAGGGCGAGGGCGGCTGTGCGCCGCAGGTTGGCCGGGCCGAAGTACTGCACCCACCAGGCGGCGAGGATTCCGATGTAACCGGCGACGCCTAACAGGCCGACCGGCAGCACGCCGAACAGGACCGCGTATTTGCTCTGCTGCACGGCGTTGCAGTCGCCGACCGGGCCGCAGACCGCCTGCGCCTGAGATGCCTCCACGTAGGTGAGGTATCCGGCGGCGAACAGGCCAACCAGGGACAGGACCAGAATCCCGGGCTTCACCGGCCAGGAGCGCATACGCCCTACCTCACCGTCGATGAATTTGTACCCCACCCCGGCTGCGCTGGCCAACATTCCGACCAGGACCACTACGGCGATCGAATTGCCGACCGGGTCCAGGAGGAATTTGCGGATGAACGACGGTTGGTTTTCGTCTCGGCCTGCCTGGCCTGTCCCAGGGGCCGGCTCGGGGTCCGCCTCGATTTCGGCGCCGTTCGCCTGGGAGATTTGCACAGATTCGGGGGCCGCGGTGGAGTCTACAGCGGCCTGCGAAGCTGCCAGGGCTTCCGCCAGGCCGGGGATAACCGGCAAGTCTATCCCCCCGCTGGCAAGTCCGGTTTCGATGATCCCCGGGAACTGTTCGGGGATTTCACCAGAGCCGACCAGCACGGTATCCCCGACCACCAGGGCGGGGACGCCGAAACGGCTGTTCGGAACGTTGAAGGCGGTGAGATAGTTCATGTAGAGCTGGTTCCCCTGCTGCGTGGTGACATCGATCGCCACGATTTCCAACTGGTCTTGGTACTGCTCGACCAGGGGCGGGAGCACTTCTTCCATCACGACATGGCAGTGGGGACAGGTGGGGGAGTAGAACAGGACGGCGCGCACCACCGGGCCGGCGGCCAGGGCCGGTGCCGCAGCGGCCAGCAGGAGCGCGGCCAGAAGAATGGCGATGAACAAGGATGTGGGGCGAGTGAATTTCACGGTCTGCTCCTCCAATCGAGACGTTGAGATGATAAACCTCACCAATCAGGCGCACAAAAACTCGACCAGGGCGGCGTTGAACTGCTCGGGCCGGTCGGCGATGACAGCATGTCCGGCGTTTGGGATCACCACCTGGCGGGCGCCCGGGATGGACTGCGCCAGGCGAGCCTGCGAAAGGGGGTGGATCGTGGCGTCATTTTCCCCGGTGATCACCAGGGTGGGCGCTTTGATCTCGTGCAGGCGGTGGGAGACGTTGAACGTGGCCAGGGCCCGCATAGCAGCCCGGTAACCGCGGGGGTCGGCCTGGGTCACCTGTTGGATATAGGCCGCCCGCAAGGACTCGCGCTCCGGCCCGGGGAACAGGCGGCGGGCGACGGCTTTGGCTTGCGTCTCCAGCCCCAGGGTGTGCACCAGCAGGTACCGGAGGGCGAAAAACAGCCAGCTCGAAAGTCTTGTCGGGCGGAAGTGGGAGAAGGTGTTTACCAGCACCAGCTTGCGCACCAGGTGCGGATAATCGAGGGCGAGCTGGAGGGCGTGGGTGCCGCCCATTGAAATGCCCACGATGTGCAGCGGACCGGCACCCAGGGCCTCGACCAGCCGGGCGAAATCGCCGGCGGCGGAGGCGATATCCCCCCGGCCATCCGGACAGGTGGATTTGCCAAACCCGCGCCCATCGGGGGCGAGCAGGCGCAGCCCGGCCGCGGTGAGGGCCGGGAACTGGAAGTACCAGGACTCGCAGGTGGCGCCGAGCCCGTGGAGCAGGAGCACCGCCGGGCTTCCCTCGGGCTGCAAATCCAGGTAATGGAGGCGATGCCCGGGGGCCAGCTCTAAGATTGGCATAGCCCTTCCTGGTAGCGGTAGTAGACCGGCCCGGCGCAGGCCCGGCAGAGGACCTGCCCGTGGCGGTGGACCTCGCGTTCGTTGACGATTTCTTCCCCGCAGAGGTTACAGCAGGCCCGGAGCCCGGGACGGCTGAGGATGTCTTTCAGCGGGGTGGTCAGTTCAACCGGGCGGACGGTCAGCAGCGCCTCGTCTGGCATGCGCTCGTAGCCGGTGAGCATGGCAAAGTAATGCTTGCGCTCCTCTGGGGCGTAGAGGCGGGCTTTCTGGCGGATATCCGGCTGGGGAGCGATGCGGAATGCAGCTCCCGTTTCAGTGTCCACAAACGTGGCGGCCACCTTTCCGTAATCTTCCACCCGCAGCGTGCGGCGCCCAACGCTTACCCCCGCCGCAACCATCACCCCATCGGTGAAGCAGCCATCCATTTCAGCGATTACCAGCAGGCGCTTATCCTTCCGGGGAAGGTCCAGACCTAAGGCGCGGCCTCCGGCCAGGGCCAGGCGCACGCCCAGCACCTGCCGTGGACAGAGGTGGCTGTGCAGCGAGGCTGAAGCGGTGAGAAGCGATTGCAGATCGGTCATCGGCAGGCATCCCTTATATTAAACAGCCGCCTCCATAAGCTTGCGGAGACGGCTGTGCAAGTTTGTATTGGCGAGGTTCTTCACCCTCAAAATAATAGAATGAACCGCTCACCGGGATGAGAGCAAGCCGCTGAGCAATCCTGGCTGTCTCCAGCTACGGCTAGAGATTATCACCGGTCGTGTCGGTGGTTTTTTCCTGCTCGTCCTTTTCTTCGTCGCCCTGGACGCCTTCTTTGAAAGCGCGAATGCCGCTGCCCAACTCGCCGGCGATCTTACTGATACGGCCGACACCGAACAGCACGAGAACGATTACCAGGATGATAACCAGTTCAGGAACACCTAATTGTGGCATAACACTACTCCGTTTGTTTATATTCATTAAGATCGCCGCCCCCGGGTAGGGCGACTTGCGTTTCCGTGTAACAAATTAAACATCAGATTTATGAAAATTATACACCTTTCAAGTGGAGTATGGCGCGCCGGTTGCTGAGAGAAAGCTTAATGAATGAGACAAGCGGCAGCAGCCCGCCGCCGGCTTGGTACAATTATGGTCTCGGGGTCAAACACGAGTGAGAACAAAGATTTTGGAGATGGTATGCAAGAATTAATCGTGATCGGGGGTGGCCTGGCGGGCAGTGAAGCCGCCTGGCAGGCCGCCGAACGAGGTGTGCGGGTGCGGCTGTATGAGATGCGCCCAAAACTTTCCACCGGCGCACACACCGGCCCCTATCTGGCCGAACTGGTGTGTTCGAATTCATTGGGCTCGAACCTGCCGGATCGCGCTCCGGGAGTGCTGAAAGAGGAACTGCGCCGTTTGGGGTCGATGGTGTTGGCTGCGGCGGAGGAGACGGCCGTCCCCGCGGGCGGCGCGCTGGCCGTGGATCGGGAGGCCTTCGCCCGGCGGGTGACCAGCCGGATCGAAGCACACCCCAACATCGAGATCGTGCGCGAGGAGATGCCCTGCGTCCCCGACGGGCCGGCCATCATCGCCTCCGGGCCGCTCACCTCATCATCCCTGTCCCGGTCGATCATCGAACTGACCGGCAGCGAGCACCTGTACTTCTTCGACGCCATCGCCCCTATCGTGACCCTGGAGTCGATCGATATGGAGATCGCTTACCGCGCTTCGCGCTACGAGCGCGGCGAGGAAGAAGAAGGCGATTACATCAACTGCCCGTTCAACCGGGACGAATACGAGGCCTTCGTGGAGGCGCTGTTGGGCGCAGAGCGGATCGAGCTGAAAGAGTTCGAGCAGGAGCTCGAATCCGGGGTGCGGGCCGGGCTGCATCATTTCTTCGAGGGCTGCCTGCCGGTTGAAGTGTTGGCGCGCCGCGGGCGAGAGGCGCTGGCTTTTGGCCCGATGCGCCCGGTGGGGCTGATCGAGCCGCGCACCGGGCGGCGTCCTTACGCAGTGCTTCAGCTTCGCCAGGATAACCTGGCCGGCACCCTGTACAACCTGGTCGGATTCCAGACGAACCTGACCTTTCCCGAGCAGCGGCGGGTGTTCCGTATGATCCCGGGGTTAGCAAACGCCGAGTTCGTCCGTTACGGGCAGATGCACCGCAACACGTTCATCTTCTCCCCGGCCCATCTGTGGCCCACACTGCAGTTCAAAGGGCGCGATGACCTGTTCTTCGCCGGGCAGATCACCGGTGTGGAGGGCTATGTGGGCAACTTTGCCACCGGGCTGCTGGCCGGATGGAACGCTGCCCGGCTGCTGCGTGGAGAGCGGCCGTTGGAACTGCCGCCGACCACCATGCTGGGGGCGCTGTGCCACTACATCACCCACGCCAGCGCGGCCGACTTCCAGCCGATGAAGGCCAATTTCGGGATTCTCCCACCGCTAGAGGATACCGGCATCCGGGGGAAACGCCAGCGCGGGGCGGCCCACTCCCTGCGAGCGATGCGAGACCTGGAGCAGTTCCTGGCTGCTGTCCAACAACCGGCAAGTTGAGCGCCCGGGGCGCACCTCGTCCCCTGGCTGCTGCTCCGGCCGGGGCTTTGATTCGCTGTACTACAGGGAGGGGATATATTGAACAAGCGATATCGTCCGGCTATGCACGCGGTGATGCTGGCGCTCATTTGCCTGGCATTCGGGTGGGGGCTGGCAGCCTGTGGACCGGCTCGGGCGCCTGAGACCGTCCAGGCCGGGTCCGCCACCCCGCAGGAATTTCCGGCCCCGGCCCCCAGCCCCACGGCGACGGTGACCCCCACGCCTGAGCCCACACCCACCCCGGCGCCGCAGGTCTTCGACGCCGAGCGGGCGATGCAGGACGTGCTGCACCAGGTAGAGCTCGGCCCGCGCCTGCCAGGCAGCCCGGCCCACGAGCAGGCCATGACCTGGATCGCGGCGGAGCTGGAGGCCGCCGGCTGGGAGGTGGAGATCCAGGAGACTACGGAGATGGATCAGCCGGTGAAGAACGTGATCGCCAGCCGGGGGGAGGGCGAGCCCTGGCTGGTGCTGGGCGCGCACTATGACAGCCGCCTGGTGGCCGACCAGGACCCCGACCCGGCGAAACGCGGCCAGCCCGTGCCGGGGGCGAACGACGGCGCTTCCGGGGTGGCGGTGCTCCTCGAACTGGCCCGTATCCTGCCCACACATCCCACAGAGGCCGCCTGGCCGGGGAAGATCAGCCTGGTCTTCTTCGACTCGGAGGACAACGGCCGCATCCCGGGGTGGGATTGGATCCTGGGTTCGCGGGCCTACGTGCGCGATCTCCAGGACCTGCCGGAGGCGGCGGTGATCGTGGATATGATCGGCGACGCCGATTTGAACGTTTACCTGGAAAACAACTCCGACCCGGACCTACGGGCGGAGATCTGGGCTGCGGCCGCGCAGCAGGGGTATTCCGCACAGTTCATCCCCGAGCCCAAGTACACCATCCTGGACGATCATATCCCCTTCAAAGAAGCCGGCGTCCCCGCGGTGGACATTATCGACTTCGACTACCCTCACTGGCACACAACCGAGGATACCGCGGACAAGGTGTCGGGAGAGAGCCTGAAGGCGGTGGGAGATACGCTGCTGGCCTGGATTCTGGGCCCGCTCCCGCAGAGCCTGGCCGAGTGAGAACTGTGTAGGCAAATGTATGGGGTGTGTGCGACGAAGTCGGGCAACGAAGCCAGGCGACGAAGTCGCAGGCACCCAATACAACAATTCTTTTCCACTGACAGGTTGTGCGTGCACAAGATTGAAAAACCGCATTGGCAAAATTGCCCAGGATGGCTTAAACTATAGGTACCATGCGTGCCAGCCAATCCTTGCCACAAATTCGCTCGAAATGGATACAGCGCGCCTCCGATCGCCTGGCGAAAGGCGAAGGTGTGCGCGAGAATTTCGATTTGCAGTTGAGGATGTTCTTCGACCTGCTCCAGGATGCGGTCGAGACCGGAGACCCGAGGCGGGTGGAACCGCTGCTGAACGAGTGGGTCGATGCGAGCACCGAGACGGAGCTGCAGACTCAGCAGAGCAGCGTGCAGCCGATGCTCGGACAACTGCTGCAGATGACGATCGAGGTGGGGCAGGAAAACCTGGAGCCGGTCGAAGCCCTGCTGCTGGCCGCTTCGACCCTCCCGGTGTTCACCCACGCTTTTGAGCACGTGGCCCGCAGAGAGGTACAGCTCCAGGTGGCGCACGCCTCTCACGAGCTCGAAAAGGCGCGGTCGATGCTGGAGCGCCTGGACAAGAGCAAATCGGATTTCATCGCTATCGCCGCTCACGAGCTGAAAACCCCCCTGACCCTGATCGAAGGATACGCTGCCATGCTGCGGGAGATGGCGGGCGAGACGAGCAGTCCGGATCAGGTGAGGATGATGCTGGAAGGGATGCACAACGGGACACAGCGCTTGCGGGAGATCATCGACGATATGATCGATGTCTCGATGATCGATAACAGCCTGCTGTCCTTGAATTTCCAACCGGTATGGATCAACCGCATCGTGTTGATGATCGCCAACGAACTGGCGGAGACGGTCCGGGAGCGGCGGCAGGTGTTCCAGGTCAACCCCTTCCACGGGTGGGACGAGCTGATCTTCGGAGATCCGGAGCGGCTGTACCAGGCTTTCCGCAACGTCATCTCCAATGCGATCAAATACACGCCGGACGGCGGATCGATCACGGTGGGCGGGCGGATGCTCCCCGGGTTCCTGGAGTTCACCGTGCAAGACAGCGGTATCGGCATCGATCCCGAGGACCAGGCCCGGATCTTCGAGAAGTTTGGGCGGCTGGGGAACGCGGCGCTGCACTCCAGCGGGAAGACAAAGTTCAAAGGCGGTGGGCCCGGGTTGGGCCTGGCGATCACCAAGGGGATCATCGACGCTCACGGTGGGGCGATCTGGGTCGAATCCGAAGGCTACGATGAAGTGAGGTGCCCGGGGACAATCTTCCATATTCTGCTCCCGGTGGGTAAAGAGTCGCCAGAGGAGAAAATCAACAGATTATTGGCAAACCCATCCGCTTCGGAGCGAGGCGAAGGTGGGGGGGATTGGTGGAAGGAATTGAATGGGTAAGAAGACGACCGAACCAACCAGACCCCCGCGAGAACGCGCGTTTCTCGTCGGGGTTGAGATCTACGGTCAGGATGAACTGCTCAGCCTGGACGATTCGCTGCTTGAGCTCTCGCTGTTGGCAGAGACCGCCGGCCTGGTGGTAGTCGGCGAGGCCACGCAGAAGCTGGACCACCCCAACTCGAAGACGTTTATCGGCGGCGGCAAGGTAGAAGAAGTCAAGGCGCTGGTCGAAGAGACCCAGGCGGATGTGATCCTGTTCGATGAGGAACTGAGCCCGCGCCATCTGCGCGAGCTGGAGAATATTTTCAAAGACCGGGTGCGCATCCTCGACCGCACGGCGCTGATCCTGGACATCTTCGCCCAGCATGCGAGCACCCGGGAGGGCGCGCTGCAGGTGGAATTGGCGCAGTACGAATACCGGCTGCCGCGCCTGACCCGGGCCTGGACACACCTTGCCCGCCAGGCGGGCGGCGGCGGCGGGCGTTCCGGAAGCGTCGGCGGCGTCGGGCTGCGCGGCCCGGGCGAGACTCAGCTCGAGGTAGACCGGCGCGATATCCGCAGGCGTATCGACCATCTCAAAGAAGAACTGGAAAAAGTGCGCACTCACCGCCAGCAGTACCGCAGCCGCCGCCGTCGCTCGCGCATACCGGTGGTGGCCCTGGTCGGCTACACCAATGCCGGCAAATCGACTCTGCTCAACCGTCTGTCATCTTCGGACGTGTACGTGGCGGACCAACTGTTCGCCACCCTCGACCCGACCACCCGCCGGGTGGAGCTCCCCGGAGGGCAGTTGGCGCTGTTCACCGACACCGTGGGCTTCATCCAGAAGCTGCCCACGGAGCTGGTCGCAGCTTTCCGCGCCACCCTGGAGGAGATCTCGGAAGCCGATCTGCTGCTGCACGTCGTCGATATCACCCATCCCAACGCCTCGGCCCAGGCGGAGGCCGTGCAGCAAACCCTGAGGGAGATCGGGGCCGATCATATCCCGGTGCTGACCGTGTTGAACAAGATCGACCGGCTGGCCGATCCGGAAGGCGCTCGCCAGAGCGTGCGGGCTTACCCCAACTCGATCGCCATTTCCGCCGCCACCGGGGACGCGATCGACGAACTGCTGGAGCTGGTGCGGAAGAGCCTGTATGAAACCTTCTCCCCGATCAGCGTCCGCCTGCCTTACCAGGAGGGCGGGTTGATTTCGATGTTCCACGAGATGGGGCAGGTAGAGCGGGTCGAGCACGAGCGCGGGGGCGTGTTCATCCAGGGACGCCTGCCCGGGCGGCTGTTGGCGCAGTACATGCCCTTCACGCGTTGGGAGCAGGCCGGCCCAGATGGCGGTTCCGGAAGCGAACCCGCGGAGAACAGTGCGCCGGTCCCACCGGAGATGGATTGGGACGGTCAGGAAGAAGACGAAAACTGGTAGGAGGCGGCATGGTTCAAAGGCTGAACACATTTCTCGATTGGGCTTCGGAATTCCTGGCCCACCGCAAGGGACTGCTGCCGATGATCGGGATCGCCCTGGTGATCCTGAACGCGATCCTGCAGTTCATCCCGGCTGCCGGTTGGCTGGCGGATACGGATCTGCTGCTGCACCTCGGCGTGGTAACCGCCCTGACCGGCATTTTGTTAGCGTGGGCCTTATGAGCTACCTGAACGATCTGCGTTGTTCGGTCTGCGACCGTTCCTATGAATTCCACCAGGTGCAGACTTACTGCCTGGAGTGCAATGCGCCGCTGATGGCCGGTTACGACCTGGAAGCAGCCCGCCGGCAGGTGGACCGGGATGAATTCCGGCGTCGCCCGGCCGGCATGTGGCGCTGGCGAGAAGTGCTGCCGGTCTTCGAGGCGGAGAATATGATCTCGCTCGGGGAGGGGGATACCCCTCTGCTGCCTGTGCCGCGCCTCGGCGAGCAGTTGGGTTTGGACCGCCTGTACGTGAAGGATGAGAGCCTGAACCCGACCGGGACGTTCAAGGCGCGCGGCCTGGCCGCGGCGGTGTCGAAGGCCAAAGAACTGGGCGTGGAGAAGGTGATCATCCCCACGGCGGGCAACGCCGGAGGCGCGATGGCGGCTTACGCCGCCCGGGGCGGAATGCAGGCGCACATCTTCATGCCCAAAGATACCCCGCCGGCCAACGCCGAGGAGAGCCGGATCACCGGAGCCGGGGTGGAAATGGTCGATGGGCTGATCAGCGACGCCGCCCGCCTGGCGGGCAAGAAGGCGCAGGCCGAGGGCTGGTTCGACGTCTCCACTTTCAAAGAGCCGTACCGCTGCGAGGGGAAAAAGATCATGGGCTACGAACTGGCGGAGACCTTCGACTGGGATCTGCCGGAGGTGATCGTTTATCCTACCGGCGGCGGGACCGGGCTGGTGGGGATGTGGAAGGCCTTCAAAGAGATGGAAGCGCTGGGCTGGCTGGAGAGCAGCGCCCGCCCGCGCATGGTCGCCGTGCAGGCCGAGGGCTGCGCCCCGGTGATCCGGGCATTCCACAGCGGGGCGGCAGCCTGCGAGTTCTGGGAAGGGGCCCAGACCCTGGCCTCCGGGCTGCGAGTGCCGAAGAGCTTCGCCGACCGGGAGATCTTGCGCGACCTGCGGGAGAGCGGGGGGACGGCGGTGGCGGTGAGCGACGAGGAGATATTACAGGCCCAACGCCGCCTGGCGCAGGCGGAGGGCATCTTCGCCGCCCCGGAAGGCGCGGCCACCCTGGCCGCCGCCATCCGCCTGGCCGAATCGGGCTGGCTGCAGCCCGGGGAACGGGTGGTGCTGTTCAATACCGGGACGGGGTTGAAGTATTTGTAAAAAGGGTGTACACCGGAAAACAAAATGGGGCAGGGTTGCGCAACCCTGCCCCATTTTGTTTTCCGGTGTAAAAAATCAGATCTTCGGCCCTGCCGCTGCGATTTCGGGCGGGGTGCCGTCGGCGAATTTCTTGAAGTTGTCGATGAAGCGGGAGGCCAGGCCGCGGTAGCGCTTCATGTAGGCCTCCCGGTCGGGCCAGGAGGAGGCCGGGTCGAGCACGCTGTCCGGCACGTCGGGGCAGGTCTTCGGCACCTGGAAGCCGAAGATGGGGTCGGTGGTGTATTCCACATCCAGCAGGTCGCCGCGCAGGGCAGCGTTGAGCATGGCACGCGTGTAGCGAATGCTGATGCGTTTGCCCACGCCGTAAGGGCCGCCCACCCAGCCGGTGTTGAGCAGCCAGCAGTTCACCCCATAGCGCTCGATCTTGCGGCGCAGGATGTCGGCGTAGAAGGCGGGATGGTGCACCATGAAGGGGCCGCCGAAGCAGGTGGAGAAGGTGATCTCCGGTTCGGCGCCCAGGCCGATCTCCGTGCCACCGACCTTGGAGGTGTAGCCGGAGATGAAGTGGTACATGGCCTGCTCGGTGCTCAGGCGGGCGATGGGCGGCATCACCCCGGAGGCGTCGCAGGTGAGCAGGATGATGTTCTTGGGATGCCCGGCCATTTTGCTGCTGAGGGCGTTATCGATATACTCCAGCGGGTAGGAGGCGCGGGTGTTCTCGGTGCGGGTGTCGTCATCCAGGTCGATCAGGCGGGTGACCGGGTCGTAGACCACGTTCTCGAGGATGGTGCCGAACTTCTGGGTGCAGGCGTAGATCTGCGGCTCGGCGCTGGGCGAGAGGGCGATCACCTTCGCGTAGCAGCCGCCCTCGAAGTTGAAGACGCCTTCGTCGCTCCAACCGTGCTCGTCGTCGCCGATCAGGCTGCGATCGGGGTCGGCGGAGAGAGTGGTCTTCCCCGTCCCGGACAGGCCGAAGAACAGGGCGACATCGCCCTCCTGGCCCACGTTTGCCGAGCAGTGCATGGTCATCACCCCTTCCAGCGGGAGCAGGTAGTTCATGATGGTGAAGACCGACTTCTTGATCTCCCCGGCGTAGCCGGTGTTGCCGACGATGCACAGCCGTTGGTCGAAGTTGATGGCGATGAAGGTGTTGGAGGGAGTGCCGTCGATCTGGGGGAATGCCTTGAAAGAGGGGATGCTGATGACGGTGAACTCCGGGACGTGGCGGCGATATTCGTCGGCCGATTTAGGCAGGATGAACATGTTGCGGGCGAACATGCTGTGCCATGCCTTCTCGGTGACGACGCGCACCGGCATGCGGTAGTTGGGGTCGGAGCCGACGTAGCAGTCCTGCACGAAAACATCTCGCCCCTGGAGGTAGCCCTGGACGCGGGTGAACAGTTCGTTGAACTTTTCAGCGTCGTATGGACGATTGTACTGGCCCCACCAGACATGCTGTTCTGAGGAAGGCTCGCGCACCACGAACTTATCGTTGGCGGCGCGGGCGGTGTGCTTGCC
Source organism: uncultured Anaerolineaceae bacterium (assembly GCA_964391195.1). GTDB lineage: Bacteria > Chloroflexota > Anaerolineae > Anaerolineales > UBA4823 > JAAYXE01. Next base: position 8,702 of record CAYMLG010000076.1, on the reverse strand, counting down.
GGTGTTGACCACGAAGGGGCCCAGCCGGGAGATTTTGCCCTCGTTGCGGAAGACGGCTTCCTCGTAAAGGGCTTCGGTGGGCAGATTCCAGTAGACTTTGTTCAGCCCGAACAAGCCCTGGTTCTCCAGGGTGAAGTCGCATTTCAACGCCTCGGCCTGGGCCTCGGCGGGGGTTTTGATATCGAGTAGGTTGTTCATATTCTGTTCCTGACCCGTTTACATCCAATCGCGGACCAGCTTGCGGTCGCCAATGTAAATTTCGTTGGGGGAGTTGGGGTCGAGCGCCCATTTCATCCGCTCGACGGCGGTGGTGATATCCTTAATGCTGCCGGCGTAGCTCAAACGCAGGTGGCCTTCCATGCCGAACTCCTTGCCGGGCACGGTGACGACCAGCGCTTTGCGCAGCAGGAATTTGGAAAGCTCCACCGAGTTGTTGGAATAGGCGCGGAAATCGGGGAGGATGTAGAACGCGCCGGCGGGTTTCTGGACGCGCACGCCGTTGAAGGTGCACAGTTCCTGGTGGATCACGTTCCGGTTGTTTTCAAAGGTCAGTCGCAGGTTTTCAACGACGCTCTGCATACCGGTCAGGGCTCCTTCGGCGGCGGCCTGCAGCACCACGGAAGTGCAGGAGGTCATCTGGCTCTGCACGTTGCTCATCACCTGGACCAGCTTGCGGTTGGCGATGGCCCAGCCGATGCGGAAACCGGTCATCCCGTACAGCTTGGAGACGCCGTTGACCACGATGAGCATGGTCGACTCGATGTCTTTGTTGGTGAAGCGGTAGGCGGGGGTCGCTTTTTTGCCGTCGTACACCAGCTTGTGGTAGATATCGTCCAGGATCAGGTAGATTTTCTTCCGCTCGCAGAAGTCTACGATCTGGGCCAGGAATTCATCTGAGAAGACTGCGCCGGAGGGGTTGTTGGGGCTGTTGACGATGATGGCCCGGGTGTACGGGCTGACGGCGCGCTCGATCTCTTCCATGCGGGGGTGGAAGCCGCCATCTTCGGGCCGCACGATCACCGGGATGCCGTAGCACATTTTGACCATCTCCGGGTAGCTGACCCAATAGGGCGCCAGGAGGATGACTTCATCTTGCGGGTTGAGGATGCTGAAGAGGATGTTGAAGATGGACTGCTTGGCCCCGGCGGAGACGATGACGTTCTCGGGGGCGACCATGCGGTCGTAGTTCTCTTCGGTGTAGCGGATGATGGCCTTTTTCAGGGAAGGAGTGCCATCGGGCGGCGTGTACTTTACGTCTCCCCCACTCAGCCGGGCAGCCGAACTTAGGATTGCCGTGATTGGGGTCTTGTTCTTCGGCTCGCCGATGCCCATGTTGATCACCGGCTCACCTTTCTCACGCAAAATTCGGGCTTCTTCGTTGAGCGCCAGAGTAGGCGACTCAGCGATTGACCGGGCAAGTTGGCTGATAGTCATGCCTGTTTGATCTCCTGGATGAATAGTGCAGGTGCAGCCGGACCCGGCGCACAGGTTGGAACCGGCTGTTTGATTTTTTTACCACAGGTGCGCCTGGGGGCGAGTCTAAACCGCTTTCAATGACCCGTCAATGTGATATTTATCAGGGTGTGCAGGCACAACTTGTCAGGAAAAAGGAATTGTGGATTGCCCTCACCCCCGGCCACTCGCCCATTTTGGGCGGAGGGGAGAAGCGATCGAAGCCGGTATAATTCAAGTACATGGAGTGTGCCACTGAGTACTTTGGAAACTAATATTGTCGCAACGCCATCGGGAGGACACCTCCACGCATGTCATCCTGAGCGGCGATGGACGACGCACAGCGTCGCAGGCATCGCCGCTCAGGAGGACATAATGGGAGGCGCTCTCTCCAGGCATTATTTCTTTGGGAGAGTACTGAGCGCAATCCACGACTTGTTTTCTCAGCAATCATATACATCGAGAATAGGATAACCCATGGACGGAAAAGGCAAAGTGGTGATCATCACCGGGGCGAACGCCGGGATTGGCAAGGCAGCAGCAGTGGAACTGGCGCGCCGCGGGGCGCGAGTGGTGATCGTTGCGCGCAGCCGGGAGCGGGGGGAGAAAGCCCGGCAAGAGGTGATGGCGCAGAGCGGGAGTTCAAGCGTTGATCTGATGCTCGCCGACCTGTCTTCTCAGCAGTCCATCCGAGAATTCGCCGGCTGCTTTTTAGGGAAATACGACCGGCTGCACGTGCTGATCAACAATGCAGCCAACTTCGACTGGCGGTTGAAACAGGCAACGCTGACGGCGGAGGGGCACGAAGTGATTTGGGCTACCAACCACCTGGGGCCGTTCCTGATGACCAACCTGCTGCTCGACTTGATGAAGCGCAGCGCGCCGGCCAGGATCCTGAACGTCAGCTCGAAGGGGCTGCTGGTCTACCCGCGGCTGCGGATCGATTTCGAGGATTTGAACTTCCAGCGCAAGAAGTTCAGCTCCGAGAAGGCATATTATCACTCCAAGCTGGCGCAGGTGATGTTCACCTACGAGCTGAGCCGGCGGCTGGAGGGGAGCGGGGTGACGGCCAACTGCATCCGGGTGCCGAGTGTGAAGGTGGACCTGGACCGCCTGACGGACCTACCCCCGCTGATGCGCTTTGCCTACCGGCTCAAGCGCAGCCTGGCGATCAGCCCCGAACGTATGGCGGAGACCTATGCCTACCTGGCGCTGGCCCCCGAGCTGGAAGGGGTGAGCGGCAAGTGCTTCGACGAGCACAACCGCCCGGTGGGCACCTCTGAACCGTCGATGGATCCCGAATCTGCCCGCCGCCTGTGGGAAGTGAGCGCCCGCCTGACCGGCGTTCCGCTCGATTGACAATAAACAAATCTGCGTTAAAATACCTTGGTTCTCGATTACATGGTAATTTGATATATCCTTGCGCCGGGCTTTCTAAGCCGGCCGGCGGAGAGGATTTTCCTTTATGGTTGCTTACGTGTTAGAGATGAAGGAAATCTCCAAAAGCTTCTCCCGGGTGAAGGTGCTCGACAACGTCACCCTCCAGGTAAAACCGGGCGAAGTCCACGCTCTGGTGGGGGAAAATGGAGCCGGGAAGTCCACCCTGATGAAAATCTTGATGGGGATTTACGCGCCAGATGGAGGGGAGATCTTCATCGATGGACGGCGGGTGCAGATCGATAACCCCAGGGAAGCGATCGCCAATGGGATATCGATGATCCACCAGGAACTCAACCCGGTGCTGGATATGGAAGTGGCCGAGAACGTATTTCTGGGGCGCGAGCTGTTCCAGGCGCGCCTGGGGGGCCTGAGCCTGGTGGATAAAAACCGGCAGCGACGGGAGACGCGCAAACTGTTCGAACAGATGGATATCGCCATCAACCCGAGAAGCCTGATGCGGCAGTTGAGCGTGGCCCAGACTCAACTGGTGGAGATCGTCAAAGCCATCTCGCTCTCCTCCCGGGTAATCATCATGGACGAGCCGACTTCGGCGCTGACCGAGAAGGAAGTCAAGACGCTGTTCGAGCAAATCCAGAAGCTGCGCGGACAGAATGTAGCCATCATCTATATCTCCCACAAACTGGATGAAGTGTTCCAGATCGCCGACCGGATCACCGTGCTGCGCGATGGGAAGTATATTGGCACAGATGATGCCGCCAATCTCGATACAGATCAACTGATCAAAATGATGGTGGGGCGGGAGATCAAGGAAGTTTACCCCAAGCAAGCCGCGCCGCAGGGCGGAGCCGTGCTGGAGGTGAAGGGCCTCTCACGTGGCAAGCACTTCCACGACATCAGCTTCTGCCTGCATGCGGGTGAGATCCTTGGCATCGCCGGGCTGGTGGGAGCCGGGAGAAGCGAGCTGGTGGAGTGTATCTTCGGCATCACCCGGCCGAGCAGCGGAGAGGTGCGGGTGCGGGGGGAACCGGTCCGGATCAACAGCCCGAGCGATGCAATCCGCAGCCGGATTGCGTTGATCACCGAAGACCGGAAGTTCACGGGGTTGAACCTCAAAACAACGGTGGAGCATAACATCTCCCTGGCTTCGCTGGCCCGCTTGGCCCGGTTCTGGGTGATCGATGACCGCCAGGAAGCCAGAGCCGCCGTCGAGCTGATGGAGCAGCTCAAAATCAAAGCTCCTTCGCGCAAGAGCATGATCGCTTCACTGAGCGGCGGCAACCAGCAGAAGGTGGTGCTCGCCAAATGGCTGATGACCACCCCCGAGATCATCATCCTGGATGAGCCCACGCGGGGCATCGATGTGGGGTCCAAGCGGGATATCTACCTGCTGATCGGCGAGCTGGTCAAAGCCGGTAAAGCGGTCCTGATGGTCTCCTCGGAGATCCCGGAGATCATGGGGCTTTCCGACCGGATCCTGGTGCTGGCCGGGGGCAGGCTGACCGGCGAGATCGAGCGGTCCGAATTTTCTCAGGAGACGATTATGCGCTATGCATCCATGTTTGGGAACGGGGATGGGCAATGACCAGTATTGAACAGACGCGGAAACGAAGCATCAATTTGTCCTCATTGCGAGAGCTCGGCATATTGATCGTTTTTATCCTGTTGTTGGTGGTGCTGATGATCTTATCGCCGAATGCTTTTGCCAGGCCGGCGAACTTTATCAACATTCTAAAACAGGCCTCGATCAATGGCATTCTGGCGACCGGGATGATGTACGTCATCATTTCCGGGGGCATCGACCTGTCGGTGGGCTCGATCGTGGCGCTGACCGGGGTTGTTGCGGCCACCTTCGCGCATCCGGGCGAGTATCCGCTGATCGTACCCATCCTGCTGTCGGTGGTGATCGGGACGCTGGTGGGGCTGGCAAATGGGGCCGGGGTGGCCTACGGGAACATCCCCGCCTTCATCGTCACTTTGGGATCGATGACCATCGTGCGGGGCCTGGCGCTGATCGTGAGCAACGGGCAGCCGGTGTTCAACGTGACCAAGAGCTTCGAGGCTTTGGCCGGCGGTTTTGTGTTCGATGTCATACCGAGCCTGGTTGTTTATTACGTTGTCATCACCGTGATCTGCGCCTTTGTTCTCAACAAGACCCTGTTTGGCCGCCGGGTGTATGCGGTGGGCGGGAATGAGGTCGCCGCGCGCGTGTCGGGGATCAATGTCAACCGGATCAAACTGGCGGTGTATGGCTTATCCGGATTCCTGGCGGGCATCGCCGGCCTGCTGCTGGCCTCGCGCACGGTGTCGGGCAACCCCACGGCGGGGACATCCTATGAACTGGACGCCATCGCCGCAGTCATCATCGGCGGGGTGAGCATGAACGGCGGCTCGGGCAAGTGGTACGGGACGGTCATCGGCGCTCTGTTGATTGCGGTAATCGGGAATGGGCTCGATATTCTCAATGTGTCCTCTCACTTCCAACTGTTGATCAAAGGCAGTATCATCATCGCTGCCGTGCTGCTGGACGTGAAAGGGAAAGCTCGCCAGGCATGACGGGCTGATTGACTCCGGTGTGTCGCGCGGCTATCGCGCTTAATCTCACACAAGCAAACCTGTTCTGTAAACAAGGAGAAAAGAATGAAAAAAGGAAGTCGGTTCGCTTTCGCATTGTTCTGTGTCCTGCTCATCGCCTCCCTGATCGCCGGCTGTGCTGGCCAACAGCAGCCGGCAGCCACCGGGGGCGGCCAGAAGTACGGCCTGTTCATGAGCCACATGACCAATGCCTTCACCATCGAGCTCTCGGATGCCGTGAAGGCCAAGGCTGCCGAGCTGGGCGTCGAACTGACCGTCTATGATGGCGGGCAGGACGCCGCCAAGCAGATCAGCCAGGTCGAGACGGCCATCAGCCAGGGGATCTCGGCGATCATCATCGAGCCGGTTTCTGTGGACGGTATCACCCCGGCGATCGAGGCCGCGAAGAAAGCCGGCATCCCGGTGGTGACGGTCAACCAGAAGATCACCCAGCAGGAACTGGCGAATTCCTTTGTGGGCGTGAGCCACGTGGAAGGCGGCGAGCTTGAGATGCGCACCGCGATCGAAGCGATCGGCGGGAAGGGTAATATTGCGATCCTGTTGGGCCCCCTGGGTTCTGATGCACAGCTCGGCCGAGAAGAAGGCTACAACAAGGTTCTGGCCGAGTACCCGGATGTGGAAGTTGTCTTCTCCCAAACCGCGAACTGGAAGACCGACGAAGCGCTGAAGATCGTGGAAAACTGGCTGCAGACCGGTACACAGATCGACGCCATCGTCGCCCAGAACGACGGGATGGCCCTGGGTGCGCTGAAGGCCGTGGAAGACGCCCAGATGCAAGACCAGATCAAGGTCTACGGCCTGGACGCGGTCCCCGATGCGCTGGCAGCCGTTAAGGATGGCCGCCTGGCAGCCACCGTTTCCCAGAGCACCGCGGAGCAGGGCGCCGGGGCGATGGAAGCCGCTTATAAGATCGTGACCGGCGAAACCGTGGATGCCGAAATCCTGGTCGGGCACACCCTGATCACCGTCGAAAACGTGGATTCCTATATCAAATAATCAATGTCAGGCAGGATTGGGTGGAGCAAAACTCCACCCAATCCCTTTTTAAGCATGGCCCAGGCCGGTCTTGATCAGGGCAGTCGTAGGAGTGGACCCGAGAAAAGCGCCGCTGAGCCTTATGTTACAATCCGCAGCATGGCATCCATAATCGAAGATCTAGCGGTTGAGCTGCGCCGGCATATCCAGGGGGAAGTCCGCACCGATCTGGCGGCCCGGCTGCTGTATTCCACCGACGCATCGATTTATCAAATCGAACCTCTGGGCGTGGCTTTCCCGAAGAGCGGAGAGGAACTGGCGAGGATCGTCGAAATCTGCGCCCGGCACCGCACGCCGATGCTGGCCCGCGGCTCGGGTTCCAGCCTGGCCGGGCAGGCGATCGGCCCGGCGCTGATCGTTGACTGCACCCGGCACCTCAACCGCATCATCGAGATCGACCCGGAGCGGCGTACGGTCACCGCCGAGCCTGGGGTGATCCTGAACGCCCTGAACCGGGCGGTGGGGCGCTACGGGCTGCAGTTCGGCCCCGACCCGGCTTCGGCGGAGCGGGCCAGCGTGGGCGGCAGCATCGCCAACAACGCCACCGGGGCGCATTCCATCCTGTACGGGATGGCGGCCGACCACCTGCTTAGGGCGGAAGTGACCCTGTGGGACGGCTCAGCGGCGGTCTTCGATACGATTTCGCTCGAGCAGGCGCAGCGCCGGGCGAGGGGGGACAGCGCCGAAGCCGGGCTGTACCGGGCGGCGCTGGGTGTGCGGGAGGATCACGGGGAGGCCATCCGGGAGCGCTGGCCGCGCACCTGGCGGCGGGCGTCGGGATATAACCTGAACTACCTGCTGCCCTGGTCACCATCCGTCCCCCCCGGTTGGGAGGAGGGCCTGCCGGAGACGCCGTACCCGCCGCTGCGGACCGGGGAGTTCAACCTGGCGCCGCTGCTGGCCGGTTCGGAAGGCACGCTGGCGGTCATCCGGCAGGCGACGCTGCGTCTTGTCCCGGTCCCGGCCCACACCGTGTTGGGGGTGATGGCCTTCGATTCGATCGCAGAAGCCTGCGAAGCGACCCCGGCCGTGCTGGAGCACCGCCCGGCGGCGGTGGAGCTGATCCCACAGATGCTGATCCGCCTGGCCCGTTCGGTTCCGGCTTACGCCGGCCTGGTCTCCTTCGTGGACGAGATCCCCGGCAGCGACGGCGACCCGCGGGCGCTGCTGGTGGTGGAGTTCAGCGGGGAGGACCCGGTCCGGCTGCGGGAGCAGGTGCGTGGACTGGCCGCAATCCGCCCGCCGCTGTTGGCCGAGACCGCATCTGCCCGGCAGCAGGTGTGGAGCGTGCGCAAGGTGGGGCTGGGGCTGTTCCAGTCGCGGGCCGGGGACGAGCGTTCGACGGCCTTCATCGAGGACCTGGCGGTGCCGGTGGAGCGCCTGGGGCGCTTCGTGCACGAGATGGAGCGCATCCTGAAGGAGCACGGCACGACGGCCGATATCTATGCCCACGCCTCGGCCGGCTGCCTGCACATCCGCCCGCTGGTCAATCTCAAGACCGGGGCGGGGGTCGCCGGGCTGCGTTCGATGGCCCGGGCGGCGGTGGACCTGACGGTGGGGCTGGGCGGCTCGGTGAGCGGCGAGCACGGGGATGGGCTGGCGCGCTCCGAATGGCTGGAGGCGCAGTTCGGGCCGCAGGTGATCGAAGCCTTCCGGCGCATCAAGCAGGCGGCCGACCCGCATAACCTGCTCAACCCGGGCAAGATCAGCACCCCGGAGGGGGGCGAACTGCTGCGCATGGACGCAAACTTGCGCTACGGGGAAGGATACCGGGCCTCGGCCTGGAAGCCGGTGATGGACTTTACCGGCCAGGCGGGGCTGGCGGGGGCGATCGAGCAGTGCAACGGGGCGGGGGTGTGCCGGAAAGCAGAGGGCGTGATGTGCCCCTCGTTCCAGGCCACCCAGGACGAAATGCACAGCACCCGCGGCCGGGCCAACCTGCTGCGGGCGATGATCAGCGGCCGCTTTCCGGATGGGGATCTGGCCGAGAAGACGGTGTATGAAACCCTGGACCTGTGCCTGGCGTGCAAGGGCTGCAAGGCGGAGTGCCCCTCGGCGGTGGACCTCGCCAAGCTGAAGTACGAGTTCGCCCAGCATTATTACCGCCGCCACCGGCGCAGACTGCGGGATTACCTGTTCGGGTATATCGGCCCGCTGGCCGGGGTGGGACGGTGGTTCGCCCCGCTGGCCAACGCCCTGCTGCGCCAGCCCCTGGTGCGCGG
>CAYMLG010000075.1:0-22278 GCA_964391195.1 uncultured Anaerolineaceae bacterium | reverse complement strand
TGGCCGAGCATACGCAAGCATGCCGCGCGACCACGAATACACGAAAACGGAGGGCGGGTCCACGCCTGCACCTGGAAGGGTCGGGCGGAGTTGGGGTACGGACGCGCCTCACGCCATTGGGCGTAGGGGCACGGCGGGAGGGTCCACGGTTTTCGGTGGTTTATAGTGCAGCCGTGCCCTTCCCCCGCGGCGGACCTGCCTTGCACCCGGGGGCGGGCATGGGCGACCAAAATCCGGTCGCATGGCATCTCACTCTACGTGACGTGGGCGCGGCGTAGTGCAAGATGCCAATCTTGCGTATTTCCGCCATCGTGTGGTCCCTGGCTACCCGGAGAATGAGATCCTTCGCGGGCCGTCCGGCAAGCATCCTTGCTGTCATTCGCCGAGGTGCCCCCGCCGGACGGCCGCTCAGGATGACAGGTGGGAGGGGGTCGCGGCGGCATCTTGGCCTGCGGGTTGGCCGGGTTTGTGATACGATTCCTCTGCACAAGCAAGCCCACCCCGCCAAAACAACCTCTCCGGCGGTATTCACCATATGCAATACTCCTTCGAGGACCTATGTTCGACATTCCCGATTCAGAAATCCTACCCCTCTCCAAAGAACACACCTTCTGGACCTGGTCTGCCCAGGGAAAAGTCTCACCGATCCCGGTGGCGCGCGCCAAAGGCGTCCACTTCTGGGATGTGGAGGGCAAACGCTACCTCGACTTCAACTCCATGGTGATGAACGTAAATATCGGGCACGGCGACGAGCGGGTGATCGAAGCCATCGTACGCCAGGCCCGCGAGCTGCCCTATGCCGGCCCGCCGATGGCCACCCGGCCGCGGGCCGTGCTCGGCAAGCTGCTCACCGAGATCACCCCGGGCGATATGGATCACTTCCTGTTCACCCTGGGCGGGGCCGAAGCCAATGAGAATGCGATCAAACTCGCCCGGGCTTACACCGGCCGCCACAAGATCCTCGCCCGCTACCGCTCCTACCACGGCGCCACCGCCGGGGCGATGGCTGCCACCGGCGATCCGCGGCGCCTGGCCTGGGAGCCCAACCTGATGCCCGGCGTCGTCCACTTCCTCGACCCCTACCGCTACCGCTCGACCTTCCATCGCACCAACCCCGACATCTCCGAATCCGAGTTCACCCAGGACTACCTCAACCACCTGGAAGAGATCATCATGTACGAGGGGCCGGAGACCATCGCCGCCATCCTGCTCGAGACGGTCACCGGCACCAACGGCGTGATCATCCCGCCCGAGGGGTACCTGCAGGGCGTGCGCCAGCTCTGCGACCGCTATGGGATCTTGATGATCGCCGACGAAGTGATGAGCGGCTTCGGGCGCACCGGGAAGTGGTTCGCGGTAGAGCATTGGAACGTCGTGCCTGACCTGATGACCATGGCAAAGGGCCTCACCTCCGCCTATGCGCCTCTGGGCGCGGTGGGCATGCGCCCGCAGATCGCAGCCTTCTTCGAAGAGCGCACCTACCAGGGCGGGCTGACCTACAACTCGCACCCCATCTCCCTGGCGGCGGCCATCGCCAACATCGAGGTCATCCAGGAAGACCGGCTGGTCGAGCGCGCCGCCGCCCTGGGCCCGGTGCTGCGCCGCCTGCTCACCGACCTGGGCGAGCAGCACCCCTGCGTGGGCGATGTGCGTTCCATCGGTCTGTTCGGTGTCATCGAGTTGGTGCGCGACCGGCGCACCAGGGAGCCCCTGGCGCCCTACAACAGCACCAGCCCCGAGATGAACGCGGTGAAAAAGCACCTTCTGGAACGGGGCCTGTACCTGAGCGTCCACTGGCACACCCTGCTGATCATCCCCCCGCTGATCATCACCGAAGCCCAACTGCAGGAAGGCTTCGATATGATCGACCAGGCTCTGCACCTGGCCGACCAGGCCCTGGCCTGACCACCTGCCAGGGATCATCCCCGACTCAAAAAGCTGCCGGGGCCCTCACCGGCAGCTTTTTGAGTCCATCCATCTCCGCTCACCTGCCCAACCGCCGGCGTTCACAGGCCAGCACCCGCCGTAGGATCGCCAGGGAGACGGCATAAGTCGAGTCCATCCCGTAATAGGAAAGGCTGCCGGCGCCCAGGTTCTTCCCTTTGCTCAGCGGCGTGTCCGAGGCGTAGTGGGCGATCCCCAGGTCGAAGGGGATGCCGTACAGGTTGACAATCTCGTTCACCGGGTGGCGGGTGGGCCGCGACATCTCGTACACCCCCGAAAGATACGGCCCGGCCTCCATCTCCAGGCTGGAGAAGCCCTCGCGGTAGAAAACTGACATGAAGTCGGCGTTCTGCAAATAGGTCCCCTGCACGGTGACCGCCTTCTGGTTGTCCAGCACGGTGCCGAAGACCAGATAGGGGGCCACATCCGCGGCGGTGAAGCAGTTCGGGAACAGATAGGTGTTCTGGGAATGTTCGTCGTGCACCACGTTCGGGATCATCACATCCCCGATCACCCCGTTCAGCGTGGCCGCTTTACCCATCACGTACACCCCCAACACTTTGCCCACATGGTCGGCTACTTCCGTCAGGATGTTGTAAGCCGCCAGCCCCAGCGGGTAATCCACGTTGACGATCAGGGCGTCGCTCCGGCGGAGGGATCCATCCCGTCCAGAGTGATCGTTCCGCAGGCGCGGGTCGAACACCTCCGGATTCAGGCGTGAGACCTCGATCACCTGCGCCTCGATATCGAAGAAACGCTTGCTCGGGATGCGGGTGATACCGAGGGACTTTTCCCAGTCCGACTGCTCGCCCACCAGCGCCCGCCCTTCCTGCGTCTGCTGATACTTTTTCATCAGATAGTACAGAAAATTCTCTTCGCTGGAGGGGGTCTCCCCGCTCTGGATGGCGCGCCACTCGTTGAGGAGGCCGGTGAGCCCCGATTCTTCCAGGTAGCGTACCAGCTCCTCCCTTTTCTGCAGGGCAAAGCCCGAAAGCACATTGGGGATGCTGTGCGTGTTACTGGAGACAAAGTACACCGGGCGCTCGCTCAGGTGCGGCACGGTCCGTTCGATCTGGTGCCACCAGGCGTGGGTCGCCCGCCGGTACTCGCTCAGCGACCCGCTCAGCAGCTTCACCCGGATGCCAAGCTCCTTTTTCGCCACCTGCTGCAAAAACCTGCCCACCCCGACATCCCAAATGGCGTACAGCCGGTCGAAATCATCGGGCGAAATTTGCATCAGATCCGCCAGTTCTTCGCACCCGGTCACACTGGCGCACATCTCTTCGAGATTCACCTCTTTCGCCAGGTCCCGCAGCAAGCGGTGCAGTTTATTCCATTCGATCTGGTAGGCGGTGAGGATGGGGATGATGTCATCGATATCCGAGCGGCTGGCAATGAAGCAGGCCAGGGTGTTCTTCCCATCGAAAAAAGTCCGCCGCCGCCGGGCAGGGGCGGTGACTTCCTGCCAGGAATAGACGTCCCCGTAGCCCCCCCGGGCGAACACATCCTCGCTCTGGCCCAAAACGACCAGGTTCACTCTGTCCATCACGGGCGGGAGGCGCAGGATACTGTAGATGAACGCCGACATATCGGGGCGCGGGCTGCGGGCCCCGGGATGCAGCAGGGAGTTTATGTTGGCGTGCACTTCTTCCAGCGTGCGGATCTGGACATCCGCCGTGGAACGCAGCAGCGAGTAATAGGTCCTCAGATAAAGATCAATTTCTTCGGTTTCGGTGGTCGGTACGGTTCTTTCCATTCGTCCCCATCTTCGTGAACCTGCCGGTTATTCATTGGATATACGACAGCCGGTCCGGGCGGCGGCCACAACCCGGACCGGCTGCTTTGTTTATTTGGTTATCTCACCTGCGCCGAGCCCTGGGCGAACGCCGCACCGGAGGCGCATCGTAATTATTCGTTGGCGGCGCCGCGAGGCGCGTGAACACGGCGAACAGCAGAGTCAGCAGCGCAAAACCGATCAGCGCCAGGATCGCGGCGGCGAGCAAATTCGCAACCAGGGCAGGGACCACCCCGATGAAAGGCACTTCCACCGCCTGGATCAACTCCGGGGCGACGGGCACCCAGCGCGCCTCATTGTTCGCCTGCACCAGCAGCACCCCACCTGCGTAAGACATGATGGGGATGATGATCATCATCAAGCAACCAATTCCCCGCCATACGGGGTGTATTTTCCAGGGTTTTTCCCGAACCTGGACCATCGTGTATTTATCGTACTTCCCCGGCATGGTCACCCTCCGCCATAGCGCTGGCCTTCTCGATTGCTTCTACGATTTTATAGTAGCCAGTGCAGCGGCAGAGGTTCCCGGTGATCGCCTGTTGGATCTCTTCACGGCTGGGATGAGATCGCTCTTCCAACAGCTTGGCGGCCGACATGATGAACCCCGGAGTGCAATAACCGCACTGCACTGCGCCCGTGTCGATAAACGCCTGCTGGACCGGGTGGAGTTGTTCCCCCTCCGCCAGGCCCTCAATCGTCACAATCTCAGCCCCCTGCGCCCGCACCGCGGGCACCAGGCAGCTCATCACCGCCATCCCGTCGAGGAAAACCGTGCAAGCCCCGCATTCACCTTCGGCGCAGCCCTCTTTCGTCCCGGTCAGCCCGGCGTCTTCGCGCAGCAAGCGCAGCAGGGTTTTGTGATGGCCGCTGGTGAAGGTGTACTCCTGGCCGTTGATACGGGTGACGATGGGGGTTAGCTCGTCGTGGTGGACGGGCGCCTCGAATTTTGGCCGTTTCCCGTTATGTAGAGCGGTGGAAAGCAATATGGGGCGAACCGGGAAGCGGATCTTCTCGCCCCCCTCATGCAGCAGCGCTTGCAGGGCCCGCTGCACGCACACCCGTACCATTTCGTGCCGGTAGGTCTGCGAGCTGCGCACATCCGAGATCGGGTGCGCGGCTTCCATCGCCAATTGGGCTGCCTGAGCGATGGTCGCCTCGCTCAACTCCCGGCCTTGCAGGAAGGCTTCGGCCTGGTCGGCGTGGATGATGGTTGGGGCGACGGCGCCTAAGGTGATGGCGGCCCGCTCCACCCGGCCGCCGTCCATCGTCAGCACCACTGCGGCGTTGACCACCGAAATGGCCTGAGCCCGGCGCAAACCCAGCTTGACGAAGGCGCCCCGTTGGTTCGCCTTGAGCGCCGGGAAGTAAATATCCACCAGCATCTCATCCGGCTGCATGACCGTGCGCCGCACGCCGGTGTAGAAGTCTTTCAACGCCACCTTCCGCTCCCCCCGCACGGAGGCCAGGGTCACTCCGGCGCCCATCGCCATCAGCGGGGTGATCGTATCATTGGCCGGAGAGGCGGTGATGAGGTTGCCGGCGACCGTGCCACGGTTGCGGATTTGAGGGGCGCCCACTTCCCAGCAAGCCTGGGCCAGGGGGAATGCCCTCTCCACGATCAGCTTCGAATCCACGCACAGATTATGGGTCACCATCGGCCCCAGGTGGATCACATCATCCTCGTCCAGCACGATCTGATCCAAACAAGGGACCCGGGTGACGTCCACCAGGGTTTCGATCCCCTGGCGCACCCCTCGCTCGATCTCCAGAATCAGGTCGGTCGCCCCCGCTACGATGCGCGCTTTATCCCCCCGCTCCGCTAAAACCTTAATTGCCTGCTCAATACTGGTCACATTGTAATAGTCTTGCCACATATAATCTCCACTTGTTTAAGATTTCATCGGTTTTCCATCGCCGCCTTCGCGCAGCATCAGGATCTCGGCCATAATCGAGACAGCGATTTCCTCAGGGGTCTCCGCGTTCAGTTCCAGGCCCATCGGGGACCGAACCCGGTTAACCTTTTCTTCCGATATGCCGGCTTCGAGCAACTGCTGGCGGGCGGTGGCCCAACGGCGGCGCGAGCCGATCACGCCGATGTAGGCCGCCGGCGAATCCAGGAGCGCCGGCAGGCCGGCGACGTCCACGTTCACCCCCCGCGTGGTCATCACGATGTACGTCCAGGGCGTCAGTTCCAGGTGATCCGGCAGCTCGGCGATTGGCACCGGGTAGAATTCGTCCCCCTCGGGGACGGTCTCTGGCGTGGCGAAACCGGGCCGGTCGTCGCTGACCGCCACCCGGAAGCCCAGCCAGCGGGCCAAGTGAGCGACGGCCTGGCCCACATGCCCGGCTCCGATCACCAAAAGCACCGGTTTGGGGCGCAACGGTTCGATATACACCTCCACCTGCCCGCCGCATACGCCCGGGTCGCCGCGGGCAGGGTCAGTCATATTGTAGCTGAGCAGACGGGGCCGGCCGCTGCGGATGGCGTCCAGCGCCTCGGCGATCACCCGGCTTTCCATCTCACCCCCGCCAACGGTCCCGACGAAGCGCCCATCCGGGTACACCAGCATCTTGCTGCCCGAGCGACGCGGCGTGCTGCCCTGGCTTTTCACCACCGTGCACAGCGCGCCCGCCTGGTTGTTCTTCTCCAGCTCTGCTGCTGCCTGATAAATGCCTGGCATTCAGTCCTCCAATAGACCTAACACCACCGGGAGGAGCTGCTTCTTGCGCGACACCACCCCTTCTGCCAGCCGGGTCCCATCCGGCTGGCGCGGGTAGGGCAGGTCGCTCAAGGCCGGCGGCTCATTCACCAACAGCAGCCGGCTGGAACCCCGGACCACGTCGGTGACCATCAACATGGCAAAGTCCTGGGTGCGCCGCTCGCGCAGTTCCTCCAGCGCATCTCTCAATTCATCGATGTGATCTTCCAACTGCAGCAGGTCGGTCACCTCCGCCTGGGCGATGGCGAAGTGGAAGCCGCCGGCATCGTAAATCTTCAAATCGGTGCTGACAATCTCACGCGGTTCGCGCGAGGTAAGCCCGGCGCCTGCCCGCAGCACCTGTTGGCCGAACGACTGCACGGTCTCTCCGTGCAGCGGGCTGTTGCGGACGAAAGCCCAGCGCCCCAGCCGCTCGGCCGCCCGGCGGTCCCGCGGCGTGGTCGTCGGGGAGGTCAGGATCAGGGTATCAGACAGCAAGCCTGCCAGCATCAACCCGGCCAGGCGTGGCGGCGCGCTCATGCCCACGTCTTCGATTCGCTCGGAAACCAGGGTGCTGGTGCTGCCAACCACATCCACCGAGAAACGGATCGGCATGTGGGTAGAGGGGTTCCCCAGGCGGTGGTGGTCGAGGATCTCCACCAGCTCGGCCTCCTCCAGCGCGCCCAACGCCTGCCGCGGTTCGTTGTGATCCACGAGGATCACCCGCAGGCGGGGCGGGTTGAGCACATCCCGCTGGCGGCACACGCCCACATACATCCCGTTTTCGTCCACCACCAGGAAATCATCGCCTTCGCCGCGCAGCACCCGGTTGATCGAATCACGGATGCGGGCATCGGCCCGGAAGGTGGTCACCTCGGTGTCCGCCGCCTTCTCGCACGGCATTTCCAGGATCTCGCTGATGCACATATCCTTGCTCGCCGGGCGGGGTCCCACCAGGTCGCTCAGAAAGGCGAACAGGCTCACCCCGGTCACCAATCCGAAGGGGCTCCCGTTCTCATTGACCACCGGCGCCACCCCCCAGGTTCGGTTGGCGATGCCCCAGGCGTCCTTCAGCGGGCTATTGGGGGTGGTCGTGTCCAGGCGGCGGGTCACCGACTCGAACCGCGGCGAGGCGTCGTTGAGCAGCAGGGGTGGGTCCAGTTCCAGGCGTTTGAGCACCCACAGGGTCTGCGGGTTCAAGGCGCCTGCCCGGGCCGCCACCGCGTCGGTCCCATCCCGCTCGCGCAGCAGCCAGGCATAACCCATGGCCGAGGCGATCGAATCGGTGTCCGGATTCACATGGCCGATGACGTAAGTTCTTGAAATCGTTTCCATAGATTACAGAGCTTTCCACACCTTTTCTGGCGTGGCCGGGTTCTGCAAAACCTCGGCGCCGCTGGCATCCAGGATGGCGTTTCCCACCGCTGGCGCGACCCCATCCATGGGGATCTCGGCCACCGCTTTCACGCCGAAGGGGTGCGAAGGCTCGAACGTCTCCACAAAAATCGTCTCCAGGCGGGGCATTTCGTGCGCCTGGAAAATGTGATAGTCGCGCAAGCTGCGTTCGCGGGCGCGACCGTTCTCATCATACCGCATTTCCTCACACACCGCATATCCCAACGCCTGGGTCATACCGCCCTCGATCTGCCCGGAGGCCGTGATCGGGTTGACGATCACCCCCGAGTCGACCGCCATCACCAGCCGGTCGACCACCACCTGCCCGGTCTCGATATCGACGGTCACCTCGGCGAACTGGGCGGCGAACGGTGGGGGCGAGACCGGGGAGACGTAAGAGCCGGTCGCCATGATCTGCTCCTGGTCTTCGTGGTGCAGGGCGTTATAGGCGATCTCCTGTAGGGTCAGGCTGCGCCCATCGGGGGCGGTCGCCTTGCGGTCCGCCAGGACGATCTCCTCGGGTTCCACCGGGCTGCCCGCCTGGCTTTCTTCCCCGGCGTTGAACATCCTGGCGGCGCGGATCCGGATCCGTTCGGCTACCTTTTCGGCCGCTCGCACCACCGCTGCGCCGGAGATATACGTTGTGCTCGAAGCGTATGCGCCTTTATCGAAGGGGGTGAAATCGGTGTCGGAGGAGTATACGATGATATCTTCCAGGGGGACGCCCAGCACTTCGGCTGCCATCTGCCCCAACACGGTATCGGAACCGGTGCCAAGATCGGTCGCCCCGACCAGCAGGTTGAACGAACCATCGTCGTTCATCTTGATGCTCGCCCCGCCCATATCCAGGTAGGGGATAGCCGTGCCCTGCATCACCAGGGCCACGCCAATCCCGCGCCGCAGGTGGGGCTTGCCCGGCACCAGGTGCCAGTCTGGATTGCCGAACTTCTGATCCCAGCCGATCACCGCCTTGCCCTGGCGCACGCACTGCTCCAGCGCGTTGGTCTCGATCGTCTCCGGCCGCGGCTCCCGGCCCTCAGACCAGGCGGTGCTGAAGGGATGCAGTTCCCCGGCCCGCAGTGCGTTCCGCAGGCGGAACTCGATCGGGTCCAACCCCAGGCTGCGGGCGATCTTCTCCATGTGCCGCTCCACGGGCCAGAAACCCTGAGGCACACCATAGCCGCGGAAAGCGCCTGCCGGCGGGGTGTTGGTGTACACGACGTCGGCATAAAAGCGGATATTGGGCGACTGGCGGTAGGGGCCATCGCCCACGTAGAGGGCCATCGCCTTGTGCCCGGTGTTGCCGGTCACCGTCAGGGCATGGCAGCCGTAGGCCCCGGTGTCGGACAGGGCATACATCGCATTGGCTGTAATCGTGCCATCATTCTTCACCCCGGTCTTCATGCGGATGCGCATGGGATGGCGCGAGCGGGCCGCGGTGAACTCCTCATCCCGGCTGTACTCGTATATCACCGGGCGCCCGGTGGCGATCGTCAGGTGCGCGGCTACATCTTCGATCAGCACCTCTTGCTTGCCGCCAAACCCACCGCCGATGCGCGGTTTGATCACCCGGATGCGCTTCACCGGCAAGCCCAGCACCGGGGCCAGGATGCGCCGGGCGTGGAACGGCACCTGCGTGCTGGTTCGGATCACCAGCCGGTCGTCTTCATCCCAATAGGTGACCACCACGTGCGGCTCGATGTGCGCCTGCTGGACTTTGGGCACTTCGTACTCGGCCTCGAATATCTGGTCGGCCTCGGCGAAGCCTTTTTCCACATCGCCGATATCGATGCGGATCATCGCCGCCAGGTTGCGGCTGGGGTCCGAATCGGCGAAGTTCACGTACTCCGGCTCGTCGTGGATGCGCACCGCTGCGGGGTCCATCGCCTCAGCGGGGTCGATGATCGCCGGCAGTTCCTCGTATTCCACCTCGATCAGCTTCAGCGCTTTCTCGGCGATCTCGGCGGTTTCCGCGGCGACGAAGGCGACCCGGTCGCCGACGAAGCGCACCTTCTGGTCCAGCGAGAAGGTGTCCAACGGCCCCGGGATCGGGTCCGACTGCCCGGCGGTGGAGTACACCACCCGGGGGATATCCTTCCAGGTGAGCACCGCCGCGACACCCTCCAGCTCCCGCGCTTTGGAGACGTCGATCGACTTGATGAGGGCATGAGCCACCGGGCTGTGCAGCACGCGGGCCACCAGCATCCCCCGCTTTTCGAAGTCCCCGGCAAAGGCCGGCTTCCCCTGCACCAGCTTGACCGCGTCCACCTTGGGTTCCGGCTTCCCGATGGTGCTCATCGTCTCAGTTTCAGGCGTGACGTGGATGCGCGGCATCACCCGGGTGAGGGTCTCCCCGACCGGGGCCGGGGTCGCAGGGGACGGGCCGCCCAGCGTCTCACCGCCTGGCGGCCCGCCGGAGGCAGGGGCCTCGGGCAGCCATTCGGCCGGGGCGGGGATGGGCCCTTCCTCACCCCCCATTCCGCCGACCGGCTCAACGGACTCGCCGCGCAGGATCGCGGCAGCCCGCAGCACGGCCTGCACCGGCTTCAAATACCCCGTGCAGCGGCACAGCACACCCGAAAGCGCTTCGCGCACTTCGGCTTCGCTCGGGTTGGGGTTGCGCTCGAGCAGTTCCCTGGCAGCCAGCACCTGGGCCGGCGTGCAGTACCCGCATTGGATTGCCCCGCTCTCGACGAACGCCTGCTGGATGGGGTGCAGCCCGCCGGTGGTCTTCCAGCCCTGGGCCGGGTGCTCGCCCATCCCTTCGATCGTCTCGATCTTGTGTCCCGCCGCCTGGGCGGCGAGGTACACGCAGGAATTCACCGGCTTCCCGTCAATCAGCACCGCGCAGGCGCCACACTCGCCGGTGTCACAGCCGTACTTGGCCCCATAGAACCCATTGCGTCGCAATACATCGAGCAGGCTGTCTCCAGCAGCCGCTTCGACCGTGAGCTGCGATCCGTTGATCTCCAGTGTAATTTTCATGAATGCCTCTTCTTCGTTGAGGGAAATTACATTCTAACCGGTTTCATTGAATTTTGGTAACCCTGAGCCAGTCTGGGCGGGCCTCATTGGCCGCCCGGATCGCCTCCTGAGAGCCCACAACCACTACCAGCCCGGCTTCATTCAGCCGCTCGAGCGCCTCGCCCAGGGCGTGGAAGTCGGCCTGGGTGGTCGAAAGCACCTCTTCGCGCCGCTGCTGCCGGATCTCATCCGTCTCGCCGATCAGGTAGCGCAGCATGGAGGTGTACCCCTTGGCGTCCGGAAGCTGGTAAGCGTCCATATCGCCGATCGTGCCGATGATCGCCTTGGTGAGCTCTTCCCGGCTGAGATCCAGGCGGCGCAAGAACTGTGCCGTCCCATCGTAAGATTCGACCGACTTCAGCAGGTTGGGGTCACGGTATGAGAGGTAGGAGAACACCCCCGAATGACGGTCGAAGACACAGAACCCGCCGTAGGCCCCACCCTGCACGCGGATCTTCTCCCACAGCCAGGTGGTCCTCAGGTAGTTGGTGATCACCTCAATCGAGCCGTCCAGCTCATAGCCGAGCGTATATAAATTGGCGCCCTTGGCTACATAGTTCACCTGCGCCGGGATGGTCAGCCCCTCCGATTCGGGGGTAGCTCCAGGCTGCCAGCGCTGAGGCTGCTGTGGTTCGTCCGGCAGTTCGGCGAGGAAAGCGGTGAACTGCGGGCCGAACTGCTCCCAATTCTGGCGGTCCAGAGTGACGTTGCCAAGCAGCGCTCCGCGCTGCAGCAGCGTTTTCCGCACCTGTTCCAGCTTATCGAGCACGCCCGGCCAGTCCTGGTCCACCGCCGTGGCCAGCTCGCGCAGGAAGAACAGGTACTCCACCCCGCCCATCACTTCCGAGGCCCAACCGGCCTCATCGAATTTGGAGCGCAGGCGCACGTTGGCCACCCGGTGCCCGCCGGGGATCAGCCCGGCTTCCAGGCCGGCTTTTTCCTCCAGCACCATCTGCCGGAAACGCTCGCGGTTGTCCAGCTTCACCGTGAGCAGGATGTCCTTCAGAATAGCGAGCAGGTCCGCGGTGTGGTCCATGGTCGCCTTGCCGCGCAAGAACAGCCATGCCGCCGAATGTTCGGCGGAACGCACCGCCGAGGTGAAGGAAGTGGTCCGGATCCCGCCGGTAGTGCGCCCAATTCGCTGGGAAAGGCGGACGAAGTCCTCGGTCTCCGTGCCCAGGCTGGTCAGCGACCGCCCGAACAGGGGCACGTATGGCAGCAGGTCCTGGGGCAAGACGTGCAGATCGAACCCCAGGTCCAGGTAAACGATGCCGTTGGTGAACAGATCGTGGTACAGCGTCCGGGCGCCGGCAGTCTGCAGCTCCTCGCAGGGGATGAGCTTGTTCTCGCGGTCCAGGTCCTCCAGCTTCAGGGTGGGGATGGTAGCCAGCGCCTCGGGCGAATCGGGGGTCTCCTGCAGCCGCCGGAGTTCCCTGGTGTTCTCGACGATCTGCTCCAGCTCCTCCGGGGTCATTTTAGCGCGGGCGTCGTCCAGGCGCTGGCGTTCGGCGGCTTCCTGCTTCTGGGCCAGGCCGGGCTCCGGTTCAAGCAGCACCCGCGTACGATGCCGGTTGTCCAACAGGTGGAGGCGGATCAGGTCCTCGAAATAGGGTTCGCCCGCCGCCAGGCGTTCTTTGATCGCGTTCAACGGCGCTTCGAAAGCCAGTGGGGCGAACGGGTCCCGGTCATACAGCCAGGCGGACAGCGCCCGCAGCATGAGCAGGATGCCGCGGGGGAAGGACCCGGTGTTGTTCTCCCTCAGGCGGAACTCGGTGGTGTTCACCGCGGCTTCCACCATTTCAGGCTCGATCCCCTCCGCCGCCAACCTGCCCAGGGTTTCGTGAATCAGCGCTTCCACCCGCCCGGCGTCTTCGGTGGCGATCCCTTTCAGCCCGGTCGAAAAAGTCATCTGGCGGGTGTCATCGTCCAGCCCGTAACCGGTCAGGTCCTCGCCCAACCCGGAATCGATCAGCGCCTTGCGCAGGGGGGAGGCAGGCGTGCCCAGCAGAATGTAACTCAGGATCGCCAGGCCCAGGCTCTCCTGGGGGTCATGGCCCTCCGGCAGCAGCCAGTTCACGGTGACCATGCTCTTCTTCTCGCCGGGTTCTTCCCCGGGGTCGTAGCTCAGGCCGATCTCCTTCGGCTCATCGAACCTGGGCTGCAGCTCCACTTCCGACTGCACCTCGATGCGCTCGAACGGCTCCAGCCAGGCGTTCATCAAGCGCAGGCGCTCTTCCGGCGGATCGTCGCCGTAGAAGAAGATCCGGGCGTTCGAAGGGTGGTAGTAGCGGTCGTGGAACTGCTTGAACTGCTCGTAGGTCAGGTCGGGGATCACCGACGGGTCCCCGCCCGAATCGACCCCGTAGGTGGTGTCCGGGAAGAGGGTGCGGAGGCTGTAACGCCCGAGCAGGCTGTCCGGCGACGAATACACCCCTTTCATCTCATTGAACACGACCCCTTTGTAGCTCAAGGGCGCATCTACGCTCTCCAACTCGTAATGCCAGCCCTCCTGCTGTAGGGTGTGCGGGGGGATGAGGGGGTAGAAAACCGCGTCCAGATAGACATCGATCAGGTTGTAAAAATCCTGCAAGTTCTGGCTGGCCACCGGGTAGCAGGTCTTATCCGGGTACGTGAAGGCGTTGACGAAGGTTTTCAGCGAGCCCTTGAGCAGCTCGACGAAGGGTTCTTTGACCGGGTACTTGCGCGAACCGCACAACACCGCGTGCTCCATAATATGCGGCACACCGGTGGAGTTATCCGGCGGGGTGCGGAAGGTGATTCCGAACACCTTGTTTTCATCGTCGTTCTCCAGGCTGAGCAGCTCGGCCCCGGTCTTCTGGTGCCGGTACAGCCGGGCGAACGAGTTTATCTCAGGGATCTCTTGCTCCTGAATCAACTCAAAACCATGTTTAACCATCATTTCCCATCCTTATATAGCGACAACAAAGGTACCGGAGACCGGGCTGCGGTCCCCGTTTATTTCGGAAACAGTTGGTCCACCAGGCGGCGGGTGAGCACACCGGCGATTTCCTGGCGGTATTCCGCCGAGGCCCATTCATCGCCGGCCTGGCTGTAGGCGTCACGGGCCGCCACCTCGGCCCCTTCCGCCTCAGAGCCGTCGAAAGCCAGGGCCGGGGCCGGACCGAACCCGCCCAGCGCCACCCGCGTCCTCCCCGACGGCCAGGCAGCCACTACGGCGCACACGATTGGCTGGTCGGCCGGGGTGCGCGCCACCTGCTCGTAAGCCAGGCGCACGTTCAATGGGATGCTAATCTGGGTGATCAACCGGCCGCGCAGCCGTTCGGACCGCAGCGGCAGCAAGTCGCCGAGAGAGATTGTACTCTCTCCGTCCTCCGGCGCCAGCCTCACGACGGCGTCCAGGGCCAGCATCGCCGTCGCAAATGGGGACCGGCCGGTCGCTGCCACCAGCGACCCGGCAACCGTGGCCGTCTGGCGCAAATTGTAGCTGCCTTCCAGGCGCAGCGCCTGCTGCAGGCCGGTGGGCAGCCCGAGCGGCGTCCCCGCCGCCCCCGGCCCGGCGGCTTCCAGCAGCGCCTGCAGGCGCACCCCTGCGCCGAGCTCCAGCAGATTGCCCCGCGACTGGATCTGGTCCAGGCCCAACGCCTGCAGATCCACCACCGCGTAGGGGGCACCTGCGCCCCGCCGGGCCGGCTGGTTCAACACCGTTCCCCCGCCCATGGGCAGGGTGAGGGGTTCAGGCCGCTGCAGCAGGGCGACGGCCTCATCGATCGTTTGTGGGCGGTGATATTCAATGATCATTGGAAAACCCTTCTATTGGAGCGAACCGATCTCTTCATCCGAGTACACGCGCCAGCCCAGGTCTTCCAGGTTGGCGTCGTTCAGAGTCTCTTGCGGCAAGTCCACCAGCAGCGCCTCGGCTTCCGCCAACAGGCTATCGTCCGGCCCGAAAAGCTTACAGGTTGAGGTCGCCGCCCGTTTGCGGCTCTTCACCGCCTGGCCCACCAGCCGCAGTGGCTGCCCAACCGGCACAGGCTTGCGGTATTGGACATCGAGCCTGGCGGTGTACATGAACCGGGGCGGGTCGCCCCCCATGTGGGCGCGCCCTGCGGCTTCATCCAGCATGGAGGCCACAATGCCGCCGTGCACCACCCCCGGATACCCCTGGTAGCTCTCCGGGAGGGTGACCTCGGCGGTCACTTCCCCGGGACCGGAATTATAGAAAATCAGTTGTAGGCCTAAGGGATTGGCGAGGCCACAGACAAAACAGTGACGCGAGTTCGGTTGGCGAGATGTCAAGTTCCCTTTCTCCTATTCCTTTCTTCAAGCCGGTTTCCAACCGGCCCTACCGTTTTGCGCCGGGTGCTGTATTCCCCATGTTTTTCACCCAATGTGGAGCACTCCAATTATACTATCCCACGCAGCGCCCACAAGCCGCCCATTTCCCACCACAGCCGGACGAGGCCCGCCTCGCAGGCATTTGTCAGGAGTAATTGTTGGAGCGGGGGCGGATTCACCGCCCACCTCCCCAACAATCCTTATCTGTTGACATGTGCGCCCACCCTTTTTGATCCTGCCCGGCAAATATCGGTCGACTCTGGGGTATAATCGCCATTAGTGCAAAATGAGCTTCCCGCCTGTAGACCTTGGGAAGCGAAAGGAGGCAGCCGAAACAATACCTTTTTGCGGGGAAGATAGCGCATGGGCTGATTGCGGTATCGCTCAGCGAGGATCGCCAATCAGTTGACGAGGATGAGGGTTCCTGTTCGCGAGAGCAGGCTAACCGGCGCCAGGCACTCAACGAGAGGCCGGGCCGGGAAAATCGAAAGATCAGCGGAAGCCCTCCGGGTGGACCACCACCCGCCGTCTTTCCCTCCAACGTGCAACTCCACCACAATGCTGTCCGGGTGACCGGGCAGACAAAAGGTCCGGAGAGTGGCGCATCACTGGCGTCTATTTTCACACCCGGGGTGTGAGGATAGATACTATTTTCTTAACACTGGAGGGATCCCAATGTGTGGCATTGTTGGCTATATCGGACCGCGCGACGCGACCCCGCTCATCCTGAATGGGCTGAAGCGGCTTGAATACCGCGGCTACGACTCCGCCGGCCTGGCGGTGCTTCAAAACTCGCATATCGAAGTGCGCCGCGACGCCGGCAAGCTGGACCGGCTGATAGCACTGGTGCAGGACGAGCCGGTCACCGGCCGGGTGGGCATCGGGCACACCCGTTGGGCCACCCACGGCGCGCCCAGCGCCCGCAACGCCCATCCCCATATCGGGATGACCGGCGACGTGGTGGTGGTACACAACGGCATCGTCGAGAACTATCTCGAACTGCGCGACGAACTGTGCGCCGAAGGCGCCCGCTTCAACTCCGACACCGACACCGAGGTGATCGTCCACCTGGTTGAGCGCTATCTATCCGGCTACTCCGGCCAGCCTGGCATGGGCCTGGCCGAGGCGGCTCGGCGTTCCTTGCGCCACCTCAAAGGCGCCCACGGCATCGTCCTGCTCTCTTCCAAAGAGCCGGATAAGATCGTCGCCGCCCGCATCGGCAACGCCGGGGGAGTGGTGATCGGCGTGGGGCGCGGCGAAATGTTCGTCGCTTCCGACCTGCCTGCCATCCTCGAGCACACCCGCCGGGTGGTTTTCCTCGAGTCACGCCAGATGGCGGTCGTCACCCGCGACGGCCTGGAAGTGATGACCCTTGAAGGCCAACCGGTGAACTATGAGATCAACACCGTCGCCTGGGACCCGATCTCCGCCGAGAAGGGCGAGTACCGCCACTTCATGGCCAAGGAGATCCACGAACAGGTGCGCTCGGTGACCGACACCATCGGCGGGCGGGCCGACTTCGAAGGCGGGCGCATCAACCTGCCCGAGCTCAACCTCACCCCCACCCTGGCCCAACGCCTTAAGAAGATGTTCATCACCGCCTGTGGCACAGCCGCTCACGCCGGGATGGTCGGCAAGGTGCTCATCGAGCACATCGCCCGCCTCCCGGTCGAAGTGTCCATCGCCTCCGAGTTCCGCTACATCGACCCCATCGTCGATGCCGACACCGCGGTGCTGGCCATCAGCCAGTCGGGCGAGACGGCCGACACCCTGGCTGCCATGGAAGAGGCGCGCAGCAAAGGGGCCACGCTGTGGTCGATCGTCAACGCCATCGGCTCGCAGGCCATGCGCCTGGCGGACGGCTACATCTCCATGCTCTCCGGCCCCGAGATCGGCGTCGCTTCCACCAAGGCCTACACCGCCCCGCTGGTCGATCTCTATATGCTGGCCATCCTGCTCGGCGAGCTGCGCGGCACGCTGGATGCCGCTCGCCGCCGCCAACTCGTCAACGATCTGCGCCGCCTGCCGGATCTGGTCGGGCGCTGCCTGGATCGCGAACCCCAGGTGGTGCAGGTCGCCCGGGCGCTGATGAACACCAGCCACTGCCTTTACCTGGGCCGCGGCATCAACATGCCCACTGCTTACGAAGGCGCCCTCAAGCTCAAAGAGATCTCCTACATCCATGCCGAGGGCTACCCGGCGGGGGAGATGAAGCACGGCCCCATCGCCCTCATCGACCGCACCATGCCGGTGATCGTCATCGCTCCCCGCGACCCCTGGTACGAGAAGATGTTCAGCCAGATCGAGCAGGCCAAAGCCCGCGGCGGCTCGGTCATCGCCGTGGCCACCGACGGAGACGAGACCGTCAAAGATGTGGCCGACCACGTACTGTGGGTGCCGGAAACCCCCTGGCTGCTCAGCCCGATCACCACCGTCATCCCCCTGCAGATGCTGGCTTACCACATCGCCGCCCTGCGCGGCCTGGACGTGGACCAGCCCAGGAACCTGGCCAAGAGCGTGACGGTGGAGTAGAAATTGCGAGCGGGGTATGGGCGGAAACACCGCCCATACCCCGCTCACCCCCCTCGATCCCCTCTCACAACCTACTCCAACCCATACCGCCTGGCGATATCCGCCGCCTGGGTGCGGTTTTCGGCCTGCAGTTTGGCCAGGATATTCGATACATGGTTCTTCACCGTGCCCTCGGTCAGCACCAGGCGTCCGGCGATGGCCTTGTTGCTCAGCCCCTGGGCCAGCAGCACCAGCACCTCCCGCTCGCGCTCGGTCAGCGGCTCCAGCGGAGAGGCGGCCGGTTGGACCAGGTCGCGCAGCATCCGTGAGGCGATCTCCTGCTGAATGAACGGCTCGCCGGCGTGCACCTTGCGGATGGTCTCCACCAGTTCTTCCGCCGGCGTATCTTTGAGTAAAAAGCCCATCGCCCCGGCCCGGATGCCCTGATACACATAATCTTCCCGGTCGAAGGTGGTCAGGATGATTACCCGCGCCTTGGGCCAGGCAGCGCAGATCGCCTGGGTGGCTTCGACCCCGTTCATGCCCGGCAGCTGCACATCCATAAGGATGATGTCCGGGCGCAGTTCCAGGGACAGGCGCAGCCCCGAGCCGCCGTCCACGGCCTCGCCCACCACCTGCATCCCCGGCTCCAGGTTCAGAATGGTTTTCAGGCCCTGGCGCATCAGAGTCTGGTCTTCGACGAGCAGAATGCGAAGGTCTGTCATGCCGTACCCTCCACCAGTGGGATGTGCACTTCCAGCCGGGTACCCTTTCCCGGGACATTACCGATGGCCAGCCTGCCCCCCACCCCCTCGACCCGCTCGCGCATCCCCGCCAGCCCGAAGTGCCGGCCGGCTGCCGGGCGATAATCGAAACCGGGGCCGTCATCCTCCACCACCAACCGAAAACCGCCCTCAGAGGCCTGGAAGCAGACCGCAGCCTTTCCGGCTCCGGCGGCGTGTTTCTCGATATTGGTCAGCGCTTCCTGGGCCGAACGCCACAACGCCTCTGCCACCGGCGGCGGCAGTTGGACCTCCCCGGCCTCCCAATCGAAGCGGACCGGCAGGCCGTTGCGCCGGCTGAAATCCGCGCACAGCTCCTGCAGCGCCTCCTTCAACGGGCGCTCCCCCAACCCCGGGGCGCGCAGCCCCGCCAGCGTGCGGCGCAGCTCATCCATGCTGCCGCGGGTCAGGCGCTTGAGATCGTTGATGGCTTCCGAGGCGGCCTGCGGGTCTACAGGGTACAGGCGCTGCACGGCTTCGAGCTGCACCGAGAGCGCCACCAGGTTGTGCCCCAGCGTGTCGTGCATATCCCGGGCAAGGCGCTCGCGTTCGCGCAGCACCGCCAGTTCGGACTCTTTCTGCCGGGCTTCTTCCAGTTCCTTTTGCGTCTTCTTGAGCTGCTCGATCAGGTGCGCCCGCTCCCGGCTGGTGCGGTTCAGGTGGCTGACATAGAGCAGCAGCACCAACAGGGAAAAATTCGAAGCCACCCAACCGATCTGCTCCAGCGTTGTACCGCCCTGCAGCGCGGAGATCGGCCCCTTCCAGGCGATCAACGACAGGACGAACAGGCCGCCGGCCAGGGCCGGCAGCGGCGACAGGATGCCGAACATTTGCCCCACGAAAACAAAGCCCAACCAGAACAACCGGGGGGCCAACAAGAGCTCAACTACCCAGAGAGCTAGAGCAAGGCCGAAATAACCCGGCAGCAGCAGGCGAAAATCGCGATTGGGCCGGTAGCGCATCACCAGAAGGATATAAGCCACAGCCTGCCCGAGCAGCGCCAGGCAGACCAGGATATTCTGCCAGTTCGGTTCGCCCCAGGCCCGCCACACGGCCATGACAAACTCCATCCCCATCACCAGCAGGAAGAAGACGTGGAAGAAGATCAGGAAACCGCGAAAGGTCCCCCAGGGCAGGGGCGGATAGAATTGCAGCTTTTTTTGCCGATCGTCCATCTTGAATTAAGTGTACCAGGATTCAAGCCGGCCGGAGGCTCAGGCGGCTTTCCATCGTGGGGTAAACCGCCTGAAAGCCAACCTGCCCGCCGTTCAGGCCCGGGGCGCCCAGCGGAAGAGCAGCCCGGCGAGGGCCGCGCCAACCACGGCGTATCCGGCGACCAGCAGCAGGTGCATGCCGGCCGTGGAGCCCCACTCGCCCAGGAGCAGGGGAGGGCGGATCAACTGGGTGATGGCGTAGCCGGGCAGGTACTGCGCCAGGTTCTGCACCCAACCCGGCATCAGTTCGATGGGGATGACCATATCGGTGATGAACATCTGGCTGAAGTACAGGAGCTGCCCCAGCGCCACCGCTACCCCGGCCTTGGGCGCCACCCCGCTGACGATCTGCCCCAGGGCGACGCTGGTGATGATGGCCAGCAAGATCACCGGCACGGCTTTGAGCAGGGCTGCGGCGCTGATCGAATAGTCGAAGAACAGCATCGCCGCGGTCAGGAGCAGCCCGGCCTGCAGCGAGGCGATCAGGATGTTGATGATCAGGAACGCGCCGACCAGTTCCAGGGCAGGGACCGGGGTGGTGTTCAACCGCAGCAGGATGCTGTTCTCGCGCATGTTCACCAGCATCGACGAGCTGGACATCAGCCCGTAGGCCAGGATGTTCAACACAATGATTCCGGGGATCATCCAGGTGAAGTAGCTCTGCCCTTCCACTTCCATCGAGCTGAAGATCATGCTGTATACCACCAGCAGGAAAACCGGGAAGACCATGTTCCAGAACAACGTCCCCCGGTTGCGGATGTACACGAAAAACATGGCCCGGGTCAGGATCAAAAATCGTTTCATGGGAAAAGCCTCCATTCTGTAATCTCAGCCCTCAATCAGGATTCGAGGGGGCGTCCGGTGAGCTGCAGGAACACGTCTTCCAGGTTCGGCTGGCGCATGCTCACTTCCCCGAGCAGCCGGTTGCGCTGACCGGCCAGCGCGGCCAATGCTGCCAGGGTCTCGTTCGGCTGGCGTGTCTCCACTTCCAGGTACTGCCCGCTGTGGCGAGCATGGAGCACGCCGGGCAGCGGCAGGATCACCTCCAGCGGCAGGTCTAGGTCGGTGCGGATCATCGTCCCCGCCTGCAGGCCGGCGACCAGCCGGGCCGGGGTTCCATCCGCCACAAGCCTGCCCTGATCGATAATCGTCACCCGCCCGCACAGGGCTTCGGCCTCTTCCATCGAGTGGGTGGTGAGGATCACCGTACGCCCCTCTTCGTGCAGGTCGCGGATCAGCGCCCACATTTTCCGCCGCGCCTGCGGGTCCAGCGCCGAGGTCGGCTCGTCCAGCAGCACGATCTGCGGGCCGTGGGCGATGGCGATCGCCAGCGCCAGGCGCTGCCGCTGCCCGCCCGACAGGCGGCGGGGGTACACCCTGGCCTGGTCTGCCAGTTCGAAACGTTCGAGCAGGGCCCGAATTTCCGCCGGAGACAGGTAGACCTGATACAGGGCCGCGTAAAGCTGCACCAGTTCCTGCACAGTCAGGTCGTCGATCAGGGCTGTCTGCTGCAGTTGGTTGCCCAGCAGGCGCCGCACGCGGGCCGGGTGCCGGGTCACATCCAGACCCTGGACCTCTACCCGGCCGGATTGGGGCTTCAGCAGGCATTCCAGCACAGAGAGCAGGGTGGTCTTCCCCGCCCCGTTGGGCCCCAACAGCCCGAAGATCTCCCCTTTTTGCACTTCCAGGCTGACCCCGCGCAAAGCCTGGGTCCCCCCGGATCCCGGTCTCCCATACGAGACGACCAGGTTATCAATACGGATAATCGTTTCTTGCATCTGCTACCTCCATCAAACAGCGTCACGGTTAGGATAGCAGGTCCGGACTGCGGGGAATAGTGCCCTTGGATCGAACCCCGGCGCGGAAAGGATAGAGGTTCTCTATGACGAAAGTCATGGGGTATTAATAGTTGCGTCCGCTTTGCAGCAGGTGCCCTTCGTGCCGCTGCCCTACGACTCCAAGGTCAGCGCCTTCATCCAGCCGGTTGGGATGGAGGTGCCAGATCTCGACGACATTACCACCGGCCAACTGCTGGCTTACATCCACCATCGCCACCCGTTTTTTCGCTTTCCGCTTTTCACTTTTCGCTTTTCAGCGAGATCCTTCGGTCGCTGCGCCGAGCGTCGCGAAGCACGCCACTCCGGATGACATGTTCGGGGGGCCTGGAGCGGGGCGCCAACCCTGCGGGAAGGCGTAGCGCAAGATGCCAATCTTGCGGCTTCCGAGGGAAGCAGACCGGGCGGGGCAGGATCGGCATCTTGTCTTTCATGCCCGCGGCGACCCTCCCTCGCGCCATTGCCATCTTTCGTTTATTCGTGCTGAGCATGCGTAGCATGCCATTCGTGGATGGTTTTCCTCAGGCTTGTCGCGGGCCTGGTTGCGGATGGGCGGGTCTGGTTTGCCGGATGGTGGGGCTTCCCTGGCAATCGCTCTTTTCGATTTGGGGCCCCTTGCCTGATTCAAAAACCATCTGTTCCAACTTAATCGGAAGGCGTTCACAACTTGCCGGCATAACGTAGTTTGCGGGTCAGGCGCAAGCCCTCGGGCAGTGGCGCCAAAAGCTCGGTCTGAGTGGATCACGTGATAATTGGCTAGGG
>CAYMLG010000074.1:0-22771 GCA_964391195.1 uncultured Anaerolineaceae bacterium | reverse complement strand
CGTTTTCTGGAGGTTTATTATCTCATCCCTTTGACTTATATGCGTTTGCCCTGGGTAAGCAGGTGCATGGATTGTCATGCATCCTTCAACATGGTAGAATGGCTTAAAAAGCACGTGGATGTGCTTTGATTCCACCTATTGTATTTATCGACCGGGCGGCTTTGCGGCGCACGATAAAACGGTAAATCATTAATTTCGGGAGGTCTCATAAAAATGGAGCAGGAAGTTGCTACCTTTGCAGTAAAAAAGGGGTTGGCGCAGATGCTGAAAGGTGGCGTGATCATGGATGTGGTCACCCCAGAGCATGCCAAAATCGCTGAAGATGCCGGCGCAGTTGCCGTTATGGCCCTGGAGAGAGTCCCGGCGGATATTCGCGCCCACGGTGGCGTGGCCCGCATGAGCGATCCGGAATTGATCCTGAAGATCATGGATGCGGTCTCCATCCCTGTGATGGCCAAGGTCCGCATCGGGCACTTCGTCGAAGCGCAGATTCTGGAAGCGATTGGGGTAGATTATATTGACGAGTCGGAAGTGCTGACCCCTGCGGATGAGGCCCACCATATCAATAAACACGAGTTCCGTGTCCC
Organism: uncultured Anaerolineaceae bacterium; assembly: GCA_964391195.1. Lineage (GTDB taxonomy): Bacteria > Chloroflexota > Anaerolineae > Anaerolineales > UBA4823 > JAAYXE01. The sequence continues at coordinate 22,184 of CAYMLG010000074.1, read as the reverse complement.
CTTCGTCTGCGGCTGCCGCAATCTGGGCGAGGCTCTCCGCCGCATCGGTGAGGGCGCAGCCATGATGCGCACCAAGGGCGAAGCAGGGACCGGCGATGTCGTTGAGGCGGTCCGGCACGCCCGCTCTGTCCTCGGTGAGATCCGCCGCTTGCAGAATATGCCCGCCGAAGAACTGATGGCTTACGCCAAAGAGATCGGCGCTCCTTACGATCTGGTCGTCGAGACCCGCAACCTGGGCCGCCTGCCGGTGGTCAACTTTGCCGCAGGGGGCATTGCCACCCCGGCCGATGCTGCTCTGATGATGCAGCTTGGCGTGGACGGTGTCTTCGTCGGCTCGGGCATCTTCAAATCTGGCGATCCCGCCAAGCGCGCCGCGGCCATCGTCAAGGCGACCACCCACTTCCAGGATCCTTACATCCTGGCCGAGGTCAGCCGCAACCTGGGCGACCCCATGGTCGGCCGCCAGATTTCCGCTATCCCCGAAGGCGAGCTCATCGCCGGGCGCGGCTGGTAACAGGTTCATCCACTCATACCAGGCGATGGGAGGCAAGTTCTTATCCTGGCGAAGGGATGAGAACTTGCCTGTTCCCCATTTTTCGGTAATGGAATTTGCTTTGTCGTTGAAGTTTATAATATGAAAATCGGCGTTTTGGCATTACAAGGCGATTTTGCCGAGCACATTGACATGCTGCGTAAGATCGGGGTAGAAGCGGTCGAAGTCCGCCTGCCTGAGCACCTCGATGATCTGGATGGGCTAATTATCCCCGGCGGCGAATCTACCACCATCGGTAAGCTCGCCGCTGCATATGGTTTGATGGAACCTTTGAAACAGTTTGGCCGGGAGAAGGCGATTTGGGGCACCTGCGCCGGGGCGATTTTCCTCTCCAAAGATGCCCGCCGTCCCCAGCCTCTGCTCGAGCTGATGGACATCCGCGTCGAGCGAAATGCCTTTGGGCGGCAGGTAGCCAGTTTCGAGACTGATCTCTCGGTCCCCGCTCTGGCCCAGGTCGATCCGGACCCGGCTCCTTACCATGCCGTCTTCATCCGCGCTCCGCTGATCGCTTCCGTCGAGAAAGATGCCCGGGCGTTGGCGACCCTCGAGGATGGTCGCATCGTCGCCGCCCAGCAGGGTCGTTTGCTGGCGACCTCTTTCCACCCCGAGCTCACTCCCGACGACCGGTTCCATCGCTATTTCATTTCGTTGGTCAATTAGGAAGTTTTAGGGCTGGCGGTCGCCTGCTGTCCTTGCCGGCGGCCTGCCAGTCAAAGATACGATAAACGCATGAGAGTACGCCCGATCGATTGGCGTGATTTACCAGCACTGTACCGGTTTCGCCGCCACAGCGCATTTTTAGATAGCGCCCTGCTGCTAACCCGTGGGCCGCTGCTTTTACCTGGGGCGCTGCTCTCTTACCTGGTCCCTTCGATGGGGATTTACACCTCTGTCGGACGGAATGGGGGCGATAATTCCGCTTCGGTCTTCGGGCAAATCATCCATTTACCCGGCTCTCAGCTTGCCCATCTCACTTTCCTGACCCCCGATTCCGAGCTTGAATCGGAACGCATCTCTGGGCTGCTGGATCATTTTGCCGTCATCGCTTCCGAGCGCGGCGCTTTCCGCCTGCTCGCCGATGTAGACGAGCGGACCCAGGCCTACGAAGCCCTTCGCCGCTCCAACTTCGCCATCTACACCCGGCAGCGCATCTGGAAGCTCGACCAACTGCCATCCCGCCTGAGCAATCACAGCGGCTGGCGTCCGGTTACCGATCGAGATCTGATCTCGATCCGTTCGCTCTACAGCAACCTGGTGCCCGGTTTGGTGCAGCAGGTGGAACCCTTTGGCTCCCAGAACGCCCGCGGCCATATATTTTGCGAGGGCGGCGAGATGCTCGCCTATGTGGAGGTGAAATATGGCCATCGTGGGATCTGGGTTCAGCCGTTTGTCCATCCCGACGCCGAGGACTTTGGTGAATGGTTCACGGATTTCTTCCACAACCTGCCTTACCGTCGTTCCCGGCCGGTTTACCTTTGTATACGCTCTTACCAATCCTGGCTCGAGCCTGCGATAGAAGATTTGGGGGCGGAGGCCGGCCCACGCCAGGCTGTAATGGTGAAGCATCTGGCTGTCCCGCAGAAATCTGTGCGTGTTTTCGCTTTGCCTGCGCTAGAAGGGGGTCATCCAGAGGTCTCCGCTCCGATCGCGAGAACGGGAGTTTCTAAGCTTATATGGAACAGCAGAAAATAACAGACGATTTACAGGCACTGCTTGGAGTATTACCGCCTGCGATCACCCGCGCCGTGGTCAAGGCGAACAATTCGGATAACCTGCTTGAAGTCATTATGGACCTGGGGCGGCTGCCCACGGCCCGTTTTGCCGAAAATGAGATCGTCCTCAGCGAAGTCGAGGTAACTCGACCGGATATCGACTATGTGGTGGAGCGGATTGGCGAGTTCGACGCGGACAACCGGGCCGGGCTGGAGCGCACCCTCCACCGTATCTCCGCCATCCGCAACCGCCGCGGCCATATCGTCGGCCTCACCTGCCGCGTGGGTAGGGCTGTGTATGGAACCACTGATATCATCCAGGATCTGATCGAGAGCGGCAAGAGCCTGCTCATCCTGGGGCGTCCCGGGGTGGGGAAGACCACCATCCTGCGCGAGGCCGCCCGGATTCTGGCCGAGTCGAAGCGTGTGGTCATCGTCGATACCTCCAACGAAATCGGAGGCGACGGTGATGTCCCCCATCCGGCCGTCGGCCGCGCCCGCCGCATGCAGGTCGCCATGCCTTCTCTGCAGCACGAGGTCATGATCGAAGCGGTTGAGAACCATAACCCCGAGGCGATCATCATCGACGAAATCGGCCGCGAGTTGGAAGCCGCTGCGGCCCGTACGATCGCCGAGCGCGGCGTGCAGTTGATCGGCACCGCCCACGGCAACAGCCTGGAGAACCTGCTCCTCAACCCCACCCTCTCCGATCTGGTCGGTGGGATCGAGTCGGTCACCCTGTCGGACGAAGAGGCTCGCCGTCGCGGCACCCAGAAGACCGTCCTCGAGCGCCGTTCTCCTCCCACTTTCGACGTGCTCATCGAGATCCAGACCCGCAGCCGTATGGCCGTGCACAAGGATGTCGCCGAAGCCGTCGACTCGCTGCTGCGCGGCTATCCCCTGCCCCCCGAGATCCGTTCCCGGGAAGAGGATGGCAAAATCCGCATTGAGCAGGCGCCGGCCCCCTCCCCCCGTGTTCCGTCTGGCGGCCCGCAGGGCTACCGGCGCCAGGTGCCTGAGCCCGCTGGCTTCGACCGGTCTCGCGCCGGCCAGGGGCGCAACGCACGCGAGCCCTGGCAAAGCGGGAACTCCGGATCCGCGAGCCTGGTCACCCAGCCTGTCCCGGCTCGCGATCAGACCGGTGGCCTTCAGCCGCTTCGCATCTATCCCTATGGCGTGGCCCGCAACCGCCTCAGCCAGGCTGCCAAGCGCCTCGGTGTGCCCGCCGTGATTGTCAACGATCCTGGCGAAGCCCAGGTGCTGGTCACCCTGCGGGCCTACTACCGCAAGCGCCAGCGCCCGATCGTCGATGCCGAGACGCGCAACATTCCCATCTACGTCCTGCGCGCCAACACCGTCAACCAGATGCAGCAGTTCCTCAGCGATCTGTTCAATCTCTCCACCGAAAGCCCGTTGCACACCGGCGCTCCGTTGGAGGAGAGCGGCGATCCTGTGCTTCAAGAGACCCAGGCCGCCATCCAGGCTGTATTGAACGGCGAGCGTTGGGTGGAACTGCCGCCCGCGGTTTCTGCCATTCGTCGCCTGCAGCACCAGATGGCTCGTGATGCCAACCTGGTATCCCATTCTTACGGCAAAGAGCCGCGCCGCAGGGTGCGCATCTTCCGTGAGTGAGCCCTTGCCGTGCTGTTGATCAACCTGCACGTGCGATGCGGGGGAGCCAGGCTCCCCCGCATCGCACGTGCGAAGATTTCCTCCGCTGCCGCAGCCGGTGGCGGTGATCGAAGAAGTGCCTATGTTCATAACCCTTGAAGGCCCAGAAGGCAGTGGTAAAACATCCCAACTCGCATCCTTGAAAACCTACCTGTGCCAGGCGGGCTATCCGGTGCTGGCCACCCGCGAGCCAGGTGGGACACCGATTGGAGATCAAATCCGGTCTCTCCTCTTCGACCTGAGGAATACGGATATGATCCCCCGCACCGAGGCGCTTCTCCTGCAGGCCTCCCGCGCCCAGTTGGTCGAAACGGTCATCCGTCCCCATCTGGAACGGGGTGGGGTGGTCCTCTGCGATCGCTTTGCCGACGCCACCCTGGCTTACCAGGGCTACGGGCATGGTCTGGATCGCCTCGCCCTGCGCCAGGTGGTCGAATACGCCACCGGCAGCCTGTGGCCCGATCTGACGATCCTGTTGGATGTGGATGTGGAAGTGGGTTTGAGACGCCGTCTCAACGATGGGGATTGGAACCGCCTGGATGCTTACGCCGTCGACTTTCACCGTCGCGTTCGCCAGGGGTATCTGGAAATGGCCGGGGCGGAGCCCGAACGTTGGGTCGTGGTTGACGCCTCCCGCCCCATGAGCGAGGTCCAGGACGGGCTCCGCCGGATTGTGTTAGAGCGTTTGCGCCGCTGAGGCCTGCTGCAGATCAGTCCAGGTCGTCCCCGCCGAAGCTTCCTCCCGTACCCCCGTCTTCGCCCCCCAGGTCGGGGATCTCCTTTTCGATGTCCTCCGGGCTCTGCCCTGCCTCGAGCCGGTCGATCACTTCGCTGAACTCGGGGCCCAGGTCTTCGCCCATTTCATTGCTCATCTTGCGCATCACCTTCCCCAGGGCTTTGGGGTCGTCTTCCAGTCCGGCGAGCATACCCGGGTCGGCCAGATCCTCCAGGCGGCTCTCTTCAGAGCGGGCGACACGTACCCGCCCGATCCGCCGTTCGACTCTCTCGCTGTTGCAGTGGGGGCAGGCGACACTGCGTGTCCCGTATTCGCTGTAGGTCATAAACACTTCGAAGCGCCTTTTGCAATCCTGGCAGCGATACTGGTAGGTCGGCATAGAAATCCTCCAAAGCGTTGGAATCGATCAAACTTCGGAGTTACATTATAATCGCATCATGACTGAGCCAACTTTCCCAACCCACATCCAGGAACCCTTGCTGATTGTCATCTCCGGCCCTTCCGGCGTTGGCAAAGACACTGTGATCCAGCGCATGAAGGAGCGCAACCTGCCCTTCCATTTCGTCGTCACCGCCACCACTCGCCCCTCGCGCCCCAATGAGGTTCACGGGGTGGACTATTTCTTCCTCTCCAAAGATGAGTTTGCCGAGATGATCGAGCACGACGAGCTGCTCGAGTACGCCATTGTGTATAACGATTACAAAGGCATCCCCAAGCAGCAGGTCCGCCAGGCTCTGGCCAGCGGGAAAGATGTGGTCATGCGCATCGACGTCCAGGGCGCAGCCACGATCCGCGAGCTTTCTCCCGAGGCCGTCTTGATTTTCCTGACCACTGAGGACGAACAGGAATTGGATCGTCGTCTACGCGCCCGGAAGACAGAATCTGTGGACGGGCTGAACCTGCGCATCGCCACCGCCCGCCAGGAGTTGAAGCGCGTCGACGAGTTCGATTATGTTGTGGTCAACCGGGAAATGCAGTTAGACGAAACGGTGGAGGTGATCCTGTCGATCATTAAGGCCGAACACCACCGGGTAAACCAGAGAAAGGTAGAGTTGTGAGCAATTTTCCCCCAGACGATGATAGTCCCTGGCAGCCGGATCAAACCCCGGTGAATATCCCCCCGCGCACCGAACCCCTCCGTCTGCCCGGCGATCCTCCGGTGGTGGTCTACGGCCTGCTGGCAGTGACGATCCTGGTGTTCATCCTGCAGAATGTCAGCCAGTTCCTTATGAATGGGCTCGATCTCCCCGCTCTATACGGGATGAAAGACAATGGATTGATCCTGCGCGGGCAGCTATGGCGTTTCATTACGCCCATGTTCCTGCACGGAAGCATCCTCCACATTGCCTTCAACATGTACGCTCTGACCATATTCGGCCGCGGCCTGGAAAGGCATTACGGGCATTGGCGTTTTACCGCCCTGTACTTCGTCTCCGGTTTTGCCGGGAACGTGATGTCTTTCCTCTTCTCCCCGGCGCCTTCGCTCGGCTCGTCCACCGCGATCTTCGGCCTGTTAGCCGCCGAAGGGGTGTTTCTGTATCAGAACAGGGAGATTTTTGGCGCCGGCGCCCAGCGCGCGCTGGGGAACATCATCACCATCGGTGTGATCAACCTCATCATCGGCCTGTCGCCGGGTATCGATAATTGGGGGCACATCGGCGGGGCGCTGGGCGGGGTGCTGTACGCCTTCTCTGCCGGGCCTGTCCTCCAGATCCATGGGATCACCCCATTCCTCACCCTCAGCGATGAGCGCGATGGGGGGGACGCCTGGCGCACCCTCATCGCTGTAGGCGCCCTCTTTGCCCTGCTGGCTGCCGCCACAATCTTCATCCGCTCCCGGTAGCGCTTGCCGCCCGCTGAAAACTGGCTGCCAGCAGGCCGCCGGTCTTAAGCGGGCGTTCCTACTCCCCGGCCAACTCGGGCCGGCTTTGCTCCCCTCTATCCGAAAACTGGCCTGCGCTTCTCCAGGAAGGCTTGCACGCCCTCCCGGTGCTCGGGCCCCTGCCCGGCCACCTCCTGGTTGTGCGCTTCGTAATCCAGCACCTCTTCCAGGTTGCCGAGCACAGCCCGGTTGAAGTCTCGCTTCGCCAGCCCCATGGCGTGTATAGGGCCCTGCGCCAGCTCCCGCGCCCAGGCAAAGGCCTGCGTTTGCAGTTCATCGTCGGGCGCCAGGCGGTTCACCAGCCCCCATTCCAGCGCCTGCTCGGCGTGGATCGGGCTGTTGCTGAAGGCGAACTCTGCCGCCCGTCCCAGGCCGATGAGCGCCGGTAGGAACAGCGAGACCGCCGAGTCGGGGGCCAGGCCGATCCCCAGGAACCCTACCACGAAGCGCGCCTGTTCCGAAGCAATGCGCAGGTCGCAAGCCAGCGCCAGCCCCAACGCTGCCCCCGACACCGCCCCGTTGACCGCGGCCAGCACCGGTTTCTCCAGCCGCCGGATTTGTACCACCAACGGGTTATAGGTGTTCAGCAAGTGATGGCGGAAGGATACGCTTTCCCCTTCCGCTTTGCGGAACTCGGTGACATCTTGCCCCGCGCTGAACACTTTGCCGCTGCCCGTCAGCAGTATGCAGCGCACCTGATCGTCTCGTTCTGCCTGTTTCAGCGCCGACTGGGTGGCCTTGATCATCTCGAAGTTGAAGGCATTGACTTTGGGGCGGTTCAACGTGATCGTCAGCACCCCCTCGCGAAGCTCCGTGAGCACAACCTCTGAAGCGGACATAAATTCCCTCCCTGATATACATCCGTTGACCGGTTGATCATTGGCTATAGTTTACCCGAATTCGGCCGGGTCCACCATCTGACTGATAAAGAGAAAAAGCCCGAGGCCGGTGTACCGCCCTCGGGCTTTTTCCTCATCCGAAGCTCACCGGCTACGCGCCGGAGAGGCCGTAATCATCATACTCATCATAATCGTCTTCGTCGAAGTCTTCGTCGAAGTCATCCTCGTCAAAATCATCCTCGTAGTCGTCTTCGATATCCGCGTTCTCGAAATCGATCTCAACTTCGATGTCCTCGTCTTCCAGGCGCACCCAGAGGAGCAGCACATCGCCTTCTTCCGTGTCCAGGTAACGCGCAGCAACGATCGGCGCCCGGCGTTCCAGGCCGTCCTCGCCCCGGTATTCGAGGTAGATATTCTCCTTGTTCCGCCAGGCCCGGTGACAGCGTTCCACCAGGGCTGGCCCATTGAACGTGCGCAGCCGAGTAACCGCCAGCACGTTCAGCGTGGAGCTCTCGGTCAGACCCAGGATCCAACCTTCGTGGATCGCTTCAAATGTAGGAGGGGGGCCCTCAATTATGGTGATTTTTTCTTCCATATACCTTTACTCCGTCTAGGTAGGGCAATCATACCATATATCATATTAACGTCCTATCAGAAAATAAGTTTCAAAATGGATAAGTCTGAGTTAAATAACCGCCCTTTCCTTGCATTCCTCCCCTTGGGCTGGGCCGGAAAATCTCTGTGTGCAAGCAAAATGTTGTCAGTAGTATCTGAAAATTTTGCCCCGTCTTGTGAGGGTATAATGGGCTGAATTGGAGATACAGGCTATGCATAAACTCGTCATCCTCATTGAACCGCCGGTTGATCCTCCAGCCTTCCAGGAAGGCTGGCCGCAGTTCCTGCACTATGTGGAGGCCATGCCCGGCCTGCGCCGCGAGGCCACCAGCCGGGTAGAAGACTTGCTCTTCGGAGACTTCCCCTGGGAGCAGATCCATGAGCTGTTTTTCGACTCTCTCCAGGATGCTCGTCTCGCCCTCGCCTCCCCCCCGGGCCAGGAGGCCGGGCGGCTCTTGCAGATGATGACCCAGGGCCGGATGACCCTCTTCTTCGCCGAGCATCTCGAAGACGATATCGAAAATATCCGCAAACACCGTCCCAGCGAGCCGGATGAGAGCGATTAGATCCAGGTTGGTCATTGTGTTGCTCGGGGGGCTGCTGCTCGCCGGGTTGGGCGGATACTTTCTCCTGCGCTGGCTCCCTCGTGGGGGAGAGCGCCACAGGCAGGTGATCGCCTTCCTCCGTGACCCGGAGGCACATGCGGAGTGGAAGATCCAGGCCGGGCAGCGCTGCGGGGGTGCGCCTTTCCTCTTTCCGACCACCGGTTTCGTCGGGTTTATCTGGGGGGATTCGTTCCGGGTTGGTCATCGCCATCAGGGGATCGATATTTTTGGCGGGGAGGAGGTGAACCAGACCCCGGTCATCGCCGCCTATCCCGGCTACCTCACCCGCCTGCCGGATTGGAAGTCTTCTCTGATCATCCGCATCCCTGACGATCCGCTCTCCCCCGGTGTGCAGGTGTGGGCATACTATACCCACCTGGCCGGTCCGGATGGGACTTCATTCATCACCCCGGAGTTCCCGCCCGGCGTGGAGGAAGTATTCGTCGAAGCCGGCACGCTGCTGGGTTACCAGGGGAATTACTCCGGCGTTCCCGGAAATCCGGTGGGCGTCCACCTGCACTTCTCCCTGGTCAAAGACGATGGGGACGGGCGTTTTCTGAACGAGTTGGACATCGATAACACCCTCGATCCTTCGCCGTACCTGGGCTTGCCGCTGAATGTCGCCGAGAACCCCGGTGACATACCGCTCTGCCCTTCCGGCATCGAATAATCGCTCTGAACTTTTTTCGTATATGGGGAAACACATGGACGAATTCACCGATAAAGTCGTGCTCATCACCGGCGCCGGCCGCGGCATTGGCCGCAGCCTCGCCCTGGCTTTCGCCTCTCGGGGGGCGATTGTGGCCGCCAATGATATTACTCCGGTCAACCTGGATGACACCGTCGCTCAGATCAAGGCGGCCGGAGGTCGCGGCCGTGATTATGTCTTCGACGTGGCCAAGAAAATGCCGGTTCAGACCATGATCGAAGCCGTCCGAGATGACTGGGGCCGGATCGACATCCTGATCAACAACGCCGGGGTTGAGCCCCATGCTTCTCTCCTCGAGATGGATGAATGGGACTGGCGCCGCACCATCGATGTGAACTTAAACGGCCCGTTTTTTACCATCCAGTCCGTCGGCCGGGTGATGCGAGATCAGGGCGGTGGGGTGATTGTCAACATCGCCTCCATTGCTGGCCGGGCGGCCGGGCTGAAGAACCGGGGCGCCTATGTCGCCAGCAAGCAGGGGCTCATCGGTCTCACCCGTGAGGCCGCCCGCGAGTTCGCCGCCTACAATATCCGCGTCAATGCTGTGTGCCCCGGCGTCATCGAAACGGAGATGACCGCGGCCTTGCGCCAGGACGAAGCCATGATGCAGCGCTGGCTGGCCGATATCCCCCTCGCCCGTCTTGGTCGCCCCGAAGAGGTGGCCGGCCTGGTGCTGTTCCTGTGCTCCGATGCGGCCGCCTACCTGACCGGGCAGGCGATCAACCTGGACGGCGGCAAAGTGATGTGCTGATCTGCATGATTTGGGGAACTGTCGTTTGAAAGAACTGAGAGAGTATCGCCGCCTGTTGATTCAGCGGATCGAAGCGGTGGGGCAGGAAATCACCGATCTGGTCTTGTCCCTCGAGGACTGTGAGCGCCTCCCTACCCTGCCGGACGGGAGCAGCCTCTTTCAACACCTGGCCCATCTGCGCCGCCTCGAGTTGGATGTATACCTGCCGCTCCTGGAGCGCCTGGCGAGCTCCGGTCCGTCGTTGCCGCCTGCCGCCACCGGCAACGGCGCTGTTACGCCCGAGACCGTACAGGGCCTCGCCGTCCAGTACCGCGAGATTCGCGCCCAGCAAGCCGCCTGGCTGCGTACCCTCCCCGATTCGATCTGGAATCTGATACACAGCCACCCTGTGACCGGCGAACGCACCTTCCAGTGGTGGGTGGAACTCAGCCTGGCTCACGCTGAAGAGCATCTGCGCCTGTTGCGACAGCATCTCGAGCCGTGAGCGGGCTGAAAAACCGGCCTTTCGCTCCCTTTTCTCCCCCCGCTCACGGCTCTGAGCCCATCTTCGCTGTCTCAATCCATTTTCGGGTCTACCTACGGCGCGGCCTCAACCTGGTATACAGCTCCCTGGAGATCGATCAAGTACAGTTCATCGGCCTCGTCCACCCCGAAGGAGGAGATCCTCAGCCCGGTGTCCGCCAGTTCTTCCACAACCACCGCCCCGTTGTTCCACTGCAGCCCCCAGATTTTCCCCGAGCAGTAGTCGCCGAAGAAGTATATCCCCTGCATTTCCGGATAGTCCTGCCCGCGGTATACATAGCCTCCCGTGATCGAGCAGTTCCCCGCTGCGTGTGAGTAAACATGCACCGGGTATTCATACTGATCTGGGGAGCACTGCCCCTGGAGGCATTCTTCCCCTTCCATTGCCGGCCAGCCATAATTTTCGCCTCCCTGGTTGCCGGCCGGTCGATAATTGATCTCTTCAAACTCGCGTTCACCGACATCGGCCAGGTAGAAATCGCCCGTTTGGGAGTCGAACGAAAAGCGCCAGGGATTCCGCAGCCCGATCGCCCAGATTTCCCCCCTTGCTCCTGGGGTGCCGGTGAACGGATTATCGGGCGGGATGGCGTACGTGGGCGGCTCGACAACGGGGCCGCCGGGGTTCGCGGGCACTAACGGTAGGAATACCTGTGCCGCGGCGTTTTGGGAGGGCACCGCCGGTGCAATTGCGCTGCTTGGAAACTCAACCTGGATTCGCAGCACTTTCCCGAGCAGGGAGCCCAGATCCTGTGCTCGGACTCTCTGTTGTGCGTCCCCGGGCCCCAGGTATAGATGCCCGTCGGGGCCGAATGCGAGCTGCCCCCCGTTGTGATTCTTTACGTTCTCCGGGTTCACATCCGGATGGGGGATCAGCAGGATTTGCTGTTCGCTCCCCGGATCGGCCAGGTTGGGGTCCGCCGATAGATAGAACCGGGAGACCACATTGTTGCTCTCGATCGTCGTGTAGTAAACGTAAAAGTAGCCCTTATCGGCGAAGCCTGGCGGGAAAGCCGCGCTCAGCAGCCCTTCCTCTCCACCACCGCCGGGATCTTCGTAGGACCGGACACGTCCGGAAATATCCAGGAACGGTTCGTCGCTTTTTTGCTCGTTTTCCAGGATCCAAATCCTACCTGCCTGCTCCACGACGAACAGCCGTCCGCTGCCATCCCCGGCGTGGGTCACGAATGAGGGGTGATCGAACGCTGGCGCCAGGCGCCGCAGTGTGATCTGCGGCCACGCGACCCCCTGCTGCGCCCTCTCCGCTCGGGCGGCCGGTCCTGTCGCACCGCCGGTAAGGGCGATGGCTCCCACTAGCACTGCCAACGCTCCCGCCAGCAAGATGAGCTTTCGCTGCGCTTTCTCGATAAACAGCTTCATATTTCCCTCCTGGATCTCGAATTACCGCCCCCTGTTGGCTCATTTGTACAGCCGCTGCCCCCTGCATGCCATTCTACCGTATAATAAACCTGTATCTGGCCTCTAACATCCTGGTTCTTTTCGAGGTATGAATGACTGCCCTGACCACTTACCAGATCTACGATCTTATCAATCGCCCTCGCCCGCTTTGGCTCGTCCGCATCGACCTGAGCGACGCCAACCTGTCTCTGGTGAACCTGAGTGATGCCAATCTCTGCATGGCTAACTTCACCCGATCCGATCTTACCGAAGCCGTCCTGATGCGCACGAACCTGGCTCGAACCGCGTTCAATTATGCCAATCTCTTTGAAGCCCAGCTCACCCTGGCGGACTTAAAGGAAGCCAACCTCACTCGCGCCAATTTCACCCGCGCCAACCTTACCCGGGCCGATTTAACCGAAGCGGTGCTGGTGGAAGCCACGTTGAACCGGGCGAACCTCACCCGCAGCACACTGGTGCATGCCAATCTCTCCGGCGCTACCCTCGTCCGCGCCGACCTGAGCAAGGCCAATCTGGAACACGCCAACCTGAACGGCGCCGATCTGACCCTGGCCAACTTATTCCAGGCCAATCTGAGGGGGGCCGATCTTCGCAATTGCAATCTGACCGGCGCCGATCTGAGTGACGCCATTCTGGCCGGCGCGAACTTGAAAGACGCGATCCTGGATGGCGTTGATTGGACCGGCGCGGTGATGCCGGATGGCTCTCGCTACGAACCTCCCTCTGGGGACGGGAAGCAGGTGCAATCCATCTTCTAAAGCCCGCGGTGATGGCATCGCCGTCACCGCCTGAATTTCTGGTCAATCCGGAAGACCGTTCTTGCAGAACAGTGGGGTTAAACAAGGAGGCTCAAATGTCTGATAATGTTCCCGTTATCCTCGAAACACAGGGCCAGGTGGGGCTGGCCCGCCTGAACCGCCCCGAGGCGCTCAATGCCTTGAACGCAGAGCTGGTGGCGGGCCTGATGGACGCGCTGCAGGCTTTCGACTGCGACCCGAACATCGGCGCGATGGTCATCACCGGCAGCGAGAAAGCTTTTGCCGCCGGGGCCGACATCAAGGAAATGGCCTCTGCATCCGCCGTGGATATGCTCCAGCGCGACCCGATCTCTCGTTTCGATGACATCCTCAAGATCACCAAGCCGGTCATCGCCGCCGTTTCTGGCTGGTGCCTGGGCGGGGGCTGTGAGCTTGCCATGTCCTGCGATATGATCGTCGCCTCCGAAAGCGCCCGCTTCGGCCAGCCGGAGATCAATCTTGGCGTAATCCCCGGGGCGGGGGGCACCCAACGCCTGACCCGCGCCGTAGGCAAAGCCATCGCCATGGAAATGGTGCTCAACAACCGTCTGCTGTCCGCCGAGGAAGCCCTGCGCTACGGCCTGGTGAACCGGGTTGTCCCGGTCGAACGCTATCTGGACGAGGCCCTCACCCTGGCGGCCGAGATTGCCGCCCGCGCTCCGCTCGCCGTCCGCCTGGGAAAAGAGGCCGTGAACCACGCCTTCGATTCCTTCCTGTCCGAGGGCCTGGCCAGTGAGCGGCGCTCTTTCTACTTCTTGTTTGCCAGCCAGGATCAAAAAGAGGGGATGTCGGCCTTTGTCGAAAAGCGCAAACCAGACTGGAGCGGAACCTGACCTCCATGCTCACCTGTGCTGACATGGCTGCGGCTCTGCGCCGGTTCGACATCCCTCCTGCGGCCCCGGTCATCGTCCACACCTCTTTATCCGCTTTTGGCCATGTCCAGGATGGGGCTGAGACGGTCGTGGCTGCCTTGCTCGACCGCTTTCATTCGGTGGTGATGCCCACCTTCACCTACAAGACTATGGTGATCCCGGAGGTGGGCCCACCTGGCAACGGTCTCATCTATGGGGCCGGCTCCCGGAACCGGATGGCCGAGATCTTCGATCCGCAGATGCCCGCCGACCGCCTGATGGGGGTAACCGCCGAGACTCTGCGCCGCCATCCGCGCGCCCTGCGTTCGACCCATCCAATCCTCTCTTTTGCCGGCGTAGGCGCCGGGGCGATCCTCCAGGCCCAAACCCTGGCCGAGCCCCTGGCGCCCATCCGCCGCATGGCCGAGCGCCAGGGCTGGGTATTGCTCATGGGCGTCGATCACACCGTCAACACCAGCGTGCACCTGGGCGAGCGCCTGGCCGGACGGCCCCAGTTCGTCCGTTGGGCCCTTACGCCGCAGGGCGTCAAGGAGTGCCCCGGATTCCCCGGCTGTTCGGATGGCTTCGAGGCGCTCGTCCCTCATCTCGAGGGCCTCCTCCAGCGGGTGATGGTGGGCCCGGCCCTCGTCCAGGCCGTTCCTCTGGTGCCGTTGTTGTCCATCGTCCAGCGCCTCATCCAGGCCGATCCACTGGCTCTGCTCTGCGATCGTTCATATTGCGACCGCTGCCCGGCCACTCGCGAGCGGGTTTCTGGCATGAGTTCCTAGCCCCTATTGCGGTCGCTTCGAGCGATTTGCGCGGCCATCCAGATGAAGACGATTAAGGTATAATGCCCCCGTGGCCAAAAAGCGTTCCATCCAGGACTATACAGTAGACGAGCTGCGCTGGCTCTTAATGGAGAAGCGCCGCGCCTCGCGCCAGGCTCGCCTCGACCGCTACCGGCGCACTGGGCGGGTGGTGATGGTCTCGCCAGACCTCGACAACCCATCCATCGCTAGTTGGCACACTGCGCCGGCATTGGAGGATGAAGATACCTTGCCGGATCGCTCCCGTGCCCGCCGCACCCTGGATGCTTTCCTGCTCCTGGTCGAAATCGCCGCTGTTGCTGGCTTCATCTTTATTCTCTTCAATGGGCTGAGCCTGATGCGTGAACTGAACCAGGAAGTGGCCTCGGCGATGGAGCAGCCCACCTTAACCCCCACCCCGCTGATTGTTGCTGTGGTCCTGCCTTCCGGGCACACCCCGCCCGACTCTCCCGGCGGCGCCCAATTCAACGACGCTGAGATCCCCGACCATCTCCGCCCCTTGATCCAATCCCTGGCAAACGCGCCCGTCCCGACCCCGGGTCCCGAACAGGCCACTCGTATCCGCATCCCTGCCATCGATGTCGATGCTCCGGTCGTCCAGGGGGATGGCTGGGAACAGCTCAAGAAAGGGGTCGGCCAGCACCTTGGCCAGCAGCAGGTGAACCCTGGCGAACCGGGGAACATCGTCCTCTCCGCGCACAATGACATCTTCGGCGAGATTTTTCGTGATCTGGACCGGTTGAAACCCGGTGACGAGATCATCCTGTACACGAGTCAGCGTCCGTTCACTTATCTGGTGGTCGACTCCAGCATTGTGGAGCCCACCCTGGTCGAAGTGATGGCCCCCACCAATCGGCCGGTGGTCACCCTGATCTCGTGCTACCCGTATTTGATTGACGACCAGCGGATTGTAATCACCGCCCGGTTGGTCGAAGGCGGATGATTCAGAATCCGCAATTTGAAGGTTAGAAGGAGTACCTTGAATGGCTGAAAAGAAAAGCAAGCGCTATTCCCGCACCGAGTCAAAACGCTCGTATTCCGAGACTCGCGGCGCCGAGTTCAACCCTGATTACTCTTACGTAAAAAAGGATTTGCGGCGGATCGGCCTCCTGGCGGGTAGTTTTTTCGCGATCCTGATCGTCCTGTCCTTTTTCCTCGGGTAGATCGTCCCCGGCCCTGTTATCGGTTCCGGAGCAACGCGCACTCCTATTGCCCGAGAAAAAACGCTGCTTCAATCCGTTTTCAAATGAAAAGCAGAAGAAGCAGGTAAAACGAATTTCAATAAAGAATATTGTTCGGTGCTGTAAGCTGATTCCATACTTGCGGCGCCGAACATGTGTTTAACCCTCTCGCAACCGAAAGCGCACATTCGTTCTTTCATTTTTGCAATTTCTGCTAGAATTTGGTTATGGATAGAACGCGTGCTCGCTGGTCGTCTTCAACTAAGATTGTCGTCAGCCTGCTGTTGTTGGCGCTGCTCCTTTACCTGCTTTTCCGCTTTAGCGAGATTATTATCCCATTCATCATTGCCACCGTTCTGGCGTACGTCATTTCCCCGGCTGTCCGCTATCTGGAGAACCGGGTGGGGATGAAGCGCACCCCTGCTGTCCTGGTGGCCTACTTCGGGCTGCTAATCTTTCTCGTCATCCTCCCGTTGGTGGTCATCCCCCCGCTCGTGGCCCAATCCATCGCCTTGAACCTCGACCTCCAGCGCGCCTTATTGACCATAGAAGGCTGGCTGGAAAGCGAATACCATATCGCCGGCCAGGTGATCAACGTTCAGGCTGCGGTCGAGCAGCTCACCGTCGCACTCCAGGGGTCGCTCGAGCCTGTTTTCGGGCAGACCCTCAATCTCGTCCTCGAAGCCATCACCTCCCTCGTCTGGCTTATCTTCATTCTGATCGTCACCTTCTATTTGGTGAAAGATGGCCCTGCCCTGCGCGCCTGGGTGGAGGGCCTGGTGCCGCCGGACTACCGCATGGATTTCCTGCGCTTGCGGGATGAGATCAGCCGCATCTGGTCCTCCTTCTTTCGTGGCCAGCTTATCCTGGCGGTGGTGGTCGCTACGATATTCGCAGTCATTGGCTTCGTCCTCGGGCTGCCCTTTGCTTTAGCCATGGCGGTGTTGGCGGGCCTGTTGGAATTCCTTCCCAGCATCGGCCACGGCATCTGGCTGCTCTGCGCTTCCCTGCTGGCTTTGTTCGTTGGCTCCGCCTGGCTGCCCATTCCGAACTGGGCCTTTATGCTCCTGATCGTTGGCCTGCACTTAATCTTTCAGCAGTTCGACCTGAACTACTTGATCCCGCGCATTATCGGGCGCAGCGTCCATCTCCCGCCGCTTGTGGTCATTTTAGGGATTGTGGCCGGAGCGGTCATTGGTGGGGTGGTTGGGATCCTCCTGGCTGCGCCGACTATCGCTTCAGCTCGCGTCCTTGGCCGTTACCTGTATGCCAATTTGTTCGACCTGGAACCTTTCCAGACGCCTTTCACCTCTCCCCTGCCGCCGCCGGACCCTCAATGGTGGCGCAAGCCGGCTGCTCCAAAGTCTGGCCATCCTGATCGTTCGTGAGTTGTCGCTATGGCGAATAAAGCGATGCCTCAAAACCCGCTTGTTGCCCCTCCTCCTCCGCCTCAGTCCTCCTCGCCGAACTGGGGATCCACGACGAAGATGGTGGTTGGCCTGACCGTCGTCGCCCTCATTCTGGCCTTGCTTTTCTATTTCCGGAATATTATCGGCCCGCTGATCCTGGCATTTGTCCTCGCTTACCTGCTCTATCCGGTTGCAGACCGCCTGAGTACCGGCGCCAATATGCCCTGGCGCACAGCGGTGAACCTGATCTACCTGTTGCTGGTCATCGTCTTGGGCGCCCTGGTCACCTTCTCCGGGATAGCGATTGTCCAGCAGGTCACGGCGCTGGTGATAACCGTCCAGGAATTCATCACCAACCTGCCGCAGATCGTTGCCGACCTTTCCTCGCAAGTGTGGGAGTTTGGCCCGTTCCGCATTGACTTCAACCAGTTGGATTTGGATTACCTGGCGAATCAGATCCTCGGCGTCGTCCAGCCTCTGTTGGGTGAGCTCACCAGGCTGTTGAGCACCCTGGCGACGAGCGCCGCCTCGGCTTTGGGGTGGATCCTATTCGTGCTCCTGGTTTCGTATTTTCTTTTGGCTGATGCTGGTGGGGCGGTTTCAAAGACTCTGGTGCGGATCGACATCCCCGGTTACAGCGAAGATGTCCGCCGGTTGACCGAGAAACTCAGAGTGATCTGGAATTCCTTCTTGCGCGGCCAGTTGATCATCATCCTGATTGTGGTCGTTGCCTACACCTTGTTGATGATGATCCTGGGGGTGCGCTATTCCCTGGCGATCGCCATCCTGGCCGGCCTGGCGCGTTTTGTCCCCTATCTCGGTCCGCTGACTGCCTGGATCGTCCTTGGACTGGTGACCTTCTTCCAGCCGAGCAATTACTTTGGCCTGCAGCCCTTACACTTCACCCTGCTGGCGGTCGTCTCGGCGCTCGTGCTGGACCAGATTTTCGACAATATGGTTACCCCCCGCCTGCTGGGCTCCACCCTGGGGGTCCACCCGGCGGCTGTCCTGGTGGCGGCCATCATCGCCACTAACCTGATCGGCTTGATTGGTCTGCTGTTGGCTGCCCCGGTGCTGGCTACGCTGCAGGTGGTCGGTCGCTATGTGATTCGCAAGATGTTTGATTTGGATCCCTGGCCGGATGAACCCGAGCCTGCCGGCATGAGTTTGCCCTGGTCCGAGGGAATTGCCCGCCTGCGCAGTTGGTTGCGTTCGCTGCGTCTGCCGCGCTGATCCCCTTACCAGGCACTCCGGTTCTGGCCGTAGATCTTCTCTTTGATATCGATCACCTGTTTCCGCAGGCGGTCATCGCGCTCGAGCATCTCGGCGATCTTATCGCACCCGTACATCACCGTGGTGTGATCTCGCCCGCCCAGGGCTTCGCCAATTTGCGGCAGCGAGATGTTGTTTTCCTGTCTCAACAAATACATGGCGATCTGCCGCGGCAGGGCCACCTGCTTGGAGCGATCTCGGCCCAGGATGCGCTCGACCGGGAGGTTGAATGCATCGGCCACGCGGCGCACCACTTCCTCCGGCTCCACATCGGATTGCCGGGGCAGGAAGTCGGCCAGCGCCGATTCGACCAGTTGCGTGGTGATTGTCTGCCCGCTTAAATCGGCGAACGCAAACACCCGGGTGAGGGCCCCCTCCAGTTCGCGGATATTGGACTGCACCCGCCGGGCGATCACCTCCAGGATCTCGTTCGGCAGGCGGTATCCCTTCCGGTCAGCTTTTGCCCGTAGGATTGCCATCCGGGTTTCGATATCGGGCGGTTGGATATCAGCAGTCAGCCCCCACTCGAACCGGGAGCGCAGCCGCTCCTCCAGGGTGACCATCGCTTTTGGCGGCCGGTCGGAAGATATAACAATCTGTTTGTCCTGCCCGTGAAGCGTGTTGAACGTGTGGAAAAACTCTTCCTGGGTTGATTCCTTGCCCGCAATGAATTGAATATCATCGATCAGCAGCACGTCGATCCGGCGATATTTTTCTCGAAAACCCTGGGTCTGGTGCACGCGGATGGCGTTGATCAGATCATTTGTGAATTCTTCGGAGGAAACGTACAGCACTTGCAGCCCTCGCCCGCAGCACAGGTTGCCGATCGCGTGGAGCAGGTGGGTTTTGCCCAACCCCACTCCCCCGTACAGGAACAACGGGTTGTAAGCTTGCGCCGGTTTTTCCGCTACGGCCAGGGAGGCGGCGTGGGCCAGCCGGTTGCTGGCGCCGACAACAAAGTTGTCAAACGTGTAGCGGGGATTCAGGGTCGAGTTTTGAACCACGGGCGCTTCTTCGGAGATTTCTTCGCTCATGCTGGTGTGTGGCAGTAATTCGTCTTCGAAAATTAAGTCCTCTTCTTCAGTGGTTTGCGCGTTTGAATTCTGCCAGACGATAAAGCGAACCTCGACGGTCCGGTTCATAATCCCCGTCAGCAGTCGGGTTACTGTGCTGGCCAGCCGGTTTTGCAGCCAATCACTTGCATAAGCATTTTGAACGCCGATAATAAAGCAGCCGTCTTCATAAGAGATGAACTGGGCGTTCCGCACCCAGGTGTCAAAAGCCCCCTTTGACATTTCCATCTGTAGCTGTCCTACAGCCGCCTGCCAGGCCTGTTTCGCTTTCATCTTATTTTCCTCCTCACCCGTATTGAAAAAAATAACAATACATTAGTGCCCTGCTGCTCAGGCAGTAGGGTATTGCCCGTTCTTCCGGTTTTACCCACCTTTATAAGAATGTTGCGGTAGAATATGGAACCGCTTGGGAGGGCATGCGTTGCCTATTCTAGCAGATTTTGCCCCTCAAAATCAATAGAAAACCCTACGCGCGTCTAAAAAAACCAAATACTTTAAGAAAGCCCTTTCTTAAAGCCCAAACCGCGCGCTTGCAAAGGATTTGCATTTATTGTTCAAACCCGCTGAACCCCAAGTGTGGGGGCTCCCCTCCACTCCACCCCCCATATATGGCCTTTGATCCCTCATATCTGCTGTGGCCCCCATATCTAGAGGTGAGAATCGTTAAAGAATTAGCCTCAAACCAGCGCAGATCCCACGCGCGCGAGAATCGCGCTTCCGTCAGACTCAGCCTTTAACCTCTTTTTCAACCGATCGAAGCCTTCATCCCCCATCCGCCGTCCCCCCATCTCCCATCTCCAAACCATATATATATTCCTCTTATAGTTTGTTAACGCATATTTTGCGTTCAAAAGTTATCCTTTTGCATGTGGAGGGTGTAGACCCGAAACCCGTGGGAACATTTTGCCTGGGGGACAGGCATGGTTTTTAACCGCGGTTGTCCCCCAGGCAGAAAACCCTCCCAGACGAAAATGCAATCTTCATCATAGAAAATAGAAAGAGAGGAGAACAGGCTATGGCAAAAATTATCGGTATCGACCTCGGCACCACCAACAGTGTGGTAGCCGTGATGGAAGGTGGCGATCCAACCGTGATCCCGACCGCTGAAGGATCGCGCTTACTGCCTTCTGTCGTTGGGTTTAATAAGAATGGCGAACGATTGGTCGGGCAGACGGCCAAACGCCAGGCCGTGGTGAATCCGGAGAACACCATTTCTTCGATTAAGCGCTTCATGGGTCGCCGCTATGACGAAGTGGAGACCGAGCGCAAAATGGTGCCCTTCCAGGTAGTTCAGGGTCCTGCCGGCGATGCCCGCGTGAAGACCCCTGTCAACGGAAGGGAGTACAGCCCGCAAGAGATTTCCGCCATGATTCTGGCCAAGCTCAAATCTGACGCCGAAGCCTACCTGGGTGAGCCGGTCAATCAGGCGGTCATCACCGTTCCGGCGTACTTCAATGACAGCCAGCGCCAGGCCACGAAAGATGCCGGCAAGATCGCCGGGCTGGAAGTCCTGCGCATTATTAACGAGCCCACTGCTGCAGCACTGGCTTACGGGCTGGATAAGAAAGAGAACGAGCGCATCCTGGTCTTCGACCTGGGTGGTGGTACTTTCGACGTCTCCATCCTCGACGTCGGCGATGGGGTAATCGAGGTGAAGGCCACCAATGGTGACACTCACCTGGGTGGCGATGACTGGGACGAAGTGATCGTCAACTGGATCGCCGACGAATTCAAGAAGGAATATGGCATTGAGCTGCGCGATGACCGCCAGGCGCTCCAGCGGCTGCGCGAAGCCGCCGAGAAGGCCAAGATTGAGCTCTCCAGCGTGATGGAGACCGAGATCAACCTGCCCTACATCACCGCCGATGCAGCCGGTCCCAAGCACCTGCAGATGAAGCTCAGCCGGTCAAAGTTTGAGCAGTTGACCGAGCACCTGGTCGAACGCCTGCGGGGCCCCTTCAACTCGGCCCTGAGAGATGCCAACATGTCTGCCTCAGACGTGAACGAAGTCGTCCTGGTGGGTGGCTCCACCCGGATGCCCATGGTGCAGGACTTTGTCCGCTCGCTGACCAAGAAAGAGCCCCATAAGGGCGTCAATCCCGATGAAGTGGTCGCGATCGGCGCGGCTATCCAGGCCGGCGTGCTGGGCGGTGAGGTCAAGGACGTCCTTTTGCTCGACGTCACCCCCCTCTCCCTCGGCCTTGAGACCCTGGGCGGCGTGATGACCACCCTCATCGAGCGCAACACCACCATCCCGGTGCGGAAGAGCGAGATTTTCTCCACCGCCGAGGATAACCAGACTGCGGTGGATATCCACGTGCTCCAGGGAGAGCGCCCCATGGCTGCCGACAACATGAGCCTCGGCCGCTTCCGCCTGGAGGGCATCCCGCCTGCGCCGCGCGGCATCCCTCAAGTTGAGGTGGTCTTCGATATCGACGCCAACGGCATTCTCAACGTCACCGCCCGCGACAAGGCGACCAACAAGGAGCAGAAGGTCACCATCACCGCTTCGACCAACCTTGACAAGAGTGAAATCGAGCGCATGATCAACCAGGCGCGTGAGAACGAGGCCGAAGACCGCAAGCGCCGCGAGCTGATCGAAGCCCGCAACATCGCCGATAGCCTGGTGTACCAGACGGAGAAGACCCTGCGCGATCTCGGCGATAAGGTCCCCGCCAACGACCGCCAGAACATTCAGAGCAAGGCCGATCAGTTGAAGGAAGCGATCAAGGGCGATGACACCGCTCAGATCAAGCGCCTGAC
>CAYMLG010000073.1:0-23007 GCA_964391195.1 uncultured Anaerolineaceae bacterium | reverse complement strand
GACCCATCCAACAAACTACCCGCCCACCGCGCCACATGTCATCTCGTTCTCCGGACAGCGAGTGACCACCGGGGGTTGTAGGGCATGTTGCCAAACTTGCCCGTCTGCGCAACCGAGGACCCACCGATCTGCAAACCAGCCCCGCCCACACCCCACGTAGGGGCGGGTCATTAATTCAGGCGAGGGCTCCCAACCCAAAACGCATGATCGCCAGGGACGTCCCACGGCCCACAAACCAGACCCGCCCCGCACGCGCAACCACAAGCCCGCCCAACTAAGGACAGGCTGCCTGGCGCACAACCGGTACCACGCTCAGCGGGGGATGGCGGGACGGGCCGGCCGAAGATTGGCGGGCTGGAGGGCAGTGAGGGGCGGGTCTGGTTGGTTCATCAGGAGGGGCTGGCCCTCCATGCGTAATTTACGGTTGGGCTCCCAATGCCAGAATCAAAGACCCGCCCCTACCAGAATTGGGCAATTTCAGGCGCCGCCGGACGTGGAAATTTCGAAATTCGAAACCCGAATTGACGATATAATGTGGATGCTGGGCGGGACCGGCCCAGATGAATCCCATTCTCAAGGCGAAAATATGAGTGCAAAACCAAAAGCAAAGCGCAGCGTAAACAAAACCGGAAAAGCCTCCACGGGCTCCTGGCAGCGGCTGCTGTTGGTGCTCAGCCTGGTGCCGGTGGCGCTGGGCATCTTCCTGATCCTCGCCTGGGCCCTGGATTGGGAGCTGATCGGCTCGCTCGACAACCAGATCGTCGTGGGTACCCTGTTCATTCTTGGCGGTTTCGCCCTATCGAACCTTGGTCAGAAAAAATACCGGCTGGCGGCCGGATGGGCCTGCCTGATGGTCGCCGATGCCCTGGTGTTGGTCGGGCAGCCCTGGCTGCTTGTGGCCGGTGCAGTAGCCGGCCTGGCCGGGTTGATTCTGATCGGAATTGAGTTCTACCAGCGCATGCGCGCGGGCGCCGGGTAACAGCCCCGGACGAACACCCCGGTAAAGCGGCGCCGGCCTCGTATGGGTAACGAGGCCGGCGCCGCTTTTTCTATATCGAGGAATTCGGCGCCGGGGGAGAAGCAGGATACCAGTCAAAAAAAGCCAGTCCAAGAATAACAATTAAGACTTTCCTTAGTTAAAAATGAGTCCTTTCCTTATTCCCTTACATTGTGAACTTTACTACAATGTAAGGGAAGCCATTGAAGGATTCACCAAGGTATTACGTCTCGCCGCATAACAAACACTTAACGATCGAAGAGTCGGGAATAGCGCGCGGGCATATTCTTCCCGGCCGATTGTAAGGAGGTGAACGGATCCAGACACAGTCATTGGTTTGTCCCTGTCCACCACAAGCCAACACTGTACTCATATACAAGGATTACCTGTCCCCTATCCAATCTGTTTTGCGACCCATTGAGGAGAATGGAAAATGAAAATCAATGAAGATTGGCTGAGCGTTATCCTGGCCTTTGCGATCATTGCCCTGGCATTGATCGGCGTAGTGTCCCCCTCTTGGTTGACCTTCTAGGACGGAGAAGGAGCATAAAACATGGCTACTACTGCTAAACCGACTGAAAAGGCAGCCAGCAGCGGGACCATAGGGTTCCTGATTGGGCTGGCTCTTGTATTAGCCCTGGCCTTCGTAGCCCGCTGGGCGAAGTACCAGGTTTACGGCATCCCCGACCTCTTCGGCCTGGGTGTGCCCGGCAAAGTGCTGGAATACCCGCTGTGGGCGGCGTTGATCGGCCTGATCGCCAACTGGGTTTTGAAGACCGTGGGCGTGTACGACTCGGTCAAATCCGGCTTCCGCACCGAACTGTTCCTGAAGATCGGTCTGGTGCTGATGGGCGCCGGGATCAGCTTCAAAGTCATCCTGGTCTCGGCCGGTGGCGCCGTGCTGCAGGGCATCATCATGGTCACCGCGGTGTACTTCTTCTCCTGGTGGCTGGGCGGCAAGTTCGGCCTGTCTGACACGCTGCGCGCGGTGATGTCCACCGCGGTCTCCATCTGTGGTGTGTCGGCGGCCATTGCTGCGGCCGGCTCCGTCCTGGCGAAGAAGGAAGAGATCACCTACATCACCGCCCTGGTGATTGTCACCGCCCTGCCCCTGATGGTCATCGCCCCGCTCATCGCTGGCATGCTGAACATGCCTGAGCCTGTAGCGGGCGCCTGGTTCGGTGGGAACGTCGACACCACCGCCGCCGTCGTCGGCGCAGGCACCATCTACGGCCCGAAAGCTCAAGAGATCGCGGCCATCGTCAAGCAGACCCAGAACGCCCTGATCGGCTTCGTGGCCTTCGGCCTGGCCCTGTACTTCACCACCGTGGTGGAGGGCAAGAAAGAACGCCCGGATGCCAGCGTGATCTGGAAGCGCTTCCCGAAGTTCGTGCTCGGCTTCATCATCGCCTCCCTGCTCTACACCTTCGGTGTGATCCAATCGAAATCCGATCCTGCCACCGCCATCGCCGCCGCCAAGGACTGGTTCTTCGCCCTGGCCTTCGTCTGCATGGGCCTGGAACTGTCCGTGGGCGAGTTCAAGAAGATGGGTTGGTCGCCGGTCATTGTGTACCTGATCGTCACCGTCTTCAACACCCTGCTGGCCCTGGCCGTTTCCTGGATCATCTTCGGCTGGCTGCTGCCGATCGAAACACTCTAATACCAAGCCCGCGCTACCTGACTGTGGGGGAGCAGGCGCACACCGCCTGCTCTCCTGCAAAATGGACCTTGCAAATCAAACCGGTGTTTATTGTTCTCGTACGTCCCGGACGGCAACAACCCAGACACCAGTTTTGCTAACTGGAGGTAAACCAGAATGACAGATTCAGAAACCCCCTTGCTGGATGACCTGGAACATGGTCCCTGGCCGAGCTTCGTAACCGAGATCAAGCGCGCTGCCAAGAACAAGGAGGCAGCTAAGGACCTGCTCCGGCAGCTTGAGCGGTCTTACGAAGACCGGATCGGGCACTGGAAACACGGCGGCATCGTCGGCGTGCGCGGCTACGGCGGCGGCGTCATCGGGCGCTACTCCGATCTGCCGGAAGATTTCCCCGGCGTGGCCGAATTCCACACCCTGCGGGTCAACCAACCCTCGGGTTGGTTCTACACCACCGATAAACTCCGCCAGTTGTGCGATGTGTGGGACAAGCACGGTTCCGGACTGACCAACCTGCACGGCGCCACCGGCGATATCATCCTGCTGGGCACCACCACCGATGCCCTGCAGCCTTGCTTCGACGACCTGGCCGAAATCAACTTCGACCTGGGCGGCTCGGGCAGCGACATGCGCACTCCGAGCTGCTGCGTGGGCCCCGGGCGCTGCGAATACGCCTGCATCGACACCCTGGACATCCTCTACGACATCACCATGGCCTACCAGGACGAGCTGCACCGCCCGATGTTCCCCTACAAGTCCAAGATTAAGATCTCGGGCTGCCCCAACGACTGCGTCGCCGCGATCCCCCGCTCGGACATCGCGATCATCGGCACCTGGCGCGACAAAATCCAGGTGGATCCGGAAGGCGTGGCCTACTACGCCAACAACGGGATCGACATCCAATGCGAAGTGGTCGATCTGTGCCCGACGAAGTGCATGCGTTGGAACCCGGAGACCAAGACTCTGGCGATCGACGATGCCGAGTGCAACCGCTGCATGCACTGCATCAACTTGATGCCCCGCGCCCTGCGCCCCGGTAAAGAGCGCGGCGCAACCATCCTGGTCGGTGGTAAGGCCCCCATCGTCAAAGGCGCCCTGCTCTCCTGGGTGATCGTGCCCTTCATGAAGATGGAACCCCCTTACGATGAATTCAAGGAACTGCTTGAGAAGATTTGGGAGTGGTGGGATGAAAACGGGAAGATGCGCGAGCGCCTGGGCGAGTTGATCAACCGCCTCGGCATGCGCAACTTCCTCAAGGCCATGGACCTGGAACCGGCGCCGCAGATGGTGCGAGTGCCGCGCGCCAACCCCTACTACTTCTGGGATCCTGAGGAGGTGAAGTGATGGCTGGCAAGACTGATTTCGGCCCTCCATACTATAAAGATATGCTCCCGCCGGTCGTACTCAAGAACTACGGCCAGTGGAAGTACCACGATCGGGTCAAGCCCGGCGTGCTGCGGCACGTGGCCGAATCCGGCGACGAGCTGTGGACGGTGCGGGTCGGTTCCAGCCGGCTGGTCAGCACCGATTGGATCCGGGATGTGTGCGCCATCGCCGACGAGTACTGCGACGGCCACCTGCGCTTCACCAGCCGCCACAACCTGGAGTTCCTGGTCTCCGACCCGGCCAAGGTCGAACCGTTGATCGCGCACCTGAAGGCGAACGGCTTCTCGGTGGGCGGCACCGGCCACGCCATCTCCAACCCGGTACACACCCAGGGCTGGATCCACTGCCACACGCCTGCGACCGACGCCTCGGGTATCGTCAAGGCGGTGATGGACGATCTGCACGAGTACTTCGTGGACGAGAAGCTGCCGGCCTACTGCCGCATCTCCCTGGCCTGCTGCCTGAACATGTGCGGCGCGGTGCACTGCTCGGATGTCGCCATCCTCGGCATCCACCGCAAGCCGCCGAAAATCGACCACGACACGGTGCGGGCCAAGTGCGAGATCCCCAATGTGATCGCGGCCTGCCCCACCGGCGCCATCCGGCCCGACCCCAAGAACAAGTCGCTCGTAGTGAACGAAGAGCGCTGCATGTACTGCGGCAACTGCTACACCATGTGCCCCGGAATGCCCGTGGCCGACCCGATCGGGGACGGCGTCTCCATCTGGGTGGGCGGCAAGATCTCCAGCGCCCGCACCCCACCGAAGTTCTCGCGCCTGGTGATCCCCTACCTGCCCAACAACCCCCCGCGCTGGCCCGAAGTCACCGAAGCGGTCCGCAATATCGTCGAGACCTGGGCCACCCATGCCCGCAAGCACGAGCGCATGGGCGAGTGGATCGAGCGCATCGGTTGGGAGCGGTTCTTCACCCTCACCGGCATCCCCTTCGCCGCCCAACTGATCGACGACTTCACCCTGGCGCCTGAAACCTACCGCTCTACACCTACCTTCAAGTGGTAGCCAGAATGGCCCGGATGGGCGCCGGCCTGCTCCTGCGCCCATCCGCCGCCATCCAGCGGTAACGCTCGACCGAAAGGAGACCTGGTATGAGCGACCAGACTATGGAAGATCTGAAAGCACAGATCGTCGAATTCTTCAAACAGAAGAACAAGATGATGACCAGCCGGGACGTGGCCAACGGTCTCGGCCTGGAAAACCGGACGGTGAAGAAAGCTCTCACCGAACTGGTCAACGAAGGTACGCTCGAATTCACCTCTTACGGCGGGGCGACCTTCATCAAGCTGCCCGATGCTTAGTTCGGGGTGGGGTCCGGAAACCGGCGGCCAGCTACAGCCGGGTTCGGTTTCCTCCCGCTGCAGGGTAAACCAAAGGTAATAAATGCTACGGAGGCAAAAATGGCAGTGATTGAACTCGATGGTATTCAGGTAGATGTGGACGAGGACGGCTTCATCCAGGATCCCGATTGCTGGAACGAAGCCCTGGCGGCGGCGATTGCCAAGACCGAAGAAGTGGGTGAGCTGACCGAAGATCACTGGAAAGTGATCAACTACTTGCGTGATTACTACCAACAATACGGCATTGCCCCCATGATCCGCAAACTGTGCAAAGAAACGGGGTTCCCGCTCAAGACCATCTACGAGCTGTTCCCCAGCGGACCGGCGAAGGGTGCATGCAAGATTGCCGGCCTTCCCAAACCTACCGGCTGCGTCTAACCTTCACCCAACGTGCGGATGATCGGGACCGGCCTGGTTTCAATCATCCGCACACTGGCTGCAATCTTCCTCTCGATGACCCCTTCCCCCGGTGCGCCACCCTGGCCGTGGGGAAGGGGTGGGGAGAGTGTTTTCTCGCGACGAGGTAGTTATGGCCCCTGTGACGCCACTCTGGACCCTGGCATCATTGTTCATTATTGGACTGTCCTATTTCGCTGCGGCGGCGTTCGTGTTCGGGCTGCTGTGGCGCCTGATTGGTTACCTGCGGACTCCGATGCCCATCCCGGCCGCAGTCACCCCCGCCCCAACCACCGAGGGCGGCGCGGTGGGCCGTGTCCTGGGCGATGTGACCATCTTCCCCAACCTGTTCAAAGCCGATAAAGCGCTGTGGGTGGGGGCGATCATCTTCCACTATGCCCTGGCCGCGGTCCTCTTCCGCCACCTGCGCTACTTCACCTACCCGGTGCCCAAACTGGTGCTTTACATGGAGACGGTGGCGCTGTTCTTCGGCTACCTGTTTGGTCTCGCCATCCTGTACCTGTTCTGGCGTCGCCTGGCCCTGCGCCGCACGCTTTACATTTCCAACCTGCCCGATTTCATCGCCCTCGCCCTGCTCGGCGGGATTGCGGCCACCGGGATCATGGTGAGCTACTGGGCGCACGTCTACATTGTCGATGTGAAGGCCTTCCTGCTCGGGCTGCTCACCCTGCACCCCACCGCTCCTCCCGCCCACCCCTTGTTCCTGATCCATTACCTGCTGGTGCTGCTGCTGATGATTTACTTCCCGGTCAGCAAACTGCTGCACGCCGGTGGGATCTTCTTCAGCCCCACCCGCTCCCAGCCGTACCAGGTGCAGGTAAAGGGCAAGCGATATGTCAATCCCTGGGATTATCCGGTCAGGAAGTGATGAGAGAAGACGATGGCAAAATTCGACGAGACACCGATAATAAAAGATCCGGCAAAGAACGGCATCCTCTCGGCGCCCGAGATACGCGAATTCGCCACGGCCGAGGTGAAGTGCTGGCCGAGTAAAGAGAAAGACACGCAGGCGATCGACCTGCCCGCCGAGCGAGTCCCGGATTGGCAGGAGAAGGGGATCGCCAAATTGGGCGAGCTGCTGGAGAAGAACCAGGCCCTGCGCATCTTCATGGACGTCTGCGTGCGCTGCGGCGCCTGCACCGATAAGTGCCAGTACTTCCTCGGCACCGGAGATCCGCAGAACTTTCCGGTAGCCCGGGCCGAGCTGATGCGGAAGGTGTACCGCCGCTACTTCACCCCCGGCGGGCGCATTGCCCCCGAGCTGAACGAAGCCGCCGACTTCGACGAAGAGATGCTCGAGAAGTGGTACACCTACTTCTACCAGTGCTCCGAGTGCCGGCGCTGCTCGGTCTTCTGCCCCTACGGCATCGATACCGCCGAGATCACCATGGCCGCCCGCGAGATTATGGCTTCCATCGGCGTGTCTACCAAGTACGTGACCGAGGTAGTGGCCAAGGTGTACCAGACCGGGAACAACCTGGGCATCCCCGCCCCGGCGTGGAAAGACAACTGCGAGTTCCTGGAAGAGGACATCCAGGAGGAGACCGGCCTGCCCATCCGTTTCCCGGTGGACGATTACGGGGCCGATGTGCTGCTCGTCCCCCCCTCGGCCGACAACTTTGCCAACGTGGACACCATGATTGGCTACGGTAAGCTGTTCCACTTCCTCGGGGTGCGCTGGACGACTTCCACCTATTGCAACGAGGGCGGGAACTTCGGCCTGTTCTTGAACTTCCACAACCTGAAGAAGGTGAACAAGCGCATCATCGACGCCGCCCGCATGCTCAACGTCAAAACCATCATCTGGGGCGAGTGCGGGCATGCCTGGCGCGGGGCCATCCTGACCCCCACCCTGAACGGCCCGATGGATATGTTCGACCCGCCTTACCCGTATCATATCAGCCAGTACATGGTCGACATGCTGCGCAAGGGCGCCTTCGACGGTAAGCTGGATAAGAGCGCCAACGACGATCTGCGCGTCACCTACCACGACCCGTGCAACTCCGCCCGCGCCGGCGCCCTGCTGGACGAACCCCGCGAAATACTGCGCGCCTGCTGCAACAACTTCGTCGAAATGCCGGCGGACACCATCCGCGAGAAAACTTTCTGCTGCGGCGGCGGAGGCGGGCTGCTGACCGACGAGCTAATGCCCATCCGCATGGCGGGCGGCAAGCCGCGGGCGATGGCGGTCAAACACGTCGAGGCCTCCTACCTGGCTACGGTGTGCGCTATCTGCAAAGCCAACCTGCCCGAAGTGATGAAGTACTGGGACGTTCCGGTGCAGGTGGGCGGGGTGATCGACCTGTTTGTGAAAGCGCTGAAGATGTGAGGGGCGGCCCCTTACCTGGAGAGAAGCTATGCGCAAGTTCGTGCTGATCCTGCTTAGCCTGACAATACTTACCCTGATCGTGATCTACTACCCGGCCTACGCCGAAAAACCGGAGAAAGACGGCCCCGGACCGCTCTCGGTGCGCATCGACCCGGCCTTCGCCGCCCCGGAGTACCATAACCCGCTCGAATGGTGGCAGACCCACCACTGGGAGATCGTCAACCGCGGCGACATACTGGAAGCCGACTGCCTGTACTGCCACGAACCGGAGACGTCGTGCAACAACTGCCATAACTACGTCGGCGCAAACGAGATCGTTGAAACCCCGTGAACGAGCTTCAGGATTGTGACCATGAGTGACGAGAAACGGCCAAACCCCAAACCCTCCGCTTTCCTGTCCCGCCGGCAGTTTATCCGCTTCGGCATCGCGGCAATCGGTACGGCCTGGGCGGGCACCTGGCTGCAAAGCCGGCTGTTCCCGGCACAGGCCGGCTCGCAAGAGGCAGCTCCGGTCCAGTTCCCGCTTTCGGAGCTGCCCATGGGCGGCGTGAAGCAGATCACCTACGGCAGCACCCCGGTCCTCGTGCTGCGCACCCCGGAGTCGATCAAAGCCTTCTCGCTCATCTGCACCCACCTGGGGTGCATCGTCCAGTGGGAAGCGGGGAAGAAGGAATTCTACTGCCCCTGCCACGATGGGCGCTTCGACCAGTTTGGAGAAGTGACCGGCGGACCGCCGCCGGTTCCCCTGGAGCAGTTCCCGGTCAGCGTCGAGGACGATATCGTGACTGTGGGCGAGATTGCGTGAGGACCCCAGGCAGAGGAGATAAGCATGCGAAAAGTCGCACTCATTCTAGTCATCCTTAGCGCCGCGCTGGCCCTGGTGTTCGCCCTGCTCCCGGCACGGCAGGCACAGGCGCTGCCCGAATACTCGGCACAGACCGGCGAGCCCTGCGCCACCTGCCACGTGAGCCCCTCGGGCGGCGGGCAGCGCGGGCCGCGCGGCCAGGCCTGGGTCGGCAGTGGTAAGCCCAGCCTGGTGCCAGACCTGATTTCGTCGCTGGAAGTGTTGGGCGTATCGCTGGAAGTGGATGAGAGCGCCTACACCACGCCGCCGGAAACGATCGCTCCACCCGAGCCGCTGAAAGCCGCCCCGGGCGAAGTGCAGGCCGTGCACGAGTGGCTGCAGGGCTACTCGGGAAATTGACCACCGGTATAGAAAAAGCGCGGATCGAGCGCCCCCGCCACCGGCGACCACGATCCGCAAGGTAGAGGTAGGTCGAAAGATGACGAAATTAACCCGAAGAGACGTGCTCAAAGTTGGAACGGCAGCCGCAGCCGCCGGGGCGAGCGTCATCGCCGCCAGCCGCGGCAGGCTGCCAGGATTGCAGGGCGCCGAAGCGGGCGCAGCCGGGGAAACCTGGGTCAAGACCACCTGCGCCATGTGCCCCTCGGGCTGCGGCCTGGAGGTGCGCGTGGTGGGGGGAAAAGCGGTGAAGATCGAGGGCAACGCCCTGCACCCCCTCAACCAGGGAGTGTGCTGCCTCAAAGGTCAGACGGCCCTTGAAGCGCTGTACAGCCCCGAGCGCATCCACCACCCACGCTTGCAGACCGGCGCGCGGGGCAGCGGAGATTGGAAAGAGATCTCCTGGGATGAAGCCCTGGGACTCGTCGCCGGGCGCCTGTCCGAGCTGCGCCAGAAGGGCCAGGCGCATCGCATGGCCTTCTTGCACGGCGAGACCCGCGGCCAGATGCGCTCCCTGATCCAGCGCTTCATGCAAGCCTACGGCTCACCCAACATGATCGCCGCCCAGCACAGCCCCGCCCGGCTGGCCATGTGGCTCACCCAGGGGATCAACGGTATCCCCGTCTACGACCTGAATAACAGCCGCTACGTGATGGCCTTCGGCGGCAATCTGCTCGAGTCCAACCGCCACGTGATCGGCTATTTGGGTTCCCTGGCTTTCATGCGCCGCGGCCGCCCGCAGCGCGGCAAGCTGGTGGTCGCCCACCCTCGCCTGGGGATCACGGGGATGAAGGCCGATGAATGGGTGCCCATCCGCCCCGGCACCTACGCCGCCCTGGCTCTGGGTATGGCGAACGTGATCATCAACAGCCAGATGTACGACGCCGGTTTCATCGAGAACTTCACCTTCGGCTTCGAAGATTTCACCGATGAAAGCGGGCAGCTCCACAAAGGGTTCAAGAGCCTGGTGCTGGAAGGCTACCCGCTGGAACGTGTGGCGCGCATCACCGGGGTTTCGACCGAGATCATCGCTCGCCTGGCCGGGGAATTTGCCACCAACCTGCCCGCCGTAGCCCTGATGCCCACCGAAGAGGAGGCCCTGGCCTCCGGCAACAGCCTGTACACCGCGATGGCCATCCACTGCCTGAACGCCCTGGTCGGCTCGATCGACTGCCCCGGCGGGGTGCTGGTGCAGCGCTTCCCGGAGATGGCTGAATGGCCCGAGTTCTCCCCCGACGCGGCCGGGCAGTCTGGGCTGGCCCAACCCAGGGTAGACGAGGCCGGCACGGCGGACCTCCCCCTGGCCGTTTCGGCCCCGCTGAACCTGGCAAAGGCGATCGAATCCGGCAGCCCCTACCCGCTGGACACCCTGTTCGTCTATAACGCCAACCCGGTGTACGACCTGCCCAACGGCAGCCAATTTGCCCGCTCGCTGATGAAGGTGCCGTTCGTCGTCTCCCTGGCCAACACCCTGGACGAGACCTCCGCCCACGCCGATCTGATCTTGCCGGTGGGCACCTTCCTC
This sequence comes from uncultured Anaerolineaceae bacterium, assembly GCA_964391195.1. Classification (GTDB taxonomy): domain Bacteria; phylum Chloroflexota; class Anaerolineae; order Anaerolineales; family UBA4823; genus JAAYXE01. Next base: position 12,099 of record CAYMLG010000073.1, on the reverse strand, counting down.
GAGGAGTGGGGGGACGACTTCATCGAAGGCACGGGGTACGCCGGGGTATCTCTGCGGCGGCCGGTGGTCGAGCCGGTGCACGACACCCTCCCTGCCGGTGAACTGCTGCTCGAGCTCGCCCGGCGCCTCGGCGGCCCGGCGGCCCAGGCCCTGCCCTGGAAGTCGTACCTCGACCTGGTGAAGCACCGCCTGAGCGCGATCGACATGGAATGGGAGAAGCTCGAAGCCAACGGCGCCTGGTCGGAGATGGTGTATTTCAACGCTACCCCGGGCAGCCCGGCCTGGGGTGACGTGGTCGGCCGTGACCGGTTGCACGCTCCACAAGATGGTCGTTTCGACTTCTTCTCCCGTGAGCTGCACGCATTATTGGCGGCCCAGCCCGGCGGGCAAAGCGACGAGGCCTGCCTGCCACACTTCGTCCTGCCGGCCACCCTGGCCGAAGACACGCGCGAGATGGAGCAGTATCCTTTCCTGCTGGTCTCCCAGTCGCTCTTCACCCAGTCCACCACCTGGAACGGGATTATCCCCAGCCTTCAGGAAGCCTACGGGCTGCAGTTCCACGACCAATGGAAGAGTTGGGTCGAGATCAACCCGCGGGCAGCCCGCCAGCTTGGCCTGGAAGAGGGTGACCTGGTGTGGGTCGAATCGGCCTACGGGCGGGTGCAGGCCAGCGTTCGCCTGTATGAAGGGTTGTGGCCCAATGCTGTGTTCCTGCCGCCCGGCCAGGGCCGCCTGACCGCCGTCCGTTGGGGACGGGGCGCCCCGCAGCGCATGCAGGTGGGCGTCAATTCGAACCAATTATTGAACGCCGGAAGCGAACCATTGACGGGGCAGCCAGCGTTCAATCCGACCCGAGTGCGGGTCTATAAAGCCGAATAGCTTGGCAACGGGCAGCCCGGCGGGCCGCCGGACTGCGCCTAAGGAGGTAGAAAATGCCCCGTTGGGGAATGGTGATCGACCTGGATAAATGTATCGCCTGCCAGAGCTGTACCGCGGCTTGCCGGATGGAAAACAACACCCCGGTTGCCGGGCCCAACCAGGCTGAGGCCGGGCGAACGATTCTGTGGAACGAAGTGCTGCCCTTCTTCGAGGGCGAGTATCCCAACATCATGACCACCCTGGTCCCTCGCCCCTGCATGCACTGCGACGAAGCAGCCTGCATCAAAGTCTGCCCGGTGCAGGCCACCTACAAGAACGAAGAGGGCATCGTCCTGGTCAACTACGACCGCTGCATCGGCTGTCGCATGTGCACCGTCGCTTGCCCGTACCAGGCGCGCTACTTCAACTGGTATCCCCCGGAATGGCCGGAAGCCCTGAAAGCGCACCTGAACCCCGATCCGGAGGTCAGGCCCCGCCCGGCGGGCGTGGTGGAGAAGTGCACCTTCTGCGTGCAGCGGCTGCGGAAGGCCCGCGAATCGGCCGAGGCTGAGGGTCGAGCCTTCCAGGCGACGGACTATATCCCCGCCTGCGTGCAGACCTGCACCGCCCATGCCCGTTACTTCGGCGACCTGGACGATCCCAACAGCCTGGTGGCCAAACTTTCGCACAGCCCGCGGGCTTATCGCCTGCAAGAAGAGCTGGGCACGCAGCCCAAGGTCTTTTACTTGAAACAAGGGTAACCGAACGATGCATCCTTTCAATCCGAACGAAAAGATCATCCTGGCTCCCCTGCGCAAGATCACCACGGCCGACAAACTGCTGTGGACCGTGCTGGGCGGCATCCTGCTGGCCGGGATCGGCGTGTGGGCCTACCAGTTCGTTACCGGCCTGGGAGTGACGGGGTTGAACCGCCCGGTCTATTGGGGTGTGTACATCACCAACTTCGTCTTCTTCATCGGCCTGGCCCACTCGGGGACCTTCATTTCGGCCATCCTGCGCGTGGCCGGGCAGAGCTGGCGCGCCCCGCTCACCCGCGCCGCAGAAGCCATCACCCTGTTCAGCCTGCCCTTCGGCGTGGCGGCCATTATGGCCGATATGGGCCGTCCCGAGCGCATCCTCAACGTGCTCTTCTACGGCCGCTACCAGTCACCCTTGCTGTGGGACTTCACCGCGGTGGGCCTGTATCTGCTCTCCAGCATCGTCTTCATGTACCTATCGCTCCTGCCCGATATCGCCCTGTGCCGCGACCGCCTGGTGGACGCCCCGGCCTGGCAGCGGCGCATGTACCGGGCCCTGGCTCTGGGCTGGAACTCAACCCCCGAGCAGTTCCACCGGCTGGAGCGGGTGCTGGACGGTATGGCGATCTTCATGACCATGCTGGTGGTCACCGTACACACCGTGGTCTCCTGGGTGTTTGGCATGACCCTCCAGCCCGGGTGGCACACCGCGCTGATCGGGCCCTTCTTCTTGCTCGGTGCCATCCTCTCGGGGACGGCGGCGGTGGTCATCGTGCTGGCGCTGCTGCGCAAGGCGTACAACCTGGAAAAAGCGCTGCCGATCAACCTGTTCAACTCGCTGCGCAAACTGCTGATCACCTTCACCCTGGGCTGGCTGTACATGATGCTGGCCGAGAGCATCACCGCCGGATACGGCAACATGGTGGAGGAGATGCGCGTCCTGAACGACAAGCTGGGCGGGAACTATGCCCTGCTCTTCTGGGCCATGAGCGTGCTGGTTTTCGTGGTCCCGCTGCTGATCTTTATCTTCAAAGGGAAGAACAACATCGGCTGGATGGTGACGGCTTCGATCATGATCAACATCGGCATGTGGATCGAGCGCTATATCGTCATCGTCCCCACCGAAGCCAGCCCGCGCCTGTTCTTCAATATGGCCTACGCTCTTTACCGCCCGACCTGGGTGGAAGTGCTGATCACCGCTTCCCTGTTCGCCGGCATGGCGCTGCTGTACGCCGTGTTCACCCGCCTGTTCCCCATCGTCCCCTTATGGGAGACGGCGGAGAGCCTGCCGGGCCATGCCCCAGCGGCCAAACCGGCGGAGACGGAAGCAGGCCTGGGCTCCGAGCCGGCGGCCGGAGATTGAGAGGTTGGGAGGTTACTGAGGATGGATATCAGTCAGTTGGTTTATGCCTTCTTTAATGAGCCCGGTCCGGGTGGCGTCGTCGTCATCGGAGTCCTCCTCCTGGCTTGCGTGACTTACGTAGCGCTGACCCGCTGGATCATCGCCGGTGGCAAGGAGGAAGAATAGCCCCATGAAAAAACGCAGTCTGCTGAGCATACTCTTAGTGGCGGCGATGCTGTTCCTGATCGTCCCGGCTGTGGCGGCAGAAGGGCCCGCCCCGGCGGACGAGGCGCCCACCCACCCGGCGCCCGGAACCCAGGCGATCTACCCTGGCAATTATTGCCGTGAATGTCACGGCCCTGAAGACGAGCGCTTAGAGCAGGCGACCCGCTGGACGGGGACGATCGAGCGGGAGACGCTCGACCCCTGCCCGGCGATGAAGGTCATCCACGAGGAGCAGTTCTACACCGAGCGCGTGCTGCTGGCCATCGACCGGGCGCGGGCGCAGCTCCCCGCCGGGGTGGACACAGAGAAGCTCGACGGGCGCATCGCCGCGGCAACGGAGAGCTACCAGCGCCTGTTGGACGAGCCGGTGCACAGCCTGGAAGCCTTCCGCTCGCAGGCGCAGATGCTGCGCTACCGTTTAGGAAAGAGCTACACCGAGATCAACGAGCTTTACGAGGCGGTCAAGCGCCAGCGTGTGATGCTGGCTGCCGCCGGGGTGACCCTGGTGGCGCTGATTTCGCTGGCCTGGGGCTATTGGAACATCCGTAAACTGGCCGTAGCCCCCGGCGGGCTGGCTGCGGTGGTCTTCTCCCCCGGGGCGATTGCCGCCCTGGCCGGGGTCTTCGTCCTGTTCTCCCTGCCCATCTTCCGGATCCCGTCCTTCGACCCCGCTGTGGCCACCCTGGAGGAACAGGAGATCCAGGAAGTGCTCGACACCGCCGGTCGGGCGGCAGACGCCGCCAGCCAGGCGCAGGCGCGAATCTGGTCCTTGAGCCGGGTTGGATTCGCCCTGCCTGAGGCGCAGGATGGTGAAGGCGCCCTGAACGAGGCCGTGCTGGCCGCCCAGGAAGCGCACCGGGATACGAGCGCGGTGTGGGGCGAGCGGCAGGCGACGGTGGAATTGAGCGCCGGCTCGGAGACCGACCTGGAAAAATCGCTGGTGATTGCCAGCGAATTGAACGCCGCCCATTCCCGCGGCTGGGGCTTGCGCCTGGCAGCCGCCGAATGGATCCCGCTGGACCCCGCCCGGGCCGAGACCCTGCTGAACGATGCCCTGGCCTATGCCCGGCAGGCGCAGGACCTGTACCGCGATCTCGACCTGCGCGGGATTGCCGTGACCTGGGCCGAATTCGACCCCCAGGCTGCGCGCACAGTCCTGAGTGAGATCGAAGACCCGGCGATCCGCTCCTGGGGCTGGCGGGAAGTGGCCGCGCTGACCGGGGACGCCAGTCTGTACGCACAGGCGGCCGAGGACGCCCGCCGGGCCGCATCCCCGGCCGAACAGGCCCGCCTGCTGCGCGAGATCGGCCTCCTGAGCGGCGAATCTGCCTACTTCGAAGAAGCCGCCCGGCTGCTGGAGTCGGCGCAGGGCCTCTCCGCCCTCGAACACGCCTACGTCCTTGGCGACCTGGCGGCGGCCTGGGGCCGGACCGCCGGGCTGGAGTGTGATGCCCCATCCATGGCCCCCGCCTGCGCGACGGCGTTCCTGATCACGGGCGAGTATCAGGCCGCCTGGGAGGCCGCCCTGCAGATCGCCGACCCCTACGAGCGGGCCCGGGCCCAGGCGGAGATCGCTGCCGCCTGGGAGCAGCCCGACCGCGCCCGGGAGATCCAGATCCCGACCCTGCGTGAGCGAGCGCTGCGGGACATCGCCATCGCCACCGGCAACCGCGACCTGGCCGCCGCGCTGGAGAGCCCATACCTGCGGGTGCAGGCGCTCACAGCATTAGGGGAATACGACCTGGCCTGGCAGAGCAGCGAGGCGCTGGGCGAGACCTATCCCCTGGTCGCCCTGGGGGTGGCCCTGGCCGGCACCGACCCGGACACTGCCCTCCAGGCAGTCGAACAGATGGACCTGGAAGCCGACAAAGCGGTGGTGCTTCGCGCCCTCGCCCTGGAAAGCAATGACCCCGACCTGTTCGCCCGCGCCCTGGGCATGGCCCTCGCCGCCCGGGTGCGGGGCGATGCATTGGCCCCGGTCGAAGCCAGCCTTATCCTGGGGCTGGAGTTTCAGCCGGTCAACCCGGTCTGGGCCGCTCAGGCGTTCGACCAGGCGCTGGATACCGCCCGGCGGATTTCGATCAAATAACGAGGAGTAACGGTATGAATTTGCTGGACATTTCCCGGATTATAGCCCTGGCTGGGCTGGGGTTAGGGATTGTGGGCATCTTGCTGCGCCTGGGCGAGATCATGCGCCGGCCGTTCAAGCAAGATTTAGCCCGTGAACGAGGCAATGTGCGGCGGGGCATCCTGTACGCCTTCACCCTGGGCATGGCCCCCTGGGAGAAGGAGAGCACTCGCCTGCATTGGGCGGCGTATATCCGCGGCATCGTCTTCCACGTAGGGATCTTCGCCGCCATCGCCCTTTGCCTGGCCGGTCTCCTGCCGCAGGTCCGGTTCGAGGCGCTGCCATCCTGGCTTTGGCTGCCGGCCGTAGCGCTCACCGGCCTCGGGGCGCTGGCCGGGTTCGCCGGGATCGCCATGCGCCGCATGGAACCGAACACACGCCTGCTCAGCCTGCCGGACGATTACTTCTCGGTCTTCTTCACTTCGTCCTTCATCGCTCTGGCTTGCCTGGCCCTGATCCTCCCGGGGGCTCTGCCCTATTTCTTGCTGGTTGGCGGTCTGCTGGCGGTTTACGCGCCCTGGAGCAAGATCCGGCACTGTGTCTATTTCTTTTACTCGAAGTTTTTCTTTGGTTTGAGCTTTGGGCGGCGCGGGGTGATCGGCCAGCCCAAGGGGAAGTACGCGGAGTAAGCGGCCATGATCGACGAACGATTTTCCGACCCTCGCTACCAGTTGACCGCTGAAAAAGCGGAAATCGCCCTGGAAGTGCTGCGCAAGCGGCTGAACCGCCAGCTCGCAGCCTCGATGGAAGTCTGCGTGCGCTGCGGGCTGTGCGCCGAGGCCTGCCACTATTACGTCTCCACCCCCAAACCGGAATACGTGCCCGCCTACCGGGCCGAACAGCTCCGCAAGCTCTACCGGCAGCTGGCGGACCCGCTGGGGAAGGCTGCCCCGGGCTGGGTGGGGGCCGCCCCCCTCGACCAGGAGCTGATCGATAGTCTGATCCAGGCCGCCTGGGGTTCGTGCACCATGTGCGGGCGCTGCGTCATCAACTGCCCGATGGGCGTGGACACCCGCCAGATCATCCGCACCGCCCGGGCTATGCTCACCGCCATGGATATGACCCCCGAAGGGTTGAAAGCCACGGTCGACGTGCACCTGGAGACCGGGAACAATATGGGCGTCAGCGAAGAAGACTACGTGGAGACCGTGGAGTGGATGGAGGAAGAGCTGCAGGCTGAGCTGGATGATCCCAGCATCAAGATCCCCTTCAACAAGAAGGGCGCTCGGGTGGTGTACACCTTTAACCCCCGGGAAGTGAAATACTTCCCCTACCTGATCCAGGCCGCGGCGAAGATCTTCCACGCCGCGGGCGAAGACTGGACCCTGAGCACGGAGAGTTGGGACGCCACTAACTACGCCCTGTTCAACGGTGATGACGATACCGCCCGCAAGCTGGCCGGCAACCTGGAGGCGGCGGTCAACCACCTGCGCGCCGATGTGTTGGTGATGGCCGAGTGTGGCCATGGCTACCGCTCCCAACGCTGGGAAGCCGAGAACTGGCTCGGCCGCGGCTACCCCTTCCGGGTGCAGAGTTTCACCGAGCTGATGGCCCGCTACATTGCAGAACGGCGCTTCAAGCTCAACCCGGCGGTGAACGATAAGCGCGTCACTTATCACGACCCGTGCAACCAGGCCCGCAACGGCGGGATCATCGACGAGCCGCGCTATATCCTGCGCCACACCGTGCTGGATTTCGTGGACATGGAGCCGCACGGCGCGGAGAACTACTGCTGCGGAGGCGGGGGCGGGATGCTGGCGATGAGCGAATTCGCCAAAGAACGCATGGCGGCGGCGAAGGTGAAAGCCGATCAGATCGCGGCCACCGGGGCCGAGATCGTCGCCACTTCCTGCCACAACTGCCTGGACCAACTGGACGAGATCAAGCGCCATTACAAGCTGAACGTGAAGGTACAAAACCTGAGCGAGCTGGTCGCGGCGGCCATCGTCTGGGAGAAAAGTTAGCTTGCCGTCTGGGCGCTAAGGGCCGTGATATTTGACACGGTAAAGTTGCAACAAAAATCACAACCTGGTGGTTTACGGAAGGAACGGACCACAATCTACCAGTTCAGAGATTACAATACAATGGATCCGAGAGGTAAAAGAATTCTGATTGTCGCCACCCACGGCCCAGAGAGCCCGGACCGCTGCACTGCGCCGTTCTTCTTCGCCCAGAAGGCGGCCAGGCTGGGTGGCCAGGTGAGCATCTGCTTTATTCTGCACAGCGCCCGGCTGTTGAAGGCCGGCGTGGCTGAGACGGTGTGCGCCACCGAAGGCGGGCGGACTGTCCGCCAGTTCATGGAATCTGCCCTGTCTGCCGGGGTAGAGTTCTACGCCTGCGATGCGGCGCTAAAAATGAACGGGATCGCCCCGGAGGAGTTGATCGAAGAAGTGGACCATCTGGTCGGTCCGAACTATCTCATCACCGCTGGATTGGATGCCGATCTCGTACTAACGCTTTGATTCTGATTTGGAGGTTTTCATGTTCATCGTGACCGTCGATATCGAAAAGTGCCAGGCTTGTGGTGAGTGTGTCGACAACTGCTCGGTCGGGGCGCTGGCTATCGTCGAAGAAGATGGGAAGAAATATGCCATGTTCACCGGCGATCCGAGCGAGTGCATCGGCTGCCTGTCCTGCGAAGCAGTCTGCCCGGACGGGGCCATCACCGTCACCGAGTATTAGTCCGGGGAGGGAGCGCCCCGAGATGACGGAGATACGTCAGGACGGACCCCCGCGCCTGGTCTTCGCCGCTCCCCAGGGACGCAGCGGCAAAACCACGGTCTCCCTGGGGACCTGCGCCGCCCTGGCTGCTCGCGGCCTGGACGTCAGGCCGTTCAAAAAGGGCCCCGATTACATCGATCCGTCCTGGCTGAGCGCCGCGGCCGGACGTCCTTGCCGTTCTCTGGATCCGTATTTCGCCGCCTCGCCCGAGGGCCTGAGGCGGTCTTTGCTTAAAGGCGCTCGGGGAGCAGACCTGGCTCTGATCGAAGGCAATCATGGCCTGTTCGACAGCAGCCTGCCCGAGCCCTGGGCCGGGGAGCGGGGAGCCGCCGAGGGAGATGGGAGCACCGCGGCTGTGGCCCGCGCCATGGACGCCCCGGTGGTCCTGGTTTTGAATGCCCAGCGCATGGGGCGCAGCGCGGCGGCTGTGGTCCACGGCTGCCAGACCTTCGAGCCCGGCACCAACATCGCCGCGGTGGTGTTGAACAACGTGGCCAACGCCCGGCACGAAGCCAAGCTGCGCCGGGCGATTCAGGTCCACTGCGGCATCCCGGTGGCGGGCGCCATCCCGCGCGACGAGGACCTCACCATCCCAGACCGGCACCTGGGGCTTGTGCCGCGCGGGGAAGATGATGGACTGCTGCCGGCCCTGGCCGCCTGCCGGGAGGCGGCGGAAAAATACCTGGACCTCGATCTGCTGCTCGACCTTGCCCGCCAGGCTCCGCCCCTGGATGACCCCCTCCCCGCCCGGCCGATCGCCGGGCCGTACCGCCCTCCCGTCCGGCTGGGTGTGCTGCGCGACCGGGCCTTTTCCTTCTACTATCCCGAGAATCTGGAGGCGCTGGCCGAGGCCGGAGCAGAGCTCACCTTCATCGACGCCCTCCACGACCCCGACCTGCCCCCGGTCGCCGGGCTGTACATCGGCGGCGGCTTCCCGGAAATGTTCATGGAGGAGCTGGCTGCGAACCGCTCCCTCGTGGAAGGCATCCGCCGCGCGGTGGCGGATGGGCTGCCGGTGTACGCCGAGTGCGGCGGGCTGATGTATCTCTGCCGTGGACTGCGCTGGGGAGAGAAGCGCGTCGAGTTGGTGGGTGCGCTGCCCTTCGAGGTGGAGATGACCGACCGCCCGCAGGGGCACGGATATGTGCTGGCTCGCTCTGAGCCCGGCAACGGCTGGCTCCCCGCGGGCAGCGAAGTGCGCGGCCACGAGTTCCACCATTCGCGCCCGGCCGGTTACCCACCCGACCTGCCCACCGCCTACCGCCTGGAGCGCGGCCGGGGCCTGGGACAGGGCCGGGATGGCGCGCTGGTGGGCCAGGTGCTGGCCGCTTACACCCACCTTCACGCAGACGGCTGCCCAGAGTGGGCGCCCAGCCTGGTGGAGAAGATGAGATGACGTTGGAATGTCTCCCCGAGCCCCTGGTCGTGGGCCTGAATCATAAGGTCGCTTCGCTGGACCTGCGCGAGCGCCTGGCGTTCAGCCCAGATTCGATCGCCCAGGCGCTCGCCGAGCTGAAGGCCGGCCTCGGGCAGGTGGATCCGGCCCCCGAGGCCGCTCTGATTTCCACCTGCAACCGCACCGAGATCTACGCCTGCGCCCAGGACCCCGACCAGGCAGTGCCGGTGATTCGCGGCTTCCTGGCCCAGCACGCCGGGCTGTCCGCCGTGGCCCTGGACCGGCTGCTGGTCGTCCGCCGCGGGCGTAATGCAGCCCATCACCTGCTGTTGGTGGCCGCCGGCCTCGATTCACTCGTGCTAGGCGAAAACGAGATCCTGGGCCAGGTGCGCCAGGCGGGCGAGACGGCTCTCTCCGCCAAAGCCAGCGGCCCGGTGCTGGCGGCCCTGTTCCGGGCGGCCATCCAGGCCGGCAAGCGTGTGCGCAGCGAGACCGAGATCGGCGCCGCCGCCCTTTCCACCGGCCAGGTGGTGGCCGAGCTGGCCGAGGAGACCTTCGGCTGCCTGCGTGATCGCACGGCGCTGCTCATCGGCGCCGGGAAGATTTCATCCATCACCGCCCACGCCCTGGTGCGGGCCGGGCTGAACTGCGTGCTGGTCACCAACCGCACGTACGAACGGGCGCAAAGGATGGCCGAGAACCTGGGCGCCACCAAAGCCCGGGCGGTGCGCTTCGACCAGCTTCTCAGCCACCTGCCCGCCGCCGATATCGTCATCTGTTCCACCGGAGCGCCCCATATCGTGCTGCATTTCGCCGCCGTGCACCAGGTGATGAAGCAGCGCCCAGACCGTCCGCTGCTCGTCGTCGACCTGGCCGTGCCGCGCGACGCCGACCCCGGCATCGCCGAACTGCCCGGCGTTACCCTGGTGGACATCGACGGGTTGGAGGGGTTGGTGCGGGAGCGCCATCCCATGGCGGAGCAGACCCGCCGCCAGGCGGAGGCTATCATCGATGAGGAGCTGAGCTACTTCAGCGATTGGTACGTCGCCCGCAGCTGCGCCCCGCTGATCCGTATGCTGCAGGAGCAGGCGAATCAGGTGTGCCAGCAGCAGGTGGAGCTCACACTGCGCCGTATGGGCGACCTGACCCCTGAGCAGGAGCAGGCGGTGCGTAAGATGGCCGGCGCCATCGCCGGGAAGCTGCTCCACCCCACCATGGAGGCCCTGAAGCGCCCTCCGGAAGGATGGACCGCCGAGCAGTTCCAGGCGCTGGTGGCCCGGTTGTACCATCTCGACCGGTAAGCGCCGCGTCGCTTTCAATAACCACACGCCTCCGGTTGCCTCTCACCGGGCGCTGAGCGCAAAGGGCCAGTCGCCCGAGGGAAATCCGCTCGAGGATAAGCTATGCGAAACCCTGGCCGTTTTAGCCTTGCCAACCTGTGGCCTTTTCGCCGCTCCCCCACTCCTCCGCCGGAGCCTCCGTCGCGGCCCTATTCCATCGCCCAAATCGAAGTCACCAGCCGCTGCAATATGGAGTGCACCTTTTGCGCCCTGCGCCCGCTGGCCGGCCGCTGGATCGGCAGCGACATGCCCCTCGACCTCTATCGGGAGCAGATCGCGCCGCACCTGGGGTTGTTCGAGCTGGTTTACCTGCAAGGCTGGGGCGAGCCTCTACTCCATCCCGGTTTCTGGGAGATGGCTCGGCTGGCCGGAGAGCAGGGCTGCCGCACCGGCTTCACCACCAACGGCGCTCATCTGGACGCCTCCGCCCGCAGCCAGGTGCTGGAAACCGGGGTGCAACTGCTCTCCGTTTCCTTTGCCGGCGCCCGGCGGGAGACTCACAGCGGCCTGCGCACCCGCTCCGACTGGCAGAACTTGCTGCGCAACGTGGAGCAGTTGGCGAGGCTCAAAGCCCGGGAGAACAGCCCCTACCCCTGGTTGGAGATCCATTTCCTGATGAACGCCACCAATCTGGGCGAGCTTCCCGACCTGGTGCGCCTGGCGTCCAGGCTGGGCGCAGATGAGGTGGTCGCCACCAATCTGACTTACACCCCCACCCTGGAGTTGGATAATTTCCGGGCCTTCGGCAGAGACCTGCCCGGCGCCACCGAAATCACCCGCGAAGCCAGGCGCGTGGCCGAGAACTGCGGTATGCGCCTGACAATCTACCCGCTGGAGTTCGAAGACCAGGTGTTGGTTTGCGACGCCAGGCCGCACAAGACGGTGTTCATCAACCAGCAAGGCGAGGTAACGCCCTGCGTGCTCCTGGGGTTGAACCTGCACGGCGATATCCCACGCTATTATTTTGGCGAGGCGCGTCCGGTGCCGCCGGTGAGCTTTGGCAATGTGTGCCAGGGACTGCCCCAGGTGATGGAAGGGTCAGAGCGCCGGGCGTTCATTGAGCCATTTCTCCGGCGCGAGGCCGCCGCCCACCCCCTGGCCACTTTCGCCTATCTGCTCGAGGAGCAAGACCCCGATCTCCCCGATCCACCTGAGCCCTGCCGTCACTGCTATAAGCTGTTAGGGGTGTGAGGTGTAAAAGCGAAAAGGGGAAAAGCGAAAAGCGAATTTTGGATGTCGAATTGCGAATTTCGGATTTGGGGGGGCACGGCGTGAGGGTTTACGGTTTCGCGTGATTTACGGTTCCGCCGTGCCCCTACGCCCGCGGCGAA
>CAYMLG010000072.1:0-23051 GCA_964391195.1 uncultured Anaerolineaceae bacterium | reverse complement strand
CCCCATTCTTTTGAAAGCCACGTGCAAAAGGCTTTTGGCGATTGACAAAGCCAGCACATCTGTGCTACAAAGTACGGGTAAACTGCGAGGCTTTCGGCGGCTCGAAGCCCGTTGGGGGGAGGCGTCGAACCGCATGCACACCAGTCTGACAAGCCATGATCACGATAAAAAAACTGCAAGAATACCGGAACCAAACCTTTGCCACCCGGCCCGGGGAGCGGCTGCACCACGTGGAAGAGGCGATCGAGTTCGTCAACCGCCGCGGGTTCATCTTCTTCTGGCCCATCACCGGCATCCCCTTCCCCAGCCTGTGGACGGCGGTCGCCGGAGACCGGCCGGTGGCCGACGCGCACGACGACCCGGGGCATATCTCCTGGGGGTGGAAGGACGACCTTCTGGGCAAGCGCCGCTGGTACTACGCCAAAGTGCTGCGGAAAAAGGCCACCATTATCTCGCTCGAGCTGGCCCCCTATTTCTATGCGCTCTCCGAAAACTACGGCTCCCCCGAAGACGATTACCTGACCCTGTACGAACAAGGGCGGCTCACCCAGGAGGCCAGGGCGGTGTACGAAGCGCTGCTGTACGAGGGCATGATGGACACCATCGCCCTGCGGAAGGCCGCACGCCTGGCAAACCGCGAGAGCGACTCGCGCTTCAACAAGGCCATCACCGACCTGCAAGCCGATTTCAAGATCCTCCCCGTGGGGGTGGCCCGGGTGGGCAGTTGGAACTACGCCTTCGCCTACGATATCACCCCTCGCCACTTCCCCGAGCTTCCCGACCAGGCCCACTCGATCTCGGAGAAGGAAGCGCGCCGCAAGCTGGCCGAGTGCTACTTCTACTCGGTGGGCGCGGCGCAGCTACGGGACTTGACGAAGCTCTTCGGCTGGAAGAAGGAATATGCCGAGAAGGCGGTGGTAGCACTGGAGCAGGCCGGCTGCCTGCGCCGGGGGCTGGAGTTGGAAGGCCAGAGCGGGGAATGGATGGCGGTCCCCGAGCTGTGTTAGCCCCCCGGCCTGGGAGCTTTAGCAGGGGATGAGCGCCGCCGCTCCGCTGCTCGTGGCGCACGCCGACTGGAGCGCTTCTCCGGCCAAGCGCTGGCTGGCGACCGCGGCGCGGCTTCCCTCAGGGGAGTTCATCGCCCACGCGCCGCAGCCGGCCGGTGACCCGAGCGAACTGATCCCCCGTCTGCACGGGCAGGGTATTCATTTAATAGAGGGCGCGGGCTCGCCCGGCGAGACGGCCCTGCTGCTGGGGTTCGACTTCCCCATCGGCCTGCCCCTGCGCTACGCCCGCCTGTGCGGGGTGAGCCGCTTCCTCGACCTGCTTCCCCAGCTCGGGAGCGGGGTCTGGGAGTCCTTCTACATCCCGGCGGATGAGGCGAGCGAGATCCACCTGCGCCGCCCGTTTTACCCACGGCGAGCGGTGGTGAACGGCCGCCCGGCCCCCCGCCACCGGCACCTGCTCGCCGCCCTCGGCATGGAGCACATCGACGACCTGCGCCGCCTCTGCGAGCGGGCCCACCCCCTCAGGCGAGCAGCCAGCCCGCTCTTCTGGACCCTGGGCGGGCAGCAGGTGGGCAAAGCGTCCATCAGCGGCTGGCGCGAGGTGCTCGCCCCCGCCCTGCGCCGCCTCCCGCAGTCCGTCTCCATCTGGCCCTTTTCCGGGGAACTTTTCTCCCTGCTGAGCCCCGGGCATACGGTGATCGTCGAAGCCTACCCGGGGGAGTTCTACCACCACCTGGGGGTCAGGTTTTCCCCGCCCCAACGCGGCCGGAGGTCCGGCAAACGGGCCCCTGAGGACCGCCAGGCCAACGCCCCGGTCCTGCTCGACTGGGCGAGGCGGGCCGGCGTCCGTCTCACTCCAGAGCTGCGAGAGGGTATCCTGCGCGGCTTCGGCCCTTCCGCCGCGGGGGAAGATCCTTTCGATGCCGTCATTGGGCTGTTCGGGATGATCAACGTGCTGCTCGGCCGCCGCCCACCCGGTGACCCTCCCCCCGGACCGCTTCGGGAAATCGAAGGCTGGATCCTCGGGCAGGAGCACGCCCCCCGCCTGTAAGGTATAATCAAACTATGGGGGCTATGCCACCGCGGCCCAAAGGATAACTGTGAGAAGGAGACTGTGATGATCCCGGATGACGATGAATCACCATTCAAAATCATGACCATCGAACGGCACATTCTGGAGGAGCAGCGCTACCACCCGGAAGCGACGGGTGTGCTGACCAGCCTGCTGTACGACATCGCCCTGGCAGGTAAAGTCATCGCCAGCAAGACCACCCGCGCCGGCCTGGCGGAGATCCTCGGCCGGACAGAGGAGGTCAACGTGCAGGGCGAACAGGTCATGAAGCTGGATAAGTTCGCCGACCTGACCATCTACCGGCTGAACGATCACACCGGGCGGCTCGCAGCCCTGGCCTCGGAAGAGCACGCCGATGTGATCAAGATCCCCGATAAGTATCCTTCCGGCCGCTATGTGCTGCTCTACGATCCGCTGGACGGATCTTCGAATATCGACGTGAACGTCCCTGTCGGCACGATTTTCTCCCTTTACCGGCGGAAATCCGAAGGGAGCGGGCCTGGTTCGTTGGAGGACTGCCTGCAGCCGGGGCGGGACCTGGTGGCAGCCGGTTATATTCTCTACGGGTCAAGCACCATGCTGGTCTACTCCACCGGACACGGGGTGCACGGCTTTACCCTGGATCCGAACGTCGGCGAGTTCCTGCTCTCTCACCCCAACATCCGCATCCCGGAAAAACCCAAGTACTTCAGCGTGAACCTCGGCTACCGCATTTTCTGGAGCAAGGGGGTGCAGTGCTTCACCGATTACCTGCAGGGCATGGATGATGGCATCAAGGGGCTTTCCCTGCGCTACGTCGGCTCCCTGGTGGCCGATTTCCACCGCAACCTGCTCACCGGTGGCGTTTTTTACTATCCGGCCGACACGAAAGACCCGAAAAAGCCGCACGGGAAGCTGCGCCTGCTGTACGAAGCAGCCCCGCTCTCCTACCTGGCCGAGCAGGCCGGCGGTTTGGGCTCGGATGGGGTGAACAATATCCTCGACATCCAACCCGAGACCCTTCACCAGCGCATCCCGCTGTTCATCGGCAACCGCAGCTTGGTGGAGAAGGCCCAGGAATTCATCCGAGAATACGACCTTCAGGCGGTGAAAGAATAGCAGGGGTCCGCCCTGTGCCGGCGAGGGGGTCCGGACCCGGAGCAGGGCGGACGATCAATAGAAGGTCTCAACACCAGTAAAGGACGACTCTCAATGATCGAAATCGCCCTGATGATCGAAGGCCAGATGGGGCTGACCTGGCCCCGGTGGCAGAACATCGTCCGCCTGGCCGAAGACATGGGGTTTGCCGGCCTGTACCGCTCTGACCACTACACCAACTCCAACCCGCCCGACCAGGAATCGCTGGAGCTGTGGGTTTCGCTCACCTGGCTGGCGGCTAACACCCGGCGGCTGGAGTTCGGCCCGCTGGTCACCCCGGTCTCTTTCCGCGACCCCACGCTGACGGCGCGCATGGCGGCCGCGGTGGACGATCTTTCCAACGGCAGGCTGATCTTGGGGGTCGGTGCGGGCTGGCAGGAGCGTGAGCACCACAACTTCGGTTGGAATTTGCTCTCCATCCCCGAGCGCTTCCACCGCCTGGATGAAGGCCTGGAAGTGATCACCCGCCTGCTGCGGAGCGACGACCCGGTGAGCTTCAGGGGCAAGTACTATTTCCTGGATGAGGCAATCCTGCTGCCCCGCCCGCAGCGCCCCGGCGGGCCGCCCATCCTCATCGGAGGGAACGGCCTGAACTACACCTTGCCGCGGGCCGCCCGCTATGGGACGGAATGGAACGGCGTTTACCTCACGCCGGAGCGGTTCTCCCGGCGCAGCCGGCGGCTGGACGAGCTGCTGGAGCAGCAAGGACGAGATCCCAGCTCCGTGCGCCGTTCGGTGATGACCGGCATCGTCTACGGGCGCGATGAGCGGGAAATGCGCCGGCTGGTAGAACAGCGCACCAACGGCAGGCGCACGGCGAGCGAACTGCGCCAGAAGGGGGTGATCGCCGGCGAGGCGGGCCAGGTGTGCGACCAGTTGGCCGGCCTGGAAAAAGCCGGCGTGCAGCGGGTGATGCTCCAATGGTTAGACCTGGACGACCTCGACCGCCTGGAGCACATGGCCCAAAAGATCTTGTAGAGAGGACCAGGCGTTGAACGGGTGATGGCGGGCCAGTCCCCCCTTCGCCCTTTGTTAATTGTGGAGTTTAAACCAGGGAGGCGCATATGCGCAAAGGCGCCCTTCGCAGCCTGTGGCTGCTGTGTATTTTGTTCCTGTTTTTGCTTAGCTGCAACCTGATCACCAACGTCAGCGACCGGGTGAGCGGCATCCGCAACACCGCCGAAAGCGTCGCTACCGACGTGCAGGAGGGCCGCGACCTGCTGAGCACCGGGCAGGCGGTGATCACTCAAGTAGAGGGGAGCTCGCTGGTGCAGACCCTGCAGGCGGTGGTGACCGAGCAAGGGCCGGCCATCCGGGGCACGGTGGAGGCCCTCGCCACCGAGCAGGGGCCAGCCATCCAGGAGACGGTGGCCGCTTTTGCTACCCAGCAGGTCCCGGCATTCTTGGATACGGCAGAAGCCTTCGCCACGGAGCAAGGCCCCGGCGCGCAGCAGACCCTGCAGGCCGTGGCCACCGAGCAAGGGCCGGCGGTTCAGGCCACCGCTCAGGCGCTGGCAACCCAACTGGCTGAGTCGGTTGGGGAGCTTCCGCCGGATATCCCCCTGGCCGAGACGGACCCCGATAACCTGGTCGCCACGAGCAGCCTGGTGACCTACAACGCCGGGCTGACGGTGGCGGAAGTGATCCAGTTCTACGAGACGCAGATGCCGGCCAACGGATGGACGCCGGATGAAGACGAACTGCTGCGCACCGACAACGCGGCGATTCTGGCCTTCAGCAAGGATAACCGCCAGGCGACGATCACCATCACCGCCATCCCAGGGACTGAACAAACGGCGGTGGTCATCACCATCAGCGGCCAGTAAACCGGGGGCACCACATCACATTAACTTAGCAGAGAGGGGAGAGGGGACATGGAATGCTGAAACAATTTTTCGAGCCGCAATCGGTCGCAGTGATCGGCGCCTCGGCCAACCCGGCCAAGCTGGGCTACGCCGTGGTGCAGAACCTGGTGGAGGGCGGGTACGCAAAGCGGGGGAAAATCTACCCGATCAACCTGGATGCCGGGGAGATCCTCGGCTACCCGGCCTACCCGTCGGTGGCCGATGTGCCCGGGCCCATCGACCTGGCGGTGATCGTCATCCCCTACCGGTTCGTCCCCGAGGCGCTGCGGGAATGCGGTCAGAAAGGCATTCCAGGGGTGATCATCATCAGCGCCGGCTTCCGCGAGGCCGGGCCGGAAGGGCTGGAGCGGGAATTGGAGCTGATCGATATCGCCCAGGAGTACGGCATCCGCCTGGTGGGGCCGAACTGCCTGGGGGTCATCGACACTTACACCCCGCTCAACGCTTCCTTTGCTGCGGGCACGCCGCCGAAAGGGCCGATGGCGTTCATGTCCCAGTCGGGGGCGCTGGGCACCGCCGTGCTGGATATCGCCCTGGCGGGACGCCTGGGCCTGTCGAAGTTTGCCAGCCTGGGCAACAAGGCCGATGTGAGCGAAATCGACCTGCTCAAAGCCTGGCAGCACGACCCGAACACCCGGGTCATCCTGATCTACAGCGAAGGGATGCCGAACGGGCAGGAATTCATCCGCGTCTCCCGCGAGGTCACCCGCCATAAGCCGGTGGTGGCGATCAAATCGGGGGTGACCCAATCGGGCTCGCGGGCGGTCTCCTCCCACACCGGGTCGCTCGCCGGGTCGGAGCAGGCTTACCATGCCGCCTTCCGCCAGGCCGGGGTCATCCGGGTCGACTCGATGCAGGCGCTTTTCGATGCGGCGTTGGCCATCGGCTACCAGCCGCCGCTGTCCGACGACCGCATCGCCATCATCACCAACGCCGGGGGGCCGGGGATCCTGGCCACCGATGGGCTGGAGCGCGCCGGGCTGAGCGTCACCCGCCTGAGCGTGGAGACGATCCAGGCCCTGGAGCAGTACCTGCCCAACGCGGCCAGCGCGGCCAACCCGGTGGACGTGCTGGGGGATGCGCGCGCCGACCGCTATCGCTTCGCGATGGAAAAGGTGGCCGCCGACCCCAATGTCGATGGCATCCTGGTCGTCCTCACCCCGCAGGCGATGACCGAGATCGAGGACACCGCCCGGGCGGTGGGGGAGCTGGCGGCAAAATCCGACAAGCCGGTCCTGGCCTGCTTTATGGGCGAAAAAGAAGTCAGCGCCGGGGTGGATATCCTCACCCAGGCCGGAGTGCCCAATTACCCCTTCCCAGAGCGGGCGGCGCTGGCCTTCCGGGCCATGGCCGATTACCGCCAGATCCAGAACCGGCCGCAGCCGGAGTACAAGACCTTCGAGGTGGACCGGGAGGCCGTGCGCGGCCTCTTCGACCAGGTGAGGGGTGAAGGGCGCCTGTCGATCGGCGATTTCGAGGCCCAGAAGATCCTGACCGCCTATGGCCTGGCCATCCCCCAATCGAAGGTGGCGAAGGACCCGGACGAAGCGGTGCGGATCGCGGGGGAGATCGGCTACCCGGTGGTGCTGAAAATCGCTTCTCCCGATATTCTGCACAAGACCGACGTGGGCGGGGTGCGGGTCGGGCTGGAGAACGCCGAGGCGGTGCGGGACGCCTTTGAGCTGATGGTCTACCGCGCCCAGCGCTACCTGCCCGAGGCGCGCATCCTGGGCTGCACGGTGCAGGAGATGGCGCCGTCCGGGGGGATGGAAGTGCTGGTGGGGATGAACCGCGACCCGCAGTTCGGCCCGCTGCTCACCTTCGGCCTGGGCGGGATCTATGTGGAGACCTTGAAAGATGTCACCTTCCGCCTGGCGCCGGTCTCAGTCCAGGAGGCGGAGGAGATGCTGGGAGAAATCCGCGCCCATGCCCTGCTCGAAGGCGTGCGCGGCAAGCCCGCGGCCGACAGGCAAGCGATCATCGACACCCTGCTGCGCATGAGCCAATTGGTGACCGATTTCCCAGAAATCGCCGAGTTCGATATCAACCCCCTCATCGTCTACCCCGCCGGCCAGGGCGCAGTCGCCATCGACATGCGCCTGGTGCTGAGCAAACAGAAAGAAAAGGAACCCGTAGGAGAGCCCGTATGAAATCTCTGTATGTTACCTCCGTCGAGCAGCACTCCGGCAAAACCGCGGTGTGCCTGGGCTTGGGACAGCATTTCCAGAACGACGGCTACCAGGTCGGTTACGTGAAGCCGCTCAGCCTGCAGCCCTGGAGGGTGGAGGGCAGGTTGGCCGATGAGGATGCGGGCTTTGTAAAGGAAGCGCTCCACCTCCAGGAGGCTCCCTGGGAGCTCTCGCCGGTGGTGGTCACCCCGGAGTTCCTGCGTGAGCACTTGAAGCGCGGCGGGAGCGACGACCTGCTGGAACAGGTGATGGCGGCCTGCGACCGGGCCGGGCAGGGGAAGGATATCCTGCTGCTGGAGGGCGGTGGCACGCTGCGCGAGGGCTACGTGGTGGGGCTGCCCACCCCGTCCGTGGCGATCAAGCTGCAGAGCCAGGCGCTGATGATCATCCGCTACCACAATGAGGTGCAGGTGCTGGACGACCCCCTGGCGGCCCAGAAGCGCCTGGGCGAGCAACTGGCCGGCGTGCTCCTGAACCGGGTCCCGCAGGAATCGTACACCTACGTCTCGGAGGTGGTGGCGCCGCACCTGGAAAAGCAGGGCATCCCCGTGTTCGGCATCCTGCCGGAACAGCGAGGGCTGGCGGCGCTGACAGTGGAGGATCTGGCAGAGACCCTGGACGCCGAGGTACTGGCTCGCGGCAGCAAGCCCGGCGCCCTGGTGGAAAACCTGACGGTAGGGGCGATGAACGTGGAAGCCGCCCTCAGCCGCTTCCGCAAGCAGCGCAACAAAGCGGTGATCACCGGCGGCGACCGCACCGACATCCAACTGGCCGCCCTGGAGACCTCCACCGCCTGCCTGATCCTGACCGGCAACCTGCACCCCAGCCCGCTGGTAGTGAAGCAGGCCAAAGAGTTTGGGGTGGCTGTGCTGCTGGTGCCCACCAATACCATGGAGACCGTCGAACTGGTGGAGAGGATCTACGGCAAGACGCGCCTGGGCCAACCGGCGAAACTGCGCCAGTTCCAGAACCTGCTGGAAAGCAACCTGGATTTCAGCCGCCTCTACCAGGCGTTGAACCTGGAAAAAAAAGGATAAAATAGGGGGCATCCAACGACCTCGGATGAGACCGAGAAAAAACCACCGGAAAGCTTCTCCCCCCGAAGTGGGAGGACAGGGCGCCAGCATTTAAAATCTATGACCAACAACCATTACCCTCATAAAACAGTCGTATTTGATTTCGGCGGGGTGCTGATCGATTGGGACCCCCGCTTCTTGTATCGTAAGCTGTTCCCGGATAACCCGGAGCGGATGGAGCGCTTTCTGGAAGAAATACAGTTTTACGATTGGAACCGCCAGCAGGACGCCGGACGCCCCTTCGCCCAGGCGATCGCCGAACTGTCAGCCCGCTTTCCCCACTACGGCCACTACATCCGCGCCTACGATGAGCGCTACGAAGAATCGCTCACCGAGCCCCTCTGGGCGAACGTAGACACCCTGTCCCGCCTGAAGGCGCAGGGGGTGGCGCTGCACGCCATCAGCAACTGGTCGATGGAAAAGTTCCGCCTGGTGCGCGACCGCTACGATTTCTTCAACTGGTTCGAAGTGGCCATCATCTCCGGGGAGGCCGGCCTGATCAAACCCGACCCGCGCATCTACCAGCATTATCTTGAGGTGGTCGGCTTGGAAGCCGGGGACTGCGTGGTGATCGATGATTCGGCGGAGAACATCTCCACCGCGCAGCGGTTGGGTTTTGTTACCATCCACTACCGTTCGCCCGACCAGCTCAAAGCCGAGCTGCAGGGTTTCGATTTTCCGCTCTAGGCGCGCCGTAAACGAGAGCGCCGCCGGGGGGTGAAACAAAACTGAAGACGAGTGTGGGGAAACAACAGGAGGGATAACCATGGAAGTCTACCAGGCGATTCGCACCAAGCGCGCCGTGCGCAAGTTCGCCCCGCGCCCCATCTCGAACGAGGCGATACGGATGATTCTGAACGCCGGGAGACGGGCGCAGTCGTCGAAGAACTCGCAGCCCTGGTACTTTATCGCCATCACCAACCCACAAACGCTGAAGGCCCTATCCGAGCTGGGCACCTACGCCGGGCACCTGGCCGGAGCCGCGTTGGGGGTGGCGGTCCTCACGCCCGATCCCGCTTCCCGCTTCGCGGTGATGCTGGACGCCGGCCAGGCGATCGCCTATATGCAGTTGGCGGCCTGGGAGATGGGCATCGGGTCTTGCCCGGCTACCATCTACGAATACGACCGGGCCCGGGAGCTGCTTGGTTTTCCCGAGGATCTGCACCTGCGCATCGCCCTGTCCTTCGGTTATCCGGCGGACGAGGAAAAGCTGGCCGCCCCGCCCAGGCTCGGCGGGCGGCGCAGCTTCGAGGATGTGGTGCGCATGGAAAAATGGAACGGTGAGTGAGCGGGCACGGGCGGCATGAATCTTTTCTACACCGACCATTTCGTCCTGCCCCTGCCAGATGGGCACCGCTTTCCGATGGAAAAGTATTCGCTGCTCCGGCAGCGGGTGATGGAAAACGGGCTGGTCCCCCCCGGAGCACTGCGGGTCCCCCAGGCGGCGACGGACGAGCAGCTGCTGTTGGTGCACGAAGCGGATTACCTGGCCCAGGTGAAAGAGGGGACGCTGAGCGAGAAGGAAATCCGGCGCATCGGCTTTCCCTGGTCGCCGGGGTTAGTGGAGCGGTCCCGCCGGTCGGTGGGGGGGACGATCGAGGCTTGCCGGGCAGCGCTGGCGGAGGGCCTGGCGGCCAACCTGGCGGGGGGGACGCACCACGCCTACGCCGGTCACGGGGAGGGTTTCTGCGTCTTCAACGATGTGGCGGTCGCCGCCCGGGTGATGCAGGCCGAGGGGCGGGCGCAGCGGATGCTGGTGATCGACTGCGACGTGCACCAGGGCAACGGCACGGCGGCCATCTTCGCCGGTGATGACAGCGTTTTCACCTTCTCCGTGCATGGGGAGAAGAACTTTCCGTTCCACAAAGAGCGGAGCAGCCTGGATATCCCCCTGCCCGATGACAGCGGCGACGAGGAGTTCCTCGCCGCCCTGCGCTCCGGCCTGAAACAGTCCCTGGCCCGCTTCTCACCAGACCTGGCGGTCTACATCGCCGGGGCCGACCCCTATGAAGGCGACCGGTTGGGCCGGCTGAAAATGAGCAAAGCCGGCCTGGCCGAACGGGACCGGGTGGTGCTGGAAACCTGCCGGTCGGCTGGGCTGCCGGCGGCCATCGTCATGGGCGGGGGCTACGCCCGCCAAATCACAGATACTGTCGATATTCACTATCAAACCCTGAAACTTGCTGTGGAGAGGTACCAGAATGACCGTATACAACGACCAGGTCAACAAATATATCGTTGATCTTTTCGCGGCCCCGGACGCCGCCCTCGAACAGATCTTCAGGCGGACCCCCGAACTGGGGCTGCCGGCGATCAGCGTGAAACCCGAAGAAGGGCGGTTCTTGCAGTTCCTCGTGCGGATCGCCGCCGGGCAAAGCCAGCAGCCGCGGGCGCTGGAGATCGGCTCCCTGGGCGGCTACAGCGGCACGTGGATCGCCCGCGGGCTCCCGCCGGGGGGCAAGCTCATCACCCTGGAGAAAGAACCCGCCCATGCCGAGGTGGCCCGCCAGCACTTCCAACTGGCCGGGGTTGCCGATCGAGTGGAAATCCGCCAGGGGGACGCCCACGAGCTGCTGACGGGGGTGGCCGCGGATGGCCCCTTCGACTTCATTTTCATCGACGCCGAGAAACAGGGCTACCCGGACTATTTCGACTGGGCCCTGGAAAACGTGCGGGTGGGCGGGGTGATTGCCGCCCATAATGCCTTCCGCAAGGGAAGTGTAGCCGGGACGGCTGAGGCCGATCAATACACGGCGATCATGCAAGCGTTCAACCGCCAGGTGGCCAATGAACCGCGCGTGATCAGCACCATTTACCCCGCCGGAGACGGGACGGTTGTGGCGGTGCGCCTGTATTGAGCCTGCAACCTTCGGGCGATTTCAGCGTATATGGTATTGAATGGTAACAATGACCTGCTCGCAATCCGGGGTCTCCCGGAGGCGGCAGATAAGGACTTCGATGGAGGTAAACATGAGAAACCGATTACGCCGATCTCGTCGCAACCGCATCATCGCCGGCGTGGCCGGGGGATTGGGTGAGTTCTTTGGGCTCAGCGCTTTCTGGTTCAGGCTGGCGTTTTTGATCGCCCTGCTGCCGGGAGGGGTGCCTGGCATCCTGCTCTACCTGCTCCTGTGGCTGATCATCCCCAGCGAGTAAGGCAACAGCCAGCTGCAGCGGATCAACCCGGGGCTGACTCCAAAGTGACGCGAGCCAGCCCCCTGTCCTTACCGAGGTGGAAGCTGAAAACGGGTTGAGGCTGCGGCGGGGACGCTGTCCCTTATCCCCCTATTGAATCACACAATCTTTAAACGCGATCGGGGCTGCCCAGACTTTTTTGGGCAGCCCCGATGTTTTATTCATAGAACTGCACGGCATCACGCAGTTCGTCCGGTTTTCTTCCGAAGTAAGGGGCAGAGGAGCTTAGCTCGCTACGGACGCAATCAACGGTTTCATTTTGCGGGTTGCGTCCAGCATGGTGAGCAAAACCTGCTTGCGGTTTTTCAGGCATTCCTTGAGGTCCCAGCGGTCGGTGTGCATGATCTGTACGTGGATCTCAGAGATGGAAGTCTCCAGAATGTCCATCAGCGCCTGATGCTCTTCTTCGGACATGTTGAGAGTGTACATACCTGTCTCCTTAATAAAAGTACTGATAATCGTCGCGACCGGCCGATCGTGGCGAGGGTGGGTATGTTGGACAGGCCGGGGAGGGGGTTCGATGGGCTGGTGCGCGCTCTGCCAGTCAATCCGTGCACAAAAAGCCCCAACAGCCGGATGAACAACAACTTTCGTCAATTTATCATATCACGCGATTGCCCCCCGGACGAGGATAACAAATGTCACCTTATCCGGGGGGCAAATATCACGTACGAATATGACAGCTTAAGCGTTTTTTATTCGAGGTTATACGAGCACGTGGAGATGGTCCGGCGAGAACTCCAGGCCAACTTCGGCGCCTTCCGGATAGATTTGCATGCGCGCCGGGTCCACCTCGGCGACGGTGAGCTGCTGCCCGGCGATCTCCACCTCGTAATCGATGGAGTTACCCAGGTAGGCGGCCTGGCGGACAATGGCCCGGTAACTGCTGGGCCGCGGCTGCAGGCGGATCATCTCCGGCCTGACCACCAGGGCGACCCTGGCCCCCACCGGAACGTTGGCGCGGGGGGAGGGTACTTGCAAGGGGGCGCCGAACACATCGACCACCAGGGCTCCGTTCTCCGCGCCCAACACGTTCCCCTCCACAAAATTAGCCCGGCCGATGAAACCGGCGACGAAGCGGGTGCGCGGATGGCGGTAGATCTCGTGCGGGGTGCCCACCTGTTCGATGACCCCCTCGTTCATCACCACGATGCGGTCGGACAGGGTCATGGCTTCGATCTGATCGTGGGTGACATATACGCTGGTGATGCCCAACTCGCGCTGGATGCGGCGGATTTCGGTCCGCATCTGCTCACGCAGCTTGGCATCCAGGTTGGAGAGCGGCTCATCGAGCAGCAGAACCTTGGGCTCCATCACCAGGGCGCGCGCCAGTGCCACCCGCTGCTGCTGGCCTCCGGAAAGCTGGTTGGGCGCCCGGTCTTCCAGGCCGGTGAGCTGCACCAGATCGACCACCTGCCGCATGCGCCGGTCGATTTCAGCTTTGGACATCCGGCGCACATGCAGCCCGTAGGCGATATTTTCATATACATTTAGATGGGGGAAGATGGCGTAGCTCTGGAAGACCATCGACATTTCGCGCTGGTTGGGCGGGAGCTGGTTGATTTCCTTGCCATCCAACAGGATGCGGCCGCGAGTGGGGAACTCGAAGCCGGCGATGACCCGCAGCGTGGTGGTTTTGCCGCACCCGGAGGGGCCGAGCAGGGTCACCAACTCTCCGCGCTCGATCTGCAGCGATACGCCGTTTACAGCAGTAACTTCCCCGCTGCTGCCCCGGGGTGGGAACACTTTGACAATATCATCTAGCACGAGATACATCGATTCCTCCACAGGCTGCTCATGCGCCGATGTTGAGGTCCACATCTCCCCGCCCGCGCAGCAGCCGGTTTGTGATGAAATATAGTCCGCCGATGGCGATGAGAACGAACAGGATGATGGTCGTTGAGTAGGCCGCGGCGATGCTCACGCCGCCCTGCTCCCACTCGCTGAGGATGGAAGCGGTGACGATGCGCCAGCGGGCGCTGACCAGGAAGATAATCGCCGAGAGACTGGTCATGTGGCGGGTAAAGCTGAAGATCAGGCCGGCCAGCAGGGCGGGGAGAATCAGCGGCAGCGTCACCTTGCGGAAGGTGTACTGGGCATCGCCGCCCAGGATGTTCGAGGCCTCCTCCAGCGAGGGGTCGATCTGCTGCAGGGCGGCAATCCCGGCGCGCACCGAAGCGGGCAGACTGCGCACGGCAAAGGCGGCCAGGATGATGAACGGCGTGCCGACCAGCGCCAGGGGCAGGTCGGTGAACAGCAGGGCGGTCGGGACCGCCATAACCGCCACACCGACCAGCAGCCGCCCCTTAGACCCGGCCGAGCGCAGCAGCAGCACCCCGGCGAAGAACAGGATAATCGCCAGCAGGGAAGGGTTCACCTGGAAGAGCACCTTGAGATAATCCGCAAACTGGTAGATGGCGTTGCTCCAAAAGCCGCGCGGGAGGGAGAGGCTCAGCGAGGCGATGGGGGCGGTCAGGTATCCGACCCCAATGTAGGCCAGCAGATACAGGCCGAGAAAGCCAAAGGCGAGAGCCAGCCTGCGCCGCTTCTGCGAGAGCCAGATATAGGCACCAACCGCGAGATAGATCAGAGCGAGAACCAGGAACAAGAAGTTCAGGCCACCGGCGGTCCTGTTCAAGAAGCTCAACCCCACCCCGGCGACTGTGCCCAACAGGAACACCACCAGTTGATCCCGCCCGCTGGTGAGGGCCATGCGAGCGAAGAACAGGGAGAGCAGGGCGTAAAGCAGCACGACCACCACCATAGGGGGGGTGCTGAAGGCAAGCACAAAGCCGATGCCCAGGATGGTGCCGGGCACGGCGCCCCCCAGGTTGGAGCCGAAATCGAGCAGTTCTTTGCCGCTGAAATTCTTGCGGACCACCAGGAAGGCGATCACCAACCCGGTGAGGGCGGCCACGGGGGTGGCCAGGGCGCTGAGGAAAGTGGTATCGAGGATGGCTTCCACCCCGCGGGTCAGCATCTGGTCCCACCAGCGCAGCGTGGGAGAGAAATCGACGCCCCAGGAAGCACTGAACGAGCCGTAGATGATGGTGAGATACAGCAAGACGATCAAGATGCAGACCAGGTACACAAACGCATTGATCACCCAGCGGATGCGCGGGTCCTGTTCGACGATCTGCCCGCCGGTGGGTTTGCCGGTTACGGCGATATAGGAGCGGCGGTTGACGTAGTAACGCTGTACCAGGAACACAACCAGGGTGGGGATGAGCAGGACGAGGGACAGGGCGGATGCCTTCTGGTAGTTGAACTCCCCGATCACGGTGATGAAGATCTGCGAGGAGAGCACGGTGACATTCCCGGCGATGAACAGGGGGTTGCCGAGATCCGCCAGTGATTCGACGAAGAGCAGCAGAAAAGCCCCGGCGAACCCCGGGATGAGCAGCGGCAGGGTCACGGTGCGGAACACATGGAAGCGGCTGGCGCCCATGCTGGCCGCGGCTTCTTCCATGGCCGGGTTCAGGCGCTCCAGCATCGCCCGCAGCATCAGGTAGGCGACGGAGAAGAAGGTGATCACCTGCACGAAGACCAGCCCGTCCATGCCATAGATGTCGTTGATCCCCGGGCGGAACTCCAACCCGAGCAGGCGGCGGGTGATCAGACCGTTGCGGCCGAAGAGCAGGATAGTAGCCAGGGAGATGGCGAAGGGCGGCGAGACGGTGGGGACCAGCGCCAGGATATGGATGAAGCGCCGCCCGGGGATATCACAGCGCACCACCGCGTAGGCAAACAGGAATCCCAGGATTGTCCCCCCCGAGGCGGTCAGGATGCCCATCACCAGCGTGTTGGCGAAAATCTGGCGTGAGACCGGCCCGTAGAATGAATCGAAGTAGCGGCCGAAATACTGCAGATCGAGCTGTCCCTGGTTATTGAAGAAACCGGTGATCGTCGCTCGATACAGGGGATAGAAGACAAAGACAAAGAGAAAAATCGCAGAGAAGAGCAGGCTTATGAACAGGACCGGGTCGCGGGCGATCAGCGCAAACTCACGGTAACGGCGCAGTATTCCCGATGTCCCCCTGGCTTCCGGCTCATATGCAACAGCAGCTTTTGCCATCCGGTTTCCTTTCTGATTGCAAGAGTGAAAGTTCGTACAGAAGGGGACGTACTACGTAAATTCGCACGGTGTGCAGGGGAAAACGGTGAGGCTCCCCTGCACACCGCGCAGTCTTGCAAGATCCGGCCACCGGTACCCGGCAGCTCTCTAACGCTCGCCTGGGACGGATTACTCTTTCAAGTCCTCCGTGCCGGCGAACTCATTGGTAAAGCGATCTACAAAGGCTTGCTTGTTGCTGCCGGCCCATTGGAAATCATAGTCGATCAACTTGACGTCGAGCAGTTCGGGGTGCGAAAGCTCTACGCCGGTGACGGTGGGCGCCTGATAGGCATGGTACTTGGGGCCCAGGGACTGCCCTTCGGCGGAAATCGCCCAGTCGAACCACTTCTGGGCGGCGTCGAGGTGCTTGGCTCCGGCGACGATGGCCATACCACCGATCTCATAGCCAGTGCCTTCCTGGGGGAAGGTGAGCACCAGCGGCATCTGGTTGTCGTCGATCTCGTGGATGATGTCGTGGGAGAAGACGATGCCGACCGCAGCTTCGCCCTGGCCCACGAATTTGGCCGGAGCGGCGCCGCTCTTGGTGAACTGGGCCATCTGCCCGGCGTACTGGCGCAGGTATTCCCAGCCCTTTTCCTCGCCCATGAGCTGGAGCACAGTGGCCATGGCGGTGTAGGAAGTGCCCGAAGTGGTGGGGTGTGCGACCATTATCTGCCCTGTGAACTCGGGCTTGAGCAGGTCATCCCACGAGCGGGGCGGTTCTACACCGGGGTTAGCTGCCAGCCAGTTCTCATTGGTGGCGAAGCCCAGGGAACCGACATAAATCCCTACCCAGTAATTATCCGGGTCTTTGTACTTCTCCTGGTCGATCAGGTTGCCGTAATTCGGCGAGTCGTAGGGCTGCAGGACTCCCGCTTCCTTCGCGGCGATATAGGCATCGATGGGGCCTCCCCACCAGATGTCGAACTGCGGGTTATCTTTCTCTGCCTGGAGGCGGGCCAACGCTTCACCACTGGACATGCGCACGTAGTTCACGGTGATCCCGAACTTGGCCTCGAACTCCTGCTTCATTCCCTGGCACCACTCTTCTTGCGGGGTGCAGAGCACGTTCAGTTCCGTGCTGGCGGGCTGCTGCTGAGGTTGGCAGGCTGCGAGCAGCATCCCGGCAATCAGCCCGAAGAGAACAAACATCCCAAGCATCCGTTGTGATTTTTTCATTTCTCCTCCACTTGAAAATTACAGGACATTTGGATTGGACGAAATACGCTGGCCGATCTACTCGGTGTGGATGACCAATTATAGCATCAATACAGTGAGCAACGGTTGAATATAAGCAGACGGGGCCTGGTCTGGGAGCCGGTTCAGGTAAGCAGGTCGCGGATCCATCGGACCACGTGGGCGATGTCTACCGCGCTCACCCGGTCCACCGTATCCTTCTCGGTGTGGATCACCGCTTCGAGCTGAGTTTCGATCCCCTCAGAGGTGAACGCCAGGCTGGGGATACCCTGCATGGCGAAAAGCATGTGATCGCCCATCGGCCAGGGCTCGGCTTCCACGATGTGTGGCTGCGCGGCGACCAGGCGGCGGACGGTTTGGGCTAGCTGCGCATCGCACTCGAACAAGGCCACGGTGCTCCGCTTGCCCGGCAGCCCGGCGCCGTCGATGTTCACGGCCAATGTGGGACCCGCGCTCATGCTCTCCAGGTAGGCCATCTGCCCGGCCTGGGAGTAATCGTCCTCCCCATTGAAGGCGACGAACTCCACCCCGTCCGGCAGAGAAACATCCTTCAGCAGCGCCGCCAGGGCGAGCATGGCCGCCACCCCGGCGGCGTTGTCCAGCGCGCCGGGGGTCCCGGTTTTCGTATCGAAATGGGCGCAGACCACCCTCCGCCCCGCCTCGCCTCCGCCTCGTATGCCGATCACATTCGCGCCACGTGCGGGGCGAATCTGGCTGTCCACCTGCAGCGAGGCCACCCCATGCGGGTTGGCCAGCAGCCGACGCCCGACGGCGGCAGGCACGGTGACCGAGGGCAGGTGAAAATCGCCATCGTCGAAAACCGGGGGGAAGTTCTCATCCTGGGGGCTGACGGCGATCAACGCCACGGGCTGTTTGTCTTCCAGGAGGCGGATCACGGCCTGCTGCTCTTCCGAGGACCAGAACTTGAAATTCTTCGGCATATAGGGCTCGCGAGTCAGGCTGCCGTAGAGCAGGGCGATCTTCCCGCCCAGAGAGGCGGCCTCCAATTCCGCATAGGAACCCAGGGCAACGAACGGCAGCGTGGCATCGCAAGGCGGCGAATAGAAATTGGCCTTCACCGGCAGAAGTTCCCCGTCCAGGGCGAGCCGGACCTGGCGGAAAATCCACTCCAGGCAATCGAATCCCTGCTCACGCACTTCCAGCCCGGCGCTGCGCATGGCCTGGGCGATATAGGCCTGCGCTTCCCGGTTTGCGGGAGAGCCAAGAGGGCGCGGCCCGATCGTCTCTACCAAAGCGCACAGGTGAGTGTGGATCACCTCCTCCAGTGGTTGCAGATCGGTGTTCAAGCGATTTCCCTTTCGCCCCTATGTGGGCACGGTAGTGTAGAAATATAAAGCCGGTCTCCGCCCAGGGGCGGGAGCAGACTGCTGGGACTGTATGGAATGGGGGGATCGATGGACCGGCGGCGGCTCGCGCCCCACCAACCTGGATCTTATCAGGAAAACCGGTTTTTATGAATGGGCCAATATCCGGCGGGCGAAAGGTGTGTTCAAGAAAGAGGCGCGCAGCTCCGGATCATCCAGCTCGTCCGCCAGCCCGGCGATCAACTGCGCGGCCGCCTCGACCGCGCGGCCGGCATCGGCGGTTTTCCCCTGCCTTTCGAGTGCAAGGCTCAGGGTGTGCAGACAGCGAGCCTGATCCAGGGGCCGGGTGATTTTGTGCCACAAATCCGCTGCCTGCTGCAGCTTTTCCTCAGCCGACAGCGGGGCGTTCACGTGCAGGCACAGCTCCCCTTTCGCCTCCTGAGCCGCAGCGAGGATGAGGTCGGATTTGATCTGCTCATGAGCCTGGTCCAGCTTGCGGATCATCGCCTGCGCCCGGTCTTCGGCATCGGGATACTCGCTGTGCAAGAACCAGTCGACGAGGTAAAGCAGGGGGAGTGAGGTGAATATGTCCGCGTGTGGGGGGGCCTGATTCAGGTCGTCCACCAGTTCCTGGACCGCCTGGGCGGCGTCTTCCATCCGGCCCAACCCCGTATAGGCGCGCACCAACTGCTGCAAGAATGGCGCCTGGAGTTGGATTTCGTTGAAACTGCGCAGCGCCGGCAGCCCCGGCTCCAACGCCTGCAGCGCGACCTCAAAACGCCCCAGGTCGTTCTCCTGGAAGCTTAACACCGCGCTCCAGATCAGCTCCACGTAGGCGGAAGTTTCCAGGGTCTCTTTCCATTCCAGGAATTTTTCCCGATATGTGAGCGCTTCCCGCCACCGGCCCATGTACCAATCCACGCGCATCAGTTCCACAATCGAGCTCCCGGCGAACAGGCGCACCTGCCATTGGGTAGCCCGGTCGTGCAGTTCCTTGAGCACCTTGCGCGCCGGCTCGTAATAGCCCAGGCCCCACAACCCCTCACCGAGGTTGACATAGGCGCGGCAGGCGTCGAAGGTGTAATTGATCTCCACCGCCCGGCGGATGCTCTCCTCAAGCAGCGGCTGCCCACGAGAGACATTCCCCGTATTCATGTAAGCGGTGCCGATATTCGTAAGGGCATGGATGATCACCGGCTCGGCTTGCAGCCTCTCGGCCAGGGCGACGGCCCGCTCGCCCCAGGCAATCGCTTCCGCGTGCTCGGCCGCCAGCATGTGCATCTGCGAAATGGAGCTGATCGCCCAGGCTAATTCGACGCTCTCCGGCTCGCGCTGCAGGATTTCCAGGCCCTGGTGATAGTGGCGCAGCGATTCCTGGCGGTTTCCCATCTCCCAATAGACCCGGCCGATCAGCCGCTGCACGTCCCCCAGGGCGATCCGGTCTCCAACTTCTTCGAATAAGGGGCAGGCGGCTTCGAACGCCTCCAGGGCATCCTGCAGGTTGCCGTACACCCACTCGCAGATGCCCAGCTTGCGCAGCAGCCTGGCCTTTTCGCCGTGATTCACTTCGGGCCAGACGCGCAGCGCGGCCTTGTACAGGTGGATGGCCTCCGCATAGGCTGCGGAACGGCGTGATTTATCTCCGGCGGCGCACAGATACTGATAAGCCCGCTGAGGCATGCCGGCCGCTTCGAAGTGCCAGGCCAGGTGGACGGCCACCTGGCCGCTTTCCTCTTTGAACAAGGCCTCCAGGGCATTCCCAACCGCCTCGTGCTGGTAGGCCCTTTCCACTTCGTCCAACCGCTGATACAGATAGCGCTGGATCAGGTTGTGCCGGAAGCGGTAGCGAGACATGCGCCGGTCGCCGGCGCGCCGGGTGCCCAGCACACCCACCAGGTGATGGGTCTTGTCCAAATCTCCGCTCAAGTGGCGCACCACCTCCCGGTCGGGCAGACCGAGCACCGCGGCGACCACCTCGGCGGTGAACTCCTCCCCTTCGACGCTGGCGGTTTGCAAGAGCTGCTGCAGTTGGGCCGGCAGCCGGGTAATGCGTTCGCCGATGGCCCCCTCCACCCGGGCAGGCAGAGTCTCCCAGTCCAGGGTGGGGCCTGCCACCCAACGCCCCTGCTCATCCTGGAACAAATCGCCGCGGTCCACCATGCCGCGCAGCAGCTCGATGGTAAAGAGCGGGTGGCCCCCGGTCTGTTTGAACAGAATCTGGCGGAAATCGGCGTCAAGCAGGTTTGGCTCGGTATCCAGCAGTTGGTTCACGAAATCCAGCCCCTGGGCCCGGTCCAGATCGACGATCAGCTCGCCATAGCTGCGCTGGAGCTCCTGCACCACCGGCAGCAGTGGGTGCGGGCGGGCATCCTGCCCGGTGAGCACTTCGTTCGAGCGGTAGGCGCACACGATCAGGATCTGGTGCCCGGCCAGGCGCTTCCCCAGGCTGAACAGCAGATTAATCGAACCCTGGTCGGCCCACTGCAGGTCGTCCAACAAGAGCATCAGCGGGACTTGATGAGCCAGGTGATGGATCAGGCGAGTATATTGCTCAAACAGGGCGGTCTGCTGGAGGTTTTGCTCGGCGAAGGGATGGCCGCGCTTATCGAGCCACTCGCGGAACTGGGCCGCCCACCCCTCGTGCGCGGGGAAAAAGGCATCCACCCGCCGGGCCAGGCTTTGAGATGAGACGAATATGTCCACCAATTCCGGAGCGGTCTCGAGCAGGGCGCGCAGGGCGATAGGGAAGACCGTACGAAGTCGCTGGACCTCGTGAGGCGATACGGCTCCGATCAGTGGACGGGATTCCAGGTTCCCGGTCAGCAGTTCCAGTATCTGGCGGAACGGGAGGTAAGGGTCGCCGAGGCCGGAGTAGGCGTTGCAGGCTCCACCGGCGGCAACCAGGCGCGGGTGAACGGCCTGCGCCCGGCGGGAGAACTCCCTCAACAGCATGGTCTTACCCTGGCCCGGCTCGCCGGTCACGAAAACCACCTGCCCGCGCCCCTCAATGGCCATCTCCAGGTAGTGATCCAGTTGCAGGAGCTCGGTCTCGCGGGAGACGAAGCGGGGGGTGCGCGGATCGGCTGCCCAATCCAAAATGGGGAACGGCGTCTTGGTCGTCGAGCCGGGCCGTTCGACGAGCGTGGCGGTCACCGGCGGGGTCGCTTTCACCTCGACCTGCCCGGTCTCCAGTTCGATGCGGATCAGGTCCAGCGCAGCAGCTACCTGGCGCATGCTGGGAATGCGCGCAGCCCGGTCCTTCTCCGTCATGCGCCGGATCAGATCGATCAACGCCTGGGGCGCATCCGGCCGCAAGCGGCTGATCTCCGGGAGAGGATCGTTCAGGATGCTGAGCAGTACCGGGGTTAGCTGCTCACCCTGGAAAGGGAGCTGCCCGGTCAGCATTTCGAAGAGCAGCACCCCAAAGGACCAGATATCGCTGCGGGCATCGATCATCTCGCCACGGATGGCTTCCGGGCTCATGTAAGCCGGGCTGCCCACCAGCGCGCCGGTTTGGGTGAGATGTAGACCGGCCTGCAGCAGCCGCGCCACGCCAAAATCCATCAGCCGTGGGGTGCCGTCCGCGGCCAGAAGCACATTCTCCGGCTTCAGGTCGCGGTGGATGATGTTGAGATGGTGGGTGCGGCTCATGGCATCGGCCAGTTCCAGGCCGATGGAGAGCACCCGGTCCAGAGGGAGTTGGGGCTGTTGGTTCAACAGATTCCGCAGCGAGCCGCCGGGAACGTACTCCATCACCAGGTGATAGCGTCCATCCGCTTCGAAGGCGTCGATGAACTTGACGATGTTGGGGTGGTCGAGCTTCCGCAGCGCCTCCCCTTCGTTCTTCAAGCGGTCGACGATGGAGAAATCCTGCACGACCAATTCGGGCTTGAGGCGCTTGATGACGACCTGCCGGCCGCTGGTTTGATCGCGGCCGAGGTAGACTTCGCCCTGACCTCCGCTGCCCAGCAGTCCTCCCTGCACGTAGCGCTGTTCGGGCTGCAGGGGCGGAGTCGCTGCCCCCACTTGCCCTCGGGCCGGCGGCTTCGCCAGGCTGCGGTTTTTTATCGCTTGAAAGATCTCGACCGTCTCCGCATCCGGGGGTATGCCCATTTCTCGCTTCAGCAGCAGTTCGCAATCGCGATACTGGCGCAGGGCGGCCACGTGGTTCCCCGACCAGGAATACAGCTTCATCAACCAGCGGTGCGCCTCTTCGTT
The DNA here is from genome assembly GCA_964391195.1 of uncultured Anaerolineaceae bacterium. Classification (GTDB taxonomy): domain Bacteria; phylum Chloroflexota; class Anaerolineae; order Anaerolineales; family UBA4823; genus JAAYXE01. The sequence goes on along the minus strand of CAYMLG010000072.1, from coordinate 656 downwards.
GAGTTGATCGAGCGCCAGCCATCGCCGGGCGGAGTCGATGGCGACTTCATATTCGCCAAGGGACGAGTGCCAGGCGATGAGCAGTTGGAGCGCCCCGGCATAGTCGCGCTTTAAGCTCTCGGCCTGGAAGAACTGCCAGTCTTCGAATTCGGCGCTGTCGGGCAGGCTGAAACCGGCCATGAAATCGTCACGGTAGAGGTCCACGGCCTGTTTCAAAGCTGCCTGGCAGGCGTCGCATAGTTCCCCGGGTGGGTGCCCGTGGGCCCGAACCTGTTCCAGGAGCTGCTGAAACTCCTGCACGTCCAGCCAGTAGCTGGTCCTCGGGCCAAGGCCCACTTGCTCGCGCTCGATGATCAGAAAATCGGAGCCAAACAGGCTCTTCAGGCGGGAAATCTCACGCCTCAAGGAGCCGCGCGCGCTGGCGGTGTCATAGCCAGGCCACAGGAGGGCCGCAAGGGAACCCCGGCTGTGAATGCGAGGCGAGATCAACAGATAGGCGAGCAAGGCCATGCCTTTCCGGCGATGGATGGCGATCGCCTTTCCATTGCGTTCAACTTGCGGCAAACCGAATAAGAGCACCCGAATGGTATCCACGCTGAGTCACTTTCGAACATTCCCCACAAAACCGCTATCTTTCGTCAACAATTATAGCTTAA
>CAYMLG010000071.1:0-23609 GCA_964391195.1 uncultured Anaerolineaceae bacterium | reverse complement strand
ATTTAACATTGCCCGATCTTGATAATCATGTTAGGTACGCCCTCCGGCTTGCATTGTGAGTTACAATCTCTCCCATCTCAGCTAGAAAGAGGTAGATGGATGTTCAAGAAGATTCTGACCGACAGCACTACGTTCGGTTCTGTAGGTATGCTGTTTTTTCTGCTCAGCTTCAGTATGAACTTGTTCAGGGTTGAAGGAAGGGTTTGGCCCCTCTCGAACGAGATATTGATTGGGCTCTCCATCGTCTGCCTGGCTGCGGCGATGGTTTTGACCCTCATTGAAGCCGCCCGGTCCAGGCGCTGACCGGGCGGGTTTCCCCCCCAATGGATTCTCAATAAAGAAATAGACGGCTATTCTAGATCGACTCGGGCGTGGTTCTCTACCTGGCGACCTGGAACTTGAGCACCGTGTCGCCCAGGATCAGCAGATCGCCGCTTTGCAGAGGGCGGCCCGAACCGGCGATCGCATTGCCGTTGACATAGGTGCCGCAGGTGGAACCCAGGTCGTAGATCATAAAGACGCCGTCTTCGAAGCGGATGAGGGCGTGCACCAGGGATACAGCCGGATCCAGGAGCTGCAGGTCACAGCGGCTGCTGCGCCCGATGATCTGCGATTGCGTCAGGAGATGTTTCCGCCGGTTGGGCTTTCGCAGCCGGTTGATACTCCGCAATCGGCGGATGCTCCGCAACGGAAGGAAGCTCCACCGCATCAACCGCGGAGACTGTCTACCCGGGTTACCCGGCCAGCCAGGTCTCCCCTCAGACCTCCCTCCCGCTGCTCGCGGCCTGAAGCGGCGGGCGATGGACCGGCGGGCGGTGGGAAAATCATCATCCCGCCGCAGCCCGATCCGCGCCAGCGGAGCCCGGCGGGCGACGGTTAGCTGCTTAAGCCAGGCGGGGGTGCTGGGGAGGCCGGCGGGCTGCGCCAGAAACTGGTTCAGCCGCTCGATCTGCTGCTGCTGGGCTGCCAGGCGCCGCCGTCGCCTCTCCTGGCTGATGGCCAGGCGCTGTTTCACCAACTCTAACGCCAGCGCGCTGCCCAAACCCAACAGTGTGCTCTGCAGCAGGCGGAGGAGTGATTCGTCCACGGCGGCCTCCTTCTCCCGATTTACCGGCTCACAACCCGGCCCATCTCTTTCTTCAATAACGCTGAAATGGGGCTTTCGGTTCCCCGGTTCAAGGTAAAATAGGCGGCGATGAAGGTTACCGTTTGCCAACTCCCCGATGATCCCCACGATTTCCAGCGGGCCTGGGAAGAACTGAGAGCCCACGTGCGGCGAGAGCAGAGCCAACTGGTGCTTCTGCCGGAGATGCCCTTCTCCTCCTGGCTCGCCGCTTCGCCCCATCCCAGACAGGCGGCCTGGGAACAATCGGTCCGCAGCCACGAGCGCTGGTGTGAGCGCCTGGTTGAACTTTCACCTGCAGCCGTGCTGGGCTCGCGCCCGGTGATCCGCGACGGGCGGCGCCTGAACGAGGGGTTCATCTGGGAGGCGCAAGAGGGCGACCGCATCGCCCACACCAAGTATTACCTGCCCAACGACGAGTACTTCTGGGAGGCCACCTGGTATTCGCGCGGTGATGGCCGCTTCCAGGCTGCAGACTGCGGCCCGGCAAGGCTCGGGTTCGTCATCTGTACCGATTTGTGGTTTTTCGAGCGGGCTCGGGCCTATGGGCGGCAAGGGATCCACTTGTTGGTGAATCCGCGCGCCACCCTGGCCGAGACGACCGAGAAGTGGTTGGCGGGCGGTAGGGCTGCGGCTGTGGTTTCCGGCGCGTTCTGCCTGTCGGCCAACAAAGCCTCGCCGCCGGGCTCGACCCCTCACTTCGGCGGGAGGGGGTGGGTGACCGGCCCCGATGGGGACGTGTTGGCCCTGACCAGCGAAGCCGAGCCTTTCGTCACCCTGGACATCGACCTGCGCCTGGCCGAGCAGGCCAAACAGACCTACCCGCGCTACGTGCTCGAGTAAAACGCCATCGAAACGAGGATCAACATGGATTTTGAACTGGAACTCGACCGGTTCGCTTACCACTACATTGACCCCAGGTCTGAGGCTCCGGTGTATTCGCCGGCAGAGCAGCCCATCGCCGAGATGCAGGCCGAGATCAGGGAGTTCCTCCTGGACCTGGTGCGCATGATTTGGGCTGCGCCGGACGCCGGTTCCACTCGCTCAGCCCGCTTTGCCGTAGATCATCCCACCCTGGGCACGTCCCAGGCGCAGCCCTGGATCGATGAACTGATCGCCGGGGGCGAGGGGTTTTTTTCCGCCAGCAGAGCCCTGGCCGAACTGCTGCACCGGCAAGCGCCGGCGACAGCCTCGCCCGGCGTGCTGGGCGTTTTGCGCCTGGTACGTCCCACAGATGGGCAGGTGTTCGCCGCCCTGCTCAAGATTCGCTATCGTGACGAAGCCTTCGTGCGCCTGGGCTCCGGCAGCCTGCCCCTGCTCGAAGTGCAGCAGGTAGATAAGATCCTGCTGCGCGAGATCCAGAAGGGCGCCCTGATCCCCCATCCGGAAAAACCGGCCTACCAGCTCAAAGTGATCGACGCCCAGGCCCGCGACGACCCCGCGGCTTACTTCACCGCCAAATTCCTGGGCTGCGACTCAAAGAAAAGCGACGACCTCCAGGTTAAAAAGCTGGTCCCCACCCTGGAGCGCTACGCTGAAGAGCGCCAACTCCCCCTTAAGGTGGAGAAGGTGTCGGATGTGATCGCTGAGCTCGGCCGCCAGGAAGAGAGCGTCTCCGCACCCAAAGTGGTCGAGGTCATCGCCGGGCAAACGCTGTTCGGCGAGGAGTTTGAGGCTGAAGATTTCGAGGAATATTTGGGGCAGAGCGACCTGGCCGGGCTGGATGTCCCCCCGGAAGAGTTCCAGCACAAGCGCCGGGGACCGCGGCGCCTGGTGTACCGCATCGTAGATCCGGAGTACGAAGGTCTGGAGATCAGCGGTCCGCCAGAAGCCTTCCGCCGCGTGCTCAGCGCCAGGGACGGCTCGGTCATATTCACCGTAGTGGTCACCCCAGATGGGTTTGAATTCCGCTACCTGTAGCCCCCCGGCTTACTTTCGCATTACCACCACTAAAGTCATATCATCCGCCCGTGGGGTGTGGCGGGTGAACTTATCCACTTCTTCGAATATCGTGTTTTGCAGCTCTTTCGCTCGGCAGTGGCGGTGAGTCCGGACCACTTCCATCAGGCGCTGTTCGCCGAAGAACTCACCCCGCTCGTTTTGGGCTTCGGTGATCCCGTCCGTGTACATCACCAGCGTATCCCCCGGTGAGAATTTGATCGTTTTCTGCTGCCAGGTGGCGTCTTCCATCACCCCCAGGGCCATGCCGGTGCCTCGCAGACGGTCAACCGGCTTGCCTTTTTGGCTGCTGACCAGGTAAGGCGGGTTATGCCCGGCGTTTACATAGCGCAGGCGGCCCGTATCGGGTTCCAGCACCCCGTAAAATGCGGTGACGAACATCGACCCGCGGGTATCGGACAGGATGCGGGTGTTCACCTGGCTGAGGGCGAACGCGGGGAGGGTGGGATATTGGGTCGCATAGGTGCGGATCAGGGTGTTGCTGAGGGCCATGAACAGCGCCGCACCCATGCCTTTGTCGGTTACATCGGCGATCAGAATGCCCCAATTCCCGTTCGCCAGGGGGATGAAGTCGAAGAAATCGCCCCAGGTCTCCCGCGCTGAATACAGGCCGGCGCTGAAATCCCAACCGCGTAAGTGGGGTGTTTCGGCGGGCAGGATGTTGGCCTGGATTTTGCCGGCGGATACCATCTCCTGCTCCGCACGATAACCGCTGTTGCTGACCCTGGCCGGTGCGCCCTCAGGGAGGCCGCCCTGAGGCGCCGGGTGTCCGCCGGAGGATAGGTTTTGGATCGCTTCTACCAATTCATCTGCGCCGACATCCTTCAGGATATACCCCCCGGCGCCGGCCTCCTGGGCCTGGCGCAGCGTTTCCGGCTCGGTGAAGCTGGTGAGGATCAGCACTTTCGTCTCCGGCCAGCGCTGGCGGATTTGCCGGGTGGCGGTAATCCCGTCCATCACCGGCATCTTAATATCCATCAGCACCACATCTGGCCGCAGCATGGCACAAAGCTCCAGCGCTTCCTCGCCGTCGTTCGCCTCGCCTACCAGATTAAGGTGATCGTAAGCCATTAAAAAGGCCGCCAGGCCGCTGCGAATGATCGGCTGGTCATCAACGATGATTACCCGGATTGGATTCTTCTGTGCCATCTGACTCCTGCCTGTGCTTCTGCTAGATATTTTACAGGAAAAATGACATTCCGGGGTTGGAGTTTTCTCCCCCGCGGCTCCGTCAACCCTGGTCAAGACCCAAACTTAACCGACCAATACCCGGCACAGTTTTTCCGTGCCCGTGGTCTGCGCATTTTAACAACATTTACCCATTTTCGGGTATACTCTACTTTAATAGAGGGACAGCCAGGATACGATCAGGGGGTTGGTGGAACTGGCCATTTTGACCAGTTTATGAGTTGTTCAATACCATTCCGGATAAAGGATAAATGTCTCAGAACCGGGTTAATCCTTTACGCGTTCTCCTTGTTGACGACGATGAAGACGATTATCTCCTGTTTCGCGATACCCTGAACAATAGGGTATTTGCAGATCCGGCGGGGGAGAAACGCCGGTTTCGGATCGAGTGGGCTTCGAATTTCCAGGCCGCGGTCGAGGCCTTCGATCGTAACGAATACGACGTATATTTCATCGATCACGATTTGGGGCCGAGGACCGGGATCGATCTGCTGCCCGAAGCGGGGGCCCGGGGAGTCACCGCGCCGCTGATCATCCTTACCGGTAACGAAGATGCAAGCGCCGAGTTGGCGGCTGCCCAACAAGGCGCGGCGGACTACCTGGTGAAACAGTTCATCAGCGCCCTGCTGATCGAACGCTCGATCCGCTATGCCCTGGAACGCAAGCGCACCGAGCAGATTTTAAAGCAGGCTTACGCCCGCCTGGAGGACCTGGTCCAGGAGCGGACCCGGGAGCTGATAACCGTCAACCGGGAGCTTGAAAACGCCAACCTGGCGCTGCGCGCCGAGATCGAGGAGCGCATCCAGGCCCAGGCCGCCCTCAACCGCATAAAAGAAGACCTGGAAGTGTTGGTGGATGAACGCACCGCCCAACTTCAGGAAACCAACCAGCAGCTTCTCAAAACCAACCAGCAGTTAGAAATCGTCCTCCGCCAGTTGGAGGCTGAGCGCGCCCGCCTCAGCGCCATCATCGCCAACACGCCCGGCGCCCTGGTGGTTGCCAATAAGGAGGGGGAGGTGTTGATGGCCAACCCGGCTGCCGGACAGCTCTTCGGCCCGGGCCTGTCCGATGACGACCAGCCCGCCGGGAATGCGCCCCTGATTTGCTATCCGGACGGACGGCCGTATGACCCCGACGATCTGCCCCTCACTCGCTCGGCCCGGTTTGGAGAAACACAGATCAACCTGGAGCTTTCCATCCTTCACCCGGATGGCCGGATGCGCTATACGCTGGTCAACTCGGCTCCCATCCTCAGCCGCAGCGGGGCGATCACCGGAGCCATCGCCCTCTACCAGGACATCACCCAGCGGAAGGCGGAAGAGGATCAGGCCCGTGAGAACGCCACCCGGGTGGAAGTCCAGCGCCGACTGATCGAGTACCGGGAAAAAGAGCGCCTGCACATCGCCCAGGAACTGCACGATGGGCCGATCCAGGACCTGCTGGCCACCATCTACGGGGTCAACGAGGTACGCATGGCCCTACAAGCAGGCGAGACGGGCGAAATGGCGCAGCGCCTGGAGGAACTGCAAGCCAGTCTGCAGGCGCAGGTGCAAAGCCTGCGCAGCTTTACCCGCGAACTGCGTCCCCCGGCAGTCCTGGCCTTCGGCCTGGAAAAAGCCATGCGGTCCTACTGCGAGAGTTTCACCGGCCAGTACCCCGATCTATTCCTCCATTTGGATCTTATGCCTGACGGGGAGATGCTGAGCGAGGAACTGCGCATGGCATTGTTCCGCATCTTCCAGGAACTGCTCAAGAATGTTGTCCGGCACGCCAACACGAACGAAGCCCACGTCCACTTCCGCATCGAGGGCGGGCTGGCGATCCTGGAAGTGCACGACCATGGCGACGGTTTCGATGTGCCTGTGGATTGGCTGCCCATCCTGCGCGCCGGGCATTTCGGCCTGGTCGGGGTGAGGGAGCGGGCGCTGGCCGTTGGCGGGCTGGTGGATGTGGAATCCTCGCCCGGCGCAGGTACCCGGATCAAAGCAGTGGTGCCCATCGAACCGGCCCGGGAGGCGACCGCTCAGAGGATGCAAGAGAGATGACCCTTGCAGGCTGCTCCGATGAATGAATACCGGACGCAGGACTTCTTCCAGGATTTTCTGGACGAATCGAGTGATCACCTGGGCCGGATCGGTCTAAACCTGGTTGCCCTGGAGCAGTCTTCGGGGCAGGTGGGCGAAGATGCGGCGGGGAAGAAGACCGCCCTGCTGCAGGAGCTGTTCCGCTCCTTTCACACGCTGAAGGGCCTGGCCGGGATGGCCGGCCTGCGCCAGGCAGAACTCCTCAGCCATGCCCTGGAGTCCGTCTTGCGCCTGGTTCAGCGGGGTGAGATCGAGGCCGGGGAAGCGGTGATCGACGACCTGGTAGAAGGGACTCGTTCGCTCGAGACGGTCATCGCCACCGTGCGCGACCCCTCACAGCCCATGCCGGATGTGGAACCGCAGTTGGGGCGCCTGGCGGCCATCTTGCCCGCCCCCATTGGACCGGAGCCGCCAGCGGGGTCCACCCCTTCAGGGGCCGCACTTGCACCGCCTGCGGAACTGGCCTCCGCCCTGGCCCCGTGGCCGGAACTGATCGCCGGCATGGACGCCCACGAGTGGCTTAGGCTCCGGCAGGCGCAGGTCGCAGGCTGGATGCTGGCGGTAGCAGAATTCACCCCGTCCGGCGAGAAAGCTGCGGCCGGCATCAACATCAACCGGGTCAGAGAGGATCTGGGCCGCCACGGCGAGCTGATCAAAGCCGTCCCCCTGTCCGGCGGACCGGTGATCCGCTTTGTTCTGCTGCTCGCCCTGCCGCCCGATTTTGACCGCTCGCAGTACGGGCTGGTGGAATGGACCCCGCTTCAGGTTGACAATCCCTCCGTAGACACTCGTGAGCAGGCGCATCCACTGCCTCCGCCCCCACAGACCGTCGTGCGGGTCGAACTGGAGCGCCTGGATGAGCTGATGCGCCTGGTGAGCGATCTGGTGGTGGACAGGGCCCGGCTGAACGAAGCCATCAGCAGCCTGAGCAACCATCAGGGTATCTCTCTTCCCGTGCTGGACCGCCTGGAACAGACGGCCGGCCGCATGGACCGCAGGCTGCGCGAGCTGCGCAAGGCGGTGGTGCACATCCGCATGGTCCCTCTGATTGAGGTCTTTGGACGCATGCCCCTGGTGGTGCGCGACCTGGCCCGCGCGGCCGGAAAACAGGTGCGGCTGGAGGTCAGCGGAGAGGATACCGAGGCGGATAAACTGCTGGTCGAGCGCCTGCTCGATCCTCTGCTTCACCTGGTGCGGAACGCCATCATTCACGGGATCGAATCCCCGGAAGAACGCCGGGGGGCGGGTAAACCTGAGCGCGGCACCCTGCGCCTGAGCGCAGAGACCCAGGGGGACCGCATCCGGGTGGTAGTGGCCGACGACGGTCGCGGTATCCAGACCGGCCAGGTGATCGACCGGGCGGTCGAGTTGGGTTTGCTCCCCAAGAACCGGGCGGAGACGTCCCTGACGCCCGGCGAGCTGCTGGACCTGATCTCTCGTCCCGGTTTATCCACCCAGCAGCAGATCGACCTGGCCGCCGGAAGAGGCGTGGGGATGGATGTGGTTCAACGGGAGGTTGCCCGCCTCGCGGGGAGCCTTCACCTGGAAACCACCCTCGGGCGGGGGAGTTCGTTCATCCTGTTCCTGCCCTACAGCCTGACCATCGTCGATGCGCTGCTCATTCACAGCGGCGGGCAGCGCTTCGCCGTCCCCCAGAGCGCGATCGAGCAGGTGGTCGAGATCGACCCCATGCAGGTCGAAGGCCTGGAGGAGGGCGAATCGCTGACGTACCGGGGAAACATCCTGCGCCTGGTGAGGCTGAACCGTTTGTTCGGCCTGGATCCTCAGCCTGGTCTCCCGTTTTGCTACGGCCTGGTGCCGGCCGCAGCAGACCGGCAGGCGGCGCTGGTGGTCGATAAGGTGGTGGGTTTACAGGTAATTGTCGTCCGCCCGGTCAGCGATCCCTTGCTCTCAGCGCCCGGGATCAGCGGAGTGACCGAACTGGAAGATGGCGACCTGGCCATGATCCTGGATCTGCCGGCGCTGTTCCACGACGCCAGCCGGCAGTTTACCGCAGCCGTCTCGGTCACCTCGGGTGATGCACCGGATGGTTGATGTGGTAGAAGCCTATATTTTGTTCCGCGTGGACCGCCTCACCTATGCCCTCCCATCCAGGCAGGTGCAGCAGGTGGAGATGATCGAGAAGATCACGCCGGTCCCGAATACCCCCGGGTTTGTCGAAGGCGTTGTTTTTATCCGCGGCCAGGTGATGCCGGTGATCAACGTGCGGGCCCGCTTGGGGTTGGAAAATATCCCGTATACCCCCGGCTCCCGGCTGGTCATCGTTCGCCTGGGCTCCAGGACGGTAGCCCTGGCGGTCGACTCGGCCCGGGAGTTCATCCATGTGGAGGGGGGCCAGATCACTCCCCCGCCTGAGGATCTAGCCCCTCCGACTTTAGAGTACACCACCGGGGTCATCAACCGCCAGGAGGGCCAGGTGTTGGTCATCGAACTGGCAAAATTGCTGCACGCTGAGGCGGACAGAAGCCTCAACCGCTGAGCCACAGCCTGGTTTCGGGGGATACGATGGACGAGAAAGGAGCCCTGCATGTTTCGCCGGTTTAGACGCAGTTCAAAACCAGAGGTGAACTTCCACGAGACGGCTGCCCGGGTGTTGGACCAGATCCAGACTCAGTCCACCTATCACAAGGAAGCGGAAGAACTGGCCCGGTCGCTGCTGGCCTATCTCGACCAGTCCGATGAACTGTTGAAGGCGATGCTAAGTTGGGGCCAGGAACTGCCCCTCTTTGCACAAGAGGGGGGAGCCGGCCGCGACCCGATCGAAACCGGCGCGAACGAGCTGGCCTCCCAGATTAACGGGGCCTCGGCGGCCTCCGATGAACTGCTGCGCCTGTCACAGGGCACGTCTGGGATGGTCGTCGAAGTGAACGCCTCTACGGAACGCACCATCACTGCGATCAACCAGGTATCATCCACGATCCAGGCCATAACCGGCAGCAGCGAGAACCTGGCTGCGGCGGTGAACCAGAGCGCGGCTTCCATCGAAGAACTGGCCCACTCGGTGAAGGGTGTAGCGGACAATGCCACCGAGCTTTCGAGCGCAGCCGAGCAGACGACAGAAGTGATGAACCGGATGGCGGTCTCGGTTGGACAGGTGAGCGCCACCGCGGTCCAGATGAAAGATATGGTCGACGAAGTGTCGGCGGCAATCGAAGAGATCGCCGCCTCCGTCCGCAGGGTATCAACGAGCGGGAGCCAGATCACCGATGCGGCCACCCAGGCTGCGCTTGCCATGACTCAATTGGACCACTCCGTGCGGAAAACAGCGGAACTCGCCCGCCAGGCGGAAGAAGAAGCGCAGCGCAGCGCCGGCCAGGCGGAGACGGGGGGGCAGTCCTTGCAGCAATCCATCGAAAGCCTGCTGCGCATCCGCCAGGACATGGCCCGCTCTACAGACAGCATGAAAGACCTGGGCCAGCGGGCGGCAGAGGTCGGTTCGATCGTCGATACGATCAGCCTGATTGCCGAACGCACGAATCTGCTCTCGTTGAACGCCTCCATCGAAGCCGCCCGGGCTGGCGAGGCTGGGCGGGGGTTCGCAGTGGTCGCCGAAGAGATCCGCAACCTCGCCGACCGCACGGCGAAAGCCTCGGCCGATGTGGCCGGTATCATCCGCGGCCTGCAAAGCGCCATCCAGGAGGCGGTGGTGGGGATGGATGAAAACCTGCGGGCGGCCAATGAGGGCTCGCTGCTGGCCGAGGAGGCCGGGGCAGGGCTGAACCAGATCCTGGACGGGGTGACCGGCATGGTTGCGACCATCTCCCAGATTTCTCGGGCGGCCGGCGAGCAGATCCAGGCCAGCGAGGCAGCACTACTCCAGGTGGATCAGACCGCGGTCCAGGCCCGCCAGATCTCTCAGGCCACCGCCGAGCAGGCGGCTGCCGCGCAGCAGGTGGTAGAAGTGGTCCGATCGCTGCACCGCTCAGGCGGGGAGGTGGCCCAGGCAATGGACGTTCAAGCCCAGGGGGCGCGGGAAGTGCTAAAGGCCACCCAAAACGTGAAGAAACTGGTGGCCCAGGTGACCCGTTCCACCCAGGAACAGGCCGAGGCGTCCGGGCAGATCGTCCAGGGGGTGGAGGCCATCCGCAGGGGCACCGACCAGAATTATGGACTGCTGCGAGAGGTAACCGGCGCCGCCAGTGAGTTGGCCCGGGAGGCGGATAAGGTAGCAGCTCAAATGCGCCTGACACTGAAGGCCAGCGAAGAGCAGGCGCGAGCCGCCCGCCAGGCGCTGGACAACCTGGACGCGATGCGGGAGCAGGCGCAGCAGATCGTGCGGGAGGTGGAGCAGCGGAGCCGGGAGCGGCAGCTTGCCGGGGATTGGGGGCGGTCGATCACCGGGCAGACGGAGGCTGTGATCGAGAACCACCAGCGCCAGGCGCGCCTCGTCCTGGATTTGCAGCAGGCCCTGAGCAGCCTGCGCCAACTGGCGGATGAAACCGCTGCCGGGGCGCAGGTGCTGGTGGAGCAAAGCAGTGAAAATGGTTACCGCTGAGGCGATGCGGTGGACCGTCGCCTGGTCTCCACAACTCAGGCGCCGGCCTGCTGGCCGAATATGAACTCTGATTCTATCCTGCGCGTGCTGGTTGTCGATGACTCAGCCTATCTACGCAAAGTGCTGAGCGACATGCTGGCCCAGAGCCCGCGGCTGCAGGTCGTCGGCACGGCCCGCAATGGTTACGATGCCCTAGAAAAAGTGAGGCTGCTGCAGCCGGATGTGATCACCCTGGACCTGCTGATGGATGGCCTGGATGGGGTAGGTTTCTTGAAAATCCAGATGCACAGAAAACCTCTGCCGGTGGTGGTCTGTTCGATTGCCAGCGAGGACGGGGAGTTGGTGGTGGCGGCAATGGAAGCCGGGGCGGTTGAATTCGTGCGCAAGCCGACTGCGCTGGCCGTGGAAGAACTATACCAGATGGCCGGGGAACTGGTGCAGAAAGTGATCCTGGCCGGCTCGATCCTGCGGGACCGCCTGCCCGGGGTGGGCCGCCGCCTGCCGGGGGGCGTGCTCCAGGCGCCGCAGGAGAGCGCACGCTACCGCGCCCTGGTCCTCGGCCTGTCCACCGGCGGCCCGCAGGCCCTCCGCTACCTGCTCGAGCGCCTGCCGTCTGGCTTTCCCGTCCCGGTCGCCGCCGCCCTGCACATGCCCCGCGGCTATACCGGTCCCCTGGCCGAGCGCCTGAACAGCCTGTCGGCGCTGGAAGTGCTCGAAGCCAGCCAGGGCCTGGAGATGTGCAACGGCCGGATGATTCTGGCGCAGGCGGGCTACCATCTCCGCCTGGCACAGACCAACCAACTTGTGGTCGCCGACCTGGACCACGCGCCGCTCGACTCGCTGCACCTCCCCTCGGTGGACGTCCTCTTCAAGTCTGCAGCCGAAGTCTACCATGGCCGGGTGCTGGCGGTGGTGCTCACCGGGATGGGCGATGATGGGACGACCGGTGCCGCCTGGATCAAAGCCCAGGGGGGCACCGTGTTCACCGAAGCAGAAGAGTCCTGTGTCGTTTACGGGATGCCGCGCCGCGTTGTCGAAGCCGGCCTTTCGGATCGCAGCATTCCCCTGGAGAAGATCGCAGAAGCGATTGTGGAGGCAATGTGAAGCATGACGAAAGTATTGTTGATCGATGACTCGAATCTCTCCCGCCGGTTGCTGAGGCGCTCCCTGGGAGAGGAATTTACTTATCTGGAAGCAGAGGACGGGATTGCCGGGTTGGAAACCTTCTACCTGGAACGCCCGGATTTGGTGATCCTCGATATCACCATGCCGGGGATGAACGGTATGGAGGTGTTGAAGCAGATACGCAACGTTGATCCCACTGCGCGGGTGGTCATCGGCTCGGCAGACGTGCAGGAATTTAGCCGTCAGGAGGCCGAAGCCCTGGGCGCCAGGGGGTTCCTGCTGAAGCCGTTTGACGCCCGGGAAGTGCAGCAAGTCGTGCGTGAAGTGCTCACGCAAGAGGAACAATGATTAAGCTGAAAGAGGTCGAAAAAGACGCCTTAGGCGAAATCGTGAACATCGGCTTTGGGCGCGCAGCCAGCGCACTGTCCACGCTGGTGAACCAGCGGGTGATCTTAGAAGCTCCGGATGTTTCCGTCTACCCCATAGAAGAACTGGAGGAACAGGTGGGGGAACTGGCCGGTACATCACTGGTCAACGTACACCAGGTGTTCCGCGGAAAACTGACCGGTGACGCCATGTTGTTAATGAACACGCCCAGCGCCGTCACCCTGGTCGATCTGCTGGAAGGCCGCTCTCGCGCACCTCGCAGCCTGACCGCTGAAGACCGGGAGACCCTGGTGGAGATGGGGAACATCATCCTCAATGCATTCATCGGTTCCTTTGGCAACCTGCTCAAGGTCCATCTCACCTTTACCGTGCCTCACTTCGACCTCTCCACCCTGGGCGACACGCTGCGCGCTCTGTCGCTCGACGGGCAAGACGTGGAATATGCCCTGGTGGTGCGGATCCGATTCCGCCTGAAGAGCGGCGATGTCAGCGGTTTTCTATTGATTGTGATGGGGATCCAATCGCTGCAGGTGCTCCTCGAAGCCATGCGCACCGAGGGCTTTATCCTTTAGCCGGACCCTTCTAAATTCTGCTGTTCTGGTCTACAATTGCGGGCGGTGTCCGCGAACCGGCCGTTCAGAGGCCGGGTGTCAGGCGTTAAAGTATTATGATCAGAAGCAGAATGAACTCCAGTCATTCCGGGAAGCTGTCCCGGTCCCTTAATTTACCGTTCGCCCTCTCGACAGAAACGGCGCTGACCGGGGCGATTATCCTTGCGGCTCTCGCCAGCCGGCTGTGGGAGCTGGGCGCGCGGGTGATGAGCCACGATGAGAGCCTGCACGCCTACTTCTCCTGGCTGCTGGCTTCCGGGCGCGGCTTTGCCCATAACCCGATGATGCACGGCCCCTCTCTGTTCGAAGTCACCGCCTTCCTGCAGTTGATCCTCGGGGCGAGCGATTTCATCACCCGGCTGGCGCCGGCCCTGGTGGGGGTGCTGATCGTCGCCGTCGTGCCCCGCCTGCTGCAGCCCTGGCTCGGCCGCGGCGGGGCTTTTGCCGTCTCCCTGCTGCTGCTGCTCTCGCCTTATGTGACCTACTTTTCACGGTACATCCGCCACGATATCCTGGTGATCAGCGCCTTCCTCCTGGTGGTGTACTCTGTCTTCCGCTACCTGGGGGAGCGGCAAGAGTCCTCGCTGTACGTGCTGGCGGGGGCCGAGGCGCTGATGCTGGCCACGATGGAGATCAGCTTCATCTACCTGGCGATCCTGGCCGGGTTCCTGGTTTTGCAGGCGGCCCACAGATACCGCCTGGATTGGGGGAGTTGGCGCCACTCGGCCGAGTTCGATCTGGTCGTCCTGCTGGCCACGCTGGGGGCCTTCTTTTCCTCGCCTATCGCCCTGGTGGGGCTCAACCCCTTGTTCGAGCGGATCAGCGGCGAACCCTTTGTAGACCTGGCCGTGTTCGACACGCAGAGCATGGGGTGGGCCAGCGGGCCGGCGAGCGGGCGCATCTGGCTGCTGCTGCTGGCCTTCATCCTGGCGGCCACCGCGATCGGCTTGTGGTGGGGCCGGGGTCGCTGGTTGAGCATGGCGGGCGTTTTCTGCCTGGTGACAGGCCTGCTGTACACCACCTTCATGACCCACCCGTCCGGCCTGGGCTCCGGATTGATCGGCTCCCTGGGTTACTGGCTCTCACAGCACGGTGTCGCCCGAGGGACGCAGCCCTGGTACTACTACCTGCTGGTCTTCCCGCTGTACGAGTATCTGCCGCTGCTCGCCGGCCTGGCTGCGGGTGTGTATTTCCTGCTGCGGCGCCGGACCCTGGAATCAGGCGAGGCCATTTTCGTGAGCTTCCTGCTGTGGTGGGCGGGCGCCATCTTCCTCGGCCTGACCTGGGCCGGGGAGAAGATGCCCTGGCTGTCAACTCACATCACGGTGCCTTTCATCCTGCTCGGCGGCTGGGGTCTGGGGCGGTTGTGGCCGGCGGACAGCGCGCCCGCCGGGCACAGCCGGACCGCCTCTATACCGCCACCTGGCCAAACAACGACCCGGGCGCTGCACCTGGGAGCGCTTGGCCTGGCGGCGGTCCTGGCTCTGCTGACCGCCCGCACCAACTATCTGGCCAACTTCGTGAATTACGACTACACCACTGAGTACATCGACTACGCTCATGGGGCGCCGGGCGTGCGCTGGTTGATGGAAGCCCTGGATGAGGTGGGGGATAAGACCGCGGCGGGGAAGACGCTGAAAGTAGCCTACGACAGCGATGTAGCCTGGCCCCTCAACTGGTACCTGCGCGATTACGGGCAGCAGATCTACTACGGGGAAGAGCCAACCCGCGAGATCCTGGATGCTCCGGTCATCGTGGCCGGGGATGTGAGCTGGCCTAAGGTGGAATCTATGGTGGGCGACGGCTACGACCGCTTCGACCTCATCCGCATGTGGTGGCCGCTCGAGGATTACAAGAACCTGACCTGGGACCGGGTGCGCCGCGCCCTGACGGACCCTGAGATGCGGGCCGCCCTGTGGGATATCCTTTGGCAGCGAGATTACAGCCGCTACGCTGAGCTGACCGGGCAGGTGATCGACCCGCCCCGCCGCTGGCCGCTCTCCGACCGGATGCGGGTGTACGTCCGCAGAGACGTGCCGGTGAATTTCGACCGCCTGAAGATCGGGGCTTACCGCCTGGAAGATGAGAGCACCGCCGGCGCATATCGGGAGGTGCGAGTCGAGCTGAAGCCGGAGCAGATGGTGACAGCCGCCGGGCTGAAAGCCCCCCGCGACCTGGCGCTGGCTCCCGACGGCTCGATCTACGTGGCCGATACGGGCAATTCGCGGGTCGTGCGGTTGAACCCGAACGACGATTCCATCCTCCAATGGGGGAGCCCCTCTCCAGGAGGCCAGGCCCAGGCGGGCACCTTCTCCGAGCCGTGGGGGATCGCCGTTGCCGGAGATGGCAGTGTCTATGTGGCCGACACCTGGAATCACCGCATCCAGAAGTTCACCCCCCAAGGCGAACTCCTGCAGGTCTTTGGCCGCCCGGGCCTGGTCGCTGATGGGCCCGATCACTTCTGGGGGCCGCGGGGCGTGGCGGTGGATGCGGATGGGAACGTATACGTGACCGACACCGGAAACCGGCGCGTGGCCGTTTTCGACCCGGCGGGGAACTACCTGCGCCAGTTCGGCGATTCCGGCGAGGGAGCGCTGAACGAGCCGGTGGGGATCGCCATCAGCCGGGAGGGCGAAGTGTTCGTGGCCGATACCTGGAACCAGCGGGTGGTCGTGTTCTCCACCGAGGGCCGGTTCCTGCGCGCCTGGCCGGTGCTGGCCTGGAGCGGCAACTCGCTCGACAATAAGCCCCATCTGGCGGTAGACGCGGCCGGCAATGTCTACATTGTAGATCCCGAATCGTTCCGAGTTGTGGTATTCTCAAAGGAAGGACAACCGAAGTTGACCTTTGGCCAGTATGGATCCGAACCAGGCGCTTTCGGCTTGCCGTCGGGGATTGCCGTCGGGCCGGATGGGGCGATATGGATCGCCGACGCAGGGAACAGCCGGGTGGTGAGGTACCCGGCGCCCCCGGATCTGGGCGGGTAGACAACACAGATGATCAACGATGCGCTGGCCTCCTGGCCAGCGTTTTCTTTCCCCAGGATCATCGGCGGCTGGCCGGCAGGGGGGAGTTCAGCGGGGGCGGCCGGCTGCGGTGAACATGCTGACAGGGAGGTAACACAGATGAGAGCACATACCAGGCGACTCAGGCTGTCGATCTGCCTGGCGCTGTTCGCGCTGATCTTAGGGGCCTGCGCCACAGCGCCGCCCCAAACCGAGGGACCCGTCTCGGAGGAGACCACAGACGCAGGGCAGGTCGATGAGCCCGGCGAAGACACGGCGACCGGTGACCTGGCTGACTTTTTCGGCACGCCCCCGGCTCCTATTTTAGAGATCGAAGGGCGGACCCAGACGGCGGGCGTGGGCACTTACTGCTGGCCGCGGGGAGATTCCGGCGGGCAGTCGGTGGTGTGCGCAGACACGATCGGGATCATCACCCCAGCCCTGCCGATCACCGCTACCTCGCCGGTGGAGGGTATCATCCACCTCCCCATCCCCTTCCCGCCCGAGCAAGCTACCCTCAACATCCGCCCGGTGACTCCGGCGGATGAGGTGCAGGCCGGCAATCTAAACAGCCTGCGGGCCTGGGCCCCACAGCCGGGCACTTCGATCTCTCTGCCCCTGGAGACCGACCCCTCATTCTCCACCGAGCTGGAGCCAGGGCTGTACGTGGTCGATCTCTTCAGTGTGTGGCCCGACCTGGGGGATGCCAGCTTCGGTTTCCTGGTTTCGGTGGGACCGCTGGAATGAAAGTCGTTGGCCCAGGCTCAGACCCCCTGAGGGCGGGTAACGAGGAAACCCTGGCCTCCGACCTGGAGTGGCTGCTGGAGAGCGGTGAGGCGGGGCCGGAGCTGCTGGCGGAAGCCCTGGTGCGGGAGTACTACCGCCCGCTTTACCGCCTGGCCCTGGCAACCTTAGGCGAGGCCGGGGATGCCCAGGCCGCTGCCATGGAAACATTCATCCAGGCCGTACTGGTCGCCTACCGTTATCACGGCCGGCCTGAACCAGAGATATGGCTGTATTCCCTGGCCGTGCCGCTGCTGCGCCAGGCGGACCGGCGCCTGGTCTGGCGGCGGGCCGACCAGGCCCTCGCTTTGTATGAGGATGGCGCGCCCGACTCCGCCCCACAGGAGGGGGAGCTTTGGCAGGCGTTCCAGGCCCTACCCCTCGACCTGCGCCTGCCGCTGGCGCTGCGCCTGCTCCAGGGGCGGGACCCGCCGTCGCTTGCCGCCCTGCTCCGCCAGCCCGAAGCCCAAATCGAGCGGCGCCTGGCGGACGGGCTGGACAGGCTGCAGGAAGGACTGCGGGCCGCGGGCGTTACCGATGGTGGAGGGGAGGGGGGCGTATCCTTCTTCGACCGGTTCCAGGAGCGCTGGCCTCCGCCGGAACTGAGCGACGAATCACTGGCGGCGATTGCTGCCGAGGTGGCCCGCCAGGCCAGGGCTCAGAGCGCCCGGCGGAAGCGCCGGCTGGCGTTGGCCGAAGCGCTGCTGGTCGGATTAGCGCTGCTGGTGGTCGGGTTGATTGCCTGGCGGGCGGACCTGTTCCGGCCCGGGGGGAGCGCCAGCCTGCCGCCCGCGCCGCCTGCCTCGCCTTCCCAGCCTCCCCGCCTCACAAGCACCCCGCGGCCGACCCTGCCCCCGCGTTATGAGTACATCGTTCAGGAAGGGGAGACGCTGGAAGGCGTGGCCGAGCGCCTCGGCGTTTCTCCCGGGCAGCTCGCACAATGGAACCGGCTAGACCCCCTGGGCGAGCTGCAGCCCTTTATCAGCCTGCGGCTGGAGCTCGACCGTCCCCCCTGGATCCGGTCCGAGCCGGGGCCCGTGACGCCGGTCGCCCACCGCTCGCGGCCGCTCTCCGCCCGCTCTACTTTGGATGAATTGCGGGCCTATTTGCAGGCCAGTGGTACCCTGTGGCGCACTCTGTGGGCGGATGCCCGGCTGATTTACTATGGCCTCCCGGGGTACGCCGGGCCGGCGCAGCAGTCGTACCGCCAGCAGGTGTGGATCAGCCAGCCGGATTGGATGCTCACTCTGGGTTCGTCCGGCGGGAACCCGCAGCTCGATGAGATTTCCCTCACCGCTGGAGGGCTGAATTACCAGTATTTCGGGTTCTCGAACGAAGTGCTGATTATTCCCGCCAGTGAACCGGGGGCACTCTTCGTCCCGGTGATCGGGCTGCTTGACCCCTTGCAGTCGTTGGAGTTGACCGGGCAGGCGCGCGATGTCCGCATCAGCGGCGAGGGCCTGGCGGCAGGCCGCCGCGCGGTCATCCTGGAGTGGCAGGACGACGGTCAGAGATCAATCTTCAATTTCGCTACTCGCTCTCGCGCCTGGATTGATGCTCAGACCGGGGTTGTGCTCCGGCAGCAGGTGTATGCCGGCGAAGACCTGCAGACGCTGATCTTTGAGCAGTGGGTGCAAAAGATCCGTTTCGATATCGACTTCCCATTCCTACCCCTGGAGGATTTCCGCCAGCTCGGGTTGAACAGCTTCGCGGCAAATTACCAGGCGACGCCGCTGCCGACCGCTGAGGCGTTTCCAAAGGTGACAGTGCCGGCGGCGACACCCATACACGAACGCATCCTATCGGTAGGCCTGGACCCCCCCGCCGGGTTTGAC
The DNA here is from genome assembly GCA_964391195.1 of uncultured Anaerolineaceae bacterium. Lineage (GTDB taxonomy): Bacteria > Chloroflexota > Anaerolineae > Anaerolineales > UBA4823 > JAAYXE01. The sequence goes on along the minus strand of CAYMLG010000071.1, from coordinate 4,993 downwards.
CCCGCGCAAAGCTGGTTGACCTTTCAGTATGCGGATGCGCAGCCCAACGGGACGAACTCCGGCTTCCTGGTACAACTCTTCGCCGGGAAATATTTCCTGGGCGAAATCCCCGATTTTCTGGACCTGGGCTCGGTGCGCTGCGATCGCTCCCCGGATGGGCGGCGAGTCGCCTACTCTGGCTACGGCCGGGATGGCCCGCGCTTCGGCTGGTTCGACCTGGTGGACCCCGGCAATCTGCACGATCTGGATCTGGAGGCGGAAATCGGCGACCTGGCCTTCGCCCCGGACGGCGAGTCCATCGCCTTTGTCGTGAACGTTGAGGGGAAGTTAAAGCATGGAGTTTACGTGTATAACCTGCGGACCGGGGTGCTGAACCTGGTGCGCCTGCTGGCGGACGAGCACGCCGAAAGCCTGGTGTGGAGCCCGGATGGGCAGTACCTGGCGATGATGCTCTACCCACCGGATGAGAACATCCGGCAGGAAATCCTGGTGTTCGACAGCCAGGACGGGGACCTGGTGTATCGCGCCTCGTGGGACCAGCGCACGCTGTTGGACGCCATAGATGATGCCGTCTGGCCTCCGCCGGATTTCCCGGGCCATGAATGGGGTGTCAGGTTCCCGGTGCAGCGCTGGCAGTTCTCCATGTGCGCCGCACCTCCCACGCAGGGCACGGCGGCGCCGTAAATCCCCAGTAACCGCAGTCCCCCGCCGCGCCCACACCCTCGGATGGCAAGCGGCTCATGGCCATGACCCATCATCACAGTCCTACCGCGCCCCCATCCATGCCATCCGGCGCAGGCCGTCCCGCCTCGTTTGACCAATCAGACCCGCCCCCTCCCGCCATCCAGCCCCCCCAGCCATCCTCTAGTTAGGAGTGAACGGTGGCCCGCAGGGAGGGAACGTTGTTGGCTGGGCGGGTTTGCGGTTATGCGGGGCGGGCGGTTCCGGGTTTGTGGATGGTTCACGAAGTTCGCCTTTCGCGTTTCCCACCGGAAATTTCTTCGGCAAACTGGCCCTTGCAAAGTTGTTATTTTGCGTTTAAAGTAGCTTGTAATACTTCTTATGGACCGGCGTATTAACCCCCAAAAGCACCAGAATCACCCTCCGGAGAGTGATGTGGAATTCCCTCTCACGGCGGCGGTGGGCGAGGCTTTCGCCCAGGCGCCGGTTTCCGCAGCGGCAGCGCAGGCGGAAGCCGCCCTCGCCAGGCAAGCCGTGCGCGACCGCCTGGCCTTCGCCGCCCTGTACGACCGTTATTTTACGCGGGTTTATAACTATGTACGCTTCCGCTGCAGCGAGCCAGAGGTGGCCGATGACCTGACCTCCCAGGTGTTCGAACGGGCGCTGGCGCATATCGCCTCCTTCCGGCCCGAGAAAGCGCCTTTCGGAGCCTGGCTGTTCGCCATCGCCAGGAATGCCCTCAACGACCACCTGCGCGCCCAAAAACGCCACCCCTGGCTGCCCCTCGACGGGCTGCGACGCCTGGTGACCCGCACCCCATCTCCGGAGGAAGCGGTGATCGAAGCGGAAACCCGCGATGAACTCCAGGCGGCTTTGAACACGCTGAGCGAACGCGAGCGGGATGTGATCGGGTTGAAGTTTGCCGCCGGGTTGACGAACCGGCAAATTGCCGAGATGAGCGGGTTGAGTGAAAGCAATGTGGGTGTGATCGTGTACCGGGCCCTGCACCGTTTACGGGTCAGTCTGCAGGAGCGGGGCTCACCGGGCGAGAAGGAGCAGCAGTATGGGAGACCGTAAGAACGCAGAGCGCTTCGAGCGTGCCTGGAACCGCGGGGCTGAAGGGCGGGCCAGGGGTGCGGATCCCTATGCGGGTGAACCCGAAGAGGTGCGCCAGGCGCTGGAGATGGGTGAGCAGTTGGCCCGTACCGATCTCAGCTCTGAGAGCCAGGTTCGGGAGAGCCTGCGGAAGCGCCTGCTCACCCAACCCCTCCCCGCCCGGGCGGCGGGCGATGAACGGCGCAGGAAGCCCTGGGGTAAGCTGCTGCCCTCGTTCGCCTACACGGTCGTGACGCTGGCCTTCGTCCTGGCCCTGGCCTGGTCGATCCAGAACCTGGTGCCCAACCCGGCCTCGCTGACCATGAGCACCGATACGGCCGCCCCCGGGCAGGCCGAAAGGCAACAATATGCAGTGAACGAGACCGCAGCGGCGGAATCTGTCCCTGTTGGGAAGCTTCCGGAAGCGACCGGGATGGAGGGTGGAGAGGAGCCGGAACCTGCGGCCATATATCCGGCTGACCCGGTGGATGTGCTCGCCCTGACCCCGTTCAAGGGGCGACCGGTTTTTGCCGGCGACGCGGTGATGGGGCGTCTCGCCTACGTGCGCCAGGGCCAGGTGTGGGTGCAGCCCTTCGGCAGCGAAGAAGCCGTGCGCCTGACCGAGCAGGGCGACTTCACCCGGCCGCGCTGGTCGACGTCCGGGCGGTGGCTGGCCTTCCGGGAGGGCGCCCGGCGCCTGTGGGTCGCTGCGGAGGACGGGAGCGGTTACTTACTCGAGGACGCCTCAGGGATCATCGATTACGATTGGTCGCCGGCAAGTGAACACCTGGCCTTGACCACCCTCAGCGGTGATTTGCTCACGATGAACCTCGACACCCCGGAAGCTGAGATGCAAATGCTGGTTTCGGCGGACGCTGAAGCCGAGGCATCCAACCCGGCCTGGAGCCCGGATGGGGAATGGCTGGCCTATGAGGGAAGTGCCCTCGCCCTCGATCAGGGCCAGGCGGACTCCGGGTTGTGGAAAGTGCCCTCCGAGGGAGGCGAGGCGCAGGAATTGTATCGCGGCCCGGCTTTGCTGCGCGGTTGGACCGGAGACGGGGCGTTCCTGGTCTTCTGGCAGACGGACGAGGGCGAGCTGGCCCCAGGGCAGTCGGACGGAGCGCCCCTGGCCCTGCTGCCCGCCGGGGGCGGGGAAGCCAGCCTGGTGCGCAATTCCGTCTTGCCCTATGATGAATTTGTCAACCTGACCGGCAATCAACTGGGCTGGCTGGCCTTGATCACCGGCGGTGGGCGGGAGACCTGGACCAACAAGGCGATCTCATTGATGGGATATCCCGACCCGCCCAGCCTGTTTATGCCGGACACCGCCATCACCACCCCGGCCTGGTCCCCCGACGGCGAGCGGTTGGTGTTCGCCGCCATGCCCGACCCGGGGCGCGTGGGAGCCGGGCCGCAGGCGGAAGCAGCCCTGCGGGAGCGCCACCTGTACGTGGTGGACCTGCAGGAAGGCAAGCCCCGGCCGCTCACCACCGAAGCCGCCTTCCGGGATGAATACCCCCAGTGGTCTGTCGACGGGAGACACATCCTGTTCGTCCGCCTGGACGAGGCGGGCCGGGTCTCGCTGTGGTACATCCCCGCCGTAGGGGGTGATCCGTACATGCTCGTGTACGGCCTCTCCACCGCCGACCTGGGCCTCGAACCATCCGGCGCTTTCGGGTACGTACCCTGGTCCGACCTGTTCGACTGGTGGCAGCCCTGACAACCTGTTTGATTTGAACTCGTCTCTACAACAGAGGGGAGATAACGAAGGAGGTGCAGCAGTGGCAAGCAGAGTCGCTCCGCTGCCGGCAGTTCCCAATCCGGTGAGAGATCATGACTGCGATGAGTTAGTCCGCCTGGCCCGAGGCGGAGATCTGCAGGCTTTCAACCAACTGCTCGCCGATTTCCAGGACGAGGCCTATACCCTGGCCTATTACCTGCTCTGCGACGGAAAGAGCGCCGAGCAGGTGACCCAACGGGCGTTCGTCCTCGCCTACTCCCGGTTGGCGTCTTTCCGCAAGGGCTCCTTTCGCCTGTGGCTGCTGCGCCAGGTGGCGGAGACCTGCCGGACGTATTTCCCCGCCTGGCTGCGCGGGGATGGGTTGATGAGCATCCCGCCGGACCAGCGCCTGGCGGTGATCCTGGTGGATGTGCTGGGGTTGGACTACGCAGAGGCAGCGGAGGCGCTGGAGGGGAAGCAGTCCCAGGTCCGCAGGCAGACAGCCGCCGGACGTGTGGGGCTATCCGGGGCGATGCTGTAGGTCCGGCGCGTATAAGGCCACGGCCGTGCCGTACATCACCCGAAACCATTTTCTACCCGCCGTGCCCGTAAGGGCACGGTCGTTTATTAATTGAGAGCAACCATGTAATCGGGTCGTGCCTATTCTTATCGGACGAGCGTCACCACAGAGTTCACAGAGAGTGCTGTCAACGGATTTTTAAGAGCGGATTGAACGGATTTGTTGGCTTTGGAGGGGATGGTTCGTGGATGGGGTAGTTTCCGACTCAGGCAGGGCTGTCAACGCAAGGTGGTCACACGCCCTACTCAGGTAGGGGCGGGTCATTAATTCTGGCGGAGAGAACCCAACCGCAAACGGCGCCTGGAGGGCCATCCCTCCCTGACGGTCCAACCTGACCCGCTCCCCGCCGCCATCCATCCCCTACCTCAGGGCGACCTGTCCCGGCCATCCGTGGTGCCGAAGGCTCACGGGGCTGTAACGGATTACGACCAAGGTAAGGTCGCTACCACCCTCCATTTCCCCAGGCAGGTGCGCGCAGGTAACCCTGCGACCCATCTTCGTGTATTCGTGATCGCGGTCGTGGAACGACCGCCATTCGTGGACGGCTTCCTCAGGCCATTGCGCGCATTGGGCGGGTTTGGATGCCCACAGAGCCGCCAGCGGATGAATCCGCCGGCTCCCAACCTCAAACCTGCTCAAGCAGGTTCCTTGTCACCTGGGTCTCCCCCAACCTGCTTCAGCAGGTTTGGATTACGCAGGCGTCGATTTCAATCGATGCCGGCTTCTCGATGCCTGGCGTGCAACACCCGCGCCACCCGCCAATGAATAAATTCATCGGCTCCAAAACCCCAAGCCCGCTAAAGCAGGCTCCATGACACCAAGCCCCCCTCAACCTGCTTCAGCAGGTTTGGATTCCGGAGGCGTCGATTTCAATCGGTGCCGGGTAACCGGTGCCCCCCAATCCTCACCCGATCAAC
>CAYMLG010000070.1:17509-23688 GCA_964391195.1 uncultured Anaerolineaceae bacterium | reverse complement strand
CAGGATGACATCCGGGGGGTGCCCCACTGATGTCATCCGGAGTGGCGACTACCGTCGCTCGGCGCAGCGACCGAAGGATCGGCAACGCATAGCGTTGCTTGGCGGAGCGGTGGGCCCGGTTGTCGTCCCCGGCGCTCCTTCTCCTTTCGTTTCTGTAAGGCGACAATGTGACATTTTTCGGTTGTCAAGATACCCCCTCGCTTCTATAATGCACCGCATGATTAGTACAATCCCTGTCCAATTACAGACTATTCGATTCTGGTTCCGTACCACGGGGACTGCCCTGTTCATCGCCTTGCTTTTCGTCGTAGCCAGCCCTGCGCTGCACCCCGCCCTGGCAGAGTCCCCCGCGGCCGAGCATGCGGATGCCCACCTCGGTTCCGCCCCTGTCCCGCTGAATGAGTTCATCGAGTCGGTGAAAAACGGCCGGGCAGACCAGGTCGTTGGGGTCTATGTCTCCGGCGTCTTTGCTTACCCCATCGTCCAGCAGCCGGCCGGCTCGGCAGCCTACGTGTCTTCACTCCCCGATACGGCCACCCAGTTTGCGATGGCCTCCCGCCACGACACGATCGGCCTGCTGGCCCACAACTACCTGGCAGGGGCCAGCTTTGTCGAGCTCGAGCTCGGCCAGGTGGTGGCTCTCGTCTACGGTGACGGCCAGGTCCGCTATTACGAGGTGGACAAGATCCGCATCTTCCAGGCCCTGTCTCCCACCAGCCCTTACTCAGACTTCATCGATCTGGATAACCCGGCGAAGCTGCTCTCGGCCACGGATGTCTTCAACCAGATCTACGCCGAAGAAGGCCGCCTCGTCTTCCAGACCTGCATCGAGCGCGATGGCGAACTCTCCTGGGGGCGCATCTTCGTCAGCGCTCGCCCGGTGGAGCAAGGGGAGGTTCGCCCCGCTCCCGTTTTCCACTCTTTGGACCTGCAGCAATCTGATTGATCCAGCCTCAGTGTTTGAGGCTGCCAGTTCCCCCCCTCAGTCCGCCTGGGCCGGTTCCGGCTCGGGCGGGTCTTTTTTCCGGGCCTGCCACCTGCGGCGCCAGTTCTGCACCGTGCCCACAATGCCGGAGGGGAAGGCGATCACGATCAGGATGAAGATCAGGCCCAGGAGCAGGTACCAATGCTCGCCGATATTCAACTCCAGCGGTCCGGCGTGCACGACTGTGTCGCGCAGGTACTGCTCCATCAGGCGCAAGAGAAAGGCCCCAACCACCGGGCCGGCGAATGTGGCCACCCCGCCGATGAGGGTCATCAGCAGCGGGTCGATGGTGAAAGAAGCGCCCAGGACGTTGGGACTGGCGCCTTTATTGAGCAGCCCGCGCAAGATGCCCGCCCCCGAGGCCAGCACCCCGGCCAGGACGATGGCCAGCATCTTGTAGGCGAAGGTGTTGTACCCCAGCATCATCGCCCGGTCTTCGTTCTCGCGCATGGCGCGCATCACCCGCCCGGTGGGGGAGTTGATGAGCTGCCGCACCAGCAGGTAGCAGAACACCAGGAAGCCCAGCGCCAGATAATAGAAGGTCATCCGGTGCTGGGTGGCGTTGATCCAGTCGGGGACGGAGAAGGTGAACCCGTCCTCGGCCCCGGTGATCCTGGTCATGATCCGGTTCTGGGCCAGGACGAAGAAGATTTCCGCGAAGGTCAGGGTGAAGATGGCGAAATACAGGCCCCGGATGCGCAGGGCGATCACGCTCACCAACACCCCCATCAGCACGCTGGCTACCAGGGTGCCCAACACCGCCCAGCCCAACGGCCACTCCAGGTGGCGGATCAGCAGGCCGACGCCATAGGCCCCCACGCCGAAGAAGGCCGCATGACCGAAGCTGAGCACCCCGGCGAAGCCGAAGATCAGGTTGTAGCTGATGGCCAGCGCCCCCAGGATGAACACTTCGATGAAGACCGACTGCCAGAAGAATGACCTCCCCCGGCTGCACACCGATGAATCGGTCTGCCAGGCGATGATAAAGGGGATAGCGATCAGCGCCAGGAGCACGACGAGTTGGACCCCATAGGTGCGCAGGCCCGCCGCCCAGCCGTTCCGCACCCCGGGGAGGGCATAAGCCCCGGCGGTGAGCGCCAGCAGCGCAACCGTCTCGCCGATAAGCACGGCCCCCACCGGGTTGAGCCCCTCCTGGCAGTAGATCGGGGCTACGGCGGCGGCCTGGCCCCCTTCCACCCCGCCTGCGGCCAGGAGAGCGTACAGGAGCGGGACGAGCAGCAGCAGCGCCAGCAGGCCGGCCCCCAGGAGGTTGCGCCGCCCTTCCAGCAGTCCGGAGGATCGCCAGGCGGCCATCAGATCTCCCTCCCGAACAGCCCGCTGGGGCGCACGAGCAGCACGATGATCATGATCAGCAGAATCGAAAGGCTGGCCAGGACCGGGGTCTGCAGGTATTGGAGCGAGAGCTGCTCCGTGGTCGCCCGGGCCAGGCCGACCAGGATGCTGGCGATGGCCGTGCCCTCGAAACTGCTCATCCCGCCCAGCACCACCACGATCACGGTGATGATCAGGAACTGGTCGCCCATGGAGGGGAAGGCGCCCAGGTAGGGGGCGGCGGTGATGCCGCCCAGGGCCGCCACCGCCGTCCCCAGGGCAAAGACCAGGGTGAACACCCGGCGCACGTTGATCCCCAGCGCCTCGACCATCTCGCGGTCTTGCACCCCGGCGCGGATGATGATCCCCATGCGGGTCTTCTGCAGCAAAAAGAGGATGGCGGCCATCAGGCTGGCCCCGACCAGGATGATGAACAGGCGGTACGTTTCGAAGCGCGCCCCGAAGACGGGGAAGGTGGTGTCCAGCACGGCGGGCGGGTCGATGGGGATCAGCCCCGCCGGGCCGTAGATGGCGCGCACCAGTTGGTTGAAGACGATCGCCAGCCCAAAGGTGAGCACGATCTGGAACACGGGCCGGGCGTAGAGCGGGCGGATCAGGAAGCGCTCCGTCAGGGCGCCGAGGATGGCGCCGCCGAGCGCCGCCGAAATCAGGGCGGCCAGGAAGCTGGCCCACACCGGCGTCCCGGGCGGCATCGCGCCGTACACGGCGAACCCGATGTAAGCCCCCAGCATGAAGAACGAGCCCTGGGCCAGGTTCAGCACGTCCAGCAGGCCGAAGACGATGGAGAACCCGGCGGCGACGAGGAAGAACAGCATGCCCTGGTACAGCCCCGAGAGCAGCACGACCCCCACCGTGCCGGGGTCGAAGAGCAGCAGGTTGGCGATCACCAGCCCGCCGATGAACAGGGCGGACAGCGCCAGCGAGCGGCGGAAAGCGGATGAGCGCAGGATGGGCGCGGTGCGTGTGGTCATAAGTCTCCTATGCGGCCCCCAGATACTGGCGGACCAGGTCGGGGCTGTTCATCAGGTCTTTCATAGGCCCGCTGCGCAGGGTGCGCCCGTCTTCGATGATGGTATACAGGTCGCCCAGGCGGCTGGCGACGCGGAAGTTCTGCTCCACCAGCAGCACGGTGGTCTGCCCGCTGAGACGGCGGATGGCGGCCATCACCTGCTCGATCAGCACCGGGGCGAGCCCCTCGCTCGGCTCGTCGATGAGCAGCAGCCGGTTGTCGGGCACCAGGGCGCGGGCGATGGCCAGCATCTGCTGCTGACCGCCGGAGAGCTGTCCCCCCGGCCAATGGTAGAGGCGCTCCAGGTCGGGGAAGAGGTCAAAGATGTACCGCTTGCGGGCCTCCAACTGCCCCCGCCTGCGCTCGGCGATCTTCAGGTTCTCGGCCACGGTCAGGTTGTTGAACACCGCCCGGTGCTCGGGGACGTAGCCGATGCCGGCCTGGGCGATATCGAAGGGCGCCCGTCCGGCGATGGGCCGGCCCTCGAAGGTGATCTGCCCGGCGGCCGGCGTCCACAGGCCCATGATGGAGCGCAGGGTGGTGGTCTTGCCGGCCCCGTTCCTCCCCAGCAGCACCATCACCTTGCCTTCCGGCACTTGCAGCGATACGCCCTCCAGGATGTGGAACTGGCCGATGAAGGTATGGATGTCGTTGACTTCCAGGATGTTCCCCATGCCGCTCCTGCCCTATTGCTCTTGCTGCGGTTCGTCGTAGAGCGTGCCCAGGTAGGCTTGCTGCACGGTCTCATCCGCGGCGATCTCCGCCGGGGTGCCCTCCGCCAGCAGGCGGCCCTGGTGCATCACCGAGATGCGGTCCGAAAGGCTCATGACCACGCTCATATTGTGCTCCACCAGCACCACGGTTTTGTCGCCCTGCGCGCTGACCGCCTTCACCAGGCTCATAAACTCCGGCACCTGTTCGGTCGCCAGCCCGGCGGTGGGCTCGTCGAGCAGCATCACCGCCGGATCTTGCGCCAGGAGCATGGCCAACTCCAGGCGGCGTTTGTCGCCGTGGGGCAGCGAGAGCACAGGCAGGCCGGCCTCCGCAGCCAGCCCCACCCGCTCCAGCACCAGGCGGGCTTGCTGCTCGTATTTCTTGAAGCGGCTGTGATGGGTGAACAGCTTGTAGTTGTCGTCACCCAGGGCCTGGGCCGCCAGGCGGACGTTCTCCAGGACGGTGAGGCCCGGGAACAGGTTGGCGATCTGGTACGAGCGGCCGATTCCCAGGTGGGCCATGCGGTGGGGCGGCAGGCGGGTGATGTCCTGGCCTTTGAAGATCACCTGGCCGTGGGAAGGTTTCAGCACCCCGCTGATCAGGTTAAGGAAAGTGGTCTTCCCGGCGCCGTTGGGGCCGATGATGGAGTGGAAGTCGCCCGGCATCAGGCGGAAATCGACCCCGTCCACCGCCTGCAAACCGCCGAAGTGCCGCGACAGGCCGCGGGTTTCGAGGATGGGTGCGGGTGGGGTGGTCATGTTGCTCCGTGGAGTTTCATCAGGATCAACCTATGCCCGGTTTTCCCCTCCCCCATTTTGGGGGAGGGGGCCGCCTTAATCCCTGCCCCCTCTCACACAAGGGGAGATGGGGAAAACTGGGCATCAATCCGCTGCCCGATTTTCCCCTCCCCCATTTTGGGGGAGGGTCCAGGGATGGGGGCTACGGGCAGTTAGAGGCGTCACAGGGCGGGGCCGACTGCTCGCCGGAGACCTCGGTCACCAGCTCGAAGAAGCGGTCTTCCGGGTCGTCCACGTTCACCAGTCGGACCACATACATGGGGGCCAGGGCCTGGTGATCGCCCTCGCGGATGGTGTAAGTGCCCTTCGGACCCTCGAAGGTCATCCCTTCCAGGGTGGGGATCAGCGCCTCGGCGCTGGCATCGCCCCCGGTCTGCTCCAGTGCGGCGACGATGGCCTGGGCCGTGGCGAAACCGCACTCGCTGAACAGGTCGGGCGGGCCGCTGAAGCGCTCCAGGTACTGCTCGGTGAGGTAATCGTTGGCGGGGGTGTCGGGAAGCGAGTAGTGGTACACGATCAGGCCGACCGAGCCGACGTTGCCGGGATCGAGCAGGCGGGTGAGGTCATTGGAGGAGAACCCGGTGATGAGCGGGATTTGCTCGGTGACCCCTTGCGAACTGAGCTGGTCGAACAGGATTTGGGCCGAGGTGTTCGAAGCCCAGATCAGGATCAGCCCGTCCGGGTCGAGCTCCAGGATCTGCTGGATGTAGGGGGTGAAGTCGGTGGTGTCGCTCGGAGCGAACACCGGCTGCTCGGTGAGGAACTCGGCCCCCATCGCGCTGAACACAGCCTGGAAGCCGGCCGCTGTAGCCTGCCCGAAGGCGTAGTCTTCGGCCAGGATGACGTAGCGAGTGCCCACATTTTCGATCGCCCACATGGCGACGGTGGCCGAATCCTGGGCGGAGTCGCGGCAGACGCGGAAGGTGTGCTCGTTCCAGTTGGCGCCGACGATATCGTGAGCGGCGGCCGGCGCGGCGAAGTAGACCACGCCGTTCTCATCGGCGATCTGCTGCACCTGGGCGGCCACGCCGGAGCTGGAATTGCCCACCAGGATCTCCACCCCTTCGGCTTCGATCAGCTCGCGAGCGGCCGAGGTCCCGGCTTCGACGTCGCTGGTGTCATCGCGGATGATCAGCTCGATCGGGCGTCCGGCGACGCTCATGCTCCCATCGGTGGCGTAATCGAACCCGATCTGCAGCCCTTCCCACATCTCGTTGCCGAACAGGGCCAGCGCCCCGGTCAGATCGGAGAGCACGCCGATGCGCAGCGGCTCGCCGCTGGCCTCTTCCCCGCCGGCCGGGGCTTCCGTGGGCTCTTCGGC
>CAYMLG010000070.1:11907-17409 GCA_964391195.1 uncultured Anaerolineaceae bacterium | reverse complement strand
CCGGCTCGGTAGGCTCCTCCGCAGGCTCGGTGGGCGGCTCGACCGGCTCTTCCACCGGGGCGGGCTCGGTCGCCTCGCCGAGGGCTTCGTTCCCCGTCGGGGTGGCTCCCCCTCCACTGCAAGCGCCCAGAATCAGGGCGGCGATGAGCAGCAGCGATGTCAGCAGCCAGGTTAAACGATGGTCTCTCATGGGTTTCCCTCCTCCTCGCATAGTCTGGACCAAATGGGTCTGTATTTTCCCCTTAGGGTGGGTATAGCACGATGGGGTTACGGCCCGGTTACAAGCCCCGGAAAGAATATAGTTATGGGGATGTGAGCAACAAAGTCGCTCACACCCCCATAACTATATTTATTCCTGCACGAAGGCCACGATGGCTTCGACTGCCGCTTCAGGGGTCTCGATGGGGAAGAAGTGCCCGGCGTCCGGCAGGAGCACCACCTGGCTGTGGGGGATGGCCTCGTGCAGCAGGCCGGCGTTCCCCGGTGGGACGACCTGGTCCGCTTCGCCGAACAGGATCAGGGTGGGCGCCTTCACTTCGGCCAGGCGCGGCCTGAAGCTCGCCTCCGGTTTGAGCAGTTCCAGGCCCATCTCCAACTGCGCCAGGTAGGCCGGGGGGCTGATCTGGTGCCGCAGGCGGTATTCCATCCACTCGTCGATGATGTCCGGGTTGCGCAGGGCAAAACCCGGGGCGGTGGACACTTCCAGGCCGCGGCGGAAGCGGGAGAACAGGTCGCTGCTGGTGTCAGTCAGCACCTCCATGGCCTCCGGGGTGGTGGGGATGGCGTCCGGCCCGCCGTAATTGGTGGAGGCCAGCACCAGCTTGCTCACCATCTCGGGCCGCTCCAAGACCAGGGCCTGGGCGATGAACCCGCCCATGGAATGGCCCACCACGACCGCCCGGGGGACCTCCAGCGCTGCGAGCAGCCCGGCGGTGTCGGCGGCCATGAGCTGGGGCGTGTAGGGGCCGGGCGGTTTGTCCGTCTCGCCCACCCCGCGGTTGTCGAAGACGATCACCCGGAAGTGCTCGCTCAGCCCGGGGACCATGCGGTGCCATTCCCAGCGGTCGTAGCCGATCCCGGAAATGAGCACGATGGGCTCGCCCTGGCCGTGGACCTCGTAGCCGATGTCGATCCCGTTTGCCCGAACCTTTGGCATATCCGTCGCCTCCCTGATTCCTGTGCCCGGACCGTCCCCCGCCTATCCGTCCGGGACGAACTCTTTCCGCAGCTCGGCCTTCATCACCTTGCCGTAGGGGGAGTAGGGCAGCTCGGTTTTGAACACCACCCGCTTGGGTGCCTTATAGCGGGCCAGGCGCCGACGGCAGAAGTCGAGCAGTTCTTCTTCGCCGGCAGACTGCCCCGGCTTGAGCACCACCGCCATCAGGCCGATCTCCCCCCAGGTCTCGTCCGGCACGCCGATCAAAGCGGCGTCGGCCACGGCGGGGTGCTCGCGAAAGACGGTTTCGACCTCGGCGGCGTAGATGTTCTCCCCGCCGCTGATGATCATGTCTTTGAAGCGCCCGGCGATGGTATAGTCGCCGTCCTCGTCCTGGCGGGCCATATCGCCGGTGCGGAACCAGGGCCAGGGGAAGCCTGGCTGGTGCAAGAAGGCCGCCTGGGTGGCTTCCGGGTTATTCCAGTAGCCGAGACAGACGTGCGGCCCGGCGATGAGCAGCTCCCCGGTCTCGCCGGGCGGCATGTCGCGGCCCTGCGCGTCGACCAGGCGCATCCAACTGTGGAAGATGGGTTTGCCAACCGAACCCGCCTTGGGCAGCGACTGTTCGTCGGTCATGGTGAAGCAGTTGGTGCCCACCTCGGTCAGCCCGTAGCCCTGGCGCAGCGGCACGTTTTTCGCCGCCTGCCACTCGTGGATCAGAGAGGCAGGGCAGGGCGCCCCGCCGCTGATGAAAAAGTGCACGTGGCTGAAGTCCGCTTCCTGGAAGTAGGGGGACTTCATCCACATGCGGTAGATGGTGGGTACGCCGAGGATGACCGTGCAGCGCTCGTCCACGATGGTGCGCAGTGAAGCCTCGGGGTCGAAGCCGCGGGCGATGACCGCCCGACCGCCGGCATACAGCACCGGGGTGAGCATGGCGAACAGGCCGCCCGAGTGGAACATGGGGGTGAAGATGGGGGTGACCTCGTCTTCGCGCAGGCCCCAACTGATGACGGTGTTGATGCAGTTCCACAGGATCTGGCGGTGAGGCAGCACCGCGCCCTTGGGGCGCCCGGTCGTGCCCGAGGTGTAGAGGATGCAGTAGGGGTCTTCGCCGGTCAGGGCGGGGCGCTCGGGCTCGCCCTCCGGGCTGAGGTCCAGCTCCTGTTCGTAGGACAGCCAGCCCTCCGCCTCGGCGCCCTCCACCCCCAGGCAGACCGGCACCGGGACGGCGGCGGTCACTTCGGCCGCGGTTTGAACAAACTCGGGTCCGGCGAGCAGCACCTTCGGGCGGCAGTCGTCCACGATCTCGCTCAGTTCCCGGGCGCTGAGGCGCCAGTTGAGGGGGGTGAAGATGGCCCCGATCTTGGGCAGGCCGTAGAGCAGGTCCAGGTAGATGACGCTGTTATAGGCCAGCAGCGAGACCCGGTCGCCCGGCCCCACGCCCAGGCGGCGCATCAGGTGGGCCAGCCGGTTGGCCCGGCGGTTGAGCCCGGCAAAGGTGTAGCGTTCACCGCTGGACAGGTCGAACGCGGCTTCCCGCTCGGGGGTGAGCTCGGCGCGTTTGCTTAACAGGTCGGCGGCGTGCATAACGGTCCCTATGTGCCCACGCGGATGCCGCCATCCACGCGCAGGGTCTCGCCGGTGATGAAGCTGGCCTCGTCGGAGGCCAGGAAGAGGTAGGCGTTGGCGATGTCCCGCGGATCGCCCAGGCGGCGCAGGGGCGTGCTGGATGTCATGCCCTGGAGCACCTTCTCGGGCATGGCGGTGATCATCTCGGTGGCGATAAACCCGGGGGCGATGGCGTTGACCCGCACCCCATAGCGGCCCAATTCCCGCGCCCAGACCTGGGTCATGCCGATCACGGCGGCCTTGGTGGCCACGTAGTTGGTCTGGCCGAAGTTGCCGTCCAGGCCGACCACGCTGCTGGCGTTGAGGATGACGCCCGATCCCTGGCGGATCATCACCGGGGCCACCGCCTGGGTGCAGTTGAACACCCCCTTGAGATTGACGGCGATGACCAGGTCGAAATCTTCTTCGGCCATCTGCTTCACCAGCTCGCCATCTTTGACCTTGACCAGGGTCGAATCGCGCAGCACCCCGGCGTTGTTCACCAGCACGTCGATGCGGCCATAGCGGTCGACGACCGCCTCCACCCAGGCCTGCACTTCCTGGCGGTCGGCCACGTTCACTTTATAGAACCCGGCTCCCGGGCCCAGGGCTTCGGCCGCGGCCTGCCCGGCCCCCTCGTTCAGGTCGCAGATCACCACGCGGGCGCCCTCTTCGGCGAAGCGTTCGGCGGTTGCCCGCCCGATGCCGGCCGCCCCGCCGGTGATCAGGGTGACGCGATCTTTGAGGCGCATGGCTCACCTCCCCTGCAGGACGCCGAGCAGATGATTGAGGCACTCCTCGGGCTTCTCGATGTACGGGAAGTGCCCGGCATCCTGCACCACGATCTCCCGGCAGCTCCCGCCCGCAGCGCTGTACTTTTCCAGCAGCGAACGCACCTGTGAGACCATCGGCTGGGGCGGATAAACCTCCTCGCCCGGCCAGCCGGGCACGTAGCCCAACTTGCCCAGCGTGCCGAAGTCGAACAGGGACTGGTCGGAGACGATCAGGTCGGAATCGCCCCGCACCCACAGGATGGGCGGCTTGGGCGAGGCGTCCAGGAAGCGCTGGACCGAGTCGCCCACGTACTTGGGGGAGATGGCGTTGATCGGCCCCCAGCGCCCGGGGGCCACGTTGGGCCAGTTCTCGGAGGGGACCGAATCGCCCGGGTATTTCTGCGGGCCGATCTTCTCCAGCAGCAGGCCGGAGAGCAGGGCCTCTTCCCGGGCGGGGACGAAGGGCGGCTTCCAGTAGAAGCTGTTCATCACCACCCGGGGGGAGGCCTGGGGATTGTCGCTGCTGCGGTCTCCCTCGGCGATCAGGCGGGGAAAATCGGGGTTGACCACCCCGCCGCCGGAACCGGCGAAATCCGGGTACACCGGCTCGCCATCCAGGCCTTTGCAGCCGCCGAACCCGTAGGGCGAGCCGGGGTCGAACAGGGTGGCGGAGAGGATGGGGGCGCTGTTCGCCGCGATGAGGTTGAAGACGATCACCCCGCCCAGCGAGTGGCCCACCAGGTGGTAGCGCTCCAGGCCCAGGGTGGCGAACAGGGCGTGCAGGTCGTCCACCCAGTCTCCGGCGCCGCGGGTGGCGTCGATGAGCTTATCCTCGGTGTCGCCGTAGCCGCGCAGGTCCGGGGCGATGGCCCAATAACCGGCGGGGAGCTTGAGCATCAGCTCCTCCCAGCAGATGGCGGACATGGCGTTGCCGTGGATGAAGACCACCGGCTCGCCGCCCTCCTGCCCGGCGAAGAGCACGTGGGCGCGGATGCGCGGGGTATCGATCATTTTGGATGTGATTCCCGGCATGGTTTGAATGCTGGACATAGATCTCCCTCCTGTGTTCCTGTCGTTTTTTATCAGTTGTGAATGGGGTGCCAGCCCCCTTATGCCTCCGGTGTTACGGCGGTAATCACCGTTTACGGGCGAAGGCGTGCAGCCCCACTTTGAAGACCTGGGGTGCGTAGCGCTGGTGGAGCACCCCCAGAAAATAAGCCGCTTTGGAAAAGGACAGGTAAGACGGCTCGGCGTCGTACCCGTAAACCTCGGCCTCGAACCCGTGCCGCTGTAGGGCCCGGCGCAGCGCGCGCAGCGTGTTGCAGCGGTAGACGGTGGGGAAGGTGTCGGCCTCGTTGACCCGGTCTTTGGCGTGGCGGAGCACATCCACGTGCCGGCGGTTGGGCACCAGCCGGGAGATCAGGCCGAAGTAGCTGAGCACGTTTGGGGTGCGCAGGCAAAGCACCCCGCCCGGGCGCAGGATGCGGCGGCACTCCTGGAAGAACCGGTCCGGGTCTTCCACGTGTTCCAGCACGTTGTCAGACACGATCAGATCGACCGACTCGCTCTCCACCGGCCATTCCGGGCCGCGGATCTGGCGGAATTCGTCGATGTAGGGGTTGGCCTCCCCGGCGGGATCCAGGTCGAGGCCGATCAGGCGGGCGCACTTGCCTTTGAGGATGCGCACCGACCGGCGGTAGGGGGATGGGTCTTCGCCGTAAGCGCCCCTCCCGCAGCCCACGTCGACCACGACGCTATGGGGGGTGAGCAGCGCGTTCACCCGGTTGTAAAAGACCAGGGTTCCGTCCACATTGGTGAAGCCGCCGAAGCGGCTCTCGGGGTAGAAGGCCTCTTTGTAATTCATCGCCACGATCCCTCGCAAGTTGGAGTGTTCACGGCCCCATCTTACTACGGAATCGGAGGTGCGATTGACCGCAATGGGCGGTCTCCCGCTGAGTACTC
>CAYMLG010000070.1:0-11807 GCA_964391195.1 uncultured Anaerolineaceae bacterium | reverse complement strand
ATGTCATCCTGAGCGGCGATGGACGACGCACAGCGTCGTAGGCATCGCCAGGCGAAGGATCCCATTCGTTGGGTACCAGGAGATCCTTCGGTCGCTGCGCAGAGCGACGGTAGTCGCCACTCCGGATGACATGGGAGGGGAGGGTGCTCCCTCAGTACTCTCCCAACTGCTGGCGCAGGTCGCGCTTCAATATCTTCCCGGCGGCGGAGATGGGCAGGCTCTCCAGGAAGACCACGCGGCGGGGCACCTTGAACCTGGCCAGGGAGTCGCCCAGGAAGGCGAGCAGCTCGTCTTCGGTGACCTGCGCCCCGGGCTTGAGCACCACGCAGGCCACGCCGGCCTCTCCCCATTTCGGGTCGGGCAGGCCGACCACGGCGCACATGTGCACCGCGGGGTGGCGGTAGAGGACTTTTTCGATCTCCGCCGGGTAGATGTTCTCCCCGCCGCTGATGAACATATCCTTCTTGCGGTCGATAATGTAGAAGTACCCCTCGCGGTCGTAGCGGGCGATGTCGCCGGTGTGGAAGAAGCCCTGCTTGTCGACCGCCTCGGCGCTGGCCTGGGGGTCGTTGAAGTAACCCGAGCAGTAGGAGGGGCCTTTGAGCACCAGCTCGCCCTCCTCATCGGGGCCGAGGGTGGTCCCCGCCTCGTCCACGATGCGGGCCTCGACGAAGAAGTTGGGCCGCCCGATGGAGCCGGCTTTGCGGATAGCGTCCTCGGGGGCCAGGGCGAAGATCCCCGGGCCGAACTCGGTCATGCCGAACCCCTGCTTGAAGCGGATGCCTTTCTCGCGGGTGTACTGCTGCACCAGCGGCACGGGCAGCGGCGCCCCGCCCGAGGTGCAGAAGCGCAGGGAGGAGAGGTCGGCCTGCTCCCAGTTGGGCGCCTGGGTGAGCATCTGGTACATGGTGGGCACGGCGGCGAACACGGTGACCCGTTCCTCGGCGATCAGGCGCAGCACCTGGGCGGGGTCGAATTGGGGCACCAGGATGGTCGTGCCGCCCAGGATGACCTGCGGCAGGGTGTAGACGAACAGCCCGCCGGTGTGGAACATGGGGAAGACGTTCAGGTAGACGTCATCGTGGTGCAGGTCGTGGATGACGGTGTTCAGCGTGTTCCAGCCGATCATGCGGTGCGAGACCTGGGCGGCTCGGGGCAGGCCGGTGGTGCCCCCGGTGAAGATCAGGGCGGCGATGTCCTCCTGGTCCAGCGCCTCGAAGGTCACGGGGGTGGGGGGCGCCTCCTGCAGGGTGGTCTCGTAGTGCAGGCTGCCCGGTATGCCCGAACCATCGATGTGCAGGGTTTGGCGGATGGCGTGAGGCGTATCCTGGATGAGAGCCTGCAGGGCGCCGGCAGTCTCGGTGAAGTCGCCGGAGAAGATGAGCGCTTTGGGCGTGGTCTGCTGGACGATGGCGGCCAGCTCCTGGGGGTGCAGGCGCCAGTTGAGGGCGGTGTGGATGGCGCCCAGTTTGCCGCAGGCGAAGAACAGGTCCAGGTGTTCGACGCCATCCCGGGCGAGGATGGCCACGCGGTCGCGGTAGCCGATCCCGGCCTGCTGCTTGAGCCAGCCTGCCAACCGGTTGGCGCGCTCGTTCAACTGGCAGTAGGTCAGGCGCAGCTCGGGGGTCTTGCCCTTGTCGACCAGGGCCAGTTTATCCGGACTGTACAGCTCCCTCCGGGCGAGATAATCGCCGATGTACATGCTCAGCCTTCCGTCCAGCGCCACACAGAGGCGGCCATGGTGATCCCCCCGCCGCTGGCGCAGAAGAGGATGTGATCCCCGGGTTTTGGGCCTTTGCCCTGATCGATGGCGTCGTCCAGGGCCATGACCACGCAGGGCGAGCCGGTGTAGCCCCACTTGTCCATCACCCAATGCGTCTTTTCCAGGGGCTGGCCGAGCAGTTCCATCATGGCTTCGATGGTGCGCAGGTTGAGCTGTGTAAAAAGGAAGAGGTCGATATCGTCCAGGGCCAACCCGGCTTTGTCCAGCGCGCCCTGGATGAGCTGGGGCCAGTATTCCATGTTGAAGGTCTTGGGGAAGCGGCGGACGAACTCCACGGTGGGGGGGCCGAAGCGTTCCAGGTTCTCGGGGGTGGCGGGGCGGGCGGCGCCGCCGGTGTAGATGCCCAGGGCGTCGTGATACTCGCCTTTGGCCATGAAGTTGGAGGCCAGGAAGCCGGGCCGGTCGCCGACGCCCAGCAGGGCCGCTCCGGCGCCATCGGCGAACAGGGTGGCGGTGCGCTTGTCGGTCCAGTTGAGGAAGCGGGTCATGCCGTAGCCCCCGGCGACGAGCACGTAGCGGAAACCGGGCTCGGTGAGCAGGTAGCGCGCCCCCTGGTCCAGGGCGGTGACCCAGCCGGCGCAGGCGCTGTTCACGTCGTAGGCGCCGGCCCGCTCCGCTCCGAGCTTGTGCTGCACGACCACGGAAGTGCCGGGGGAGAGGTAGTCGGGGGTGTCGGTGGAGACGATGATCAGGTCCAGGTCGGCGGCGCTGACCCCGGCCTTGTCCAGGGCCTTGCGGCAGGCTTCAACGACCAGGTCGGAGGTGGTCTGGTCGGGGGCCATCATGCGCCGCTCGCGGATACCGACGTTTTCGACCAGCCATTGGTCCACCGGCTCGCCGACGATGCGGTCCATGTCCTGGTTGGTGATGATCCGCTCGGGGACGTAGCTGCCGGTGGAGAGGATTTGAGGGTAGCGTGTCATAGAGATCCTTGAAAAGCGAAAGGTGAAAAGCTAAAGTCGAAAAGCGAAAGGCGAAAAGCGATAACAACCGTGGCCCTGGAATTTCGAATTTGTGGATTGCGAATTTCGAACTTGGCTGGCAGCCAGGCCGGGCCCGCCGCGTGATTACCTGTGGGAAGCCGTCCACGAATGGCTGCGCGACCACGAATACACGAACGTGGAATCCGTGGCTTCCCGCCCTACCCCTGCCGGTAAAACACCTGCTTAAGCAGGAAAACCCTGCTCGGAATTACATAGGGATACGGCGGAGTCGTTAAATCACCTGAAACCGTCACGTATCCAGCCGTGCCCCTGCGCGCCCACGGTATGCTCGAAGGGTACGGCCCCGGGTGACCGCCATCCGCTGTCAAATCCGTTCAATCCGTTGCAAAAATCCGGTTTCAGCAATCCGTTGCCGTTGTCAAGTTCGCACTCCCGCCGAGGGGGACGAAACGCCGGATGAAGGTGACGGCGTCGTCCCATTTGGTGAAGGAGATTTCTTCGTCGGTCTGCACGTGGCGGATGGTGCCGCGGAAGCCGGTGACTTCGGGGCCATCGATCACGAAGCGGATGACGAAGGAGGTCACGTTCGGCGTGAGTGGTGTTTCCATATCTTTGCCCTCTGGGAGTAAGGATAGCAGAGGGGTGTAACAGGGGGGTTACAAACAGGCCCGGTGTATTTAGGCGATTGAGGTTCGTGGCGATTGATGAAAATTAATAAAATATTCCAGCAATTGGGAATGGTTTTTCACCGTCTAAGCCGGCCCCGTTCCCCCACCTCTCGTAGGGGCGGGTCATTGATTCAGGCGAGAGCCCTCAGTCCAAGACACACCATCCTCAGCCCGACCCTGCCTACCCGGAAACCAGACCCGCCCCCGATTGTCCACCAACGCAACCCTTCCGCAAACCAGACCCGCCCCACACACCACCGGCACAACCCTCAACGATGGGTGGCGGGAGGGGCTGGCTTGATGTTTTTGGGTTGGAAGGCGTGGCATGACATGCTCGGCATGTTCAGCGCATGCTTGGGGGCGGGTCTGGTTGGACCTATGGGCGGGCTGGGCTGACAGGCGCCGTTTACGGTGAGCCACCTGCGCTCGAATGAAAGACCCACCCCTACCTGGATTCAGGGTTATAAGGCCGTATGAGGCGTGTACAGAACAGCGGTGTGTGTACGGTTTCAGGTGATCGTCATCCGGTCCTACCTTCATGATAAGGAGAGAAATCATGGCGATTGAAATCGCGGCGATTGAAATCGCGGCCGCGGAGAGCACGAAACCCGCCCTGCGGCGGGTTATTGGGTTTTTGGTTGGTTGGGCCTTTTGGCGATCGAGATCGGCGGCGATGGGGGGTGAGGTTCGTGGCGATTGAAATCGCGGCTACAAAAAGCACGAAACCCGCCCTGCGGCGGGTTGGTTGTTGGTTTCCGGGTGCAAGCAGCCGGCCAGCCCTGCTTTTTAGCCCGTGAGCTTCTCGAACAGCTTCTCCGTCTCGCCGGAGGGGGAGACGTCGAGCTCCGTGCGCAGGGTGTGCAGGCAGCGCTGGTAGGTGCGGGCGACCTGGCCGTGGTCGCCGAGTTGGTGGTAGGCGAGCATCAGGTGGCGGTAGGCGCGCTCCCAGCAGTCGTCCTGGGCCAGGATGCGCTGGCACAGGTCGATGGCCTGCCCGGGCTGCCCGGCGTTGAGATAGTGCTCCGAGAGGCGGTCTGCGGCGCGCAGGAAGAGCACCGCCAGGTGCTCGCGCTCGGCGGCGGCCCAGGTCTCGTAGCGGGCTTCGGGCAGGTACTCCCCCTGGTACAGGTCCACGGCCTGCTGTAAGCCCTGCAATGCCTGCGGGTCCTGGGCGGATTCCGCCTGGCGGACGAGCGTGGTGAACTCCCTGGCGTCCAGCCACAGGTCGGCTTCGGGGCGCAGGGCGTAGGCGCTGCCCTCGCGCAGGATGAAGGCCGACTCGCTGCCGGGCTCGCGGTCGGGTTCGAGCACCTGGTAGAGGGTGTTGAGCGTCACTTTGAAGCTGCGCTGAGCGGCGCCCGGCTCCTGGTCCGGCCACAGGTATTCGAGCAGTTGGTCGCGGTCGAGGGGCGCGTCGCGGTAGGTGAGCAGAATCTGGAAGAGCTGGCGGGCCTTCTCCCGGCGCCAACCGTTGGCGGGGATGAGCTGAAGCCCGCGCCGCACCTGGAAGCCGCCCAGGGTGGTGATGCGGAGCTGGAAGCCGGGGTGGAGTTCGATGCCGGGCAGCCCCATCCCGTCCAGCAGGCGGGTGAGGTAGGCAGTGTGCCAGCCCTGGCGGCGGGCGTACAGGAACATGGGCACCAGGCTGCGCTCATCCGGGGGGCCGAGCAGGGTGGGGCGGTCGAGCAGGTAGTGATAATCCCCCTCTTCGCAGAGGCGGATCAGTTCGGGCAGCGCCTGGGCCAGGGGCTCGAACTTCTTCTGGCGGAACCAACCCAGGCAGAGCCACAGGCGGGCGGCGGAATGGGCGAAGAGGTCGCTGCACTCCTGGAAGCCGCGGGCGGCCTGGCTAAGCCAGGACTCGGCGGCTTCGTAGCGCCCGGCGAGGGTCAGGCTGGCGCCCATGGCGAGGCGCACCAGGGAGGCGATCCACTCATCCCCGGCCTGGGAGGCGATTTCGATCCCTTCCTGGGCGACCTGGAGGGCCTGGGGCAGATCGCCCTGGAAACCTGCCGCCCGGCACAGGCCCCAGTAAGCTTCCACCAGCAGGCGGGGCACGGCGAGCTGGCGGCTGAGTTCGATGGTTTTGAGGAACTGCTGGCGGGCGAGGGACAGGCTCTCCTCATCGGAGCGGAGCATGAGGGCATGGCCCTGGCGCATGTAGCCAACGGCGGTCACGAAAGGGGAGCCGAGGTCGATGCCGCGCCGGGTGCCCTCCCAGGCGGTCTGGTAAGCCAGTTCGGCTTCGCCCATGAAGGCGTAGACCAGGGAGAGGATCAGCAGGGTTTCGCGATGGGCGCGGGGGGTGTGGACGGGCTCGCGGCGCTCGGCGGCGAGGCGGGTTTCGAGACGGCGGCGGGCTTCGGCCAGGCGTCCGGTGCGCAGCAGGACGCGGAAGAGGAGCTGGGAGTCAGAGGGGCCTTCGCTGCGCAGGGTGTCGGCCTGCTGGCGCAAGCGCTCGGCGTCGGCGATATGGCCGGAATTGAGCTTGTTCTCGGCGAGCAGTTCGTATAGTCGTGCTTGCGACTCGCGGCTCTCGCTCCCGTCGCTCAGGCGCAGGGCCTGTTGCAGGATCTCCTCGGCGCGGGAAGGGTTGACCGTGTCCAGGTAGACGCGGGCCTGGCCGCGCAGAGCGCGGGCGACGCCTTCGATCTGGTTCTGCTCCCGCCACACGACCTCCGCCTGGCGGTACCAGCCCAGGGCCTCCTGGAAGCGGCTGTGCAGGCGGGCCAACTCGCCCAGGTAGAAGAGCAGGTCGGGGTGGGCCTGGAGGGTGTCGGGGGGCAGGGCGTCGAGGGCGGCGGCGAGAGGTTCCAGGCGTCCGGCGGCGATCAGTTCGGCGCCGTAGCTGTCGAGCAGGAGGGCGGCGGCCGGCAGGTCGGGGGCCTGGAGCAGGTGGTACACGGCGGCGTCCAGTTCTCCCCGGGCCTGGAAGTGGGCCGCGGCGCGCAGGTGCCAGCGATGCCGCTCCTGGGGAGTGGCCTGGTCCTGCAGGAAGCGGTGGAAGATGTGGTGATAGCGCAGGCGGCCGTCGGCGGGGTGCCCATCGCCGGGGTCCACCACGAACAGGTCCTGGCGGCGGAGGTAGGCCAGCATGGCGGCCGAATCGGTCACTTCGCCGGGCTTTTCCGAGCGGATGGCGTCGCAGGCCTCGGGGGTCATTTCGCGCAGGGTGGCCGAGACGCGCAGGAAGGCCTGCACGTCGGCGGGCTGCCCGTCGAAGACTTCGCGGGCCAGGATGTCGAACAGGCCCTCCAGGGAGCGGACGGGCCGGGCCAGGGCATCTTCCACCGAGCCGCTCAGCCCGCCCCGCAGGTTCTGCCAGATGAGCTGCAGGGCGATGGCCCAGCCCTCGGTGTTGGCGGCCAGGGCTTCGACTTCACCGGCGGTGAGCTCATAACCGTAGTGGCGGGCGAACAGCAGGCCGATCTCTTCCGGGCGAAAGGCGAGCAGCGATTGGTCGAGCAGCAGGACTTCGCCCTGGCTGCGCCAGCGGGCCAGGTTGGGGAGTTGTAAGGGGGGGCGCCCGGCGAGCAGGAAGTGCAGGTGCTGGGGGGCGAGCCCGATCAGGCGATCGAGCAGGTGGGCGATTTCTCCGGTTTCGAGCACCAGGTGGGCGTCGTCGAGGATGACGAGCACGGGCTCCTGGAGATAGTCGTTGAGGGCGTTGAGGTACTGGTCGATGACGCCCGCGCCGGGGAGTGGGCCGCGGGTGCCATCCCAGCCCTCCAGGAAAGCGACCGGCAGCCCGGAGGCATCCGGCAGGGCGCGCCGGGTGGCGTGCACCAGGTGCAGGAGGAAGATCAGCGAGTCGGTGTCCTCTTCGGTGATCTGGTACCAGATGGCGGGCCGCTGTTCGTGGGCCAGTGCGGCCAGAGCGGTGCTTTTGCCGAAGCCGGCCCCGGCGTGAAGCAGGGTGAGGCGGTAGTGGCGGGCTTCGCCGAGCGCAGCCGTGACTCGCGGGCGGTCCAGGGTGCGCGGCCCGGGCCGTGGGGGGATGATTTTGGTGGTTACGATTTTTGGCAGTGGCATGGTCCTGTATCAGCCGGTGCCAAACTGGCGGTCTCCGGCGTCGCCCAGGCCAGGGAGGATGTAGCCGTGTTCGTTCAACCGGTCGTCGATGGCGGCCAGGTGGATGGGGACTTCCGGATGGTGCTGGTGCAGCAGGCGGATGCCCTCCGGGGCGCCGATGATGCCGACGAATTTGATCTTGTTCACTCCCCATCGTTTGAGCACGTCCACGGTGGCGACGGCCGAGCCGCCGGTGGCCAACATGGGGTCGAGGATCAGGCAGACTGAAACGGTGGGCTCAACCGGAAGTTTATTGTAGTACTGCACCGGCTGGAGGGTGCGTTCATCGCGGTAGAGGCCAATGTGCCAGACTTCGGAGGAGGGCATGAGCCCCCAGATGCCTTCCACCATGCCCAGCCCGGCGCGCAGGATGGGCACCAGCCCGATCTTCTCCTTCAACTCGGCTCCGGAGGCCGGCATCAGGGGCGTATGCACTTCGACCGGGGTGGTTTCCAGGTCGAGGGTGGCTTCGTAGGTGAGCAGGGCGGTGATTTCGCGGATGAGTTCACGGAATTTCTTGGGTTCGGTGCGTTTGTCGCGCAGCTTGGCCAGTTTGTGGGTTACCAGCGGGTGGCGAGACGGGTACAGGTTGGGTATTTCTTCCATGGTTTTGCTCCCTCGTTTCAGTGGTCGATGTTCGGGTCCATTATAAGTGAAAAGCGAAAGGCGAAAGGCGAAAAGCGAATCTCGAATTTGACATCTCTGAGTTCTCTGTGGTTAAGGTTCGCCGCGCTGATCCGTGAAATCCGGGATAGTGTTAAGTCTTGTAAAGTCGTACCCCTTTAATCCAGAAATAATGGTACCCCCTACCTGTCATCCGGAGCGGCGACGGGCGACACGCAGTGTCGCAGAACGTCGCTTGGCGAAGGATCCCGGCGGCGGGCGATGGACGACGCACAGCGTCGCAGGCATCGCTAGGGCGACGCCGGTAAAGCATTTCATATCCCAGCAGGGGAGGTCTAGGGTCGCTGCGCCAAGCAACGCTATGCGTTGCCGATCCTTCAGTCGCTGCCAAGCAACGCTCTGCGTTGCCCTTCCGGATGACATATCGAGAGGCGCACCTCCGAGGGTGCCGCGTTGTTGGACATCGTTTGCTTTCCGGGGGTGCGTTTATTATTGGATTGTGGGGGTACGACTTGACAGGACTCTACAATAGAAATCCGTTGACAGAACATTCGTTTTACGCCGCTGCAAGTAGGGGTTATAATTTATCCCATGAGCGAACCATCCGAACGCCTTGTCAACCCCCAGGCCCAGCCGGAGGACCGGCTGGATATGGCGCTGCGGCCCAAGAGCCTCTCCGATTTGATCGGCCAGGATCGCGTCAAAGAGAATCTGCAGATCCTGATCGAAGCCGCCCGCCAGCGCCAGGAGCCGCTCGATCACGTGCTGCTCTACGGCCCTCCAGGCCTCGGCAAGACGACCATCGCCCACATCCTGGCCAACGAGATGGGGGTGAATATCAAAATCACCGCCGGCCCCGCCATCGAACGCCCGGGCGATCTGGCGGCGATCCTGACCAACCTGCGGGCCGGGGATATCCTGTTCATCGACGAAGTCCACCGCCTGGGCCGGGCCATCGAAGAAGTGCTCTACCCGGCGATGGAAGACTTCGCCCTGGACATCATCATCGGCAAAGGGCCCTCCGCCCGCAACATCCGCCTGAAGCTGCCCCGCTTCACCGTGATCGGGGCCACCACCCGGCTGGCGCTGGTCACCGCGCCGCTGCGCGCCCGTTTTGGTGCCGTGTACCGGCTGAACTTCTACGAACTGGAAGCCATGCACGACATCGTCAGCCGCGCAGCCAGGGTGATTGGGGTGGATTATGACAATGATGGTGTGGACGAGATCGCCCGCCGCGGCCGCGGCACCCCGCGCGTGGCGCTGCGTTTGCTGCGCCGGGTGCGGGATTATGCCGAGGTGCGCGCCGAAGGCGTGATCACTCGCCCGGTGGCGCAAGAAGCCCTCGACCTGCTCGAGGTGGATTCCCTCGGGCTGGACGAGATGGACCGCCGCGTGGTGCGCACCATCATCGAGAAGTACAACGGCGGCCCGGTGGGGCTGAGCACTATCGCAGCTTCGATCAGCGAGGAGCCGGACACGATCATGGATGTGGTCGAGCCCTACCTGCTGCAGCTTGGCTTTCTGGACCGCACGCCCCAGGGGCGGATGGCCACTCGCCGGGCTTACGAGCACCTCAACCTCCCCTACGAGCGCGACGGGCAGCAGCAGCGCCTGTTATAAGCGCCTCGCTTGATAACGTATCGCCCGCTGCCGCCTGTTCTCCCCGGGAAACTGCCGTTGAGGGAAAGACATAGCTCACCACACAGGAGTTCTGCACATGCTGCCGGTTGCCAGGATGTTGTTGATCCTTGGGATTCTGTTTATTATCATCAGCGGAGTGATCTTTCTACTGGCCAGGACGGGCATCCAGCTCGGGCGCTTGCCGGGGGATATCCGCATCCAAACCGGGAATGTGACCTGCGTGTTCCCGATCGTCACTTCCATCCTGCTCTCCATTCTGCTGACCATCGTGCTGAACATCATCGTGCGCTTCTTCAACCGCTGATCCGGCCGATAGGGCCGGGCTCCACCCGTCTTCTAAACCATTGTGAAAACATCCGATTTCGACTACGACCTGCCCCCCGAACAAATCGCCCAGACCCCGGTCGAGCCTCGTGATTCATCCCGCCTGCTGGCGCTGAACCGGCAGACCGGGGAAATGGAGCACGCCATCTTCCGGGACCTGGGCCGTTTTTTGCGTCCCGGAGACCTGCTGGTGCTGAACCACACACGGGTGATCCCGGCCCGGCTGTTCGCCCGCAAGGTGCCCAGCGGCGGGCGGGTGGAGGTGCTGCTGCTCCACCGCGAGGACGAGCGGACCTGGGAGGCGCTGGTGGGGGGAAAGGGGCTGGTGCAGGGGCGGCGGCTGCAAGTGGAAGCCGGGCCGCCGGCCGAGGTGGCCGGGGTGCTTGAAGGCTCCCGGCGGCTGATCCGTTTCGACGAGCCGGTGGAGCCCTACCTGGAGCAGGCCGGGCATGTGCCCCTGCCGCCGTATATCCATACCAGCCTGAACGACCCGGAACGCTACCAGACGGTGTACGCCCGCGAGCCGGGCTCTGCTGCCGCGCCCACCGCCGGGCTGCACTTCACCCCCGAACTGATCGAGAGCCTGCAACGGCAGGGAGTGCGCTTCACCACCATCACCCTGCACGTGGGGCTGGATACCTTTGCACCGGTGACGGAGAGCCGCCCCGAGGAGCACCGCATCCACACCGAGTGGTGCCAGGTGACCCCGGACGCGGCGCAGGAGATCAACCGCACCCGCAGCCTGGGCGGGCGGGTGATTGCGGTGGGCACCACCAGCGTGCGCACCCTGGAGAGCGCCGGGCGGGCGGCCGGGCCGGGGGAGATCGTCGGGGCCTTCGAAGGGCCGACCGGCCTGTTCATCCTCCCCGGCTTCAAGTTCAGAGTGGTGGAGGCGATGATCACCAATTTCCACCTGCCGCAGTCCACCCTGATCATGCTGGTGAGCGCCTTCGCCGGGCGGGAGAAGATCCTGGCCGCGTACCGCACGGCGATCGCCCGGGGCTACCGGTTCTTCTCTTTCGGCGATGCGATGTTGATTTATTAGCGGCGCACCATCAGCAGTTCGTCGTAGGTCTTCTCCTCATATTCGAGAGCGTCAGGTTCGACCCCATACACCTGGAACCCGCTGCGCAGGTAGAGGCGGATGGCAGCGGCGTTGGTGGTGATCACGGCCAGTTTGACCACCCTGACGCCGTGCCGGTGCGCCCATTCCAGGCAGGCTTCGAGCAGCGCCGTGGCGACCTGCTGGCCGCGCCATTCGGGGCGGACGTACACCCCCCAGATGGTGGCGCTGTGTTCGGTTTTGGGGGAGTAGCCGCGGGCGATGCCGGTCATGCCGGCCAGGACTGTGTCGTGCTCGGCGAAGTAAATCATGCCTCGCTCGCCGAGGTCGCGCAGGCGTCCCTGCCAGTGCTCGGGGGGTTGGCGCTCGTTGGCCAGCAGATCGGCGCTGAAGGCTTCCGGGTGGCGGCGCAGGGCCTCCAGGCGCAGTTCCCGGAAGCGGGGTGCGTCGCTCTCCAGCGCAGGGCGGATGGTGAGGGGGCCATTCGGAGTGGCGATCTGGTTCATATTTATGGTTTCTCCCGCCTGGTGTAGGCTATTTTCATCCATTTAACCACAGATTAGCCCCACCCCGGCCCTTCCCCCATGAACATGGCTTTTTCAATAATGGATGTTTTTTGGGATTGGGATGGGCTGGACAGCCCATCCCAATCCCAAAAAACCAATCTCTCAAAGCCTGGCTTATGACAT
>CAYMLG010000069.1:9780-24253 GCA_964391195.1 uncultured Anaerolineaceae bacterium | reverse complement strand
AGGCGAGAGACGGCTGACCGCAAAGCCAGCTTGCCAGGCCAGCCCCGCCCATCCGCAAACCCAGACCCGCCCCCGTGCGACCGGCAACCCGTCAACCCAGGACAGGCTGCCTGGCGCGCAAGCGGTACAACGCTCAGCGTGGGATGGCGGGACGTGCCGGCCGAAGGTCGGAGGGCTGGAGGGCAAGGAGGGGCGGGTCTGGTAGGACGACCGGGGCGGGCTGGCCTGCCATGCACCGTGTATGGTAAGCCACTGATGCCAGAATCTATGACCCGCCCCTACCTGAAACCGGGGATATCTGGCCGTGTGGGGTGTGTGCAGAACAGCGGTGGGTGTACGGCGGCACAGCGGAGATACAAGATGAAATCAGGACAATTCCCCTGAAATGGCACTTTTTTAGCACTTTGGATGCATGACAGTCACCTTCCGAATTGGTATCCTGGATACAGTCACAGAACGCGAAACCGGCGGACCTCTCCCTGCCTGAGGTGCGGCATGCAGGGCCTAGAGAAAGGTGAACGGACGAAATTCCATGCATTTTTTGATCGGCGATCGTTTTCTGAAGCGGTTTTTCCCGGGGCGCCGCTCCCGGCGCCGCTTTCCCCCTGGCGGCCAGAGGGAAGCCCCTGGGGAAGACCAAGCGCCCGCCAACGCACAGACGGAGGGCCCGCAGGGAGAGGATGCGGATCAAGATGAGGATTCCACTGAGGAAGGAGGTGAGCCATGAAGCGATGTTTAGCATTCGTGCTGGGGGGCGGCGGCGCGCGCGGCGCCATGCAGCTCGGCGCGCTGCGCTACTTGTTCGAATGTGGTTATAAGCCCGACCTGCTGGTTGGCACTTCCATCGGCGCGGTCAACGCCGCCGGGCTGGCCCTGTGGGGCGTGAACCTGGATGGCGTCACCGCCCTCGAATGGGCCTATCAGAACGTGGCCGAAGCTCACCTGATGGACCCCCGGCTTGGGCGGCTGCTCCTGCGCGCTCTCTCCGGGCATCCCAACCACCATGCCAGCCAACGGGTGCGGGATTACTTCATTCAAGCCGGCATCACCCCTGATCTGCGCTTCGAACACATCACGGACGTCCGCCTGGGGCTGATCGGCGCCGACCTCGACCAGGGCCAGCCGGTCATCTACGGCCTGGACCCCGGCCAGTCCATCCTGGATGGGCTGATGGCCTCCATCGCCCTCCCGCCCTGGTTCGCTCCCGTTAAGCAGGACGGGCAGTACATTGTTGACGGCGGCGCGGTGAGCAATCTTCCGGTCGAGCCGGCCCTCACCCTGGGCGCCAGCGAGATCATCGCTCTCGATCTCAACGATCCGGCTTTTCTGTCGGGGAGCCAGCGCGGCCTCAACCGCTACGTTGAAAAACTGATCTACGCCGTCACCCAGCGCCAGATCTGCCTGGAAACCGCCCTTGCCGAAGCCCGGGGCGTGCCCGTGTACAGCCTGCAATTGCGCAGCACGCCGCCTGTCCCCATGTGGGATTTCAGCACCTACAGGCAACTGATCCAGACCGGACACGAGATCGCCCGCAGCCAGGTCCCCGCCTGGCATCGCTCCCCTGTCTCATCCCTACCGCTAACTCCCCCGGCCATCCAGCCGGATTTGCGCGCCGCATGCTGACCACCCGTCTCGCACGGTCTCCACCGCCCTCACTGATGACAAGATGTAGTTGGATGTGTGGGCAGCTTTGCCGCCCACACATCCAACTACAATCCTTTATTGCTGGCAAGGCATGCCACCACCCGCCGCAGCCGTTCAGCCTGGCTTGTACTCCGCCCGCCTGATCGAATGAGTTGAACTGATGAGGGCCTTTTTCCCTTCTCCCGCTTGCGGGAGAGGGGCCGGGGGTGAGGGCATTCCATGTATTGACCCTCCCCGGCGGATGCGCTATCATCCAGGCAGGATATTTCCGTCCGGCGGGGGCCGGCCGTAGGGAGGTCCGATGGACAGCAGCCAAACCGAAGGAGAAAGCCAGGAGTTCATCTCCATCTACATCCTCTCCGGCGGGGTGGGGGCCAGCGGCGAGCAGTTGGTCAACACCGTGCTGGCCCAATTTCCCGACGCCCCGGCGCGGGTCATCACCTACAGCAACCTGCGCATCAAAGAACAGCTCATCCCCGCCGTGGAGCGCGCCCGGGACGATGGGGGCCTGATCGTGCACACCCTGGTGGCCGAGGAACTGCGCTCCGAACTGGTCGCCCTGGCCCGCCAGGAGGGGGTGCCGGCCATCGACCTGATGGGCGATCTCATCACCTGGCTGCAGGAGCGGCTTGGCCGCCAGCCGGCGGGCCGCCCCGGCCTCTACCGCCAGCTCCGGCAGGACTACTTCGACCGGGTAGCCGCCATGGAATATGCCATGGACCACGACGACGGCAAGAAGCCCCAGGACTGGAAAGATGCCGACTTCCTGCTGCTGGGCCCCTCGCGGGTGGGCAAGACTCCGCTCAGCATTTATCTCTCCGTCTTGGGCTGGAAAGTGGCCAATGCGCCCTTCGTGCCCGGCATTCCCATGCCCCCGCAGCTGGCCGAACTGGAGCAGAAGTGCGTGATCGGCCTGACGATCGAGCCCGGGCAGCTCCTGGAGCACCGCCAGAAACGGCAGCGCCGCCTGGGCGTGATCCCCGAATCGGCCTACGCCAATCCGGAGAAGATCTACGAGGAGGTGGACGCAGCGCGCAAATTCTTCCGCCGCCACGGCTACCCCATCATCGACGTCACCGACAAGCCCATCGAATCCAGCGCCGACGAGATCATCCACCTCATCACCCGCTGCTCGAAAAGCAATCTGAAAAAGCGGGAGGGCTCGCCCGAGTAGCGTCGCCTTGCGCCGCCCTGCGCCGGGCAAAATATGTCGTTTGTCAATTATTTCGCGTGACTTTGAGAGGGGGTGCCCCTTCCGGGACAGTGTTAGAATACGATTAAAGCCATATAACACATCCCATCCTATCCCAGGAAACCCTATGCTCCGTTCATTGCTCATCTACCTTTCCTCCGCCGCCTGGGCGCGGCATATCGTCACCCGTTGGGCGTTCGCCTGGCGGGCAGCCTCCCGCTTCGTCGCCGGGGAAAAGCTGTCTGACGGCATCCGGGTCATCAAAGAGTTAAATGAAAAAGGCATCAACGCCACGCTCGATATGCTCGGCGAGCATACCACCAACCCCACCGAGGCCGAGCAGGCCGCCCAGGGCATCCTGGAGATGATCGACGCCATCGACCGTTCCGGGGTGCGCGCCAACGTCTCCATCAAGCTCACCCAAATTGGGCTCAACCTGGACGAGACTCTGTGCGCCGATCTCCTCCGCCGCATCCTCACCTACGCCCGTGAGCGCCGCAATTTCGTGCGCATCGATATGGAAGAGTCGGCCCTGACCGAAGTCACGATCAAGCTGTACCGGCAGATGGTCGCAGAGGGCTTCGACAACACCGGCATCGTGCTCCAGTCCTACCTGTACCGCACCGAAGCCGATGTGAGCGCCATATCCGGGGAGGGCGGGCGCATCCGCCTGTGCAAGGGTGCGTACAACGAACCCGCCTCGGTCGCTTTCCCCAAGAAGAGCGACGTGGACGCCAACTACGATAAACTGGCCAAAATTATGTTGGACAACGCCCTCGCCCACGACCTGCCCAGCCTCAGCCCCGATGGGCGCATCCCACCCATGCCCGCTATCGCCTCCCACGACCCGGCGCGCATCGATTTCGTCAAAGCCTACGCCGCACAGCAGGGGCTTCCCAAGCACGCCATCGAATTCCAGATGCTCAACGGCATCCGCCGCGATCTGCAAGAGCAGCTCGCCGCCGAGGGTTACCCCGTGCGCATCTACGTCCCCTTCGGCACCGAGTGGTATCCCTACTTCACCCGCCGCCTGGCTGAGCGGCCGGCGAACCTGTGGTTCTTCATCTCCAATTTCTTCCACAAGTAAGTCTACCTGTAAGTCCTGTGTCATGAAAATGGGCGGGCCGCACACCGGCCCGCCCATTTTCGTCCCCGGGAACTGTACTCTAAAGTACGTCTAAACCTTGCCCCTGCGAACCTATGGTATGATGGCAAATTGTGATGAGGTATGGGGAAATTGCCTCCACAATACCTGCCCTGGCGGATACGCCGTAAAAAACAGATACGCTGAGGAGACAGAATGGCAAAACGTAGGAGAAAAACAGCCCAACGCCCGGTTTGGCCGCTTGTTTTCATGCTTTCGGGCGCGGCGCTGCTGGTGCTCGCCATCGTCTGGACGGTCTTTTTGCAAGACCGGCCGGTCACCGGCACCCCTTCCGCACAGACCACCGCTACCGCCAATCAGGCCCTCATCCCCTTCCCGGAAGTGACTCGGGTAGAGGTGGACGAGGCTTTCGCCGCTTACCAGTCTGGGGAGGCTGTCCTTGTGGACGTGCGCGGTGAGCCCTGGTATTCACAGTCGCACATCGAGGGCGCCATTTCCGTCCCTTATGACGATATCGCCGCCAACCTGGGTGAACTGGACCCGCAGGACCAGATCATCACCTACTGTACCTGACCGAGCGAAGAGTCAAGCGCCCGTGTGGCTGCTTACCTGATCGAAAATGGATACGCCAATGTCAGCGCCCTGCGCGGCGGTTTCGATGCCTGGGTCCGGGCCGGCCATCCCACGGCCCCCTGATCCTGGCCCCGGCCCCACAGGTTCTCTCCCTTCCCGGCCGTGATCTCCGCGACGGAGAGGCCAATGAAAACCTGTGGGGCTTTCTCCGATTCTCACCCATTTCAGGAGACCTCATATGGCCGACTCCCCACAGCGCTTAGCCCAACGCCTGCAGTCCGAATTCGAGAAGACCCGCCTGTTCTACACCGCCCTGACCCCCGAACAATGGGAGCAGCAAGTCTACACCGAGGGCGCCTGCTGGACCGTGCGCCAGGTGCTCGCCCATCAGGCCTCCGCCGAAACCTCCTTCCGCCTGCTGATCGAAAACATCCTCTCCGGCGGGCCGGGTTCGCCAGAAGACTTCGACCTCAACGCTTACAACGAGCGTTATGCCGGCAAACTCGCCGGTCAGCCCCCATTCGCCCTGCTCGAGCGCTTCGCCGAATCCCGCCGCCAGATCATCGACCTGGTGAACACCCTCTCCCCCGCCGATCTGCAGAAAAAAGGTCGCCATCCATTCTTGGGAGTTTCACCATTGGAAGATATAATCAAAATGATCTACCGCCACAACCAGATCCACCAGCGGGAGATCCGTAAAGTCCTTGCGCCCGACTCTGTGGGTGAGTAGCTGGAGAGAATGAGAGATTAGCCATGGAGGCCCTTCGCCTGTTCATCCGCCTGGCCCGTCCCCTGTTCCTCTTAGGGGGCGCACTGCTGTATGCCCTGGGAGTGGGTATCGCCCGCTACCTGGGGGCGAGCATTGATTGGGGGGTCTTCTGGCTCGGCCAGGCCTGGGTCTCCACCCTGCAGCTCAGCACCCACTTTCTCAACGAGTATTACAACGCCCCCGCCGACCAGAGCAACCAGAACCGCACCCCCTTTTCCGGCGGGAGCGGCGCCCTCGGACCGGGCAAACTCCCCCGCAGCACCGCCCTGTACGCCGGGCTGATCTGCCTGGCCGGGCTGGCCTCGCTGACGGTTTTGATGATCGTACAGAACCTGCTCGCTCCGCTGACTTTATTCATCATGGTGCTCGGCTTCCTCGGCTCCTTCTTCTACTCCACCCCGCCGGTCAGCCTGGAGAGCTCCGGCTACGGCGAGCTGGTCGCCTCCGTGGTCGTCGCCTTCCTCGTGCCCGCCTTCGGGTTTGCCCTCCAGATGGGCGAACTGCACCGCCTGGTCGCCATGGCCACCTTCCCCCTCACCTTCCTGCATCTGGCCATGCTGCTCTCGTTCGAGCTGCCCGACTACGGCAACGACGTCAAATACGAGAAGCGCACCCTCCTGGTGCGCCTCGGCTGGCAGGCCGGGATGAATTTCCACAACCTGCTGGTGCTCTCGGCCTTCCTGGTGCTCGCCATCGCCGCCATCATGGGCCTGCCTCCGCTGATTGCCCTGCCGGTGTTCATCACCCTCCCCTTGGGGCTGCTGCAGATCTGGCAGATGCGGCGCATCGCCAGCGGGGCAAAACCCAACTGGACTGCCGTCACCCTCAACGCCCTGGCCCTGTTCGCGGCCAGCGCCTACCTGCTGGCTTTCTCCTTCTGGATCCGCTGAACATGCCGGCGTTCGCCTACCTCATTACCTGGATGCTCCGATGCCTGAATTCCTCACTCTACTCCCCCCCGGCGAAGCCCTGGCTCGCTTCATTGCTCATCTATCCCCCACCATCAACGTAGAAAGCGTGGAAAGCGCCGCGGCCCTCGGCCGGGTGACCGCTGCGGCGGTCTTAGCGCCCCACCCCCTGCCCGCTTTCCCCCGCTCGACGGTGGACGGTTATGCCGTGCGCGCCGCCGATACCTTCGGCGCCAACGAATCTCTGCCTGCGTACCTGGAACTGGCCGGTGAAGTGCCGATGGGCGCCGCCCCCGATTTCTCGATCGCCCCGGCCCAATGCGCCCTGATCCACACCGGCGGCATGCTCCCCTCCGGGGCGGATGCCGTGGTGATGGTGGAGCACACCCAGGTCTCCCGCCAGGGCGAAGTGGAGATCCTGCGCGCGGCCGCAGCCGGCGAGAACGTGATCGCCGTGGGAGAAGACGTATCGGCCGGCGAAGTAGTGATCCCGGCCGGCGTCCGCCTGCGCCCGGCCGAGATCGGCGGGCTGATGGCCCTCGGCCTCACCCGGGTCCAGGTCGCCCAACGGCCGAAAGTGGCCATCCTCTCCAGTGGGGATGAGGTCATCCCGCCCGAGGCCGAAGCCGGGCCCGGGCAGGTGCGCGATGTGAACTCCTACAGCCTGAGCGCCCTGGTGGAGCAGGCGGGCGGCGAGCCCCTGCGCTTTGGCATCGTCCCCGACCGCGAAGAGCAGATGTACGCGACCGCGGCCCGCGCCCTGGCCGAGGCTGCCATGCTCATCGTCACCGCCGGTTCCTCCGCCAGCGCCCGCGACCTGACCTCAAAGGTCATCGACCGCCTGGGGGCTCCCGGGGTGCTCGTCCACGGAGTCAACGTGCGCCCCGGTAAACCCACGATCCTGGCCGTTTGCGACGGCAAACCCGTGGTCGGCCTGCCCGGCAACCCGGTCAGCGCCCTGGTGATCGCCTCGCTGTTCGTCACCCCGGTCGTGGCCGCCCTGCAGGGCCTGGAGCCTCGCCCCGCCCCGCGCCTGCCCGCCCGCCTCACCCTGAACCTGCCCTCCCAGGCCGGCCGCGAGGATTGGGTCGCCGTGCGCCTGCTCCCCGACCCCCAGGCCCCGGGAGAACACCTGGCCGAACCCGTATTCGGCAAAAGCAACCTGATCTTCACCCTGGCACGCGCCGCCGGCCTGGTGCGCATCCCCCCAGACGCCACCGGCCTTCCCTCCGGCGCCCAGGTTGAGGTTTATCTTTTCTAACTGAGACCCCTTATGAGCGACGTATACCTCCACGACATCCCCCTCCCCGAAGCCCGTGCGCGCTTCGAAGACGCCTTGCGCCGCGCCGGACGCTGGGACCTGCTCGGCACCGAAGAGATCCCCCTCGACGAGCACGCCGCCGGCCGCGTCCTGGCTGCTCCGGCCTTCGCCCTGATCTCCTCCCCTCACTACCACGCCTCCGCTATGGATGGTTTCGCCGTGCGCGCCGCTGACACGACCGAGGCCGCCCTCACCCGTCCGGTGACCCTCACCGTGTACGAACCCGGCTTCACCCCCGCCGCAGAGGCGCCCGACCTCGCCTGCTACCTGGACACCGGCGACCCCCTGCCCGCCTGGGCGGACGCCGTCATCCCCATCGAGAACGTCGAGCCCCTGGACGAGCAGGGCCAACCCGCCCCCGACTCCCGCCGCCCGGCCGCCATCCGCATCCGCGCCGCGGTGCCCCCCTGGAGCCACGTCCGTCCGATGGGCGAGGACATGGTCGCCACGCAGCTCGTCCTCCCGGCCGGACACACCCTGCGCCCTGTGGACCTCGGCGCCCTGGCCGGCAGCGGTCACGTCCGCCTGCAGGTCGCCCGCCGGCCGCGGGTCGCCATCCTGCCCACCGGCACCGAACTCGTGCCCGTGGGTCAACCGGTCAAAGCCGGCGATATCATCGAGTACAACTCCATCGTCCTCGCCGGGCAGGTGAATTCCTGGGGGGCAGTGGCGCAGCGCTTCGACATCACCCGCGACGATTTCGACCTGATCCGCTCCCGCGTGGCTGAGGCGGCCGAGGTCGCCGACCTGGTGCTGCTCAACGCCGGCTCCTCCGCCGGATCGGAAGACTTCTCCGCCCGCGTGGTCGCCTCGCTGGGGGAACTGCTGGTGCACGGGGTAGCCGTGCGCCCCGGGCATCCCGTGATCCTCGGCATGCTGCGCCGCAAGGACGGCGAGCAGGTGCCCATCGTCGGCGTCCCCGGTTACCCGGTGTCGGCCGCCCTCACCGGCGAGATTTTCGTCGAGCCGCTCATCGCCCGCTGGCTGGGCCGCCCCGCCTCGCGCCCGCCGGTGGTCCGCGCCGCCCTCACCCGCAAGGTCACCTCTCCCGCCGGGGATGACGATTACCTGCGGGTGGCTGTGGGCCGCGTGGGAGAGAAGCTCCTCGCCGCCCCCCTGTCGCGCGGCTCCGGCGTGATCACCTCCCTGGTGCGCGCCGACGGCCTGGCATTGCTGCCCCGCGGCTCACAGGGCCTCCCTGCCGGGGCCGAAGTGGAAGTCCACCTCTACCGCCCCCTATCCGACCTGGAAGCCACGATCTTCGCCATCGGTTCGCACGACCTGACCCTGGACCTGCTGGCCCAGTTCCTGGCCCAGAAGGGCCGCCGACTGGCCTCGGCCAACGTTGGCAGCCAGGGCGGGTTGGTCGCCCTGCGCCGGGGTGAAGCCCACCTGGCCGGCTCGCACCTGCTCGACCCTGACACCGGGGAGTACAACCTTTCCTATATCCGCCAGTACCTGCCCGGCATCCCTGTCCGTCTGGTGACCCTGGTGGGGCGCGAGCAGGGGCTGCTCGTTCCCCCCGGCAACCCGAAAGCCATCCGCTCCCTGGCCGACCTGGCCCGGCCCGACCTGCGTTTCGTCAACCGCCAGCGCGGCGCCGGCACGCGGGTCCTGCTCGATTATCACCTCGGGCAGTTGGGGATCGATCCGGCGAGCATCCCCGGCTACGGACACGAAGAGTTCACGCATCTGGCCGTGGCCGCGGCCATCGCCTCCGGCCGCGCCGATACCGGCCTGGGCATCGCCGCCGCGGCGCAGGCCCTGCAGCTCGACTTCATCCCCCTGTTCCAGGAACGCTACGATCTGGTCATCCCCGAAGAGCACTACACCGGCGACCTGCTCGCCCCCCTGCTCGAGCTGCTCCACGACCCGGCCTTCCGCCAGGCCGTCGCCGCCCTCCCCGGGTATGACGTCAGCGCCATGGGCGATCTGGTATTCACCACAGAGAACACAGAGAATTAATCACCACAGAGAACACAGAGTACACAGAGATTTTGATATAAAAAACTCTGTGTTCTCTGTGCTCTCTGTGGTTTTATTTTTTTTGCTTTCCGCTTTTCCCCTTTCGCTTTTCAAGGCAACGGGATCGTCGCCTGATCGAACTGCTCGCCGTCCCGGCCGATGGCGGCCAGGTCGATGCGGTCGGGGTGGATCTCCAGCAGGACGAAATGGGTGCGGCGGGCGAAGACCTGGCTCTCGCTCAGCACCTCCCCCGGGGCGTACAGGATGCTCGACCCCCCTCCGGTGACGATGTACGTGATCCCATCCGCCACCAACCGCTCGTAGTGATGGCTGTGCCCGGAGAGGGCCAGTGGCACCCGCGCCTCGGCGAAAACCGGGTGCCAGGACCCTCGCACCGGGAGCTGGTCGTTCGGATGGACCGAGCCGCTGAAGAACGGCGGGACGTGGAAGACCGGTATGGTGTAGCGGAAGCGGGGGTCGGCCAGCCGGTCGGCCATCCACGCCTGCTCGGCTTCCCGCCCCTCCACGCCGAAGATCACCTGGGTATCGAGCATCAGGAACTGGATATCCTTATAGGCGAAGGCGTAGTACTGGTTCTTCTCCTGCGGGTTGATGCCCTCGAACTGCGGGTCGGGGAAGGGGGGGAAGGCGTAGTAATAGAACACACTGTCGTCCCAGCGGGCGGGAGGGTCGTAGTCGTGATTGCCGATCACGGTGTAGACCGGCAGCCGGTGGAGCAGGGGGGACAATGTCTGGTAGTACTTTTGGGTGTAGGCTTCCACCGGGCCGTCGTTGTCCTGGATTTCGGCGACCACGTCCCCGGTATGGATCACGAAATCCAGGTCGTGTCTCGCCATCTCCTGGACCAGCGCCGCGGTACCCGGGTCTCCAAAACTGGCGTCGCCCAATACTCCCACCCGCAGTGGGGCGGCGCCGGATAAGGCCCGGAAGCGCAGGCTGCCCCAGCCCTCCCCGGCGAGGACCGGCTGGGTGAGGGCGCCCTGGGCGTCGCGCAGCCCGACCACGGCCAGGTACTCGGCGCCGGATGCCAGCCCTTCCAGCACGAGCTGCTGGCGGGTCGCTCCGCCGGTCAGGGGGATGGCCTGGGCCGGCTGCCGTTCGGGGGCCACCTGCTGGTAGAGCAGGAACCCCTCTCCCGGCTGGCGCAGTTCGAAGAACAGGACCGCCCTGTCCTCTCCGATGTGACGGATGGTGAGCGGCAGCAGGAACTCGGCCGGTCCTGCGGGAAGCTCTCCCGCGCTCAGGTCCGGGTACAGGGTGGGCTCCGGCTCGTCCGGCAGGCGGGGGATGCCGGTGGAGGTCGGCGCCGGGATGGGCTGCTGTTCCGACGGAGCCGCGGCCGGGCCGGTCGTCGCCGCAGGTGAGACGAGCTCGCCGGGAAGGGGCGCGTCTGTCGCCGGTGGCGGCACGTCTGTCGTCGATAGCGGAACGTCTATCGCCGGCAGCGGCGAGTCAGTCGCCGGCAGCGGCGCGCAGGCCGCGGCGAAGAGGGTCAGCCCGGCGAGCAGGCAGGCCAGCAGCCCGGCCTGTAGACTGGCCCTGTGGAAACGGGCAACCCCCTCCGCGCGGGATGCGCTTCCGCACCTCAGCGCCTCTCGAATTTCAGTCAACCATAAGTGTTTAGACATAGGCATAGATTATAAATCGGGTAGAATATCTGTGCGCGGGCCTTTTCGAGCGGTCCGCAGCGAAAAAAATCACAAGGAGGGAAATATGCCGCTTGCAGCGGGAACCACAGCGCCAGATTTTGCTTTGCCGGACGAAACCGGCGCCATCCGCAAACTGTCCGACTACCGGGGAAAGCCCGTGATCCTGTACTTCTACCCGAAAGACGACACCCCCGGATGTACCACCGAGGCCTGCAACTTCCGCGACGACTACTCGGCCTATGAGGAAAACGGGGTCACCATCCTCGGCGTGAGCCCCGACTCGCCCAAGTCGCACGCTAAGTTCAAGGCCAAGTTCAACCTGCCGTTCACCCTGCTCGCCGATGAAGATCACCAGATCGCCGAGCAGTACGGTGTGTGGGGCCGCAAGAAATTCATGGGCCGCGAATACGACGGCATCCTGCGCACCACTTTCCTCATCGGCCCTGCGGGCACGATCGCCCAGGTCTTCGAGAACGTGAAACCGGCCAACCACAGCGCCGAAATCCTCGCCGCCCTGCAAAAGGCCTGACCGGCCCTGCCGGACATCCCTGTCGATCGGGTGCTCTGTCGGTACGGATGATTCACCACAGAGAGCACAGAGATCACAGAGAGCATGTGGTGGTGCTGAGCTTGTCTGTGGGGGCCGTCCACTACTGGCTTGAGCATGCCGCGCATGCTCCGGTCACGAATAAACGAACGAAGGCTGTGGGGCGAGGCACGTCATCGGCTCCCAAACCCCAAACCCGCTGAAGCAGGTTCCATGACACTCGCGTTCCCCCAACCTGCTTTAGCGGGTTTGGATTCCGCAGGCGTCGATTTCAATCGATGCCGGGCCGGGCGGGTTTGGGTCGCCCTTGCCAGGGGGGACCGGATTGCTGTCAACGGATGGCAAGGCATACGCGGCATGCTCAGCGGTTGCTCGGGGAGCGGATTGAACGGATGACGGGGCATGGGTCGCCGCGGGCGTAGGGGCACGGCGGAACCGTAAATCACGCGAAACCGTAAACCCTCACGCCGTGCCCCCGTCTGGCAATTGTTGCGTCCCTGTCCGGGGCACGGCTGCACCATAAACCATCCAAAACCGTGGACCCTCACGCCGTGCCCCTACACGTCCGCCATCCAACCCCCTAACCTCGGACAGCACGTCCCGGCATTCCCCGGTGAGGCGAGGGGCTGGATGGTTGTTGGGTGAAGCTGTCACCGGATTACGGGACCGGATTGAACGGATTGGGTGCGGGGAGGTCGGAAATCACGCGAAACCGCGAAGCTCTCCGCCGTGCCCCCGTCAGGCAATTGTTGCGTCCGTGGCTGGGGCACGGCTGCACCATAAACCACCCAAAACCGTGTACCCTCCCGCCGTGCCCCTACGAATCCGCCGGCCGGGTCAGATAGCAGGTGGGTGGGCTGCTTTCTAAATCCGAACTTCCGTGCGCAGGTTCCACACCCGCGTACCCCTTCAACCGGTTTGTATTCCCCAGGCGTCGATTTCCAATCGATGCCGGGTGCGAGATGCTTTGATGCCTGGCACGCGATGCCCATTCAAACCGCCAGTGGATGAATCCACCGGCTCCAAAACCCCAAACCCGCTGAAGCAGGTTCCATGCCACCTGCGCCTCCCCCAACCTGCTTCAGCGGGTTTGGATTACGTAGGCGTCGATTTCCAATCGATGCCGGACATGCGATGCCGTCCAGCCCTACTCCGGGTTGGCGGATAAGCCGGTTTCCCCTTTTCGATTTTCGACTTTCGATTTTCGCTTTTCCCTTTTCCTCCCCTACGGCCTTCTCCCCACCGTAATCACCACCTCCAACTCCTCCCCGTCCCGCAGAACCGTCAGGTTCAGCGCCTGCCCCACCTCCGTCGCACGGAACAGATAAGAGATAATATCCAGGGTATCGGCCACCGGTTCATCCTCCACCCTCAGGATCACATCCCCTCCGACCGGCAGCCCATCCCTCGAAACCCGTCCATCGCCTCCCCGCAGCCCCGCCTGCTCCGCCGGGCCTCCTGGATCCACGGAAACGATCAGAACACCCTGCTGCCCGGATGGAAGGCCCATCGCCGCCGCCAACCCCGGATCGACCGCCCGCATGCTGATCCCCAACCAGGGGTGATCGTAAGAACCGTTGGCGATCAGGCCCGGCACCACCCGGCTCACGATCGAGGCCGGCACCGCGAACGCGATCCCCGCGTTGGCCCGCACCGGCGATTCGATGGCGGTCGTCACCCCGATCACCTCTCCATCGATATTGACCAACACGCCCCCCGAATTGCCGGGGTTGATCGGCGCATCCGTCTGGATAATGTCCGGGATCTCGTACACGGCGTTGTCGAGGCCAAACTGCACCGGCAGCGAACGGCCCAGGGCGCTGACGATCCCCACCGTCATCGTCCCCGCCAACTCGAAGGGGTTGCCGATGGCGATGGCCAACTGCCCTACCCGCACCTGGCCGGGATCGCCCAGCCGCACAGGCCGCAGCCGCTCCGCGGGCGCATCCACCCGCAGCACGGCCAGATCGCTGTTCATGTCTTCCCCCACCACCTGGGCCGCGGCGCTCCACCCATCGTCAAAGCGCACCACGATACTCTCCGCCCCGGCGATCACATGCCAGTTGGTGACGATATGTCCCTCCTGGTCCCACACGAACCCCGTCCCAGACCCTTCGCCCCGGAATTCGGGCGGTATCTCGGGATGGTCGGGGGGCAGATCCGGGGGGTTGAACCCGCGGCCCGCCCGGTTGATGCTGACCTGGATATTGACCACCGAGGGGCCGACTTGCGTGTACACCCGCTCCAAAGCCCCCTGGTAGGCGGCGACCAGCTCCGCCTCAACGACAGCCGGATCCTGCTCGGTGGGCACGGGCGTGACCGTGGGGACCGGCGTCTCGGTTTGCGTCGCGGCTGCCTGGTTCGCCACCGCCTGCACCGTGCCGGAGAGCGCCTCGGCGGTCGCCGCCAGCGAGTCGACGACCAGGGCTTGATCGTTCGCCAAGTTATTTGTGTTTCCCGCCGGATCAGCATCCAGGAACGCCTGGCAGCCTGTCGCCACCGCCAGCAGCAGCGAGCATGCACCCAACCATCGTGCCCAAATTTTCATCACATCACCCTCCGCAAACCGGTTGGTCCGATTCCCCCGGTACCGCTGTCATAAATCCCCCTTGATTACTCCATTATACCCCCCCTGCCTGAGCGGTTCCCAGTGTGGGTGGCCGGCAGCTTCGGCTTCACCACAGAGAGCACAGAGTACGCGGAGGGTGGGTTATGATGACGAGCTCGCCTGCGGAGAGGGCCGTCCAAGAATGGCCTAAGCATGCCGCGCATGCTCCGG
>CAYMLG010000069.1:0-9680 GCA_964391195.1 uncultured Anaerolineaceae bacterium | reverse complement strand
CGGCTCCCATATCCAAACCCACTCAAGCAGGTTCACACACCCGTGCGCCCCTCAACCTGCTTCAGCGGGTTTGGATTACACAGGCGTCGATTTGAATCGATGCCGGGCCGGGCGAGCCTGGGCTGCCGGCTGTTGGAGTCCACGCAGGTGGACTTCGCGCAGTTCGTAGCCGCGACTTCAGTCGCCGCAGAACCCCCTCCACCGTACCCTTACGGTTGCTGGCCGTTTTCCATCAAACCGGAGTATTGCAAGTTCGTTGACAAACGGTCGATCACCGGATATTATTCAGTTATTCCGATCAGGTACAAAAAAATATATTTAACGGGATGAAAAACAAACTTTTATTCCTATTAAACCATCCAGCACAAGCGGGTCCTGGGGTTCAACTTCTACAAACCTTCCCATTCGGGGAAGATTATTGCCAGGCACAGGAGGGGCCTCCATGTTCGATCGTTTCAAAAACCCCTTTCGACGTGAGGAACGGCGCGAGCTGACGGAAGAAGAGTGTCAACGTTTCTACGATTTGAAGCTGCAAGGATTGGAGCGGGTGCTGGGGAAGATGCATGACCTGGTCGGGCATGCGATCATCCCTTTCCAGGTCGGCGGCGCTGTGGATATGTACTACTTCCCGAACGCATTACCGGGGACCGGTTTTGCGACCATGGAACTGATCGAAGCCGGCGGCAAGGGCCCCAAGCCTTCCCGGATCGGGGTGTACGAACTGGTGGCTTTCACGAAGCATCGCCTTGGAGAAAGCATGGCTGCGGGCAAATCCATGGCCTTGGAGCAAGGCGAGCAGATCAGCGAAGAAGACGCAGCTTTCCGGGCGATCGAGCGCAGGATCTGCGGCATTTTTACCGCCATCGGAAATTACTCTTATCAGGCGGTGCTGAACCCGGGTGATACGATGGAAATACCCAGGAACGAAGGAGAACCGAATCTGTGCCTGGTTTGTGATGAGTACGTCTCTCCGAAAGGCATATTCACCATCGGAAGACAGAAATACGGGCTGCTTCTGGTGATGGAAGTATTCCGCAGCGAGATGGAGTACGCCAGGAAGTTCGGGTCCAGCCGGTTGTTTGAGAAGTTGAAGGCGCAGGGGTATTACCCATACAGCGATCTGGACCGTCCGGCGGTAGTGTGAGGGGGGATTTCGAATTTCGAATTGCGGATTTCGAATTTGGTCTGGGCCGCCAGCGAAGCGAACAACCCCATACCAGGACCGCGTGTCCCCGCCCATTCGCCAATAGACACATCCAGAATGGATACATCCTTCGGCTCCCAAAACCCAAACCCGCTGAAGCAGGTTTCACACATCCGTGTGTCCCTTAACCTGCTTCAGCGGGTTTGGATTCTCCAGGCGTCGATTTGAATCGATGCCGGGCCGGATAAACGATGCCGGGCATTGCATGCCCGCAATGGCCGCTCCACCCAATGCCACGAACAATCCCCATCAAAAATATAATATCATCCAGGGGAACAAATTCAGTTCGTATGCCATTCTCCACTGCCGGGTTACGAATCCCCAACCACAAACCTCACCTGCTCCTCCGTCTCCACCGCATAAGGCACATACTGGCGCACCCAGGCTAGCGCTTCCCTGCCGGGCAGGTTCAACGCCCGCTTAGCCATCTCGGTCAGGAAAAGCCCAGTGCGACCTTGACCGGCCGAACAGTGCACGACGAGGTTCTTCCCCTGCTTCGCAAGTTCGATCGCCTGCTCCACCGCCCGGTCTAGCTCCTCCCGGTCGGGAACGCTGAAATCGGGGATGGGCAGGTGAATGACCTGCAGACCCTCGGCCTGGTACCGTTCCCGCAGGTCGCACCCCGCTTTCCTCAGCGCTTCATCGTCGGAGGCCAGCATCACCACCACGTGGACCTCGTTCTCCAGCATCTCGTCCAGCGCCTGGCCCTGGGGGTCATAGGGGCCAAAAGGCATTGGGCTGCGGTAGATACGTCCTTGGAACGTGTTGAAAGGGAGTAGTGTCAGCG
Source organism: uncultured Anaerolineaceae bacterium (assembly GCA_964391195.1). Lineage (GTDB taxonomy): Bacteria > Chloroflexota > Anaerolineae > Anaerolineales > UBA4823 > JAAYXE01. The sequence continues at coordinate 7,689 of CAYMLG010000069.1, read as the reverse complement.
TCATTGAGGTGAGTCCTTTCTAGTTGTATATTCGTTCGTCATTGTTTACACCTGTATATTTAAATACCTAGATCCTTTCATCGCCTCGCAGATAATCCCTGATGATTTTCGAAACCAGGTTGTGGATATCATACCGGTAGCCCCCCCAATGATCAGGCCGGTAATACTCCTCAATAAACAGGTCGAACTTACGCACAAACTCTGAGACCAGTTGTCTTTTGGGTACCCGGACGCGCAGCAGAATCTCGGCAGTGACTTCAACCTCCAATCTGTCCAGGACCTGGAAATCTAACCGGTCATCCTCCTCCGGCTCGACACTCAAAATCTTTAACCTGCCTTCTTCGTCGATCGCGACCTCGGCCGGGATTCGATCGAGGACGATATCTTCCAACCAGGCAAACAGGTCCGGAAAGGGGTCCATTGCACCGGAGATGTAAATTGTAACGCCCTGAAGGTGTGCGGTCGTGGCAACCCAGAATAATATCCCGCCTTGACGCGGTTCGCTAAAGCAAAACGTAACCAGCCCGTCCCAGGACGGCCGTTCGTAGGGCTGCGACTTGATTACCCTGGAATAGCTGTAGGAATCCGTCGTACGGGAGTGCGAGTTATTGTTATCCGAGTTATTGGAATTTGAGTTATTGCCATTCGAGTTTTTCAAAGTATGACCCCTGGTTGTTTACCCGTGATAGCCTCTCCGACTTCAAGAACACCCCACGGCAAGGGCGACATGCGACTCTGCGAATCAGGCACCTTCCGTTCCTGCTCGATTCCGCCATGGATGGATACACTCCGTCATTGGCGAACAGTGACGATCTGTCCTTGTTCAGGGATAGGTGCAGGGTTCGTGGAATACAGGCTCATAATCCTCAACGGTCAGAGTGGTTGGATTAGCTTTTTTAACGGAACAGTCTAATTGTATCAACAATATAAACGTTAAAGGTGGCCGGATATTACAGTAAATGGCTAACTGGGTATGGAAAGGCAGACTCCAGGGAGGCGCCAGAAGGGGTAGCCATACCCAAGGTGGTATAATCACCCTAGTGCGGGAAATCACAACAAAATACGTAAACCACCCAGGAGGAAAAATGAAAAAGTGGTTTGTAATCCTGTTCGTGCTATTGAGCGCGCTGGCACTCGTCGCTTGCGGCGGCGGGTCCAACGGTAACGACTCCGCCACTGCCCCCGAGGACACCTCCCCAGAGACCACCCTCGACCGCCCCGAGCCCCCGGCCGAATACGCCGGCCTGGAGAACCCCCTCGACCCCGAGACCGCGGCGGTGGATGGGCAGACCATCTTCCAAACCAACTGCGCCTCCTGCCATGGCCCAGCCGGCGAGGGCGACGGCCCCGCAGCGGCCGCCCTCAATCCAAAGCCGGCCAGCCTGGCCACGAACGAGGAAAGCCTCAGCGACGCGTATCTCCACTGGCGCATTAGCGAAGGAGGCATGATGGAGCCGTTCAACTCCGCCATGCCCGCCTGGAAGACCATCCTCACCGACGACCAGATCTGGCAGGTCGTCAGTTACATCCGTACCCTGGATTGACCGGCCTGCGGGCAGGGTCCGGGCGGATGAGATTTCCCGATCGTTGCCCTCGCCCGGGCCCGCCCCCTGGCTCCGGTTAATCCCAATCCTACCTTTTTCGGGTAAAATCGTGTCTGTGAGTATCTGGCGTGAAAGATTTCTCAAACTAACCGGCCCCGGCATCCTGCTCTGGGCCACCGGCGGGGGGATTTTGCTGCTTGCCCTGCTCCACGAAATCTTTCTACCGCCCTGGGCTGCCGCCTTCTCCCGCCCTCAGCGCCTGGCGTTGTGGGGCGCTGCCCTGGCCCTCACCCTCCCGGCCGCCTACGCCGCTATGCGCCTGAAAGCCGCCCACGACCGCCTTCGCCAGCGGGTTGCGGAGGCCGAGCGCCAGGCCGAGGCCGCCTACCGCCGCCTGAACGCCATTTTCCAGGTCAGCCAGCGGTTTGTGGAAGCCGGCGATGAAAATGAAGTCATCGACCTCGCCCTGCAGCTATCCGTTGACCTGACCGGCGCGATGGGCGCCTCTTTTGTCCCCTTAAACGAGCACGGCCAGCCCCTCCCCGCCGTCAACAAGGGCGAGATGCCCTTCCCCGTCATGACCGATTGGGTCGAATACCTGGCCTCCCCCGGCGTCCGCAGCCGCTGCGGGACCTGCGAAGCCCGCGGCCAGCTCCATTCGGAGGGCACCTGCCCCCTGCTCCAGGGCCCGTTCTCTGGCGCCATCGGCATGTTCTGCCTGCCCCTGCGCCGCGCCGAACGCGAGTTCGGCGTGCTCAACCTGTTCATCCCCAACGTGGACTTGCTCGATTCCCAGACCCAGGCCTTCCTGCGGACCCTGGTCGATGAGACCGCCCTGGCCCTGGAAGGCGTGCGCCTGCGCCGCCGCGAGCTCGAGGCCCTGCGCCAGATGCAGGCTGTGCGCGAGAAGACCGACCTCTCCACCCTGATGCCCAGCCTGCTCGAAGACGTCCGCCAGACTTTCGAGTCGGATTTCGCCATCCTGGCCGAGAAAGACGGCGACCCGCCCTCCCGGGTGATCGCCGGCGAATTTCCGACCCAGTCCCGGCCCTTTGTCGATGGCATCCTGCATGGCACCATCAATTCCGGCAAACCCCTGGCCCTCGGCGAGGTCTCCGGCGACCCGGCCTCCGCCCCCGGGGTCACCTCCCTGCTAGCTGCCCCACTGCTCTCCGCCGAGGGCGCTGCCCTCGGCGCCCTGCTGGTCGGCAATTGTTCAGGCGAGGCCTTCCATCCCCGGCAGCTCGGCCTGCTCCAGACCGTCGCCGGGCAGGTCGCCCTGGTGCTCCAGAACGCCAACGCCATGGCCGAACTGGAATACAAGATCATGTTCCAGGAGCGCACCCGCCTGGCCCGCGAGATCCACGATGGCCTGGCGCAGACCCTCGGCTTCCTCAAACTGCAGACCGCTCAACTCCGCAATTACCTGGCCCGCAACGAGCTCGACCGCCTGCGCCAGAGCGCCGACCTGTGCTACACCACCCTCAGCGAAGCCTATCAGGATGTCCGCCAGGCGATCGACGGCCTGCGCATCTGGCCCTCCGAATCCGGCCTGGCAGGGTGGTTAGGGCAGACCGCCGTGGAGTTCGAGGAGCTGAGCGGTATCCCGGTGACCGTGGAGGGCCTGGAGATCGAGACCAGCTTCCAACCCGAAGTCCACGCCCAGCTCATTCGCATCGTGCAGGAGGCGCTCAGCAACGTCCGCAAGCACGCCCAGGCTTCCCGGGCGGTCATCGCCCTGCAAAAAGTCAACTCCGATCTGTGGCTCGAAATCCGGGATGATGGCCTCGGCTTCTCCCCCGAAGACGTCCCCGGACCTTCCCGGCATGGTCTGCGCGGCATGCGCGAGCGGGCCGAGCTGATCGGCGCCGACTTCCAGGTCATCAGCCGCCCGGAGGCCGGCACCACGGTGCGGGTGACCATCCCCCTGCTCCCCGTTCAACCCTACACAAAGGGCACCGCCGTCAACTAAGTTTCATCTTTGGAGTGTCGTATGTCCCTTATTCGCCTGGTAGTTGTCGACGATCACGCACTGTTTCGGGCGGGACTCATCAGCCTGCTCTCGGAAATGCCAGATTTCAAGGTGGTGGGCGAGGCGGGGAACGGCAAGGATGCGCTGGAGTTGGTCGAGCGCACCCGCCCGGACGTGGTCCTGCTGGACGTCAATATGCCGGTGATGGATGGGGTGGAGGCCGTGGAGAATTTACGGCGGCTTCCCCAGGGCGATAAGCTGCACATCCTGATGCTCACCATCTCGAAGAGCGATGAAGACTTGCTCGGGGCGATCGCCGCGGGGGCAGATGGCTACCTGCTGAAGAACGCCGAGCCCGAAGAGCTCGAGCAGGCTATCCGCCTGGTGCAGCAGGGCATGTCCGTGCTCTCGCCGCAGGTCACCCGCCAGGTGTTCAAAGCGGTGAGCGTGGAGGCCTCCCGCGCCCCGGACATGGGCCTGAGCAGCCGGGAGATGGAAGTGCTCGAGTGCCTGGCCCAGGGCATGACGACGGTGCAGATCGGCGAACGGCTCTTTATTTCCGAGAATACGGTGAAGACCCACGTGCGCCATATCCTGGAGAAGCTGGAAGCCTCCAACCGGGCGGAAGCGGTGAGCAAAGCGCTGCAGATGGGCCTGATCGGCGCAGAGTGAACAACGGATTTTTATCACGGATTTCACGGATTGCTGACTACGGCTGTTTCGGCTTCACCACAGAAATCACAGAGTACACAGAGAGCAGGGTAGGAGGTCGCTCCAGCCCTGTGGTGTTTTACGGGCGAGAGCCGCAAGATTGGCATCTTGCGCTACACCGCTGTTCGAGGTGGCTGCGTCTGGCCCGCCCACCAACCCTCCCAACCTGATCCATCGGTCCCATGCCCCGCAGCCTCCCCAACCTGCTTCAGCGGGTTTGGATTACCCAGGCGTCGATAGCAATCGATGCCTGGCAACCGCGCTTCGCCGCGGAGGCGAAACGGGACAAAAGAAAGCGGCGAGGCCCATGACAGGCCTCGCCGCATCCCCCCAGAAATCCCCCTCCTCTAGAGGGTGACCATATCCTCGTCCACGGCTGCGGTGTCGAACTGCTCCTCCTCTGTGGAGCCCTTCAGCGCGGCCGTTGAAGCCTGCCCCCCGCTCACCGTCATCTGCACCTGGTCGAAATAACCCGCTCCTACAAAGCTCTGGTGCTTGATCGCTGAATAGCCGTGCAGCCGTTCAAGCTCGAACTCGTGCTGCTGGAACTGCGAGTAGGCCGCCATCCCGCTCTCGGCGTACTCCTTCGCCAGGTTGAACATGCTGGCGTTCAACGTGTGGAACCCCGCCAGGGTGACGAACTGGAACTTGTAACCCATCTCGCCCAGCTTTTCCTGGAATGTGCGGATCGTCTTCTCGTCCAGGTGGCGCCGCCAGTTGAAGGAGGGCGAGCAGTTGTAGGCCAGCCACTTCCCGGGGAACTTCTCGTGAATGCCATCGGCGAAAGCCTTGGCCTCGCCCAGGTCGGGTTTGGCCGTCTCGCACCACACCAGGTCGGCGTACGGGGCATAGGCCAGGCCGCGGGCGATGGCGTAGTCGATGCCGCCATTGATGTAGAAGTACCCCTCGTAAGAGCGCTCGCCGGTCAGGAAGGATTGGTCGAGGGCGTCCGAGTCCGAGCGGATCAGGTTGGCTGAGTCGGCGTCGGTGCGGGCGACGATCAGGGTGGGCACATTCATCACATCGGCTGCCAGGCGGGCGGTGACCAGCTTCTCGATGAACACCGAGGCCGGCACCAGCACCTTGCCGCCCATGTGGCCGCACTTCTTCAGCGAAGAGAGCTGGTCCTCCAGGTGGATGGCGGCCGCCCCCTCGGCGATCATGGCCTTCACCAGTTCGAAAGTGTTCAGCGGCCCCCCGAAACCCGCCTCGGCATCGGCCACGATCGGCGCAAACCAGTCCACCCCGTTTTCGTTCTCCATATGCTGGATCTGATCCGCCCGGATGAGGGCATTGTTGATGCGGCGGATCAGGTGCGGCACGCTGTGGACCGGGTACAGGCTCTGGTCGGGGTAAGTCTCATAGGCGTCGTTGTTGTCCCCCGCCACCTGCCAGCCGCTGACGTAGATGGCCTTCAATCCGGCCTGGACCATCTGCACGGCCTGGTTCCCGGTGACCGCGCCCAGGGCGCGCACGAAGGGTTCGGTCTCGAACAGCTTCCACAGCTTTTCGGCGCCCATGCGCGCCAGGGTGTGTTCGATGTGCACCGAACCCCGCAGCCGGATCACCTCTTCGGCGGTGTACGTGCGGGTGATCCCCTGCCAGCGCGGGTCCTGGGCCCAGCTCTTCGCCAACTCATCCACCTGATCTTGCGTGTACATATAAGCTTATCCTCCCCTAAAATATGTTGAAATGAACCGTTCCTAATCCAATAGATCGTAAGCAGCCAGGGTCAAGAAATCCGGGAACCGGCGGGCGGTCGCCAACCGGTCGAACAGCCCGGCCGCAGCTTCGAGCTTCCCGGCCGGGAACCCCTCCGTCTGGTACATCGCCCGGATCTTGTCCAGCTCCTCCGCGGCCAGGCGGCGGTACAGGGCCTCGTCCACCGGGCGCTCGTCGTCCAGCCTCGCTTCCGGGTGGTGCAGCCACTGCCAGATCTGGGCGCGGGAGATTTCGGCCGTGGCGGTGTCTTCCATCAGGTTGAAGATCGCCGCCGCGCCCGTCCCACGCAGCCAGGAGTCGAGATACAGGATGGCCACGCTGATGTTCTGCCTCAGCCCGGCTTCGGTGATGGTGCCGTCTGGAATGTGAAAGTCCACCAGGTCGGCCGCGCTCACCTGTACGTCCTGGCGCAGGCAGTCCTTCTGATGGGGGCGCTCCCCGAGCACGCGGGCGAACACCTCGCGGGCCACCGGCGCCAGGTCCGGGTGAGCCACCCAGGTCCCGTCGAACCCATCGGCCGACTCCCGGCGCTTATCGGCCCGCACCTTTTCGAGCGCGATCTCGTTCACTTCCGGGTCTTTGCGGCTGGGGATGTACGCCGCCATCCCGCCCATGGCATGCGCCCCCCGCTTGTGGCAGGTGCGGACCAGCAGCTCGGTGTAGGCGCGCATGAAAGGCACGGTCATGGTGATCTGCGCCCGGTCGGGCAGCAGGAAACCGGGCTGGCTGCGGAATTTCTTGATCACGCTGAAGATATAATCCCAGCGCCCGGCGTTCAGCCCGGCCGAGTGCTCCCGCAGTTCATACAGGATCTCCTCCATCTCGAAGGCCGCCAGGATGGTCTCGATCAAGACCGTGGCCCGGATCGTCCCCCGCGGGATGCCCAGCTCGTCCTGGGCCAGGTTGAAGACCTGGTTCCACAGCCGCGCCTCCAGGTGGCTTTCCAGCTTGGGCAGGTAAAAATACGGCCCGGTCCCCCCTTCGAGCAGTTTCCTGGCGTTGTGGAAGAAATACAGGCCAAAGTCGAACAGGGCCGCGGCCGCGGGTTCCCCGTCGATCAGCACGTGCTTCTCCTCCAGGTGCCAGCCGCGCGGGCGGACCAGCAGGGTGGCGGTGTGTTGGTTCAGTTGGTACTGCTTGCCGTCGGGATTGGTGAAGGTGATGGTGCGGTTGACAGCGTCCCTGAGGTTGATCTGGCCCTCGATCATGTTGGCCCAGGTGGGCGAGTTGGCGTCTTCGAAGTCGGCCATGAAGACATCGGCCCCGCAGTTCAGGGCGTTGATCATCATCTTGCGGTCGGTGGGCCCGGTGATTTCGACCCAGCGCTTCTGCAGGTCTTCCGGCGCGGCGGCCACGCGCCAGGTGGGGTCGTTGCGGATGGCCTCGGTCGAGGCCAGGAAGTCCGGCTTCTCCCCGGCATCCAGGGCGGTCTGGCGCTCGGCCCGCTTTTGCAACAGTTCTTTGCGGGTCCGGTTAAAGCTGCGCTGCAGTTTGGCGACCAGGGCCAACGCCTCGGCAGTCAGGATTTCCCCATACCCTGGCTTCACTTGCCCGGTGATTGCGACTCCATCCGGGTAAGAGGCAGTCATACATACCCTCCTTATTGGGCTGCGCTATCCGTTTGTCACAGCAATCCAAATACTGATCGTTCTGGTCTATTTCCTCCCTAATGCCCATTATAACAAAGTTTTTGACGCAGTGCGTGATTAATTTTGGGTGTAAACCGCTGCACTATCCAGG
>CAYMLG010000068.1:7965-24257 GCA_964391195.1 uncultured Anaerolineaceae bacterium | reverse complement strand
GCTGCTCGCAAAAACTAAACAACCGTGACGTTCGCAGCCTGGAAACCCTTGGGACCTTTCTCGATGCTGAACTCTACGCGCTGACCTTCTTGCAGGGTCCGGAAACCGTCGCTTTGAATGGCGGTAAAATGCACAAAGACGTCAGGGCCGCCCTGCCGCTCGATGAAGCCATAACCCTTGCTGGCGTTGAACCACTTCACCGTGCCTGATACTCGTTCACTCATTTCGTCTTTCTCCTTCATTTGAGTAAAAAAAGAATGGTTGTGATGGTCTTCCGTAGCCGTTCAACATCGAGACTCGCCAGAAGTACGCGGGAAAGCATAAACCGGCTTGAACGGATCTTGCGCGTTCAAACCGGCCTCCGACGAATTCCAGTGCGAACACACGTACCATCTTACGGGGAGAGAGTCTATCAGCCAAATTCAATTACGTCAAGGTTTTTTTGCCGAGGTTGCGCGTTCGTAAAGGGTCGCAATCGGCAAGCCAGATGGCAGGCCGGCTGGCGAGCCCGATAGCTGGCTAACACTCATCCAAACCGGGCATACTCCACCAACTCGTCCAGCGGACAGGTGGCCAGGCCGATGACGTGGTCGCCTCCGCCGTAGTACAGATAGACCGTGCCATCGATCACCGGGTTGGCGCAGGAGAAGACCACGTTGGGCACGTCGCCGCGGATCTCCCACAGCTCTTCCGGCCAGAAAATAGGCCGTGAAGGGCGATGGATGACGCGGGAGGGGTCCTCCAGGTCCAGCAGCACCACACCGATCCGGTAGATCCTATCTGGCCCGTAGCCGTGGTTCAACACCACCCAGCCGTGCGGGGTCTCGATAGGCGTGCCGTTATTGCCAACGCTTTTGCTCTCCCATTCGTTCTCCGGGCGCGGCCCGTAAATTGCGGCCATGCGCTCTTCCGGCCAGTTCACCAGGTCATCCGAATAGGCGATCCATACCAGCGGCCAGCGGCGGTGCAGGGCGGCGTACGCGCCGCGCACTTTGCAGGGGAAGAGCAGGTGATCTTTATTGTCCTCGCCGCGCACAATCGGCCCCAGGCGTTCCCAGGTATAAAGGTTCTGCGAGCGGGCGATCATCGGTAAGATACCCCCGCCATAGTGAGTGGCCTGCGCTCCGCTCTGCGCATGCCCGGAGTAGGCGGTGTAGGTCATATAGAACACGCCATCGATCTCCACCACGCGCGGGTCTTCGACCCCCCGGTTATCGCTCTCATCCTGGGGTGCCAACACCGGCTGGCGGAGGCGGTTCCAATGGATGCCGTCGGCGCTCACTGCGTAGCCGATCCGGCTGACCCAATCTATCCCTTGGGCGCGGTAGAACATGTGGAACAGGCCGCGGCTGTGGATCACCGCCGGGTTGAAGACGTTGTACGCTTCCCAGGGCGAGGTGGGGTCTGGGAGCAGCAAAGGATTCGCCGGGTGACGGCGGAACAGTGATGTTTGCATATCGTTCATTATGGTGAAGTACTGGCTTGTATGTTGGCCTGCAGCCGGTTGAGCACCGCCCGGTTGGCGGTGCAGCCCAGCAGGCAGCCGGCTACAGGCACAGAGATCATGAACAGCAGCGCGCCAACCAGCAGCACCGCCGCCAGCAAGACGACCGTCAGGAGGCAAAACAGGGGGTTCTTGCCGATCATCACCGCCGCGTTTCGCAGCGCCCCCCTCAACGAGGGGGTCTCTTGTTCAAAAATGAAGGGCAAAGCATAGAACTGCAAGATCAGCCAGAACCCGGTGAGGGTCAGATACAGCCCCTGAGCGAACTGGATCCACGGGGAGTCGCCGGCCTGACCGGTGAAACGGTAGTCCACGATCAGGATCAGCAGCGCCGCCAGGTTGAGCAGCGCCCACCGGTAAGAGACCTTCCAGTAGCGGCGGAAGCCGGTCAGAAAGTCTTTCAGGTCGGCGACTTCCCCGTTGACCAGGCGATTGGTGTAATAGAACAGCCCGAAGGTGGCCGGCGGGGCGGGCAGCACCAGCACCAGTGAGAGCAGCCACAAGCACGAGCAGACCATCGCGGTCCACAAATCCCCCCAGACATCATCCAGGGCGCCTTTAACCATCGAGAACACAGCCATCGGATCCTTCGCTCAGCCTTTCACCCCGGTGTACGCCACGCCCTCGATGTAGTACTTGCTGAAGATGAAGAACAGCGCCAGCACAGGGATGGCGTTGAACATCGCCCCGACCAGCGTCAGGTTCCATTGGGCCTTGAACTGTTGTTGGAAGATGCTCAGGGCCACGTTCAACACCCACTTATCCGGCGTGTTCAGGTAGAGCAGGGGTTGGAGGAAAGCGTTCCACATGGCCTGGAACTGCAGGATGAAAACGGTCAGCAGCGCCGGGCGGGTGAGGGGCAGGATAACGTCCTTGTACACCTGCAAGTTCGAGGCCCCATCGATCACCGCCGCCTCTTCCAGGTCCTTGGGGATGGAACGGAAGAATTGAGTGAGGACGAAAATCGAGGTCGCCCCCACCGCGCCGGGTAAGATCAGCGACCAAAAGGTGTTCAGAAGCTTGAGCTTGCCCATCAACACAAAGGCCGGGATGAGAGTCACCGCGCCGGGGATCATCATCGAAGCCAGCATGAAGTTGAACACCAGATCGCGACCGGGGAAATTCAGCCGGGCGAAAGCATAGGCCGCCATCGAACCGAAGATTACCTGCAGCACACCCACTGTAACCGCCAGGAAGGCGGTGTTGCCCAACCAGCGGGGGAAAGTGCCGCCTTGCCCGACATCGGTATTCCACACATTGACCCAGTTACCGACCAACCATTCACGGGGGAAGACTTGAGGAGGGTAGGCGATAATCTCGGCGTTGTTCTTGAAGGTGCCGAGGAAGGCCAGGATGAACGGGGTGAAAAGCACCACGCCGATGACGATCAGCACCAGATAACGGAAGAATTGGGCCAGGTAAAAGCGCACACGGCTCGGAGCGCGCTGCACTTCCTGGACCTGAACTTGTTGAGCAGTCGTAGCCATCGTGAACCTCCTCAACCCCTAGTAAATCTCAGTGCCGCGTTCCAGGAAGCGGCGCTGGATAAAGGTGAAGACAAAGATGATCACCCCCAGGATGAAGGCCATCGCCGAGGCATAGCCCATCTGGATCGGCCCCTGGCGGCCGAGGGCTTCGCGGAAGATGAGGTAAACCGGCGTGAGCGAGGTGCCCAGCGGGCCTCCCTGGGTGGCCAGGTAGACCTGGTCGAACACCTGCAGCGAGCCGATGGTGCCCAGGACCACGACCAGCAGAATAATGGGCCTCAACAGGGGGAGGGTGATGCGCCAGAACTGCTGCCAACCGGTGGCGCCATCGATCGCCGCGGCTTCATACAGGGTGGGGTTGATGTCCTGCAGGGCGGCCAGGAACATGATCATGAAGGTGGGGGCGGTGGTGAAAATGTTCTGCGCCATGATCGCCATCCAGGCGATGGATGGGCCACGGAAGTACCACTGGCTTGAGGGGATATCGATGCCGAACAACGGCTCAACGATGAGTTGGATCAGCCCCCGCGGATCTCCCAGCCAGTTGATCCCCTCCCACTCCAGGCCAAAGACGCCCACCACGCCGGCAATAAAGGCGTTGAGGAAACCGGTGCGCAGGTAGATCCAGATGAAGATCAGGGTGATGACGACCGAAGAGGTCACACTGGGGGCGTAGAAAATGGTGCGGAAGAACTGCTTGAAGCGCATGGGCGCGTTCAGCAGCACCGCCAGGAAGATGGCAATGGCCGTCTGCAAGCTGACCACGATCAGCGTGTACCAGAAAACGTTATACAGGGATTGGATGAAATCCCTGGAGGTAAAGTCGGTCAGGCCGCTGAAGGCGCGGGTGTAATTGTCCAGCCCAATCCACTGCGGTTGGGTGAAAATATCGTAGCGGGTGAAGGAAATATAGAACGCGAACAGCATCACCCCGATGGTGAAGGTGAGGGTGACCAGCAGGTAGGGGGCCAGGAAAGCGTAACCGGCCACCAGGGCCTGCCGGCGGCGGGCATTGGCCCACTCCTTCCGCACCATGCGGGCGGCCACGATGCCGATGGCGATCGCCGCCAGGGCGATCACTCCCACGAACGGGAGGGCGGTTGCCCGCACCTCGGCCAGATAAGTCTGGACGCTGGCCATCACCTGGGGGCCGCCCCGGGTCGGCGCATTGAAGAGAGCAATGATCATCAAGACCGCAAAAGTGACCAGGAAGGCTACCAGCGCCGGGACGAAGCCACCTGTACGGGATGGCCGATCGTATTGTTGCGCCATGATTCACACTCCTTAAGCTGCGAGTGCTCCCGGCTCCTTTTGCGGTCGAACGCGGCGAATGGCGGACGAAGAAGCCGGATGGAACTCCAGCAGGTCAATTAGGAAGCAGGAGGCGCCCGCGTGGGGCGCCTCCTGGATTCAGGCCGGGCTATCCGCCGCTGCTCAAAGCGGCCTGGGCCTCTTCATTGGCCTGTTCGAAGGCCTCATCAACCGTCTGGTCGCCCAGGAAGACCCGGCTGAGGGCCTGCGAAACGATGTCGTTGACCCGACCGGTGTTCGGGCCCCAGTAAGCAACCCGGGTGTCGGGCAGCAGACCGCCCGCGGCGATCTTCTGGTCTTTGTCGTTGACGATCAGGTCCGCCTGATCGGGATGGGTGCTGTAGGCAAACCCGGTGCTGACGATCTCAGCCTGGTTCGCCTCGCCGGTTACAAACAGGACGAAGGCCGCTGCGGCGGCAGGGTACTGGGTGGAAGCGTTCACACCCAGACCGTTGGTGAAGATCACATCGGCGCGGGTGACCGGGCCGGAGGGGATGAGTTCAGCCGCCCACTCGACGTCGGGATAGTCCAGGTTCATGGCGTTGACCATCCAGCCGCCTTCGGTGGTCATCGCCACCAGTTCCTTGCCGATGGCCTCACCACACCAGGAAGCGCCGATATCGGCCGGGGTGACCAGGCTGCCCTCTTCATACATCTCAGCCACGAAGGTCGCCATCTCTTTCACCTCGGGGGTGTTGAGGGTGGCGGTGGTGTTATCTTCCGAAGCGAAGGAGCCGCCGTTCGAGAAGACGAACGGGGCGAACCGAGCCCAGTCGGCGCCCATGCAGAAGCCTGCCGTGTTCCCGGCCTGGGCGATCTGGTTGGCTGCGTTGCGCATATCCTCCCAGGTCCAGTCTTCGGTCGGTAGATCCACGCCGGCCTCTTCGAAGGCGCCCGGCAGATAGATCAGGCCGAGGGTGCCCCAGTCTTTCGGCAGGGCGTAGATGGCGTTGTCCCGGGCGAAGATGGTGAACAGTTGGGGCAGGAAGTCGTCGCGGCTCACGCCGGCTTCTTCCATGTAGGGAGTCAGGTCCAGGAGTTGGCCAGAAGGGGCGAAAGCGGTCATGAGCTGATCGTCGACGTAGAAGACGTCAGGCGCTGTGCCGGCGGCCATCTGGGCTTTCATCTTGTCCTGGAACTGGTCCGGGGTGGGGATATAGTCCACGGTGACACCCGGGCAGACTTCGTTGAAGCGGGCGATCGAGTCGCGGTAGACCTGCTGCTCGGTGGTGTCTCCCCAGCCGGAGAAGGTGATGGAGGCGCCTTCTTCGACCGCGAGCGGACATTCCCCGGCGGCGACAGGCTCGCCACCACCCGCCTCGGTTGCCATCGGCTCAGTCGCCTCAGGTTCTTCGGCCGGTGGCTCGGTCGGCGCGGGTTCTTCTGCCGGCGGTTCAGTCGGCTCGGGCATCGCTTCCGTCGGCTGAGCGCCGCCGGGCACCTCCCCACCCGCTGGTTCGGTGGCCTGGGGTGTGCCACAGGCGCTCAGAACCATGGTCAGGATCAGCATTACACTGAAGATTAGGGACCACTTGCTTTTCATCTCTTTCTCCTTCTTGAGATCAAATCTAGGGTACAGATTGGTTGTTGGGGTTTCGGTCTTATAGAGTTGTGCTTCAATAGGATCCTCCTTCCCCTCCAGTTCTGCGGACCGAAGGGCAAAAAACTCACACATTGCTTGGGTCTGGCGAAGCCTGGTAGACGCGCTTCAGCGCTTGCTCCACGGTCTGCCAGTGAAGGCCATCCAGGCTGTCGTAGGTCAGGTGGGCCATTCCCACCCGCTCGCGCGGGCCTAAGCCCACGGCCCACATGCCCCCGGCCAGGGCGGCTTCGATCCCGGCCCGGGCGTCCTCGAACACAACGGTCTGTTCGGGCGGCAGGCCGAGCAGCTCCGCGGCGTGCAGGAACAGGTCGGGGGCAGGCTTCTGCCGCTCCACGCTGTTCCCATCGGCGATCGCATCCACCAGGGCGTTCAGCCCAAGCTTATCGATCACCGTGCGGGCGTTCTTGCTGGCCGAGCCGATGGCGATGCGGATGCCCGCCGCCCGGATCTCCTCCATAAAGAGGCGCGCGCCGGGCAGCAGGTTGTCGCTGCTGATCTGGGAGATCGAGTCGACGTAATAGCGGTTCTTGCGCGCCATCATTTCCTGCAGTTGTTCTTCCGGGTACTCGATCCCATCCAGCAGGCGGAGCAGCGATTCACGGCGGTCCACGCCCCGCAGCCTTTCGTTCTGCTGGCGGTTGAATGCGATGCCCTCTTCATCTGCCAGGCGCTTCCAGGCCTGGAAATGCAGTTCAGAGGTATCGGTCAGCACGCCGTCCAGGTCGAAGATCGCCCCTTTGACGGGGAGAGTCGGGCTGCCGGATTGCGCCGGCCCCTTCCCGGGGCGCAGATCGAAGCGGTAGGATTGGCCGCGGTACTGGATGCGGAACGTCAGGCGCGTCCACTCTGGGGGCAGGGCCGGGCGCACCTGCGGGCCGTAGGGTCCGATCACCAACCCGCCAAACCCCAAAACCGCAGCCTGCCACACCCCACCGTGGGTGGCGGCATGGATGCCGTCGGCCGTGTTGCCGCGCGCATCCTGCAGGTCGGTGCGCAGGGCGTGCATGAAATGGTCATAGGCTGCCTGCATTTCGCCCAGGCGGGCAGCAAGCAGGGCCTGGATCGCCGGACCGAGCGATGAGCCAAGGGCCAGGTCGGTGCGCGGCGTGTAATACTCCCAGTTGCTCCTGAGATGTTCAGTGGTGAATTCGTCCCCCAGCAGGTGGAACATCATCAAGACATCCGGTTGCTTGATGATCTGCGTCTCCTGCACGCCCTCGATTCCCAGCAGCGCCTGGAAAGACATTTCGCGGGGTTCGTATGCCCGCTGGTCCACCATCTTCAACTGGAAGTAGCCTTCGAACTGCTCGAACAGCTTCCGCTCGGGATCGTACCCCAGGTACATCTTCTCGATCACCTCCCGCCAGTGCGCCTGCACTTCGGGGGTGAGTTCCAGTCGCGCGGTCAGCTCCTCCGCAGTCATGGGATGGTCCTGCTCCAACCACTGCAGCAGGTCGAGCGCGGCGCTCAGATTCCAGCGCGCCATGGCATTGGTGAAGGCGTTGTTATTGACGTGATCGTGGTATTCGTCCGGCCCGATCACATCGTTGATCTCATAGCGCCGCCGGTCCGGGTCCCATTCGGCGCGCGATCCCCAAAAGCGGGCTGTGTCGAGCACAATCTCAGCCCCATAGCGGAGCATGAACTTGTCGTCACCGGTCACCTGCCAGTACTGCATCACGGCGTAAGCTACATCGGCGGAGATGTGCAGCTCGATATCCCCCGGCCAGATGCGCACCAGTTCTTTGCCGCCGGGGCCCGGCACCCACCGGGGGGTGGTCTCTTCTCCGTTACTGGCGCTCTCCCAGGCGTACATCGCCCCTTGCCACCCGTTTTCGCGGGCTTTGAGGCGCGCCCCGGGAAGGGTGTGGTAGCGGTAGAGCAGCAGGTTGCGAGCAATGTGGGGGCTGGTATAGGTAAAGAACGGCAGGATAAAGATTTCGGTGTCCCAGAAGACGTGACCGTGATAGCCGAAACCGGCGAGCGATTTGGCGGGGATGCTCACCCGGTCGTCATTGCGGGGGGCGGCGATCAGCAGTTGGAACAGGCTGTAGCGCAGGGAGAAATCGGCCTCCGGATCCCCCTCGATCTCGATATTGCAGCGCTCCCACTCCTGCCTCCAGGCTTCCAGGTTCGCGGCATAGAGGGAGTCGTACCCGGCCTGAACCGCCTCGTCCAGCTTGCGCTGCGCTGCCCGGGAAGGGTCCTCCGTGTCCCGGCTGGTATAAACGGCAACCAGCTTCTCCACGGAGGTCGCCTGGTCTTCGACTGCGTGCTGGCGTGCGACCAGGGTGGGCAGGCCGGTGGTATCCCAGTAGGAAAAGGCCGCCTCGTATTCGGTCATCAAATGGAAGGCTTCGCTCAGCTCGATCCCGCTGGCCAGGGTGCGCAGGGTCAGGAAAGCGCTCTGGGCGTTGATCGCGCCCTGATCGACTTGCCGCCAATGCAGCAGACCCCCATTATGCACGAAACCCGAGAGGCTGGCGCGGGTTTCGACCTCGCCCGACCAGTTCAACGGCGTCACCCGCAGGCGCAGGCCCAGGAGATGTTCGTCGGCCAGGCTGGGGAAACGCTCGAATTCCAGCCGGGTCTCCCGGCCCTCGGGGCTGCGCCAGTGGACCTCTCGCCTGAGCACAGCGTTGCTCAGATCGAGGGTGCGGCGGTACCCCAGCAGTTGGCCGCGGTCCAGGCTGAAGCGCTCCCCGGACAAAAGGACCTCCAGCGAGGTCCAATCCGGGGTATTTGCCAGTTGTGTGTTAACGATGGGTGCATCATCGAACACCCCGTGCACCAGAGTAACCGCCTGATCGTCGGGATACCCCTCTTCGAACGTCCCGCGCGTCCCGAGATAGCCGTTACCAGACGAAAAGATCGTTTCTTTCGTCCGCAGATGAGTGGGATTAAATTGTGCCTCGATGAGCTGCCAGGGGTTTGACAGCGTTCCAGTTGCAACCATACCGTTCACTCCATATCTGTCCCTCAATGAACCGCCTCTGGCGCAACAGGTTTTGGATGCTATCAGTCGAACGGCGGGCCACCTCGAAAGCCGGAGCTCGACTCACGCACGATGAGGGCCGGCTCGATGAGAATGGAGGTTTGCACCTGAGGCTTCTTCTCCAATAAATCCAATAACATCGCCATGACACATTGGCCGACTTCCCAAATCGGCTGGCAGACGGTAGTCAGGGAGGGGTTGAAATACTGCGTCAGGGGCATGTTATCGAACCCGGTGACCGCCAAATCCCTGCCGACCTGCAGGCCTTTGTCTTGCGCCGCCCGCATCGCCCCAAGGGCCATGAGATCGTTGAAGGCCACTACTGCCGTGGGCCATTCCTCAGGGGGCCGTTCCAGCCAGGCAGTAACCGCCTGATAGCCAAACTGGAAGACACCATGACCGTGGGCGATCCACTCCGGACGCAGGGGGATGCCCAGCTCACTCATGCGCCCGCAGATCCCATCCATACGGTTCTGACCGACGCGAGAATCTTCCGGCCAGGCCAGGACGGCAATCCGGCGGTGCCCCTGCTCGGCCAGGTGATCGATCACCTGGCGCATCCCCGCCCGGCCATCGATATCCACATAGGGGAAATCCCAACCGGGTTTCGAGCGGCCGAATGCGACGAAGGGGAAGTTCCGCTCTTTGAGAAATTGGACCCGAGGGTCGTCAAACTCGACGCTGTAGAGGACAAAACCATCAACGCGGTTGGTGTCGATCAGCTCGCGATAGCCGGAAACCCAGCGGTCGCCCTGGTGGTGAGGGAAAGCCAGCATGTGGTAGCCGGCGCTTTCGGCGGCTGTGGCCATAGACTGGGCAAACTGGTCGAGGATATTATTGGGTTGGTCAACCGGCAACGGCTCCCAGGAATAACCGATCATGTAGCTGCGTTGAGCCCGGAGGCTGCGAGCGATCAGGTTGGGGCGATACCCGAGCTCGTGGACCGAGTTCCAGATCCGTTCTTCCTTTTCTTTCGAGATGCGCACCTGGCGGTTGATGACTTTGGAGACCGTCTGATAACTGACCCCCGCGTGAGCAGCGACTTGTTTGAGAGTAACTTTTCTGGCCATGGGCTGCTTCCCTGAGTGAGACGGTGACAGGTGGACGATGTTATGCGAACGTTCGCATAAATATACTATATACTGGTTCATCCCCTTTGTCAAGAGCCATCTGTTCTAGTTCATTCTCCCAGTCATTATTAGTGGTAAGATAAAAATTCGAAAGGAGTCCCTTTATGGTCCGCATTGAGTCCCTGCTTTCTGCCCGGCTTTTCATGCAGCCACAACTGCACGGCCACCGCATCTATTTCATCAGCAATCTGAGCGGTCATCTCAGCCTGTACGCCATGGATCACGGCGGCAGCGTGCCCGAACCGCTGCTCCCGCCCCACCTGGCCCTACAGAACCCCCACCTGATCGGCGGGAAATCGTTTTTCGTCTTCCCCGAACTCGGGCGCATCCTGGTTATGGTCGACCGGGATGGCGATGAACGCTACCAGCCCATGGAAATCCCCCTCGATGGCGGTTTCCCCACCCCGGCCTTCGGCAGCCGCTTCGATAAGCACCGCACCCACCTGGTCGATTGCGATGCCGAGGCGAACCTGGTCTACCTGGTGGCGGAATCCACCGAGGAGGACCTGAGCGAAGCCTTCCAGGGAAATCTCGCAACCAGGGAGCTGGTCAAGCTGGGTGAGAGCCGCCTGGGGATTACAGTTGACGGGGTGAATGCCGAACACACCCGGGCAGCCCTGATCGAGAGCTACACCTTCGGTGATGATGTGCTCTTCCACTGGGGGCAAGGCGCGGGTGGGATGGAACTGTTGTACGGCGCCCCCCTCGCCAGCCGCAAACCCGGCGAGCCGGTGGAGACCCTTTCGATCGACTCGGTCGCCTTCACACCCGGGGATCGCGGCCTGCTGTTCCGCACCGCCCGCTTCAGCGACACCTTTGGCCTGGGCTACCTGGACCTCAGCGAGCCTGCGGACATACGGGTGGTGGAGATCCAGGGCACGGTCCACACCGGGCAGGGAGAGCTGGAATCTGTGCTCCACCTGGAGGGCGATCGTTATCTGCTCATCTACAATATCGATGGCGCCTCCTGGGCCTACGAAGGGCGGTTCAATGAAGGCGCCTGCCGCATGGAGTTGGAAAACACCCTCGCCGGCCAGGGTGAGCTGGCGAACGGGGTGCTCGAATCGATCTCTTACGAAAAGGCGACCGGGCGCTTCGCCCTGGCTTTCTCCACCGCTACCTCCCCCACTCAGATTTACACCGTGGAAGGGCGCGGGCAAAGCCAGGTGCTGCGCCACACCAACGAGAAAATCCTGGGCGTGCCCCAGGCCTGGCTGTCGGAAGGCGAGGACTGCTCCTTCGTCTCGCACGATGGCACCCGGGTTTCGGCCCGGCTCTACCTGCCCTCCCCGAGCCTGGATTTCTCCGGCCCGCGCCCGGTGGTGTACTATATCCACGGCGGCCCGCAGGGCCAGGAGCGGCCCGACTTCGCCTGGTTCTCCATGCCCCTGATCCAATTCCTCACCCTCAACGGGTTCGCCGTGTTCGTCCCCAACGTGCGCGGCAGCACCGGGTATGGCCTGCGCTATACCCAGCAGGTAGACCGGGACTGGGGCGGGAAGGATCGCCTCGATCACGTCCACGCCATGCAGGTCGTGCTGCCTCAGGACCCGCGCCTGGATACCTCCCGCACCGGGGTGGTGGGCCGCTCCTATGGCGGGTACATGACCCTCATGCTCGTTGGGCGCCACCCAGATTTGTGGGCAGCCGGGGTGGATATGTTCGGTCCATACGACCTGCTCACGTTCATGGAGCGCATCCCCGAGACCTGGAAGCCTTACTTCCGCCTGGCGGTCGGCGACCCTGAGAAAGACGCCGATTTCCTCAAGGAGCGTTCGCCGCGCAGCTATCTCTCCAACCTCGCCTGCCCGCTGCTGGTCATCCAGGGGAAGAATGATCCGCGGGTGGTCGAACGGGAGAGCGCCGACCTGGTATCCGACCTGCGCCAGCAGGGCAAGGACGTGCATTATTTGATGTTCGAGAACGAAGGGCACGATGTGCTCAAGTTCGAAAATCGGGTGCGGGCCTATAACGCCATCACCGATTTTTTCCGCCAATACTTGAAGCCCTGAGAGGTAGCCCAACCCGATGTTAGCCAATCCCGAACGAGACCGGACGGCGGCGCAGCCAGGCGACCTGGTGCAGCTCGTCAGCCCGAGCAACAAAGTGTTTTTCGTCCGCCTGGTGGAGGGCGGCTCCCTGCACACCCACCGCGGGATCGTCAACTTCGACGATCTGGTGGGCAAGCCCTGGGGCAGCCAGATTTTCTCCCATACGGGCAGCTCCTACTTTATGCTCCAGCCCTCCCTGGCCGATATCCTCAAAGAGACCAAGCGCAACACGCAAATCCTGTATCCCAAAGACATCGGCTTCATCCTGGTCACCATGGGCATCGGCCCCGGGGTGCAGGTGGTGGAAGCCGGGACGGGATCGGGCGCGCTGACCACCGCCCTGGCCTTCGCCGTCGGTCCCCAGGGCGGGGTGATCTCTTACGAGCTGCGCCCCGAGATGCAGAACCTGGCCCGTAAGAACCTGGATAGGGTGGGGCTGCTGGACCGGGTGACCCTCAAGCTGCGGGATATCGCCGGTGGGTTCGACGAGCGGGATGTGGACGCCCTGTTCCTGGACCTCCCCAACCCATACGATTACATCCCCCAGGTGCGGCAGGCGCTCAAACCTGGCGGGCACTTCGGCGCCATCGTGCCGACCACCAACCAGGTATCGCGCCTGCTCACAGTGCTGTTTCACAACGACTTCGCTTTTGTCGATGTCGCCGAAATCCTGCTGCGCTATTACAAGCCGGTGCCCGAGCGCCTGCGCCCCACCGACCGCATGGTCGCCCACACCGGCTACCTGGTTTTTGGTCGCCCGATGCTGCCCGATAAGAACCGTCCCGCATCGCTGCCGCAGGTTGGCGAAGCAGAAAGCGAGACAGACCAGGCCGGCGAGCTAAACCCGGCCGGAGGAGAAGATGACAACGAAAGGAGTTTTATGACGGAGCATGAAGCGCGCATTGACAACCCTGACTGAAGAGGAGATCGCCCGCCGCCTGGAAGCCGGACAACAGGCGTACGGAAGAGAGGTCAGTTACCCTGATTCCCTTTACCCGCCAGAACTGCTGGCCCGGCCGCCGCGCCAGGCGGCGGTGCTCATCCCCCTGCTGCCCGCGGAAGACGGATGGCGGGTGCTTTTCACCCGGCGCAACGCCAGCCTGGCGGAGCACAGCGGGCAGGTGGCTTTCCCCGGTGGGCGGGCAGACCCAGGGGACAACGGCCCCGTATCCACCGCCCTGCGTGAGGCGCAGGAGGAGATTGGCCTTCTGCCGGAGCACGTGCGCGTGTTGGGCCGCTTGAACGAGTTCACCACGCACACCGGCTACCGGGTGACGCCGGTCGTAGGGGCCATCCCCTGGCCCTACCCCCTGCGCCCGGAGAGCATGGAAGTCAGCCGGATTTTCACCATCCCCCTGTCCTGGTTGGCGGACCCGCAGAACTACGAAGAACAACAGCGAACGCTCCCCCCACCGTATGGTTCGGTGCCGGTGATTTATTATCGCCCCTACGATGGCGAGGTGCTGTGGGGAGCCAGCGCCCGCTTCACTCTGACCCTGTTGAAATATCTACAACTGGCCGCCTGATTGGAATCTTTGACAAAACAGGAAACGTCCCCCCACCCGTTCACCCGCGATGGATCTCGCCCCCCATGTCATCCGGAGCGGTGATCGGGTCCTATTACATCACATCTAAAAATAATTGACCGTTAAAACAAAACATGGCCCATCCATAAAACCGGGATGGGCCATGTCTGTGTCGGCAAATCGGAACTACTCTTCCTCTCCTTCTTCCTGCTTGCCGCGTTCGATCACCTCGGGCTCTTCGGCCTCTTCCTCCTCGGCCACTTCCTCTTCGATCTCGGTCACCGCGGCCGCCGGGGCGGTCACCAGCACCATCATTTCATCCGGGTCGGTCAGCACTTCCACCGAGGGCGGCAGGACGATATCGCGCACGTAGATCGCGTCGCCCACCTCGCTCAGGTTGCTGACATCGACGGTGATGCGATCGGGCAGATCGCGAGGCAGGGCTTCCACCATCAGCGATTCGACGCCGGTCACTACGTTGTAACCGTTATCGATCGCCGGGGCTTCGCCTTCGATTGCCACGAGCACGCTGGTCCGCAGCTTTTCGGTCATCGAGATGATCAGAAAATCGACGTGCAGCAGTTTTCCGGTGACGGGGTGGCGCTGGCGCTCGCGCACCAGGCCGGTGTGCCGGCTGCCATCGATCTCGATCGTGACCAACTGCGAGGGGGTCACCGATGCGAGGGTCAGGGATGCGCTGTGCGCATCGAGGGTAATGTTGATCGGTTCCAACTCTTTCCCATACAGCACGGCGGGCAGGCGGCCTTCGCGGCGGAGCTGCTTCACCTGTTTGCCGGTTACGGTACGGGGGCTGGCTTTGAGTACTACGTCTGCCATTGTTTCCTTCCTTGGAGCGCCTCTCACCCGGTTCCATCCCGGGTTACCTTCGCTCCTTCGGGGTATAGATTTCCGGCCTGGGCCGGTTGATAATACGAACGGCGCCACAACGGCGACCGTAACGCACACAATCATCTGGGGAGCGGCCGGCCAAAACCCGGCCGTTCCCGGGAACAGTCTCAGCGGCGAGAGAACAGCCGGGAAATCGCCATCACGATCCCCAGGCCGGTCCCAATCGCCAGGCCTGCCAGGATTGCCTGGCCGGTGTCCAGGTTGGTCACAACCGAGCCCTGAACATTCCTGGCCAGCAGGACGCCGGTGCGGATCTCCCCGGCGTGGACTTCTTGCGCCGCCAGCAGGCCCACCTGGGTGTTCATCACCTGCGCCTCATTGACCACCAGGGCGTTGACCGTGCTGCGGCTGACGTTAGCCCGGCTGGAGCGCAGCGCCACGGCCGCGCTCTGATCGAGCTCCAGTTCCTCGGCCTCGAGGATAAGCGCCGTCGAGCCGTGCGCTTCCACCTTTTGGGCTTCCAGGCGGTTGGCCGCGCTCTGGCGCATTTCCACTTCGCCGGCCAGCAGGTGAGACACCTGGCTCTGGTGCAGGCGCGCCAGGTCTGCCTGGACCCGGTTCACTTTGCCGCCGGAGAGGTTCACCGCCGGGGCGGTGACATCCTGCTCTGCGCCGGTTTCCCCGGTCGTACCGTTCTCGTCTCTGGTATCCACCAAACTCTCCTCACATTCCCAGGCGGCCGGCAATCGGCTCGCCCGGCCTGCTCCACGGCAAAAAAAGACCGCCTCTGCAGGGGCGGCTTTTCAGCGCTCGGTCAATTTTAGCCCCCCCGGCCCGTTCCGTCAATAGTGAAACCGAACGTAAAACGTAGCGCAAGATGCCAATCTTGCGGCTTTTGGCCGGCGCGTCCCGCCATCCCACGCTGAGCGTTGTACCGGTTGCGCGCCAGGCAGCCTGTCCTGGAATGACGGGCTGACGGTTGCACGTGGGCGGGTCTGGGTTGGTAAGCCGGCGGGTGTACGTGGCAGGCGAGCGTTCCCGCCGGCGGGCCCATGCCTGACTGAATGACCTACGTGGGGTGGGATGTTATTGCCGTGCAGGGCACATTTCGCCATCGGGCGTAGGGGCACGGCGGGAGGGTTTACGGTTTCGGGTGATTTACGGAGCAGCCGTGCCCCACCACAATGCGGGATTCCCCCCAGGTGTGAGATACGGTTCCCCGCCAAACGCGTAGGGTAAGATGCCAATCTTGCCCATCTAATCGGGTCAGGCGCGCGGGGCAAGGGGCACGGCGGGAGGGTTTACGGTTTCGGGTGATTTACGGAGCAGCCGTGCCCCACCACAATGCGGGATTCCCCCCAGGTGTGAGATACGGTTCCCCGCCAAACGCGTAGGGTAAGATGCCAATCTTGCCCATCTTATCGGGTCAGGCGCGCGGGGCAGGGGCGACCAAAATACGGTCGCATGGCACCTTAACCTACTCTCCGCGTTCTCTGTGCTCTCTGTGGTGAAATTGAACGCGCCGGCGGCTGGAGTCCACGAAGGTGGACTTCGCGCTCTCCGTAGCCGCGAATTTATTCGCCGCGAAACCCCGCTCTACGCCCCTCGCCCTACGAAATTGTTAGCCCTCCATATTGCCTCCTGCAAAGAGATCCATATAATTTCCCCCAATCACAAAATGCACAAAAACTTGCACCCCTACCACCAAACCTGCCAGTTCACGAACACCATCGGCGGGGTCGAAATCACTTACCGCTCCAAGCCGGGTCTGCCGGCCTGGCGAGAGATCACCCCGGCCGAACGGCTGCTGGCGGAACACGCCCGCCTGCCCGGGGC
>CAYMLG010000068.1:0-7865 GCA_964391195.1 uncultured Anaerolineaceae bacterium | reverse complement strand
CTGGCCGCGCCCTGCTGCTGAACGCCCGCCACGGCGCCCTGGCCGTCGCGCTGGAGCGCAGCCACCCCGGATGCGAACTGTGGCTGATGGACAGCAGCGCCCTGGCCCTCGACCTGGCCCGCCAGACCCTGGAACTAAACGGGGTCTGCAACGCCCGCATCTGGAAGGAAATCGACCTGCCTCCCGAAATGCACCGCTCCTTCGACGCGGTCGTGGTGCAGGCGCCCAAGAGCCGCAAACTGCTGCGCCGTTGGCTGGCGCTGGCCCACCTGGCGCTGTGCGAGGGCGGGCTGCTCTTCATCGGCGGGGAAAACGAGGGCGGCATCCGCCCGGCGGTGGCAGATGCCGAATCGCTGTTCGGGGAGGCGGCGGTCCTGGGCTACAAAAAGGGCAGCCGGGTCGCCCGGCTGGTAAAACCGCCCGAGCTGTCATCACCTCCGGAATGGCTGTGCGAAGAGGGGATTGCCCCCGGCTCCTGGATCGAGTGCGAACTGGAGATCCCGGCCGGGCCGGAGAATGCCCCGCACCAGCTTTGCCTGTCCACCCTGCCGGGGGTCTTCGCCCTGGGGAAGCTCGACGAGGGGACCCGGCTGCTCCTGGAGACGGCGCCCACCCCTCATGGGGGCCGGGTGCTGGACCTGGGCTGTGGGTGCGGGGTGATCGGCCTGGCGGCCGCGCTGGGCGGCGCCGGCTGGGTGGACCTGGTGGACGTGGACCTGTACGCAGCAGCCGCCGCACGCCGCAACCTGGAGCGCTGCCAGATCGCCAACGCCGCGGTCTTTGCCGCCGATGGCCTGATGCCACTGCTTACAACGCAGGCGAGCGGCCCCGGCTACGATCTCATCCTCACCAACCCGCCCTTCCACAGCGGCAAAGGCGTGGACTACGCGATGACAGCCGCTTTCATCCACGACAGCCGGCAAGCCCTGGCGCCAGGCGGTGAGCTGTGGCTGGTTGCCAACCGCTTTATCCCCTACCGGCAGCAGCTCGAAGCGGTTTTCCGGCGGGTGGACTGCCCCGCCGGGGATGGGCGCTTCCAGGTGCTCCGGGCCAGGTAAGCGCTCACACAGCCCTGGCCAGGATATTGGCCAGCTCCTCTTCGGTGAGCCGGATGGGATTGCCCTTCATGCTGCTGGCCGCGGCGGCCTTTTCCACCAAAAGCGGGAAATCATCGGGGGAGACGCCATACGCGGCCAGGTGCGGGATGTTCAGATCACGGACCAGTCCGGACAGCCATCTGGCCGCATCCTCGGGGGCTGCCTCTGGGCGCCCGGTGAGCAGGCGGGCGACCTCGGCGTAGCGCCCCAGGGCCGGGTTATCCGGCTCCCGGCGGCGCAGGGCGGCGATATTCTCCGCCACCACGTGGGGGATCAGGGCCGCGCACACCGCGCCGTGCGGGGCGGGGAACATCCCGCCCAGGGGCCCGGCAAAACCGTGGGCCGCGCCCAGGCGGGCGTTGGCCAGGGCCAGGCCGCCCAACAGGCTGGCTACCGCCAGGTCCTCCCGCGCCTGGCGGTCTCCGCCGTCCCGCACCGCCCGCAGCAGGGAGCGCGCCGAGCGCTGCATCCCTTCCCGGCACAGCCCGTCGGTCAGCGGATTGGCGGCGTTGGAGACGTAAGGCTCGATGAGCTGGGTAAGGGCATCCATGCCGGTGCTGGCGGTGACTTCCGGGGGCAGGCTGTAGGTCAACTCGGGGTCGATGATGGCCAGGCGAGGCAGCATACCCGGGCTGCGCAGGCTGACCTTGACCTGGCGCTCAGGGACGCCGAGCACCGCGTTACGAGTCACCTCGCTGCCCGTCCCGGCGGTGGTGGGGATGGCGATCACCGGCAGCGGCGCTTCCAGCAAGGGCTGGCCGCGGCCGACCACTTCCAGGTAATCGAAGACATCCCCACGGTTGGTGACCAGGGCGGCGATCGCTTTGGCGGTGTCCACCGCGCTCCCGCCGCCAAAGCCAACCACCAGGGTGGCGCCCTCCTGGCTGGCGACCTCGGCCCCTTGTTGGGCCAGGTCTACCGTGGGCTCGCCGGAGATGGGGAAAACTGCGGTGGTGAAACCGGCGGAGCGCAGGCTCTCCAGCAGGCCCTCCGCCCGCTCCTGGCCGGCGCCGGTGGTGACCAACGCTCGCCGGTAGGGTCCGGGGATCATCTGCGCCGCCAGGCGCCCCACTTCCTGCACCTTCCCGGGGCCGAAAACGATGCGGCTGGCAGTGGCAAATTCGAAGGCTACCATCCGTCCTCCCCGGGGAAGATATTCCGGTAGGGGATCCCTTGCCGCGGCTCAGCCATCATCTCCGCCACCGTATCCCGCCAGCGCAGGTAGTGGGCGGTCTCTTTATGGGCGGTCACCGCCTCGGCCGAGCGGTAGACCTCCACCAGCGCGAATCGGGTGGGGTCATCCGCCGCCTGGATGACATCGAAGCGGGCGACCCCCGGTTCATTGATGCTGTTGGAGGCGTTCTCAACCGCCGCCCGTTTGAACGCCTCGACGTATTCCGGCTTAACATGAACGTGGACCAGGACAATGTGCATGGTTCCCTCCTTATGGAACGATCGGACGAGGGCCGGGCGCGGTGGCGCGCGCAGGCGGCATCCCTGCGACTTGCGCCGGTGACGAACACGCCAGCTCTCACAACAGATATTGAAAAATCATTGTTATGCATTATACTTAATTTCACCGAGCAGGGGCGCTTCGGATGATACAGGATCAGGAGTCAATGCCTACTATGAACACGAATACCACCCGCCTGGGTGTGCTTACCAGCGGCGGCGACGCGCAGGGTATGAACGCTGCGGTCAGGGCTGTGGTCCGCACCGGGTTGGACCGAGGCGTACCGGTGTACGCCATCTATGAGGGCTATGAAGGTCTGGTGTCTGGCGGCGCCTATATCCGCAAGATGGGCTGGGAATCGGTGGGGGGGATTCTCCATAAGGGCGGGACGATGATCGGCTCAGCCCGCTCGGACGCGTTCCGCACGCGAGAAGGCCGCATGCAGGCCGCCCGCAACCTGCTGGAGTTTGAGATCGACCGGCTGGTGGTGATCGGCGGCGACGGCAGCCTGACCGGCGCCAACGTGTTCCGCCAGGAATGGCCGAGCCTGGTGGGCGACCTGGTCGAGCGCGGCCAGGTCAGTCGCGAGGTAGCCTCCCGCCACCCGCACCTGTATCTAGTGGGGCTGGTGGGCTCGATCGATAACGATATGATCGGCACCGATATCACCATCGGCGCCGACTCGGCCCTGCACCGCATCACCGAAGCGGTCGACGCCATCACCAGCACCGCCGCCAGCCACCAGCGTTCGTTCGTCGTCAAAGTGATGGGGCGCGATTGCGGCTACCTGGCCTTGATGG
Source organism: uncultured Anaerolineaceae bacterium (assembly GCA_964391195.1). GTDB lineage: Bacteria > Chloroflexota > Anaerolineae > Anaerolineales > UBA4823 > JAAYXE01. The sequence continues at coordinate 4,515 of CAYMLG010000068.1, read as the reverse complement.
GAGGCCTGGCCACCGGCGCCGATTGGGTTCTCATCCCCGAGGCCCCTCCGGACGTGGACGACTGGGAAGAAGTGATGGTCGAACGACTGCGCGCCGGGCGGAAAGCCGGGCGGCGCGATACCATCGTGGTGATGGCCGAAGGGGCGCGCGACCGGCACGGAAACTATATCGGCAGCACTCACGTGGCCGAGGCGCTTCAGAAAGGGCTGGGGGAAGAAGTGCGGGTGACTGTGCTGGGGCACGTGCAGCGCGGCGGCTCGCCGAGCGCCTTCGACCGTAATCTGGGCACCTTGATGGGTTATGCCGCGGTGGAAACCGTGCTCAACGCCAAACCGGATGACGAGCCTCAGTTGATCGGTCTGCGCGGCAACCGGGTGACCACCTCCCCCTTGATGGAGTGCGTGGAAAAGACTCGCAAAGTGGCCGAGCTGATCGCCGCACAAGAATACGACAAAGCCATGGACCTGCGCGGCGGCACCTTCCGCGAGGCCTTCTCCACGTTGAAAACCATACTGCGCGCCCTGCCGCACCCGCCCGTGCCTGGAAAGAAGCGGCTGCGCCTGGCCCTGATCCACGCCGGGGCGCCCTCGCCGGGGATGAACGCCGCCGTTCGTGCGGCTATGCGCATCGGAATGGACAAGGGGCATATCATGCTCGCCGTGCGCAACGGTTTCGCCGGCCTGGCCGCCGGTGAGGTCCACGAGATGGATTGGATGAGCGTCAACGGCTTCGCTTCCATGGGCGGCTCTGAACTGGGCACCAACCGCAAGGCCCCCAGCAGCCGGGAATACTACGGCATCGCCCGCGCCATAGAGACTTTCGAGATCCAGGGCCTGCTGATCATCGGCGGCTGGGCGGGCTACGAGACGGCCTACAACCTGCTCAAAGCGCGCCCGAACTTCCCCGCCTTCGGGATCCCCATGGTCTGCCTCCCCGCCACCATCAACAACAACCTGCCCGGCTCCGAGCTGAGCATCGGCGCCGACACGGCCCTCAACAACATTGCCTGGGCCGTCGACCGCATCAAAGATTCGGCCGTAGCCTTGCGCCGCACATTCGTCGTCGAAGTGATGGGCCGCTACTGCGGTTACCTGGCGCTGATGGGCGGCCTGGCCACCGGCGCCGAACGCGTGTACCTCAGCGAAGAAGGGGTCAGCCTGAAAGACCTGCAGGAAGACGTCCAGAAGCTCATCTACGGGTTCAAGCACGGCAAACGCCTGGGCCTGGTCATCCGTAACGAGATGGCCAACCCGGTGTACAACACCCCCTTCATGGTTGCCCTCTTCGAAGAGGAGGGCGGAGGCCATTTCGACGTGCGCCAGTCCATCCTGGGGCACCTGCAGCAGGGCGGCAACCCCTCCCCCTTCGACCGCATCCAGGCCACCCGCCTGGCCACCCGCTGCATCAATTACCTGATCGAGAAGGCCGAGAGCGGGTCGAACGACTGTGCCTTCATCGGGCTGCAAGGCCATGAGATCCGCTTCCACGACCTGGAAGATTTCCCCCGCATGATCGACGCAGAACACCAGCGGCCCAAAGAACAGTGGTGGATGGAATTAAGGCAAATTGCCAGAATTATGGCACAACCGGCGCCTGAGATTGAGGATTTTGAGGAGGGTTACTCATGAAAGCGCTTCCCGAATCTCCATTGTCCCTGTGGCTCGACACCTATGGCCCATATTCCCCGGAGCCCGCTCTGCAGGGGGCAGACCGGGTCGATGTGGCGATCATCGGCGGTGGCTTCACCGGCCTGTCCACCGCCTATGAACTGAAACGCCACGACCCCGGGCTTAGCGTGGCCGTGCTGGAGGCGAAGACGGTCGGCTACGGAGCCAGCGGCCGCAACGGCTCCTTCGCTATGACCGTCGTCGGCCTGGGGTTCGGCGTCACCGCCATGCTGCGCGGCAAGCGTTTCCTCAAGGAAGCGCACGCCTATATGGAGCAGGCGGTGGACACCCTGGATGCCTTCATCCAGGAGGAGCGGCTGGACTGCGACCGCTTACGCCCGGGCTTCTTGAGAGTGGCCACCACCCCCGGCTATATCAAGCGCCTGCAGCACGACGTGCGCCTGATGCAGTCGCTGGGTTTCGAGGGGATCGAGTGGATCGGCCCGCGGGAGACCCGGGAGATGGTGAACTCCGACCGCTACCTGGGGGCGATGTGGGAGCCCCGCCTGGTGCTGGTCAACCCGGCGAAACTGGTGCGTGAAGAAAAACGGTTGGCTTGCAGCCTGGGGGTGAAGGTGTACGAAAACACCCCGGTGCTCGAAATCACCACCCGGCCGGTCTTCCGCCTGCGCACGCCGCAGGGCACAGTGGAGGCGGAGAAGCTGGTCTTCGCCACCAACGCCTATTCCCACCTGTTCTCGTCCATAAAGCGCAAACAGATCCCGGCCTTCACCTATATGATTGCCACAGAACCGCTCACCCCCGAGCAGTTGGCCCCCATCGGTTGGGATGGGTACCAGGGACTGGAGGATGCCCGCAACCTGATCCACTACTACCGCCTGACCCCGGATCACCGCATCGTGTTGGGCGGCGGCCCGGTGGGGCTGACCTGGGCCAACAACCTGTATGCCGACCGCAACCCGGATGCCTGGAAGCACCTGGAACAGCACCTGTTCTTCCTGTTCCCGCACCTGAAAGGGATCCACATCACCCACCGCTGGGGCGGGCCGTTCTCGGTCACCGCCAACCTGACCCCGGCCCTCGGCTACCTGGGTGACAAGCGGGCGGTGTACAGCCTGGGCTGCATCGGGCATGGCGTTTCGATGAGCCACCTGAACGCCAAAGTGCTGCGCGACCTGGTGCTGGAGCGCCCATCCGACCTGTACGGCTGCCCGTTCGTCAACCGTACGGTCATCCCCTGGCCGCCCGAGCCGCTGCGGATCATGGCCGCCGGGGCGCTGCGCGGCTACCTGCAGTTCGAGGACGCCTGGTACGAACGCAATCTAAACTGATCTTCACGGGGGCGGCAACAACGGAGAGGGGCGAGGAATTCACTCGCCCCTCTCCGCGTGCCCGCCCCTGACATTGGGAGGCTGACTATGTACATGATCATGCTGGTCCTGGATCAGCCGGACAGGCTGGATGAAGTCTTGCGTGCCTGGGAGGCGGCGGGGATCACAGGCGCGACCATCATCGAAAGCTCTGGCCTGTACCGCCGTATCAAACGTAAGCGGATCTTTCCCGCCCGCTACGCGATCCCCGCCGTGCAGGACGCCGTTGAGCGGGGCAATTACACCCTGATGAGCATCGTGCGCGATGAAGGGCAAGCGCAGACCGCCCTGCAGGCCGCCGAGGCGGTCATCGGAGATCTGGACCAACCCAACACGGGTGTGTTCACCGCCTGGCCGCTGGCCTTGGTCAAGGGCATCGGCCGCCGCGACAACGAGGGGGACGGTGAATGATCTGGCTGCAGTTTGTGTTCAGTGCGGCGGTGATCGTAGCCGCCGCTATGCAGTTGGCCAAAAATGCCGACGCCATCGCCCTGCGCACCGGCCTGGGCCGCCGCTTCATCGGCACCCTGCTGCTGGGGGCTACCACCTCCTTGCCCGAGATCCTCACCACCCTGCAGTCGTTCAGCCAGGGGGTGCCCAACCTGGCCATCGGCAACCTCATCGGCAGCAATATGTTCAACATGACCCTGCTGGCAGTGGCCGATCTCGCCTCCACCCGGCGGCGCGTGCTGCGCCGGGTGGCCCACCGTCACGCGCTGACCGGCAGCCTGACGATGATGATGATCACCCTGGTGCTGTTCTTCATCGTCGCTGACCTGGAAGTTCAAATCGGTTGGGTCGGGGTGGACAGCCTGATCGTCATCCTGGCCTACATCGCCGCGGTGAGGCTGATGCAGGCCGAGAGCCGAGGCGCAGCCCTGGCGGACGAGGAAGAAGTCACCGACGATGTGCCCGGTTTACGGCAAGCCATCCTCGGTTTTCTCCTGGCTACCGCGGCGCTGACCCTGATCAGCCCGATGCTGGTGAGCAGCAGCGCCGCCATCGCCGAGGTGACCGGCCTGGGGACCAGTTTTGTGGGGCTCACCCTGGTGGCCCTTGTCACCTCCCTGCCCGAGGTGGTCACCACCATCTCCGCCGTGCGGGCCGGGGCTGAGGATCTGGCGGTCGGCAACCTGTTCGGCAGCAATATGTTCAACATGGTCATCATCGGCCTGATGGATTTTTTCTACCTTCCGGGCCGGTTGTTCGGGATCGTCGATCCGACTTTTATCCTGGTCGGCCTGCTGGGTCTGATCATGACCGGCATGGGGCTGGTCGGCAACCTGGCGCGCCTGGAGAGGAGGCTGTTTTTCATCGAGGTGGACGCAGGGTTGATCTTGCTGATCTACTTCCTTGGGCTGGGGCTGCTCTACTCGCGCGGGATCACGCCCTGAACCGAGAAATCAATCCAAAGTAGAAGACTGCTCAAGGATGGCGCTCAGCCTTATTCAAAAACCCAGAACCGCCCAGCACGCGCAACTCATCACCCGCCCGGCCAACACCATCCCCGCCCCACC
>CAYMLG010000067.1:12811-24641 GCA_964391195.1 uncultured Anaerolineaceae bacterium | reverse complement strand
GCCTCCCATCACCGGCACGGGCAAGTTCGGCAACATGCCCTACGTCCCGCCGCGCGCCGCGCCCCTTTCGACATACCACGGGCGCATGGGGTAAGATGCCATGCGACCGTATTTGGTCGCCTTTGCCCCGTGGCGCGCTATGGGTGGGAGGCGCAAGAGCGGCGTCTTGCGCTACGCTTTGAGGGCGAGGTTGGTTATGGATGGGTGGGTTGGCGGTTGTGCGGGGGCGGGTGGGGCTGGTTTGCGGACCGGCGGGCGTTCGTGGACAATCGGGGGCGGGTCTGGTTTGCGGGCAAGCGGGGTTGGACTGAGGATGGTGTGTCTTGGACTGGGGGCTCTCGCCTGAATCAATGACCCGCCCCTACGTGGATTGGGATGGATCCGCCGATAGCGTACTGTGCATGCCATTCGTGGACGGCCTGGTTGCAGACTGGGCGGGGCTACCGGTCGCTGCGCTGCCTCAGGATTCCTGACTCTGCCTGACTAAAGTGATCTGGCGACGAGGCGCCAGAGGGCGTCTTTCTGCACCCGGCCGCGGGTCAGGTGGCGCAGGAGGGTGTAGACGGTCACTTTCAGCCATGTGACGAGGCGGGCGGCGGCGAGGAAGATACGCCGGTCGCGGGCGCCGGAATGTTTATCGAAGTACAGCCCCTTGGCGTGATACAGGCGCAGGACGCGCTCCGGGGTCTGCCCGGTGCTGGCCCCCTCCAGGTGCACCACCTGCTGCCCGGGGAGGAAGCCAACCTGCCACCCGGCCTGCCGGGCGCGGGCGCACAGGTCCACCTCTTCGCTGAAGAAGAAGAAGCGCTCGTCGAACAGGCCAATCTCATCCAGCGTAGAGCGGCGCGCCATCAGGCAGGCGCCTTTCACCCAGCCGGTGGGCGTCCAGCCGCCGGGCCCGGAGGGGGAAGGGGTGGGTTTGGCGCTGAATTTGTCCAGCCCGAGCAGGCTCGAAATTTCGGAGGCCAGGGTTGGCAAGGGGCCGTGCGAGAGCTGCGGGGAGCCGTCCGGGTAGCTGAGCTGGGGGCCGAGGATGCCCAGGCGGGGGTCGGGGCCGAAGGCGTTCAGCATGGCATGCAGGGCGCCTGCGTGGAGGAAGGCATCGCTGTTCAGCAGCAGGACCAGCTCCCCGGCGGCGGCGGAGATGCCCAGGTTATTGCCCCGGGCGAAGCCCAGATTTTCGGGGGCCTGGATCAGGCGCACGTCCGGAAACTGCGAGCGCACGAGCTCCGGGCTGCCGTCGGATGAGGCGTTGTCCACGACGATGATCTCGTGGTCCAGGCCGCTGGCGGCCTCCCGGGCATGCTCCAGGCAGCGGGCCAGGAGCTCGCGGGTGTTCCAACTGACGATGATGATTGAACAGTTCATGGGTGTAAAGGGCGACCATCAGAGCTTGCGCTGGCGGTAGAGGTTCTTATCCACCACCGCGCGCATGGCGGCTTCATCCAGGCCCCCGCCGAGGAAGCGGTTGATCTCGGCGGCGTGCTTCTCGGGCTCGGCCAGGACCTCGCGGTAATCGACGAACAGGACCTCGAAATGGGGCTGTGCGTTCAGCCAGGCGTACACTTTGTCCAGGTGCTTTTCGTACAGGAGGGCCATCTGCTCGTCGCTGACCTTATCGGGCTCTTCGCCGCGGCGGATGAGCATCTCGCGCTGCGAAGCCAGAATCTCGGGCATGAGGCGACGCATAAAGATCACCCGGTAGTGGTAGCCGGCGGGCAGGTACTCCAGAAGGACGGAGATCACTTTGACCGCTTTTCCCTGGGCGTCCTTCACCCAGGCGGAATCCCCGTCCTTGAGCTTTTTCACGCGCTCGAACTCGAAATAGCCCTTGGGGTTGTCCTCATCGGCCAGGCGGAGGTTATCGGTGACGATTTCCAGCCCCCCGGCGGCGACCATCTTCATCATCATCGAGGTGCCGGAGCGGGGCAGGCCGGAGATGACCGTCACCGGGCCGTCGCCCGCCTTCTTCGAGCGGGAGAACAGGTTCAGCGGCATGCGAATGTCCCTCTAAATCTCCGTCGCCAAATCGGTCCACTGAGCAGATACCGGCCGGCGGGTGAATGGCGGGCTGCGCCCCTCAGGCTCATCCAGGGATCGCCGGGCGGATCAGGGCCTGCGTTCCAGAACGGCGGCTGCCTGCTCTCGTAAAGCGAGGGCGGAGTAGTTGCCCGGGTTCAAGAGCAGGACGGCAGTGCAGGCATCATAAGCCCGGCGGGGGTCGGGGGAAGGGCCGCGCCAGTAGCGATACCAGGCCTGGCCCATCAGGCGGTTCTCGGCCCAGGGCAGCCCGGCGACGACCTCCGCCGCCTCCTGGGGACGGCCATGGGCGACGAGGGCATCACCCCACAGCAGGCGGGTGGCCTCGTCACGGTAACCGGTCTCCCAGGCCCGGCGGGCGAGATCCAAAGCCGGTTCGTACTCTCCGCGGCTGAGGTGGAGGGAAGCCAGGCGCTGCAGGGCGGTGCGGTTCGCCGGATCCAGGTCCAGGGCTTTGCGGTAATAGGCCTCAGCCGGAGACAGATCGCCGGTCCGGCGCAGTTGGTCGATGGAGAGCGTCTCGAACTGGGCCGGGTCGTAATGGGAAAGTTCGACGTAGGACTGGATGACGGCGCCGAGATTGGCATACCAGGCAGCCCGCAGCGGGCGGGCAAATACAGCCCCCTGAACGATCAGCACCATTATAAAACCAATTGTCAGCGCCCGGGCAAAACTGGAGCGCCTTTTTTGCGGGGCGTCCGGGGCCGCGAGCTCCCCGGCGGGCGGGGCCAACAGCCCGGCCAGGGCCAGGCCGAGCACCAGGCCCACCAGGGGCAGCGGGCGGGTGACGTAGAACACGGCGTCGAACATACCGTGGACGGTGAAGACCAGGGCGGAGGCCAACCCGGCAGCGGAGAGCAGGGGCAGGTCCCGGCGGTCGAGCGCCTCCCAGGCCCACCACAGGGTCACCAGGCTGCCGTTCACCAGGGCCAGGGCGCCCAACAGGCCCTGTTCGATCCAGACTTCCAGGAAGGTGTTGTGCAGGTGTTCGTGGAAAGGGGTGTGGATCAGGATGCCGTAAATGGCGTAGACCATGCGGATGGAGCGCAGGCCGCTGCCGGTGAACAGATAATCGCGGCCGAGGGAGACGCCCTGGCGCCAGAGGGTCCACCGGTTGACCACCGCCCCGCTCGGGTCGAGGACCCCGCCCAGGAGCCGTTCCAGCAGGCCGGTGGGGGCGAGTCCGGTGAGCAGCAGCGCCAGGATGGACAGCCCGGCGGAGAACAGCAGGCCCCAATAGATCCATTTGCTGCGGGGGGTGGAAAACCAGCGCCGCTGGACCCAGGCCAGGACCCCGAAAGCGGCGGCCGCGCCCAGGCCGAGCCAGGCGCCGCGGCTGCCGCTGAGCAGCAAACCGAACAGGATGGCCGCCAGGGCCAGGGCAAAGCAGGCGAAGCGCAGCCAGGCCCGGCGGGAAAGCGCCTCCCACGCCAGCAGGAAGGCGAAGGGGGCGGAGAGGGCCAGCACCCCTCCGGCGACGTTGCTGTGCATGGTGGGCCCGGGTAATTGGGGAGCATGGGCGTTGATCCACAACGCCAATTGGGCCAGGGCCGGGAACTTGCCCGGGATGGGGGAAAAGTCCGGCTGGAGCGGGTAGTAGACGGCCAGGGCAGCGGCGGCCAGGACGAAAAGCACGGCGACCCACCGCCGGAGGAGGGGTGGAGAGTCGATGATGGAGTAGAAGAGGACGACCCCGGCCAGGATGCGGGCCAGCTGCAGGAAGGCCGGCCCGGGCTGGTAAGCAATGGCGGCCGCGATCCCGGCGCTGAGCGTGAACAGGAGGGCCGCCAGATCCAGGCCGGAGCGGGAGCCCAGGCGCCGCGCCCGGAATGCGCGCAGGAAGAAAACCAGCCCCAAGACCGGCAGGGTCCAGGGCAGGTAGGGGCGGTATACCTCGTTGAGGCTGACGGCAGCCAGGGCGACGGCGAGCAGACCCCACTCGAGGACGAGCAGGGTCGTGAGGAGGCCGGAGCGGGTTTGGGGTTGCGGTCGGGCGGCGGCGATCATGGAGAGGTTTTTTCCGGATGGTATCGATCTGCTGGCGGCTTTTCGCCTATCGGCGCAATCCCTTAAAAGCACAAAGATTTTAAGTTTTCTTCGCGGCGATTGCGTCCTGGCGTTCCATTATTAACCGAAAGGGCGGGTTTTATCCCAATCGATGACACCTGATGACCCCGTGTGCTACAGGGTATAACGTAGCGGCGCGGTGATTGTTACTCGACACGATTCCCAAATTGGGAGTCAGGGCGCGGTGTTGGAGGGGAAACCGGAATCCAGGGCGGTGTGGGAGTAGTAGATGAGGGGCAGGATCAGGCTGTACGAGCGCTGCGGCGGTTCGGGGGTGGGGGCGACATAATTCTCCTTCAGCCAGGCGTAAGCGGCCAGGAGGTCCAAAAGCCCGTAGCCGTAGCTGTTATCGGGGCCGGCAGGGCCGAGGTCGATGGCGGTGTTGAGCAGGGCCGCGCGCTGATCTTCGACCCCGAGGTGGGGGAAGGCGCTGAGCAGCAGGGCCAGGCCACCGGAGACGTGCGGGGCAGCCATCGAAGTGCCGGTCTGGGTGAGGTAGCCGTCGTCCTTGTTCGCGGTGTAAATACCCACCCCGGGGGCGACGATTTCAGGGTAGATGGCGGCCGGCCCGCCGCATTGCGAAGGGCCGCGCGAGCTCCCGGGGTGAATCGCCCCGTTCAGATCGATCGAACCGACGGCGAAAGCCTCGGGGTAGTTGCCCAGGCTGGTGCCGGTCTCGTCGTTCGGGCCATGGTTCCCGGCAGCGAAGATGGGCAGGATCCCGGCGGCGATCAGGGCCTGGACATCGGGCTGGAATTCCAGGTTGCAGACCGGGACGTCGAAGGTCCAGGAATTGTTCACGATGTGCGGCGCGTCGGGGGTCTGAGGGTCGCCATCCGGGTCGAGCAGCCATTGGTAGGCGAGGTGCACGTTGCTGAACAGGGCGAACCCATCGCTGTTGAAGATGCGGGCGGCGATCCACTGCGCCCGGGGCGCGAGGCCGATGGCAGTCCCCCCGGCGCTGCCGCCGAGGATGATCCCCATCGTGGCGGTCCCGTGCCCGTCGACATCGGTGGGGAGGTGGGGGAACTCGCCGGTGGCGTCCAGCCAACTGTTGTCCCCGCCGCGCCAGCGAGGTTTCAGGTCGGGGTGGTTGAGCTCGACCCCGGTATCGACATTGGCGACGACGACCCCCTGCCCCTGAAAGCCCAGGTTCCACAGAGCGGTGGCGCCGACCAGGTCCAGGTTGGGTTGAACGGAGGCCGCCTCCCCTGCCAGGCGAGGCGCGGGGATGGAGGCGTCCAGACGGATGGAGAGCACCTGCGGCAGCCGGGCCAGTTCCTGGATCACCTCCGGGGTGGCAGTGAGAGCGAGTCCGTTGAAGATCCAGAAGCGGGTCAGGTTACGGGCTTTCCCGGCGGCTTCCCAGGCCTGGAGCCGGGGCTGGAGGGGGGCCTGGCAGTCCTCGGCCTGGGCACGGAGGGTGGAGACGACCCTGTTCAGGCGCGCGGGACGGGCGAGGCGGCTGAGGCTGCTCCCGGGAGGCAGAGCAGGAGCCTCACACAGGGTGACCAGGACCGGGATCATTTCATCCGGGGCGAGTGAAGCCAGCCGGGCGGATACTTCTGGGGAGATGGGCGGGGGGGCGCTGTTCGAGGGCTTGCTCGCCATCCCACCTGCGGGTGAGATGAGCAGCGAAAGCAACAGGATGGCGACGAGGGCGGTGAGCGGCTTCATTGTTCTGTAGGCAGGCCCCAGGTAGGGCGGTATCAAACGAAGTGGCAACCAATCGTCTCTTATTTTACCCCTAATCCATTTCACATAATTAAGCCGTTGAGATTTCAGGGCTGCGGGGTTACCGGATCGCCTCTCACTGCACGCCCAACCCCACAGGGTTAACCCCATCCCCCCCAGGGGCGAGGCGGGATGAGGTTCGGGAGTATTTGCTCCAAACCCGTTTGACAGGGGGGAAAAGCCAAGTTTAGAATGACGGCGATCGAACAAATGTTCTAAGCTTTTGCCCCGGTTCAGGGGCAGACAGGCGAGGTCTGGAGGCGCCAATGGAACCCTACTCGGAGAACTCGCCACGCTTCTCGGTCGTGCATGACCCAGGCGAGTTCCCGCTGGCCACCAGTATGGTGATCACGACCACCGAAGTGATCTACGGGTTGAAGTACCAGAGCTTCTATCCGGGGACCATCTTGCGAGATCTGAAGACCGGCACGACCCACGTCGTCCGGCGCAGGAAGGGCAGGATGTACCTGTTCCCCAGGGTATCCGATCTCGCCTAAGCTGCTACGCAGCCTGATTATCCGCATTGAGCGCGGGCGGAGTCGCCCAAAAGGAGGTGTTATGGATACAGAGATGCTTTCAGCCGTTGCCGGAGCAGCGCTCTCGCTGGCCTTCTCATATATCCCCGGGCTGCACGGCTGGTACGAGCGGTTGGGGGAAGGGCCGCACGGGAAGGAGTGGAAGCGGTTGGTGATGCTGGCCGTCCTGCTGGTCGCCGCGGCCGGGGTGATGATGCTGTCCTGCTCGGGATGGGCGGGTCCGGGGATCGCCGGGCTGCCCGCCTGCGACCGGCCCGGCCTGGTGGAGCTGCTGCGCGCCCTGCTGGCCGCCCTGGTGGCGAACCAGTCGGTCTACCAGCTCACCCCGCCGGCCCAGGCAAAGGTGAGGGCGGAATGAACCGCAGGCGGAAGAAGGACGGCCCGGCGAGCCCGGCCCAAGACCCCGGCGAACCGCAGATCTACAATGCGGCCTACCTCCCGGACGAGCAGGCGGACATACCGCTGCTGGTGGCCGGGGACGTGCGGGACGAGATCGCCATGCTGCGGGTGGTCATCCGCCGGGCGTTCACCCTGGCCACGCAGCTCAACCCGGAATCGGAGGAGCAGGCCGCAAACCTGAAGCAGGCCATCCGCCTGGTCGATACCCTGAGCGCGGCTTCGCTGCGGCTGGGGACGCTGTTGAAGATGCAGCAAGCGCTGGGCGATACCTCGGGTGAGATCACGGCGGCGATTTCGCAGGCGCTGCGGGAAGTGGCCAAAGAGATGGGTGTGAAGTAGGCGAAGGGAGGATGAGATGAGGAAGATGGTGCCGGAATGCCCGGCGGCGCAAAACGTGCGGCAGATCTGCCGCTTGAGCAGGAACCTGACCCGAGCGCTGGGGCGGCTGCATCAGGAGCTCTCCCGGTGCCGCCAGTGCGACCTGGGGGACGATTGCCCGCTGCTCGACCAGTTCTATGCCCAGGTGGATACGGCCATCCAGGAGGTGGTGCGGGAGTGGGAGGCGTGAGGGGGCTTTCGCAGTTCGGAATCCCTTCTCCCAGGGAGGTGTAGATGAACGATGAAGCAGAAGCGGCGTTGATCGCCGAGCAGTTGAAGCACACCATCGCTCTGCTCCGGGCCGAGATCCAGGCCATCCGGGCGGAGCAGAAGCACGAACGGCAGATGGTCGTCCACCGGCTGGAAGCGCTGGAGCTGCAGGGCCGGGATCATGAGACCCGCCTGCGGACGGTCTCGGACGGGGTGACGCAGTTCAAGGTCTGGGCCGGGCTGGCCTCGGGCGGGTCGAGTTTCGTGTCTTTGCTGGCCCTGCTGCGGGCGTGGCTGGGCGCATGAGACCCAAACTGCCGGCAGGGTTCACGGAGCGGGATGTGGCGCGGGTGACGAGGGTGCTGATGAGAGACATTGGGCTGTTTACCGAAGGCGCCGGCGGAATCCGGCTGCGCGCCTACCAGGAGCAAGTGGCTCGAGCCATCATCGACTCGGTGCTCCAAAAGCGCGGGCTGAGCCTGGTGGTGATGTTCCCCCGCCAGAGCGGGAAAAACGAAATCCAGGCCCAGGTCGAAGCCTACCTGCTGCGGCTTTACTCAGAGGTGCGAGAAGGGGAGATCATCAAAGTGTCGCCTACGTGGAACCCGCAGAGCATCAACGCCATGGACCGGCTGGAAGCGGTGCTGCGGCAGAACTTCCTGGTGCGGCCGAGCTGGGTGAAAGAGCATGGCAACACCTTCCGGGTGGGGCAGATGCGGATCAAGTTCCTCTCCGGGTCGCCGGCCAGCAACGTGGTGGGGGCTACGGCCTCCACCCTGCTGGAGTGTGACGAGGCCCAGGATATCCTCCCCGCCAAGTGGGACAAGGAGTTTGCGCCGATGGCGGCCAGCACCAACGCGACGCGGGTGTTTTGGGGCACGGCCTGGACCAGCCAGACGCTGCTGGCGCGCGAGCTGCGGGCCGCCTTGGAAGCCGAGCGGCAGGATGGCATCCGCCGCGTGTTCCGGGTGAGCGGGACGGAGGTGGCCGAGGAGGTGGAAGACTACCGGACCTTTCTGGAGGAAGCCATCGCCCGGCACGGACGCCAGCACCCGCTGGTGAAGACACAGCTCTTTTCGGAGGAGATCGACGCCGAGATGGGCATGTTCCCGGAGCGGCGGCTGGCGCTGATGCAAGGCGATCATCCCCGGCAGCGGCGGCCCACTCCGGGCAGGTTGTACGCCTTCCTGCTGGATGTGGGCGGCGAGGACGAGGGGGTGGAGGGCGAAGATGGGGACGCCCCCGGCGCTTCAGCCGCCGTCCGGCTGCGGAACCCGAGCCGGGACGCGACCGCCTTCACCATCGTGGAAGTCGACCTCTCCGGGCTGAACGACCCGCTGGTACAGGCGCCGGTCTACCGGGTGGTGGAACGGCGCCTGTGGCTGGGCGCAAGGCACAGCGACCTGCACAACCAGATCCGGGCGCTGGAGGAGAGCTGGGAGCCGCGCTACCTGGTGGTGGACGCCACCGGGGTGGGGGCCGGGCTGGCCTCTTTCCTGGAGCGCTGCTATCCGGAGCGCACCATCCCCTTCCACTTCAACTCGGCCACGAAAAGCAAGCTGGGCTGGGATTTCCTGGCGATCGTGGAAAACGGCCGCTTCCGCGACTGGCGCGCGGAGCCGGGGACGGACGACGAGCAGCGGGTGTTCTGGGAGCAGTGCCGCCTTTGCCGCCTGGAGATCGGCGTGGGGGAGGACCGGCGCCTGCGCTGGGGCGTGCCGGAGGGGATGCGCTCGCCGGTGACCGGCGAGCTGGTGCACGATGACCTGGTGCTTTCGGCGGCGCTGGCGGCTGTGCTGGACGCGCAGCCCTGGGGCCTGGGAGAGAGCGCGGTGGTGCGCGCAAGCGACCCGCTGGGCGATATGAGCGAGGTGTACTGAGGAAAGGCGAAAAACGAAAAACGAAAAGCGAAAGGCGAAAAGCGAAAAGCGAAAAGCGAAAAGGATGGCTGAGGATGGCAGAAGAGGCGCAGAAATCAGGGACCGGCTGCGACGAGAGTTGCATTCACCGTTTTATGCATATTGACACGATAAAGCGGGAAGGAGATCCGGGAACGGTGGGCATTTCAGGGCCTAAGGACTGGCTGAAAGTTTATGTCTTTGCCTGCAAAAAATGCCTGGAGGTAAGGCGGATTGAAAAGCGAGAGCCGTGGCGGGGCAAAGACAGAGTACCGGAATGGTGGTGATGAAAGGGAGGGGCATGGGATGGAAAAAAGCTGGAGAATGAGACTGGCTGAGTGGATTGCAGGCCGATCGCCGGCGCAGCCAGGCGGCGGCCAGGCCAGCGGCCTGGCGGCGGCGCCGGCCGCCGTGACGGATGCGGGGCCATGGGTCTCCCTGACCGGCCGCGCCCATGACTACGACCCGGCCAAGGTTTTCGAGCTGTACCAGGACGCCTTAACCGCCTGGCGAAAGAACCCGATCGCCTGGCGCATTATCGCCATTACAACCGACTATGTTGTTGGAGACAGGATCCGGTTGACTTCGCCAAACCGGAACCTGAGCCGGTTCATTTCTGCCTTTTGGAACCATCCGAAAAACAGGATGGACCTGCGCCTGGAAGCCATGAGCGACGAGCTGGCGCGCAGCGGTGACCTGTTCGTGCTGCTGTTTCGAAACCCGGCAGATGGCATGAGCTACATTCGCTTTGTGACGAAGGATCACATTCTGAGGATCGAGACGGCGCCGAACGATTGGGAGACCGAACTGGTTTACGTGGAGCGCGGCGAAGCCGGAGAAGAGCGGCGGTGGTTATCCCCGGCGCACCCAGAGGCAGCGGCTGCGTCGGCGGTGATGCTGCACTATGCGGTGAACCGGCCGATTGGGGCGCTGCTGGGCGAGGGGGACCTGACCACGATGCTGCCCTGGCTGCAGCGCTATTCGCGCATGCTCGAAGACCGGGTAAGGCTGCATTGGGCCATGCGGGCTTTCCTGTGGATCGTGAAGGTGCCGGCCAACCGGGTGAAGGAAAAGCAAGAGCAATACCGGAACCCGCCAGAAGCGGGCTCGATCGTGGTGCACGACGAAAGCGAGGAATGGCAGAGCGTGACGCCGGCGCTGCGAGGGGCGGATGCCAGCCACGACCTGGAAGCGGTGCGGGGCATGGTGGACGCGGGCAGCGGCTACCCACCACACTGGCGGGGTGAAAGTGGGCAGGCGAACCTGGCCACCGCCACGGCCATGCAGGCGCCCACTGAGCGGCATTTGCTGCGCAGGCAGCAATACTTCACTTTCCTGCTGCAGGATATCGTTTACCAGGCATATCTGCGGGCGGTGGAAGCGGGCGCAGCCCGGAAGCTGCCCAGCGAAGATTACGGGCGGCTGTTCGTGGTGAGCGCCCCGGATGTGAGCCGGAGCGATAACGAAGCGCTGGCCAGGTCGGCCAGGGACCTATCGGCTGCGCTGGAAGCGCTGGCCAGGCAGTTACCCGGGCGCAGCCGGACGCTGGATAAGCTGCTGCTGCGGATGGTGTTCCGCTTTGCAGGAGCTCCGCAAGATGACGACATACTCGACCAGGTGTTAGCTGAACTTGGCTCGATGCCTGGCGATGATGGAGGCGAGGTGAGCAATGATGTACCAGGCAGATCGGCGGATGCAGTACCTGATTAGCGCGGTGCTGTGCTTTGAACTTAGCTTTTGCCTGATGGGGTGGGCTGTGCTGGCCTGGCTAGGAGTTGTGTAGGAGGGCCTAATGGCTGAAGAGTTGGAACGTATCGAGTTGGGCGGGCCGGTGGGCCTGGGGCGCGGGGATGGGCGGCGGGAGTATCGCTGCCGGTTTGTGCGCGCCGGCCAGGTGAGAGCGGCCGGCAACCGGCCGGGAAACCTGAGAATAGAGCCCGAGGCGCTGAAGGGGGCGCTGGCCAGGGGGCTGTTCGATGGCAAGGCGGTATTCGTGGACCACGCGGGGTGGTTTGAGTACCCGAGCGTGGAGCGCCTGGTGGGCGTGACGGCCGGGGCGGAGTGGAACGAAAGCGATCAGTCGATCGAAGGGACGATTTGCCTGTACTCCACGCCGCTTGGGAAGGCCGTAGAAACGCTTTTAGACCAGTTTTTGACGGATGGTATGGGGGGGCCTGATTTAGGGCTTTCTATTGTGTTCTGGCCAGTTTTTGCGCCGAGGGATAACGAAGAGGACCCACGGCGGGTGGTGGATGTGCGGCACGTGGAAAGCGTTGATTTGGTGTTCGAACCTGCTGCGGATGGCAGGATCCTGAAGGCGTTATCTGCCGGGCTCCAGGAGGGGCGCGGTGAGAAGCAAAAAACTCTGCCCGGGGCGGACCTGGGGGAGAAAGTGAAACTTGTTTTTGGAGGGTCTAAGATGGACGACGAAGAAGTTTTGCAGGAAGAAACCCGGGACCAGGCGAGCGGCCAGGCTGCTGCACAGGCGACCGGGCAGGCCGGCCAGGCGAGCGGCCAGGCTGCTGCACAGGCGACCGGGCAGGCCGGCCAGGCTGGACAGGCTGACGC
>CAYMLG010000067.1:0-12711 GCA_964391195.1 uncultured Anaerolineaceae bacterium | reverse complement strand
CAGGCGCTGCAGGTGGAAAGCGCCCGGGCAATGGTGGCGAGCTCGGGGCTGCCGGCCGCCTCGCAAGAGCGGCTGTTGCAGGGCGCTTACCGGACGCCTGGCGAAGTGCAGGCGGCGATCGAAGCGGAGCGGGCTTACCTGGCGCGCCTGGCTGAGGCCAACGTGGTGCAGATCGGCGGCCAGGCGCCGAGGGGCGGCCAGGTGAGCGGGATGCGGACCGGGCTGGACTCGCTGAAGATTGCCTTCGAAGCGCTGGTAAGCGGGGTGCGCCCGCCGGAAGGCGTGGCGCCGCTGACCGGTATCCGTGAGGCTTATATGCTGCTCTCGGGCGACTATGAGCTGGCGGGCCTGTTCCACCCGGAGCGGGTGTACCTGGCGAACGTGGACAGCGCCACAATGGCGGCCCTGACCGCGGACGCACTGAATAAGCGGGTGGTGAACCTGTTTCAACAGTACCCGCGGTGGTGGGAGAAGATCGTCACTGCCGAGGATTTCACGAACCTGCAAGATGTGAAGTGGATCACCCTGGGCGGGGTGGGCGAACTGCCGACCGTGGACGAAGGCGGGGCGTACACGGAACTGAACTGGGCCGACCACACGGAAGAAACCCCGTTCGTGAAGAAAGGCGGCTACCTGGGGATTACCCTGGAAGCGATCGACAAGGACGATACCCGGAAGCTGCAGGCTGCGCCGCGGGCGCTGGCGCAAGCAGCCTGGCTGACGCTGAGCAAGGCGGTGGCGAGCATATTCACGGTGAACGCTGGGGCCGGGCCGATGATGGCGGACGCCCAGCCGCTTTTCAGCCTGGCGCACAATAATACCGAAGCGTTGGAACTGAGTTTCAGCGGCTATACCCAAGTGCGGTCGAGGATGCGCAAGCAGACGGAGCTGGGCAGCGTCGAACCGCTGGGGGCGCTGACTGCGCCGAAGTATCTGCTGGTGCCGCCCGAGCTGGAAATCACGGCGCTGGAGATTCTGGGCTCTGAGGGAGCGCCGGACGGGGATAACCCGCTGGCCAACGGCGACACGCTGAGCGCGCGCATGGCTTACGCCCGGGAGCGGGTGATTGTGGTGGACCTGTGGACGGACCCGAACGCCTGGGCTGCGGTGGCTGACCCGAAGCTGTATCCGTCGATTGGGCTGGGGTTCCGCTACGGGCGGGCGCCGGAGATCTTCTCGGTGGCCAGTCCGACTCAGGGGCTGATGTTCACGAATGATGTTATGCCCGTGAAGGTGCGCTTCATGTTCGCGGTGGGTCCGGTGGACTATCGCGGCATGTTCAAGGGCAATCCGTGATGAAAAGCGAAGGGCGAACAGGGAATTTCGAAATTCGAATTTCGAAATTCGAATTTCGAAATTCGAAATTGAATACAGCGAGGAGGGTTTGCAGGTAGGCCAGATCGATGGCCAGTTTTTCGGGCAGGATCTGGTTGATGTAGGCGCTCTCCTATGCGTGGTTGACGGATCCGCCGCGCCCCTACGCTCGGGGCGGATGCACTTTCGGGCGTAAGGGCGCGGCGTGAGGGTTGACGGTTATGCGTGGTTGACGGATCCGCCGCGCCTGTATGGGATTTGAATTTGGAAGGAGAGGGAGCAATGCACCAGCAAACTTTTTACTTTGCCAAAGTGGACGAGCGGGGCGAGGTGGTGTGCCAGGCCGCGCCCCGGGGGATGACCCTGGAGCATGTGAGCGCTATGGTGAGGGACGGGAACCCGGCGCAGGTGGATGTGCAGGTGGGGGAGCGGACGGTGCTGGAAACCGTGCTCGAGCCCGGGCGATTGGCGACCGTGGGGCGGCAGGGCTTCGAAGGGGGGCAGTTCCCGCACGTGGGAAAGGGCGAACTGATGCGGGTGCGCGTGGCCAGCTTGAGCGCCCAGGCCGACCAGGAAGGCGAGAAGAAAAAGCGGCCGGTGAGCGAGGGGGTGTCGATCGTGATTACCCTGGTGGAGGGGTGAGATATGACGACCAGGCAGCAATTTCGAGATACTGCGCTGCGGAGCATTCTGGAGAATACGGCAGTATTCCCTGATACGCTGCTTAACTCCTGGATCTCGGAAGCCATCCGCGATTACTCGATGCACTTCCCCAAGGAAGTGCAGGGCACGCTGCAAGCGTCGAAGGATGGGCAGAGGACGTTCGTGCTGCTGGGCCTGGCTGACCTGGCGGAGGTGTACGGCATTACCCGGGTGGAATATCCGATCGACCTGGAGCCGCCTTCGATGCTGAGCCGCTTGCCACGCGATCACCCAGGCTTTGAGGGGGGGCCGTATTATGACCTGGTAGGCGAGCATGAGATTATGTTGGGCCAGGCGGTACCACTGGGGGCGACGATAAATATTTGGTATAACACGGTGCACCTGGCGCCGACCTCGGATACCATGTCGCTGTCCATACCAGGGAAGCACCTGGAAGCGCTGAAGATGTACTGCGTGTGGCAGGCGGTGCGCAAGCTGGAAATGGACCAGAGCGCAGAGCCGGACATGACCAGCCTGCTGCTGTCGATGCTGGGGACGAACAGCGGGCGGGCGGAGCGGGCCTACCGGAGCAAGATACGGGAATACCTGGAAACCACGGGCGGGGGTCAGTACTCGGGGCCGTGGCGGATGGACAAATGGGATGGGGGCTACTGATGCAGGGGCGGAGTGAGCATCCGTACCAACTGCCCGGGGGCTGGCTGTACGGGATCCTGCGGCTGGCCAAGGGGGGCGGGATATGCGGCGGCGAAAGCCGGCGCCCGTGGGAGGGGCCGGGGTGGTTCCTGGGCCAGGAAGGGGCCAGCCTGGTAAACAGCCAGGGCCTGGGGCTGAGCTGGGCCGGGGATGAAGTGAAATACAGCGGGCTGCTGGAATCGCCGGCGCCACAGGGATTGTCGAGGCAGGTGGTCATCCCTCACGATGTGCTGACCGTGGCGGGTGTAATTCAGATCTATAGCTCGGTGGCGTCCGCCAGGACCGGGGCGCTGCTGGTGACGGCCTCGGGGCGGAGCAGCCACGCGCGCAGCACGAGCGTGCATTTGGTGGTGTGGGCATACAACGCAATTACGGCGGTGGAGCTGGGCAAGGCGATGTATGCGAATGTGACCGGGTGGAATATGACCTTTGCTATTGATGCGGCGACTGCGCGGATAACGGCCAGCCTGCAGCACAGTAACACGCTGAGTGAGGATCAGACGGTTAACATGAATCTGCTGTTCCTGGGGGCGCCGGACCGGGGCCAGCGGGTGGAGTGGTTGGCCTAACAGTCGGGCGGGGCGAATCCCCCAGGGCGACGCGTACCCAGCCATTCGGCGCCGGTTTTCGGCGCCGAATGGCTTTTCTACGACGGGTGAGTAAATAATCTACCGAAAGAGAAGTGAATGAGGTGCTGGCCGGCTTACCTTTTTTATTGGGAAAGGCAGGCGCTAGCTCGGCGTTCGTGGACAGGTTTCGGTGGGTAGACCTAACAGGATGTTCAAGAGCCTTTCGGGCCAAAGACCTGAAGGTGGACAGGAACGCCGGTGGGGAGTGTGTGAGAAATGATACAATAAATATCGATATCCCTGAAAGGAAACAACTGGTCCGATACTTCATGAAACCGATTCAATTGGTGTTTACTTACGCCCGGCGGTATACGGGCATTCTGCTGGTAACTACGGCAAGCATGCTGGCGCTGGTGGGGGTGCAACTGGTCATCCCCTGGATCGTGCGCAGCCTGATCTCGGCCATCACCGAAGGCCCGCTGGACGAATCGGTGATGCCGGTGATCACCCGCCTGTCGCTGGCGGCGCTGGCGATCTACCTGGTGCGGGCCGGGCTGCAGTTCCTGCGCAGCTACATGTCGCACGTGGCGGGCTGGGGCGTGGTGTGCGACGTCCGCAAGCACATATACGACCACATGCAGCGCCTGTCCCTGCGGTTCTATGAAGACAAGCAGACCGGCCAGTTGATGTCTCGGGTGGTGAATGACACCGACCTGTTCGAGCAGCTCATCAGCCACGCCGTGCCGGACGTGATGGTGAACGTGATTTCCCTGGTGGGGGTGAGCGCCGTGCTGTTCCATTTGAACTGGCAGCTCGCCCTGCTCAGCCTGGTGCCCATCCCCCTGGTGGTGCTCTCCTTGCGGGTGTATGCGAAGCGGGTGCGGCCCGCTTTTCGCCTGCGCCAGGCCGACCTGGGCAACCTGAACGCCATCCTCAACGACAGCCTGACCGGCATCCGGGAGATCAAAGCCTTCACCCGCGAGCAGGAGACGGCGGAACGGGTGAACCGGAGCATCGAACGCTACCTATCGACTCAGTTGGGGGCGCTGCGGCTGATGGCTACCTTCCAACCGTTCGTCGAATTCACCTCCTCGCTGGGGATGCTGATCGTGATCTTCTTCGGCGGGCAGTTGGCGCTGCGCCAGGTGCTGCCGGTGGCCGACCTGGTGGCCTTCTTCCTGTACCTGGAGCAGTTCTACCAGCCGGTACGCGTCCTGAGCAATGCCTGGGAGCAGGTGCAGAACTCGCTGGCCGGAGCAGACCGGGTGGCCGACTTGTTGGCGGAAGAGCCCGAATTGCCGCCCGCCCCGGGGGCAGCTCCGCTCCCCGGCCGGGCGAAAGGCGCCATCTCGATCAAGGGCGTGAGCTTCGCCTACACCCCGGGCGTCCCCGTGCTGGAAAACATCAACCTGGAGATCCCGGCGCGCTCGGTGGTGGCGCTCGTCGGCCCCACGGGCGTGGGCAAATCCACGCTGGTCAGCCTCATCCCCCGCTTTTACGACGTGGGCAGCGGTTCGATCTGCCTGGACGGGCGGGACGTGCGCCAGATCACCCTGGAGAGCCTGCGGCAGCAGGTGAGCATTGTGCTGCAAGACGTATTCCTGTTCCATGGCACGATCCGGGAGAACATCCTGTTTGGGCGGCCGGGGGCGAGCGAGGAGGAGGTCATCGCCGCCGCCCGGGTGGCCAACGCCCACGCCTTCATCGAGGAGATGCCTGATGGGTACGATACCCTGATCGGAGAGCGAGGGGTGAAGCTGTCGGGTGGGCAGAAGCAGCGCATCTCCATCGCCCGGGCGGTGCTCAAGAACGCGCCGATCCTGATCCTGGACGAGGCCACCTCCTCGGTGGACACCGAGACCGAGCTGCTGATCCAGCAGGCCCTGGAGCGGCTGATGCAGGGGCGGACGACGATCATCATCGCCCACCGCCTGTCGACGGTGCGCAACGCCGACAAGATTGTGGTGCTGGAGGGGAAGCACATCTGCGAGCAGGGCACTCACGCCGAGCTGATGGCGAAGGACGGCCTGTACCGGCGGCTGTACACCGTGCAGGAGCAGCTGTCGGTGGTGCAGATGTAGGCCCGGCTGAAAAGCGAAAATCGGAAAGCGGAAGGCGAAAAGCGAAAAAAGTCAGATCTCACCACAGAGAGCACAGAGTACACAGAGAAAAAACCTCTGTGCTCTCCGTGTTCTCTGTGGTGAAAAATCTGAGGTAAAACAAGCAGGACTCAGAACGACACGAGCGAAGGGTTCAGGTCTTTGCCCATAATGCGATAAGATTTGCGGGTGTTGGGGAAGGTGACCTCGTCCAGGATGGTGGTCCAGCCCCGTTTGCGGTACATGTGCAGGGCGGTGGTCTCGACCTGGAGGGTGGAGAGGGCGGCTGTGCGGTGGGGCAGCCCGTCCAACAGGAGGTCGTGCAGCGCGCCGCCGCAGCCCTGGCCCTGGTACCGGGGGTGGAGGGCGAGCTCGACGAACTCGAAGCAGTCGGACAGCCAGCGGGCGGCGAGCTGGGGCCCCATGAACCCGGTCACGATATCGTGCCACCACTGGCCGGGGGCGCTCGTGTACCCGTAGGAAAAGCCCACCACCTCGCCGTCCTCTTCTTTGCGGGCAGCGATGCATTTGAAGCCGGGGCGCTCGGTATGGCGAGTCAGGATCCCGGCGAACCCGGCCAGGTCGGCGAGCAGTTTGTTGTAGGGCGGGGGGGAGAAGGCGGCCTGGTACACATTGAGGATCTGGTCCTTCAAGCGGTTGACTTCCTCTGCGCGGAGTGGTTCAAGCCTCACCATAACACGGTAATCCTCTCAAGCCGGCGGTGCGATCCTTCCGGCGGATGACCCATAATTCGGACATATTTTATCATGATGGCTGCCCCCCTCCCTCATTGGAGCGAGGAAGGGGGGCGCTGTTCCCCATGGTTGTCGCCTATTTTAAACCTTTACCGGCCACGCACCAACCAGAGAAAACGGAAGTGCTCAGATCCGGACCGCAAAAGGCCTGGAACGGTGATGATTATTCATCAGCGACGCCCAAGCCGTAGACGGCGTTATAGATCGGGACGGCACAGCCGTAGCGGGTGCGCGCGGGCTCGTCCTCGTCCTCTTCTTCAACACCCGGGTTCACCACGAAGGTGTTACAGGTCTGCCAGGCGCCGCCATCAAGGCTCTGGTACCAGATTTGCGGGGTCGCGCCGCGGTTACGTTCAATGGCGCTGCGCGGCACCTCGAAGTAGACGTAAGTCAGCGCGGTCGGGGTCGAAGGCCCTTCTTCAGCCGTGATCTCCAACACAGGCGCCAGCCAGCGCACCGGAGCGAAGGGAGCGCTCGTGCGCCCGATCTTTTCCACGGTCACGCGGCCGGTGCCCAGGGTGAAGGGCGAGAAAACGCCCAGGTTGCCCCTGGGGATGTCGGTGGGGTTCTGCTGCCCATCGGCCTGCTCCTGAGGCTGAGGCTCGTCCGTTTGAGCCTGCTGAGCGGCGTCATCCTGGTTGTCCTGGCCGGTCTGGCCCTGTTGGTCGTCCTGACCAGCCTCACCTGCCTGGTCGGCAGCGCCAGACTGATCGGCGGCGCCGGTCTGGTCGTCAGTGCCGGCCTGGTCAGCAGCAGCGCCGGCCTGATCCTCAGCGCTGGCCTGGTCAGCGGCGCCGGTCAGATCTCCGGAAACGCACAGCACCAGGCCCGGGAAGAGCTCAGCCTGGGCCGTCTGCCCGGCCTGGTCGACCGCGCCGGATTGATCGTCAGCACCGGCCTGGTTCAGGAACGGGTTCGACTGTAACAGTTGTTCTTCGCTGGAACCGAAGCGGCCGGCGATCGAACTCAGGTCATCGCCCGTCTGAACCGCGTACAGGACAGAGCAGTTGGCGTAGGTGGCGCTCACCCGGCCGTTCTGCCCGGCCTGACCGGCCTCAGTCCCGGTGTCCGTCCCAGTATCAGTCCCGGCATCGGTACCGGTGTCCGTACCGGCATCTGTGCCAGTATCAGTACCAGTCTCCGTGCTGGTGTCCGTACCGGCATCGGTCCCGGTCTCCGTACCGGTATCCGCCGCCTCCATACCCGGAAGGACGGGGGTAGCGTCGGTAGAAACACAAAGAACCAGCCCAGGGAATACCCGGTTCTGGTTCTGTTGATCGGTCTGGCTTTGCTGATCCGTTTGATCAGCCTGGCCCTGCTGTGCCGCCTGGTTCAGGCTGGCATTCATCTGCCGGAGCTCATCTTCCGTCGAGCCGAAGCGGGCGGCGATCGAGCTCAGATCGTCGCCGGGCTGGACGGCGTACAGCAGCGTGCAGTTCTGCAAGTCCACATCCTGCGCCAGGGCGGGTGCGAAATAAGCGCCCAACCCGGTCAGGCTCACCACGGCGGCCATTAAGGCTACGATAATCCGGAAAAAATGGTTTTTTACGGATGGATTCATCAGTTTGTACCTCCCTATACCTGTAAATATCCCCCTTTCGATCCAACACGTTCAACCGGTAAAGGTTTGCATCAGGCTTGCAGCGCTCCGGCCGGCCGAAGCCCGGGCGGATTCTGCAAGCAAGGGGAGTCTAGCGAAGTGGTTTTCGCCTGAACATGGGGGGAATCCCTAACGGAGATCAGGAACATCCCGCATGCATAAAGGCATGTCAATTTCGAATTTGCGGATTTCGAAATTCGAATTGGGGGAGGGGGAACCGGCAGCCCGGACGTGCCTTGCCCCGGTGCCAGCAAAACATACGATCAGCAGGGACGCTCTCCCTACCTGTCATCCGGAGTGGCATCGCACAGCGATGCTCGGCGAAGCGACCGAAGGATCTCCGGCCAGTCGGGAAACGAGATCATTCATCCCGGACGGCGGGGCGGGGCGGGCACGGTGTCACCGCATGCCAGGCAGGCATCGATTCAAATCGACGCCTGCGTAATCCAAACCTGCTGAAGCAGGTTGAGGGGGGCATGGTTCCGCGTGAACCTGCTTCAGCGGGTTTGAGGGTTGGGAGCCGGGGGATTTGTCCATTGGCGGATAGCGGTGCGGGCACGGTGTCACCGCATGCCAGGCAGGCATCGATTCAAATCGACGCCTGCGTAATCCAAACCCGCTGAAGCAGGTTGAGGGGGGCATGGGTCCGTGTGAACCTGCTTCAGCGGTTTTGAGGGTTGGAAGCCGGGGGATTTGTCCATTGGCGGGTTGGCGGGCGTGCGCGCCTGGCACCATTTGCAGTAGGGGGACGGCGGGTGGGTTTACGGTTTTGGTTGATATACGACGACGCCGTGCCCCACCGGCAAGGGCGACCAAAATACGGTCGCATAGCATCTTACCCTACATGGGTCCTGCGTTCAACCCCGCGCAGGCGGGGTTTCGTGCATTTTGTTGCCGTGGTTTCAACCGCCGGCCCCCACCGGCAAGATCGGCGCTCTCTGTGTTCTCTGTGAACTCTGTGGTGAAGTTGAAACCGCCGGCCCCCATGGGAGCAGCGCGGCGGGAAGGGGTTTACGGTTCCGGGTGGTTCACGGCGTCTCTGTGTCCTGAGGCGCGGCATGTTAAAATGAGAGGATGGACGTACAGACGAGCAGTGAACGACAAGCGGGGTCGGGCGGGCAAAACCTGCCGGTCAGCCTGCTTTGGCCCGGGGAGCAGCGGACTGCCGCGACCGGGCTGGACCAGGCCGCTTACCGGGACCTGGACCTGGAGCACACGGTCGAGGCCTTCGGAGCACAAGGGGCCCAGCGGCGCCAGGTAGGAGCCATCCTCTCCAGCCTGATCGACGACCCGGCGGTCATCCGCTACCGCCAGGCGGTCCTCTCCGACCTGCTGAACCACCCCGACTTTGCCGGACGCCTGGAACGCCTGCTCCCCGAACTGCGGGCGCTGAATGACGGGCGGCCCCTGGCTACACCGGCGAACAACCTGTTCGGCGTATCGCTGCGCCTGGCCGAGCTCGAAGTCTACGTGAGCTGCGTCCGGGCGCTGGATGAGGCCTACACCGCGGCGGGGGACAGCCTGCGGTCGGAAGGGCTGCTGGAACTGCGGGCCAGGGTGGAGGGCCTGGCCCAGGAGCCGGATTTCCGCCGCCTGGCACAGGAGCTGCCCGGCCTGCTGGAGCAGGTGCGCAGCATCGCGAGCATCACCATCGGGGTGAACCTCGACCCTCAGCTCCGCCCGGTGGAAGCGCTCCTGGTAGGGATCCACGACCGGCGTTTCAGCGTCCCATCCCTGCTCGAGCGCCTGTTCGGCCGGGCGGCGGAGGACATGGACGGGATCGCCCCGCTGCATGCGTCCCGCGGCTCGCTCCAGGCAGACCGCCCGTTGATGGCCCCGTTGTTCCAGGACCTGGCCGACGTGACCGACCGCATCAGCCGCCCGGTGGCCCAGGCGCTGCGCCGCTACACGCAGGTCAACGCCGCCTGGCTGGCCGAACTGGGGGAGGAGCTCTCTTTCTACCTGGGCGCGCTGGCCTGGATCGCACGGTTGAAAGCCGCCGGATTCCCGCTGTGCATGCCGGAGATCGCCCCCGCCGAAGAACGGGTGACGGAAGTCGAGGCGGCTTACCCGCTCGACCTGGCTTTGCAGGCGCTCAACCGCCTGGGCACGGAGGCGCCGGCGGGACAGGTGGTGCAAAACGCGGTTGCGCTGGGCGAGGCGGGGCGGGTGGCGGTGCTCACCGGGCCAAACCAGGGCGGGAAAACCACCTACACCAAAATGACCGGGCTGATCCACGTGCTGGCCCAGGCGGGGCTGCCGGTCCCGGGAAACAGGGCGCGCATCAGCCCGGTGGACGGCATTTACACGCACTTCCCGATCGAGGAACAGCCCGAAAGCGACGCCGGACGGTTGGGGGAGGAGGCGCGGCGGCTGCAGAGCATTTTCTCACGCGCCACCCGCCGCAGCCTGATCTTGCTGAACGAATCGCTAAGCAGCACCAGCGCCGGAGAGAGCCTGGCGCTGGCCAGGGACCTGGTGCGCATCCTGAGCCGCATGGGGGCGAGGGCCATCTTCTCGACCCACCTGCACGAGCTGGCCGCCGAAGCTGGAGCGCTCAGCGAGGACGGCGAAACCGCCGGCCGGGTCTTCAGCCTGGTCGCTTCCCGCCAGGGGGAAGACCCCGCCTCAGCCGGGGAGGACGAGGCCGCGGTGCGCCGCAGCTTCCGGGTCGAGCCCGGGCCGCCGTTGGGGTACAGCCTGGCCAGGGAGATCGCCCGCCGCTACGGGATCAGCTACGACCAACTGGCCGCCCTGCTCACCGAGCGGGGGATCCTGCGGTAACTAGAACAGTTCAACTCGCTGCTGGCGATCGGGTGTTCTGCCGGTACGGACTCTTCACCACAGAGATCACAGAGAACGCCGAGAGATGATAATGATGCCATGCGACCGTATTTCGGTCGCCCTTGCCCCGTAGTGCGCTCCAGTTGAGGGCCGCAAGATTGGCATCTTGCGCAACGCCCAGAATAGCCTATCCCTTATATATGACCTCCCCCTGTTCTGGTAGGGGTGGGTCTTTGATTCTAGCATTGGGAGCCCAACCGTAGACGGCGCCTGTAGAGCCAGGCCGCCCGGATGACCCAACCAGACCCGCCCCCCGCCGCTATCCAGCCCGCCGACCTTCGGCCGGCCCGTCCGTCCCGCCATCCCACGCTGAGCGTGGTACCGGTTGTGCGCCAGGCAGCCTGTCCTGGGTTGGGCGGGTTGGGGGTTGCGCGTGTAGGGCGGGTCTGGGTTTGCGGGTAAGCGAGGTTGGGCTGAGGATGGTCTTTCTTGGACTGGGGGCTCTCGCCTGAATCAATGACCCGCCCCTACATGGATTGGGTTGGATCCGCCGAAAGCGGAGTGTGCATCCGATTCGTGGATCGTTCACCCCTTAGGTGGGGCGGGTCTGGGTTTTTGAATTCGTTGGAACAGATGGAATCAACGATCGGCCCCTACGGGCACGGCGGAGGGGTTTGCAGATTGGTTCTAAGGGATCTGTAGGAAGAAATCGTCGAGCAGCAGGCGGGTGTAAAACTCGCCGAGCGGTTCCTGGCGATCCCCCGAGAAGGCATAGATGGCAATGCCGCCGTTCTGGTACTGGGAATCGACTGCGCTATCGATATCATAG
Organism: uncultured Anaerolineaceae bacterium; assembly: GCA_964391195.1. Classification (GTDB taxonomy): domain Bacteria; phylum Chloroflexota; class Anaerolineae; order Anaerolineales; family UBA4823; genus JAAYXE01. The sequence goes on along the minus strand of CAYMLG010000067.1, from coordinate 1,405 downwards.
CCGTTGATCCGCAGCACGATCTTTTGCCCCACACAGCTCACTTCCACCTGGTGGAAGCCATCCTCTCCGGCAAATTTCGGGTCCAGGTATGGGGTGCGGTTCCAGACATCGGGGCGCAGGGAGACATATTCGCCATCCACCCACTTGCCGATGCTGTAGCGTTCCGCCTGGAAACCGACCTCATAAGTGCTGGCTCGTTCATCGTTTTGATAACGGCAGAAAACACCGTACTCGCCGTCTCCCGTCTTAAACTGGCTGCGGAATGAGATGACAACGTCAGACAGCCTGCCCGCACCCGGGAGGGTATAAGGGGGATAAGTCCACACATAATAGCGAGGTTGGTTGATGATCAGCGAATAACGCCCGTCACCGGTGTAACCGGTGGAGCCGACCGTATCGATATTCTGAGACCAGCCGCTGTGCGGGTCTGAGAAATCGTCCTGGAAGAGGGAACCTGACGAGGCCGGCGTGAGGGCTGGATCGGGCAGGGCAGGTGCCAGGGGCCGCTCTTCGCGGAGGTCGTCGAATGGCCGGGCAGGGACGGTGGCATCTTGCGGAAGAGGCTGTGGGAACGGTCCGCCCGAGTTGCTGCGGATATTGGCGAAGAGTACGGCGGCGATCCCGCCCAGGAGCAGGCAAAGGCCCAGGATCAGGCCGATGGCGCCCAGGACCATCAGCAGCACCGCGCTGCCGGAGCCCGCGCCGCCGGACTCCTGAGTGCGCAGCCGCTGCTGGCGGATCCCGGCGAGCAGGGCGACCAGGCCGGCGATGAGCAGGATCAGGCCGGCACAGCCCAGAAGGATAATCGGGAGCAGCAAAGCGTTCATTGTTCGTTAGCCCATTTGGATGGGTCAGGGATGGCGGTTTCCCACGTGGCGCCGGAAAACCGCCATCCGCATCCCGCTTATTGGACGAGGCGGGCATCCAGGGTGATTTCGACGCCCTGGAGAGCGCTCGACACCGGGCAGCCTTGCTTGGCGCCCTCGGCCAACTGCTGGAACTGCTCCGGGTCGATCCCCGGCACGCTGGCGGTGGTTTCCAGATGGATATTGGTGATGCGCGCTCTGCCGTCCACTCTGCCCAGAGTCACCGTGGCGGTGGTGTCGATGCGGTTGGGGGTAAAACCGGCTTTGACCAGCTCGCCGCTGAAGGCCATGGAGAAGCAGCCGGCGTGAGCCGCCCCAATCAGTTCCTCGGGGTTCGTCCCTTCCCCTTCTTCGAAGCGGGAGGCGAAGGTGAAATTCCCTTCGAAGGCCCCGCTGCCGAACTTCATCACCCCATTCCCTTCTCTGAGAGTGCCCTCCCAAACGGCTTGAGCTTTTCTTACGGCCATATTTGAATTCCCTCCTGATGATATGTTGTCTGCCAGTCCCCCTGGCGATTAGCGTATTTTGCGCACTTCGGA
>CAYMLG010000066.1:0-24696 GCA_964391195.1 uncultured Anaerolineaceae bacterium | reverse complement strand
AACATTTGGAGGCATTATAACACGGAGAGTTTTTCCGATTCTGCTCCCAAAGTACGGGGTGGAGGGATAGGGATTTGGCAGTCCGTTAGAACAGGCGTCGCCTGCGTGAAACAAATGGGTTGGGGCGTGACGATGGCAGGCTCCGTGCCATCGTCACGCCCCAGCCCAATCCTGCTCGCGCCTTGGTGGCTGTTATGCTGCTGTTGTTTTGCTAACGCAATTCAGAGGGGGGATTTACGAAGGTGGTTGACTAATTGATTAGAAATGGCCAGTTCGACCCCTTTTTTGAGAATATACTCATAGCGGATATTTGCGGAAAAATCCGGTTCGTTCCCCTTCAGCAGGTTGTCGATCAAGCGGTTTGCCCCTACCCTCTCCACCTCCTCCCACAGGTCTTCATCGAGGAGATAAGTCCTCAAGTGAGAATAGAAGGCCACCGGCAAATACTGCTCTGGATTCGAAGGATCTATCCCCAATTGCCGGTGAAGCTCGGGAATCAACCGGCTGCAATCTTGTTTCGACAGCTCCGGAAAGATCTGGGCGAAGATTTCAACCCTTTCTTCCATGGTAGGGACCCATTTAAAGGCGGTCATTCTCCCGGCCCGAACCAGCGGCTGGTAGAGCCTGGTAAAGTCGTTGCCGGTGATGATAATCGGCACCCGCTCGGTTTCACGGCCCTCGACCGAGTTCGGGTAATCTACTAAATGCATAAGCTCGCCGAACACAGTCTGCTGGTTCATGGTAAACAGAGATTGATCTCCCCAGGCACCCAGCCCGGTGTCGATATCGTTGATCAAGATGACGGCCAGGCTGCTTTCTCCACCGCGGATACCTTCACTGGCCCGCAGATACGTAGATCGTACCAACTGTGCCGGCTCACCGGAGTCGGGGCTATCAAGCTGACCACCGGATATCAAGTACCGCTTCACCCCCAGCTTTTTTAGAATCTGCTCGCATTGGAATGTCTTCCCCTCCCCACTCGGCCCGTGAATCCCGAGCAGCAGCGGAGGCTTGATGATCACATTTTTGAGCATATTTTTGAGGATGTGAAGGACAACCACCCGTTGGAACCGAGGAGATAAGGTAAGCTGTTCCTGTTTCTTCATTAAGAAAAAGTTCATGGCAGTGATCTCCTGCTATAATCCTGTCATGCTCTTGCTCATCAGTTTAATCGGATGGACAGCCGGAGGGCTGGTTAATTATCTGGCCAATGTGCTGCCGGTCCACCGGAAGCTTGTGCCACCCACCTGCCCGGCCTGTGCCTACGGCTTAAGCTGGCAGCGGGCGATCCTGGGTTTCGGAAGCTGCCCTGCCTGCAGCAATCACGCAGGCCCCTGGCATCCCTGGAGAGACCGGATTGTGCACCTGGTATTCACGGCAGCCAGCTTGTGGATGTGGGTTTCGCCGCCGGCCCGCTTGGGTTACTGGGTCGGCATGGCGCTGCTCATCTATTTCGGTTTGATTACGGTGATCGATATCGAACACCGCCTGATCCTTCACCCGGTCAGCCTGACCGGTGTGGTATTAGGCCTGGGATTAGGGCTGTGGCTGAACGGCCCGGCGGAGACACTGCTCGGTGGCATGCTAGGGTTTGGGATCATGTTCGGCCTTTACTTGTTCGGGATCATCTTCGTCCGGGCTGTCTCCGCAATACGGGGTAAGAGCGTGGGCGATGAAGCGCTTGGCTTTGGAGATGTGATGCTGAGTGGGGTACTGGGACTTATCCTGGGCTGGCCTGCTGTGGGAGTCTGTCTCCTGATCGCGGTGCTGTTAAGCGGCTTCAGCAGCTTGATTTTTATTCTAGCCCTCCTGGTTGCCCGGCGGTACAGCTCATTTATGGCGATCCCTTATGGACCATTCCTGGTTACCAGCACGATGCTCATCCTATTCTTCCCTGGTGCTCTCTTGAATCTCCTACAATAAAGCTTGTTTACCGAAGGCCTGTAATAAGGGTATCAGGATCCTTCGCTAAGGATCTCGTAGAGCAGGTCTGACAGTTTAAAGGGCCATACCTGTTCCCACCTGGTTTCACCCGGTAAGCGAACATAGCCATAGTCGCAATCGACAGGTAAGGCGATGATCTTGGCATGGGGGAAATCATCTAAATTATCGATATCGGGCCGGCCGTGATCGTCCAGAGAGACCAAAAGCACATCCACCCCACGTCGATCCGCCATATTTGGAGGGTCCTGGTTTGAATCAGAAGTGGAGGGGTGAGGATCATCCTCGACCACTCCAATCACGCTGATGGACCGCAAGATGCTCTTGAATAGATCGGTGTAGAGTTGTGGCTGACAATGAACCGATACTTTTTTCCGCTCCGTATCAACACTATCCCGATTAAGCTCCATAAGACAAGACTCGGCGTAGAAATTCGGAAGAATAAGGTTGGCATTACGATTAATATAGCCGAGTAGGAAATTTCTTAAAAGATCTTAAAGAGGTATATGCCCTCCCCTAATTGAGGTATTTTTTTCTTATCGCCCAGGCAGCCTAAAGAAAAGGGAGGTTTAGCGAAACCCTAGTGCATATATTCTAGATGCGTCGAACAATTTTTGAGTATTTTTCGGTAGTAATTTCGATCAATCGGCCAGGGTGGGATGCTCGATCAGGCCAACGCGAAAGGCAAAGGTAACTGCTTCCAGGCGGGAGTGAACCTGGAGCTTTGACAGGATGTTGCGGATATGGGTGCGAACGGTGAGGGGAGCAATACACAGCTCATCGGCGATGGCATTGGCCGAAGCGCCCTCCGCCATTAACGCTAAGATTTCCTTTTCGCGCTGCGTCAGGCTCTCCCACGGTTTCCCACCTCTCTCGCTGCTAGCAGACCGGCGGGAGGGCAATTGCCGGATGAGACCAATCAGCAGATTAGACGGCATGATGATTTCGCCCTGGGCAGCCTGGCGAATGGTGTTCAACAGGTTGTCGAGGGGAGAACTCTTGGAGAGGAAACCGGTTACGCCAGAGTTGATGGCTCGCAAAATGGTGCTCTCATCGGTGAAACGAGTCAGAACAACGATCTGCATCTCGGGAGCAAGGTGCAGGAGATCTGGGACGGCATCCAGCCCATCACCATCTGGCAACCCGACGTCCAGCAGCAGGACATCCGGCTGGGTGCGGGAGACCAGTGAACGCCCGGCAGCCAGGGTCACGGCTGATCCGACAAAACGGAACTCTGGATTGGTACGCAGGACGAGTTCGAAGGCATCAGCGAGAACCTGGTGGTCTTCGATAATGGCAACCTTAATCATATTGACTCCATTGATGAAACAGACCTGGGTACGGGCAAACAGATGGTAAAGGTGGATCCAACCCCCGGCTGGGAGGTGACAAGGATTCGTCCGTTGTGACGGGTGACGATTTGATGGGCAAGATAGAGGCCGAGACCACCTCCGGTCTGGCCACTGTTCTTCTCATTGACGATCCGTCCGAAGCGCTGAAAGAGCCGATCGCGATCCTCTGCGGAAATTCCAATCCCATAATCGATGACCTGGACTTCCACCCAGGAAGAATTCTTATCCTTCACCAGCCTTACTACAACCGGGGAGGGAGGCGCCGAATAGTTGATGGCGTTATGGATCAGGTTCATCCAGGCTTCATTCAGCCAGAACATGTCCCCCTCAACAATAACCTCCCCGGCCTGGTTATCGAAAATCACATCGCGCCCGGACTGCTTCTGGGATTGGTCGATCACTTTTTCGAGGGTTTGGGCAAGGTAAAAACGCCTGAAGTCCAGCACTTTCCCATTCCCTTCGAGGCAAGCCAGCTTGATGGCGTTTTCGGTGATCCGGTCCATGCGATGGATCTCCTTGATTACGCATTGGTTGACCTTATCGAGGAACGCATCATCATGCCGTAGTTGGGGATCGGAGAGAAGATGAGCATAGCCGGAGATGGTAGCCATCGGCGTGCCGAGGAAGTGAAAGACTGCACCGGTCAACTCGGTCTGCCGGGTATTTTGTTCGAGAAGCGCTGTTTCAAGATCTTTTACGCTGCGCAGTTCTTGCTTCACCTTAATCAGGGTGAACCAGTGAACGATGACAACGGTCACCAGGGGAAGCATAAGCAACAAGACCGCCTCCCGAAGCTGTAAACTGTCAGTATCCCTGGCCCACGCCTGCCCGATCCAGATAACCGCTTGTCCCAGCAGCAGTGTGACCAACACAGCCTGGTGGATACGTAGCTTGAAGGACCTTTTACTGCTTTCCCATATTTGTTCTAAACTTATTGCGCTTTTCATCTTGTTACCTTTCAATCCCTTTAAGAAGCGCCGTACAAGTTAAGTGTCGATGGATCCAGATTCACAGATTCAAAGCAGTATAGCCCTCCCGTGAGAAACGCATCGCCTCTCGGTTGGTAATGAGTGGTCCCGCCTGATGACTACCTGAATCCGCAGGCGAATCGAATCTCAAGCAGGAAAGCGTACTCCGCTGGGCGATTGATAGTGATGTATGCCAAGCTACGATGATACCCCCTGGCGGATATTGTTCGATCCCGATGATTGAACGATGTTCTATGATGACCCGCAACTGTAAATTATCCTGAAACCGGTAAGTGAGCCTTTATATGTTATCATAACGTGGTAGTTACAGGATTGTTACAGAACTGCGACGTAAATAACATGTGAAAAAAAATTACGGTGAGGGAACGTCTGTGAGGTTGTAATTCGCTTGTGCGGCAAAACTAGAAGAGATACTTAACGGATGGATACGCCGGACAGGGATTAAAACAGGAGGAACCGACATCCGTCATTCACCCTTCAACCGGAATGCCGGACTCAGCGCCTATTCACAACAGGAACAACCTTATGACAGAAACAATACGGAACAGGCAAATCGTCAGGGTGGTGAAACGAGATACCGGTGAGGTGCTGCTCCCGTCTGCCCGTTGGTGTGGCAGCTTGCTTTGCCGGGTTCGCGGGCTACAGTTCCGCCGCAGGCTGCGGCCCGGTGAAGGGCTGATCCTGGCAAAAAACCGGGATTCGATCTCGGCCAGCTCGATCCACATGTTTTTTGTACCTTTCCCGATCGCAGCGGTATGGATCAACGGGGAAGGCAAAGTGACCAGCGTCCAACTGGCCGAGCCCTGGCGGCCCTATTATGCATCCCCAGAACCGGCCCGCTATGTCTTGGAGACGACGCCAGATTTCCTGGACCGCGTACGGCCCGGGGATTACGTAGATTTCCTGAAGTAAGGAAGATCAGTAATAACAACTGGCTTGGATGGCGTCAAATCGACGCTTCCAAGCCAGCTTTTATTTAACCTATTGGTCGGAAAACCGGATGTCCTCAGGAGGACAGAGAGGGACCGGGCTGCACGGGGTTCAGGGTAATTTTCCCCAGGATGCCGACGGTGCCGATGACTCCGGGAAGCGAACCCAGGATCAAGGAGACCAGGCGGGCATTGGCGATTTCTGTGGAGAAGGCGACGACGGTGTAAACATAAGTTATGGCAAACAGGATGACGGCGCTGGCGCCGAAGAGGGAGATATTATTGATCACCAGGCGAACCGGTGGTTGGTCGGCGAGAAATGGGGAGGCGCTCAGGCTGCCGCGGATCAGGCGATAGTATAGATAGGCGAGAAGCAGGACGGACACCAGGCTAAACACAGAACCGAGATAAGATTCCACGCTCAGGAAATAGTCGTAGGCCCCGTGAACGATGGCAGCCGCCGCCAGCCCGACGGACATTCCGAACGCCGGGCGACGAGGCCAGGCGACTGCCATGAGGAAAGCGGCCAGGCAGGTCATGCAGACGTGCATGACGGTCGAGTAAACCGCACGCACCGAGGCGATATCCAGACCGGCGTAATTGAAGTACAGGGCATTCTCCAAGGTGGCGAAACCCAGGGCGGAGACACTGCCAATGATAATGAAATCGGAGCGCCGGCGCACCCGGCCCAGGCAGGCGACGAGCGCCAGAGGCAGGAGCTTGACGGTCTCTTCTACCCAGCCCACATGCAGGATAAAGTATAGCAGGCTGCTCAGATTTCCAGAATCAGGATCGAGCGGCATCCAGATGCGGGCCAGGTCGCTCAGGATTAAGGAGGACATAGTGAGCAGCACACTCAGGGCGAACACCCCGGCCAGGAGCCACAGCGGTTTGGGGCTAAATCGATCCAGGCGCACCAGGAACAGCAGCCAGACCAGGCCAATGAACAGGCCGGTCAGCGCGGCGGGCAAGGTCAGATGGCGGTAAGGCTCGATGAAAATATAACCCAGGTAAGGACGGAGATCGCCGGTGAGCAAAGCGTGCATGCGCTTGACACCCAGGCCGATCAAGGGGCTGGCCTGGGGATCTGAGAGTAGGGCCGACAGGCGATCAAGGCGGCGGCTGTCCAGGTAGAAAGTTGCCAGAGCAGGTACAGCCTGCTCCAGGCTGCCGCCACGCTCGATCTCCTGGCGGAAATGCTCTTCCGCCCGGGGCTTATTGCCAAGTGCCAGGTGAACCTCCCCAAGCAAAAAGTGCAGATACTTATGGTTCGGGTCCGGTACCTGGAGGAGATGATCCAGGGCCGCCTGGTGATCTCCTTCCTCGAAGGCGAGCAGACCGAGCCCGAACCGGCCCAGAGCAGCGGTGTGGGTGTCTTCGGCGAGGGCTGCGTAGCGGAGGCGGAGAGCGTTGGTTTTGGCCTCGTCCCGCCTGGCAGGCGAAATTTGGAAATGATTGCGGATGTAGGTATAGTGCAGCTCGATGTCAGCAGGACGCTGGAGGAGCAGCTCTTCAAAGACCGGCTCGGCCTGGTCCGGCAGCCCGGCCGAAGACAGCGCTTCCGCCTGGGTGTTCAAATCGGCTGGGATGGACTGGCGAGCGATGGTGTTGAGGGCGGCGAAGAGGAGCAGGGTGAGGAGTAAGGCGAATAACGGAGCTGACAACGGATGGCGACCAGGGAACGGCCGCTCGAGCGCAGAACGGAAGAGAAAAGTGGCGACGGATGGCGACCACCGCACCGTCGCCCTGGAGCGGATGGCACGAATCGGACGACGGACCAGAGAACGGACGAGAGGCGGGGGGGCAAGGGTGGTCATGAGCGGATAGATGGATGGACAGCGTCGGTATATAAATGAAAAGGCGCCTGGTGGGGCCAGGCGCCGGGGGAAATTGGAGGAGGGATCCGGCAGCCTGGCGATCGTGGTTGCCGGGAGGCAACTGTAGACCCATGGCTTTGCGTCCCCGGCTTTCACCGGGTTTGCCTTTTGCGGTGGAATGATCCGTCTAAGACGGATGAAAGAAAGTCGATTTTGACCGGTTTGTATGATGAGCGGCAGTGAGAGACCGGCTGCGCAGATAACCATTCGTATTGTAGCACCTTTCAGATTGCAGCAATTAACGATCTTGCAAGTCATCGTGATACCTGCCCCTATTCACTACCGGTAGAAGAACACCTGACCACAACGGTATGGCTTTCTCAAAGTCGTCAGCCAGGCTGAGGAAGTCATGACCACAACGGTCACGAGGGCAATTTGTAATAAGCTCTTTTTGTTCCTGATGATGGGCTGCGAAGTTTAAGAATGCCCAGGGGGGATGAATACCGCGGTTGAGGTAGGAAAAATACCTCCGCCATTCGATGCCAGGAGCCGGGTGAATCTCTACAATGGAGGGTGAATTGTTCCGACCGGCTGCGGATTGGGAAAGATGCGCCTGCCGGCGGAGCGCGGCGGGCATAGGTGGCAAGATCGCCCGGACTGTGTAAGCGCAGTGGGTGGATGAGAGCCTGCCGAGCGTAGTAGCCGCGCAAAGGCCACGATCTCTCCCTCTCGAGGCCGCCCGCTGTATCGCGCCTGGCCGAAATACCGGCTTGCACTTGGGCCGAATACCTAATCCCAATCACAATGATATTTCTCAGGCAAGAGACCATGCGAGGCGATGGATGCCCGAAACGAGAGAAAACATCAGGTGAGACCGATCTGCAGGCGGGCAGGCGCAATCATCCACAGGCTCGAGCCTTCAGCGAGCAAGAGTCAAGGCCAGGAGACGGCCGAATATGCGCTGCTGGTAGCCGTCGTGACGATGGTAGTGATCGCGGTGATGCTGGTGTTGGGCAATGAAGTCAGAGAGTTGTACACGTGGGCAGCGGGCGCTCTTCAAGTCGCTTACAGCGAGGCGCAGAATGCCGCGCAAGCACATTCACAGATAGGCAGCACGGTGCTCAAGCCCGGCGCTTCAAGGGACGACCGTCCATCGAATGAACCAGAAGCGGACGGATTACCAGGCAGACCGGGGGTCAGGGCTTCGGACGGTGAAGCCTCAAGATCCAGAGCCCCCGGCAGCCCGGGAGCTATAGCCGGAGCGGCTGAATCACCGGAACTTACGCTCTACCTGCCGCTTGTGTTCGGCCCACAACCCTTGGAAGAAAATTGATGAACCATACATAGCCCCCAGTACTCCATTCGAACAGCAAACCATTCCCTGCGGAGGTACCAATGCTTCAATCCCACTCTGCCACCCGAACCCGGCGTAGCCGGACGACACTATTCTCCAGCCGGCGGTGGTTAGCCGTTGTGCTGGCGCTCAGCCTGCTGCCGGGCGGGCCACAGCTCACCGCGGCCCAAGAAGGCAGTACGGATGAGCCGGCCGTCTTCGAGCTGGCAGAACAGGCGGAAACAGCGCAAGAAGAGATGGTCAGCACAGAGACGGCCAGCCAGGAGGCGGGCGAGTTCACAGCCGAAGCGCTGCAGGTGAACGACGAGCTCATCCCTCCGGTGCTGTTGGAACCCCTCGACGATGCCCGGCCGGTCTTCACCCCTACTTTCAAGTGGAGCGAGGTAGAGGGCATCGACGCCTACCGGCTGGAATACACCAGCGACCCGACCTGCAATTTCGGCGCGGGGCTGACCACGGTCGTGGAAACCGTGAATGTGACCTACACCCCCCTGGTCAGCTTCCCCAATGACGTGGAGTACTGCTGGCGGGTGCAGACGCGGCTGAAGAATGCCGTCTCCCCCTTCAGCCCCACCCGAACCTTCATTAAGCACTGGTACATCCAGCCCGAGCCGTTGACCCCAACCAACGGCTACCAGTACGTGCGCGACCCGCTGCTTAGCTGGACGCCGGTGCCTGACGCAGCGCGCTATAAGGTGGAAGTCAGCCCGGAAAACTCCTTCCCGCCCAAGAACCCGGGGTGGACGGTCTACACCACCAACCCGTTCAACTGGAAGCCGGATAAAGCGGTGGGTGGAGTGTGGTACTGGCGGGTGACACCGGTGGATCACAGCAAAAACGAAGGCAAACCGAGCCGCGTATTCTCGTTCCGCGGGGTCCACCCCAACGCGGCGTACTACCCGGTCCCGCAGCTCGTGCACCCGCTGTATTACTATACGCCCAATGACCTGCACAACCCGGCCGAGGACCGTACGGTGGGTCTACCGGTCTTCACCTGGCACCGCACCTTTACCGGCCTCGAACAGCGCGAAGTGAAAGCCTATCGCCTGCAAGTGGATGACGACGGGGGTTTCGGTTCCGTGGACTGGACAGTGGACACCGAAAACCTGAGCGCCTCGCCCACCCTGTATAACCCCTTTATCCCCGACCCCAACTTCGTCTACCACTGGCGTGTGTGCGCATTGGACGGCCTGGGAGGCCAGTGCCTGCGTGATCCGGATAACGACCAGGAGCTGTGGAGCGAGGTGTGGCAAACGCGGATCGATCTGAGCCGCACGCTCACACCCACTCCGGACAGCGTGCCGGTCCCCCTGCTGCCAGAGCACCAGAGCGAGGTGGTGGAGACGTTGCCGCTGTTCGAGTGGCAGCCGGTGCAAGGGGCGGCCGGCTACGAGATCCAGGTCAGCACCGAACAGAGTTTCGACCCGATGGCGATTGCAGCGAGCGAGACCGTGCCATACCCGACTTACACACCGCAGGAAAAACTGGATTACTACCCGCAGGACCCGGCCTCCGGCCTGCCATACGGGACCTATTGGTGGCGAGTGCGGGCGTTGGACGCGACCGGCGAGGCGCTGGGGGATTGGAGCCCGGCGTGGCAGTTCCAGGTGGCGGCGCAGAGCCACTGGCTGTACCAGCGCTACCCCGGCGACCCGGCCAACCGGTGGCAGATCGCCTCGGACACCATGGATGGCCTGCCGGCCGGCTACGAGCTGACCGACCTGTACGCCTCCCAGTCCTCCGAGCACTGGTTCTTCGGCTTCCACGCCACGCGGTCGGATCCCAGCCGCACCTACGGCTTATACCTGGATTTGACCCGTGAAGCGGACACCGGCATGTTTTCTGACCCACGCAGCAACCCGATCAACACAATTGACGGTCACCAGCCGGAGTACGCGATTTACGTGACCGAGGGGGTGGCGACCTTCTCCTTTACCCCGGAGAATGTCTTTATCTACGCCCGTTCCGGTCCCAATTGGGCAGCACCCCAGAGCCTGGTGAGCCTGGGTGGGGATATGTTCCCCAGCCGGCTGAACGACGTGGCGGTGGCGGTGGACGGCAGCCACTATACGGTGGGGAGGTACGGCGCCATCCTGCACGGCAGCGGGGGGAGTTGGCAGATCGCAGCCAGCCCGACCAGCAGGACGCTCAACGCCATCGACCTGGGGCCTGGCGGGGAGCTCTGGGCGGTAGGTGAGGCGGGGACGGTGCTGCGCTGGGACCCGGGAACCCAGGCCTGGCAGGCGATCGACAGCAAGACCAGCCAGGACCTGAACGCGGTGCAGGTCAACGGACCCGGCAGCGTGGTGGTGGCCGGAACAGACAGGACTATCCGGCGCTGGGATGGGGATTCCTGGAGGAACGATTCTTTTGCCGCCTCGATAAACGCAGACCTGGACCTCTACGCGATCGATGGTGACTGGGTTGTAGGGCAGGGGGGCAAGATCTTACACTACGTCCAGGTCAGTAGTACCCGGTATGAATGGCAGGAAGCGGCCAGCCCAACGACGAACAACCTGCGGAGCGTATCCAACCTCTCCAGCGACGAAGGCTGGGTGGTGGGGGATGGGGGGGTCATCCTGCATCGCAGCGGCGCCACCTGGAGCCCCGAGGGCAGCCCGACCACCCAAAACCTGCGGGACGTGGCCGTGGTCTCGGCTACAGATGCCTGGGTGGTGGGTCTGAACGGCACCATCCTGCGCTGGGATGGCAGCAGTTGGACCGAATACAGCAGCCCGACGAGCCGGCACCTGTACGGGATTCGCATGCTGTCCGAGAGCGAGGGCTGGATCGTGGGGGATAACGGGGCTAACCTGTACTGGGACGGCGCGGAGTGGTCCCCGGCCCAGGACCCGATCGCCAACTATATCGAGCTGATGGTGCCCAGCACGGCGATCGGGATGGAGGCTGAGACGGGCAGCGCAGCGGTCTCCCTGTTCAGCATCGACGAGCCGGGCGGGCTGATCCAGGACATCGTGCCCAGCGGCGACACGGCCGTCCTGGACCGCTTCGCCGGCGTCTCGGAACGGATGACCCCGGCCTGGCCGCTGACCAACGAGAGCGGGCGGACGGAGGTATTCCACAGCGCCCCGCCCTTCCAATGGCATTACCCGCCGGTCGTCCCCTGGGAAGGCTACAAATTCGAGGTGGCGATGGATGAAAAATTCACCTCGATTGTGTATTCACTGGAGGTGGTGACCCGGGACCCGAACCCGCCTTACCTGGCGGCGGCCTTCCACACCCCACCGCTGGACTTCACAGGGGACAACACCTACTACTGGCGGGTGCGCCCGCAGTACTGGCTGCCGGGGAACAACCTGGTCTCCGGGGCGTGGAGCGAGCCGCGCCGCTTCGAGCGCCTGGCCTTCGTCCCAGGGAACCTGAGAGTAACCTTCAACCTGGGGCAACCGACCTTCCACTGGGGATGCATCGACGAAGGCGATCTGCTTTGCGAGGTCCGCAGGGTGGATGGGGCGGCCGCCTATGAACTGCAGGTGGACGACGATCCGAACTTCGGGAAACCGGAGATCAATAATGTAACGACCGCGCAAACCACTTATACCCACCTTAAGGCTCTCCCTGCAGGGACCTACTACTGGCGGGTGCGGGCGGTACGTATCAACGAAAGTGGATCCAAAACGATCAAGGGGGACTGGTCGGAAGGCAGAATCGTAATCGAGGGCGGATGGCAGGCCTTCTTGCCGGTTGTGACCAAACCCTAAAGCCGGCCGTGCCATTCAAGCGATAGGGCAATCACCGTCTGCTGCGCTCCATCCGGCAGACGGTGATTTCGTTCACAGCCTGTTACCCACCAGGGCGAAAAAAGGGGGACGGAATAATTACCTCCGTTGAGGTAGACAGGATACCTCCAGGTTACGATGCAGGGGGAAGTGCTTTTTTCTATAATGGCAGCAATACACAGGAACAGAACGAGGACGGCGGCCCGCATCTCCTGATAAAAGAGGGACCCGGGGGAGCGCCTGAAAGGAGAGCAGGTTATCGAAAGTGCAGCGGAATGAACACCCGAACCGCCCTATCCGGCTCAGATTTCCGACCAACCGTCTACCAAACCTCACGTTCGAATAAAGGAGATGTATCATGTTGCACTATCTGTACCTCTGGGTGAGCACCCACCTGCCGAAGAGCGAGAAAGGGCAGGACATGGCAGAGTACGCGCTGCTCCTGGCATTGATTGCTCTGGTCGTTATCACTGCTATCGGACTCTTCCGAGATGAGATTGTTGCTGTGTTCAATGATGTAGTCGAAGAACTCGCAGCCAGCCGTGGGGGTTGAGCTATTCTCCCGAACCACGAGAGTATGAGAGGGCTATAGTAGATGGGAAGGGAAGCCCTTCCCATCTACTGCACTTTATCATCATAAAACGGGCCTCCAGTGAGTCCGCCAAGGACCTGGCCGAATGGGCTTCTGATAGCCCTGATTGCGTTGATCGTGATTGCCGCCATTATTCTGGTCGGCGGTCAAATCAATGAGCGCTGCAATATATTTTGGCTAACTACCCTTATGGTTATTTCCGGGCTCGCCTTCAAAAGCCGGTGATTTGCTAAAGAAGGGTTTCGCGGTTCTGAACATCTCTGGGCAAGGTATCAAGATGGCCGAACGCCACAAAAAATTCCTGCTGAAGCAAGCCGTACGAGGACAGGAACTGGTCGAATTTGCGATCATTGTACCTGTACTGGTTTTGATCCTGTTCGGCGTACTGGATCTCGGGCGGGTATTTTTTGGAACGATCGCCATCACGAATGCCGCCAGGGTGGGGGCAAGGGCGGCAGTGTTAAGTTTTGATCCGTTTAACAATACCATCGATATTAACGAAGCTGTTGCCGTCGCAAATTCCGAAGCCCAGGCTGGCAGTCTAGACCTCCCGCATGGCAGCATTTCTGTGACCTGCCTCGACGCGCTGGGCAACGTTACAACAGCCTGCAATTCTGGCAATCCGGTGCAGGTTACCGTGAGATACAACTTTGATCTGATCATTACAGGTATCCTGGGCGCCAACGTTCAAATAACGAGATCAGCGGAGATGATGCTGCCATGACAGGTAGAGGGCGATTCACGCATGCCGGGCAGGAACTGGTTGAATTCGCGATTACCATCCCGATTTTTATCCTGCTTATCATGGGCATTTTCGACCTGGGGCGCGGCGTTTATTACTACACGCTGATCCACAACGCAGCCCGCGAAGGCGCGCGTCACGGGATTGTCTTCCCGGATGATAGTGCTGGAATTATCAGCCAGGCCCGCCGGATCCTCAGCGGTCTGGATCCCACCGATGTGAACGTATGGGTAGATTGCAACGACGGCGCCACCTGCCCTGATCACATTGTCGTGCGGGTTACTTACACATTCACCCCGGTGACGCCATTGATCGGCCGCCTGTTCGGGCCTGAAGGCGAGGTCTTATTGACCAGTACCTCACAGATGAGACTGGAGTATTGATGATCTTTCTTTTTACTGGATCGAAGCGGGAGAACCGCGAGAGGGGATGGGGAAATGAAGCACACCCGCAAGTTACCTGAAGGCGGCCAGAGCCTGGTGCTGATGGTTCTACTGCTTTTCGCATTCATGGGCATGCTGGCCCTGGCCCTGGATGCCGGGTACGGCGTATACCAGCGCCGGGTGGCGCAGAACGCAGCCGATGCGGGAGCATTAGCCGGCGCCAACGTATACTGCCCCAACCGCTCGGATCCCAGCCAGGGGGCGCTGGTGGTGAGCACGGCCGAGGAATACGCGACCCGCAATGCCAGCCAGCACGCCGTGAACGTGAGCGTAACCGATCCCTATCAAAACAACGGAACCGTCCGGGTGGAAGTAGAGATCACCTTTGACTCTTTCTTCGCCGGGGTGCTTGGGCAAGAGACCATCACTTCCGCAGCGTCCGCATCGGCGCGATGTTTCTCCCCTGGGTTGGGCACGGGGGTGCTGCCGGTGGTATGGTCGTGCCGGCCGCCGATCAACAATATCTTGAGTGACAGCGAGGACTGCCAGCAGCAGCGCATCACCTGGGATGTGCTGCAGGAATACCTGAATGAGAGCGGGCCGAACTACTCGGCGAACTGCGATGCCAGCGGCGTGTGTGATGAACTATACGTGATCATGGACTCTCTCACTTACGCTGACGATATCGTCTGCATCCAGGATTCTCCAACAGGCACGATCAACTGCGACTTCGATGACCCCCCGGATGGAGAAGCTGATTTCCTCGCCTCCGGCGGGCGGAGCTGGTCGGACCTGGACGGGAATATATTCGACTGCGAGGGTCGCAGCGAGGGAGCCTCGGAATTGAGCGAGTGGATTCTGAACGGCTACCCGTGCGAGATCACGGCGCATACCTGGTTGAGCGCCCAAAGCGGGGTAGCGGCATCCATCTATGACACGGTAGAAGACCGCATGGAGACCAACCCGCTAGTCCTGGTGCCGGTATTCGACATGTTCTGCCCCGGCGACCCAGTCACCCATCCGGGCTGCACTTACCACAGTTCTGACGACACGGTGAACTACCTGACCGGCAATTCCGAGTACTTCCACACCGTAGCCTTTGCCGCTTTCTACATCACCTGCGTGAACCAGGTTAACGTAAAGACCCACTTAGACCAGGCCTGCCCGGGGATGCGCCGGGCCTGGGAACTCAATCAGGCCATGTTTAACGGCACCATCCGATCGATTGAAGGATACTTCCTGGAAGGGTACATCCCGGGGTTGGAAGGCCGCGGCGAATACGATATCGATACCGGCGTCTATACCATTTACCTGACCGAGTAATGACGTTTTCTGGTCTGTCTTGAATCCTACCGGTAGACAAAAACATCGGTCTGAAGCAATGCAATAAGGAGGCCCATAGTGAACCGCAGAGCACGCATCGGAATTATCATCGGGCTGCTGGGCATCGCCCTGGTCGTGGGGGGCGTGTTCGTCGTGCTGCGCCTGGTGCAGACGACCATCGCCCCGCCGCCGGCCCCCACGCCGCGCCCGCCGATTACCGAGCCGGTGGCGGTGGTGAGCCACGACGTGGCGGCCGGCACGGTGCTGCAGCCGGAGGACCTGACCCTGGTGCAGGTGCCGCTGGAGCTGGTGCCGCGCGGGGCGCTGACGGACGTGGCCGAGGCGGCGGGACGGATCACCCAGATCAGGCTGATCAGCGGTGAAATGGTGCTGCCGCACCACCTGGCCGACCCGAGCAACGTGATCGGCGACCTGGGTTACGTGGTCGATAAGGACCAGGTGCTGATGGCCTTCCCGATCAGCGACCTGATGAGCGAACTGAACCTGCTGAAGCGCGGCGACCTGGTGGACATCCTCGCTTCGATCCAGGTGGAGGAGGAAGAGCGCAACGGGGCTGGTGAAGAAGAGGAAGAGGCTTACCTTTACACCTTCAACTCTCTGCAGGGCCTGGCGATCTCGGCGGTGGTGGTGGAAGTGGTACCGGCGCAGCGGGCGACTACGCTGATCCCACAGGGGGCGGAACCCACCCCGGAAACCGGGGAGGACCCCATCCCGGCCGCCGCGCCGGTGCGGCAGCAGGCGCAGGAGGAACGCCCGCGAGCGCTGATGCTGGCCTTGGACCCACAGGATGCCCTGGTGCTGAAAAACCTGAAGGATTTGGGGGCGGTGTTCGACATCGTGCTGCGGGCCCCGGGTTCGGAGCAGATGTTCGACCTGGAGCCGGTGGGGCCGCAATACCTGATCGACCGCTATGAAATCCAGGGCACTCACTAAGCAAACAGGCTAGAGGTGTTGGTGGTTGGGACTGCAATGCAATCACAGCAACCAACATTGGATCTGGAGAGGAAAGGTAGCACTTATGGCTGAAGCAAACCAACCCACCCGCGTGGTCGCCCTGGTCGACCCGGGAGTCACGCAGCAGCAGATCACCGCCGCCCTGAGCAGCGGGCAGGAATTCCAACTGGTGGACCTGATCTCCGAGCTGGATAAACTGGCCCGCCAACTACACGCCGCCGACCCGGAGCTGCGACTGCTGGACCATACGATCGGCGGGCAGCCCACCCTGGACGTGATCGACGACCTGGCGCTGCAGTTCCCCCAGGTGCCGGTGGTGGCGATCCTGCCCGGGGAAGATCCGCTGCTGGCCCAGCAGGTGACCCTGGCCGGCGCCCGGGCGTTTATCGTGCAGCCCTTCACCCAGGCGGGCTTGCTGAGCACCCTGCGCCGGGTGCGCGACCTGGAAGCCCGCCGCCGGCACGCCCAACTCAGCCTGGCCGCGACCTCCGGCGAAAAAGGCCAGGCGCCGCTGCGCACCCTGGCCGT
The DNA here is from genome assembly GCA_964391195.1 of uncultured Anaerolineaceae bacterium. Classification (GTDB taxonomy): domain Bacteria; phylum Chloroflexota; class Anaerolineae; order Anaerolineales; family UBA4823; genus JAAYXE01. The sequence goes on along the minus strand of CAYMLG010000066.1, from coordinate 8,031 downwards.
GTACGGACCGCGAGGCGGCTCGGGCTGCTCTACCCTGGCAGCCAATCTGGCGATTTGCCTGCACGAGCGGACCCGGGAGAGCGTGCTGCTGGTGGATGGCAAACTATCGTTCGGACACCTGGATGTGCTGCTCAACCTGCGGACGCGTAACACCCTGTCCGACCTGCTGCCATACGCGGCACAGCTCGACCAGGGCCTGGTACAGGATGTAGTCTCCGGCCATCCATCGGGCATCGACGTGCTGCTGGCCCCCAGCGAATTGCAGGCCGCCCAGGGGGTGCGGGCGGAGGACGTGTACAACGTGCTGGCCGGGCTGAAGCGTTTCTACGACTACCTGGTGATCGACGCGGGCAGCGCCTTGACCGAGAACACGGTCACCCTGTTGGACGCCGCGGACCGTATCCTGCTGGTGACCGCTCCAGACCTGGCCGCCCTGCACGACGCCAGCCGCTTCATCCAGGTGTGCCGCACCCTGGCCTACCCGCCCGCCAAACTGCTGGTGGTGCTGAACAAAGCCGGGATGGTGGGGGGCGTGAAGCCCAAGGACATCGAAGGGGTGCTGCACCAGCCGCTGTTCGCGCAGGTGCCGGACGATGCCGCCAACGCGATACGCAGCCTTAACCGGGGCATCCCCCTGGCGCTGCAGTACCCGCGCAGCCGGGCCACGCGCGCCCTACAGGAACTGGCCGGCCAGTTGGTGCGGTTGAACGCCGGCGTTAACCAGGCGCCGGTGGGCGGCGAGGCGGCTGCCCGGCTGAACGGGCGGGCAAAGGCGAAGGCAGGTAAGCAGGTGCGGACTGCCTGAATACGATTAGGTGGATCGGGTAAAGAACGCTCACCCGATCCTATGAATCCATGCCCTGGAAAGGTGGAAGGATGTCGCCAGCAATCGTGATTTTTTCGGCCCTGGGGCTGGTGCTGCTGGTAGGCGGCGGCCTGGTGGTCTCCGGGATGCTGACGGGGAGCGGGGAAAGCAGCCAGGTACAGGAGCGGCTGGTTGCCTATGCCCTGGTGCCGGAGGAAAGCTCGCGCCGGCGGCGGGCGGCCAACCTGCAGATCGTGCGGCTGCGAGTGCGGCTCAACGCCATGCTCTCGGCCTTCGCCTCGCAGGAAGTCGCTTTGCAATTGGCCAGCGCCAGTTGGCCGGTCACCGTCACCGAATATATGCTGCTGCGATTGGGGGCGCTGACCGGCGGGTTCCTGCTCGGCTGGCTGATTTCCGGCTCAGCGCTCCCCGGCCTGGGGTTAGGGGTGATCCTGTATTTCGTTCCGGGGATCCTGCTGAACCGCAGCGTCAACCGCCGGCGCCGGCAGTTCGAGCGCCAACTGGTGGACGTGCTGGTGCTGATCAACGGGGCAGTGCGCTCCGGCTTCAGCCTGCTGCAGGCGATGGAGGTGGTGGAGAAAGAAGTAGCGCCGCCGGCCTCCGAGGAGTTCCGGCGGGTCCGGCGGGAGGTGAGCCTGGGATTTTCGATCCCACAGGCCCTGGACAGCCTGGCGGCGCGGATGGGCAACCAGGACCTGGGGCTGGTGGTGACGGCGATCAAGATCCACCACCAGGTGGGCGGCAACCTGTCGACGATGCTCAACGCGGTGACCGAGACGGTGCGCGATCGCCTGCGCCTTTTCCGCGAGTTACGGGTGATCACCACCCAACAGCGCTATACCAGCTACCTGCTCTCGCTGCTGCCCGTCTTCATGGCAGGGATGATGTTCATGATGAGCCCGGAGTACGTGAGCAGCATCTTCGAGCCGGGGATTTACCTGTGCTTCCCGATCGGGTCAGTGATCGGGATCATCCTCGGCCAGTTGGTGCTGCGGCGGATCGTGAGAATCGAGGTTTGACGGTAAGCGGCCTGATTAGGAGGCATGAGGCATGCAGATCCTGGTGATTTCCTTCATCGCCATTGTGGTCGTCCTGTCCGGGTTGATCGCCCTGGCCTTCAGCCTGCGTCTGGCGATGGGAGACGAGTACGCCAACCGGCTGCAGGAATTCGTAGCCGAACCGGTCGCTGCCAACCCCAACGCCCGCCCGCTCAGCGGCGACCGGACGGAAGAGTTGAAAGGCTCGTTCACCTCCCGCACAGTGGTGCCGGCCTTTCAGCGCCTGGGCGGTTGGCTGGGACGGCTGACTCCGGCGAGCAGCCTGGAGAAGTTAGAGCGGAAACTGGCCATCGCCGGAAACCCGCTGGGATTGGGCGCGCGCGAATTCTACGGCCTGCGCCTGGCCTTCATCCTGCTCGGCCTGTGGCTGGCTTTTATCATACTGCGCTCCGAACTGACGATGAACAACCTGATGTTCGCGTCATCTGTCTTCCTGGCCACGATGTACATCCCCAGGCGGTGGCTGAACAGCCGGGTGTATAAGCGGCAAAACCAGATCCGCCGCGGTCTGCCGGATGCGCTCGATATGCTGAGCGTGTGCGCCGAGGCCGGGCTGGGCTTCGACCAGTCGATCCAGCGGGTGAGCGAACACTGGAAGACACCGGTCGCAGTGGAGCTTGGCCGGGTAGTGACGGAGATGGAGATGGGTTTATCGCGGGCGGAGGCGCTGCGCGGCCTGGCCGACCGGCTGGAGGTTGAAGAGCTGTCGAGCTTCGTGGCGGTCATCCTGCAATCCGACCAGCTCGGGATGAGCATCGCCGATACGCTCACTGCTCAGGCCGCCAGCATGCGCGAAGAGCGCCGCTTTCGGGCACAGGAGCAGGCCAGGAAAGTTCCACTGAAGATGCTCTTCCCCATACTGCTGCTGATTTTGCCGGCCATGTTCGCCATCATCCTGGGCCCGGCGATCCCGACTATGGCCGAGGTATTCGCTCAAATGCGGGGTGGAGGCCCATAGGTCATGGATAACAGCAAGATGAAACGCACATTCCTCTCACGAGATCGATCATCCTGGCGTAAGGAGTAACTATGTCAGCTCTGGCTGAGGGCACTTATTTCGATGATCCAAACTACCGGGCCGCGCTCGAGCAGTGCCAGCGGGGCGAATGGCAGGCGGGGCTGCTGGCCCTGGACAGGCTGGTGGAAGCGTACCCGTTGGAGCAAGAGCTGCGCGAACTTCGGCAGGAGATGCGGCTGCGAGCGCGTGTCGACCAGGATGAGATCGAGGATCGCCGGCGACAACGCCAAAAGACGGCCAAGAACTCGATCCTCCTGCTGGCGCTGCTGGCGGGGACGTTGGCGCTGGTGGTGGTGTGCGCCAGCCTGTATTCGGGCTGGGTTGGGGAGCTGTTCAACCGGGCGTCGGCACAGAGCAAGGCATATGCCGAGGCTGTCGAGCGCATGAGCCGCTTCAACGATGGTCGCACCTACCTGGCCGCCGGACGGGCCAGCTCGGCGCTGGCCCTGTTCACCGAGATCCAGAAGGAAGATCCAACTTACCCGGGGATCGAGGAGGTGATCGCCGAGGCCAAACGCCTGGCGGAGGTAGAGGTGAAATACACCGAGGCGATGCGCCTGATGGAACAGGGCGAGCGGGAGCAGGCAAAGGAACTGCTGGAAGCAATCCAGAAAGTCGAGCCGTACTACCTGGACGTAGGCCTGCGCCTGGCGGAGATCGAACGGGCTAACGAATTGGAAGCCCTGTTGGAGAAGGCCCGGAAGGCTTACGAAAATGGGGACTGGCCGGTGGCGGTGGCGACTTACGAGGAACTGCGGTCGATCGACCGGACCTACCAGCAGCATGAGGTCGAAGGACACCTGTACGAAAGCTACCTGAACGCGGCAGCAGCCCTGGCGGCCAATGAACTACAGAGTATCGAAAGCCTGCAGCAGATGCAGGATTACTACCGCAAAGCAAAGGCGATCCGCCCGTTGGACGCGGCGGCCAGCGACGGGGAGAGAGAGGCGCGGGAGTTAGAAGCCCTGCAACTGGCGGAAGGCTACGAGGCCAATGCAAAGGTAGCCCTGGAAGGCAAGGCGGATTCGCTGAGGGCGATCAGCGAGGCGCGAGATTGGCTGGAGAAAGCCGCAGCCCAGCGGCCGGATGACTTGCGCTTCACCCAGGCCCTGGACGCGACGGATGGCTTCCTGAGAGGTGAGGCTGCCTCCAAAAAGCGCGAGTGGGATACAGCCCTGGTGTCGCTGGAGAGCGTCTACGCAGTTGATCCTGATTTCGCCAACGGCGTGGCGCGGCAGATGCTGTACGACGCCTACGTGGCGCGGGGCGAGGTGTGGATGACCGGCGGGGATTTTGTGGCCGCGCTGAGCGATTTCCAGCGGGCGGCTGCGCTGGCCGAAGAGGAAAAAGGGGTCCTGCTGCGGGTGTATGAATCGAAGGTCAAGGTAGCCGAGATGCAGGGGCTGCTGGGGCAGTACGAGACGGCGGTGCTGATGTACCGTGAGGCGATCGAGCTGGTTGACTTGCGGCAGCTCGCCGCCGCCCACCACCCCAGGCTGTTGGGGCAGATCGAGTTCGCCGACCTGTATTACGACCACGGCAACTACTCGGCCGCCTTCCGAGAGTACCGTAAAGTCTTCGCCGACGACCGGGTGGTCTACCGCATGACAGCCTATGTAATCCAGGAAGGCGACTACCTGGCGCTGGTCGCCCGGCGCTACAACACGACCCTGCGGGCGCTGATCATCGCCAACCAGGGCAGCAATCTGTTCAACCTGGAAGCCGGCCGGGGTATCGTCGTGCCGGTGTTTGCAGGTGAATGAAGGTAGAGAAATTTTCCTGCAAATGGTTCGCAGCGGATTTTGCTCCCAACCATTTGCAGGAAGCCAGGGATAGATTTCAGAGAGGTGTCCATGTTCCCGAACCGTCCTGCGATGAACGGCCGCCTGGCCGGCAGCAAAAGCGACGAAGTGGAGACCCCGGTTTCCAGGCTGGAGACGGTCGGCGGTGTGCCGGCCGACGTTTACCACATCCGTGACCGGGTGCAGCGCAAGCTGTTGAGCGAGAACGATGGAGAGGTGAACGTCAAACACCCGGCGCAAATGCGACAGGTGATCGAAACGCTGTTCAACCAGGTGCTGGTAGAGGAGAACCTGCTCTACACGCGGGCCAACCGCCAACGGCTGCTGGACTGGGTGATGGCCGATATCACCGGCTACGGGCCGCTCCAGCCGCTGCTGGATGACGGCAGCATCACCGAAGTGATGGTCAACGGGCCGAAAGACGTGTACATCGAGCGGCACGGGCTGATCGAGAAGACGGACGTTGTGTTCGAAAACGACGCCCATTTGATGCGCATCATCGAGCGCATCGTAGCGCCGCTCGGGCGGCGGGTGGACGAATCGTCGCCAATGGTCGATGCCCGCCTGCCGAACGGTCACCGGGTGAACGCCACCATCCCGCCATTGTCGCTGACCGGGCCGCTGCTCACCATCCGTAAATTCGCCACCACGCCCTACACGGCCCAAGACCTGATCGCCAACGGGACCCTGACGGCCCCACTGGTGGCTTTCTTGAAAGCCTGCGTCGAAGCGCGGGTGAATTTAGTCATCTCGGGCGGCACCGGCTCGGGCAAGACCACGCTGCTGAATGTGGTCTCAGCCTTTATCCCCAACCGGGAGCGGATCATCACCATCGAAGACACGGCGGAGCTGCAGCTCAAGCAGGAGCATGTCGCCCGGTTGGAGTACCGCCCTCCGAACGTGGAAGGCAAAGGCGAAATCACGATCCGCCGCCTGGTCATCAATGCCCTACGCATGCGCCCGGACCGCATTATCGTGGGCGAGTCGCGCGGCGCGGAGGCGTTAGACATGCTCCAGGCGATGAACACCGGTCACGACGGCTCGATGACCACCGTCCACTCGAACAGCCCGCGTGACACACTGCGGCGCATCGAGACCATGGTGCTGATGGCTGGATACGACCTGCCGCTCAAAGCGATCCGCGAGCAAGTATCCTCGGCGATCGACCTGATCATCCACATGGAGCGGCTGCGGGATGGGACGCGCAAAGTGGTGCACGTCACCGAGGTCCAGGCGATGGAAGGCGACAGCATCGTGATGCAGGACCTGTTCACCTTCGAGCAGACCGGGTACCAGAACGGGCGAGTGGTCGGGGCGCTCAAGTCCACCGGTCTACGCCCGAAGTTTGCCGAGAAGTTCGCGGTGAACAATATTCACCTGCCAGTGGATATTTTCGACTCGGGACGGGTGCTGTAAGAGGGGAAAGATAAATTGTGTCTGCTTTCCCACTCCTGCTGAGGTCCGAGTGGGAAAGCAGACGCCTATCTCAGCATAGGGCAGACAGGGCGATCGTCCACCCAGGGACCATGGCGCAACCATCCCACAGGCTTTCCCGCAGACAGTTCCTACAAGTTGCCGGCACAGGGTTGGCGGCCGGTCTATTACCTCCTGGCTTGATCAAAAACCTTGAGCCGAATACGGCAGTCGAATGGCCAGCCATGCGCCTGGAGGACCTGCCCTCCCAGTTGGGAGAGATCCTGGACCTGACGCCGCGGACATCGATCAGCCCGGGCGGACTTCTGGTGCTATCCACGTCTAAAGAGGCGGGGGCCGTGCCCATGGTGCGAACGGAATGGAACCGGGAGCACTGCGACCGCTTTCACCGCTTGCAGACAGGCCATCCCTGGGGGATCGTGCTGCACTGGTTCGGCGATCGCGACGGATTTCCCGGCACGGTTAAATCTTACATGAATGGCTTCAACAGCCTGCGGCCAATCGACGGTGTGCTGACCCGCACGAGCACGCACTTCCTGGCCGGCCCGGAGGCGCCCAAGACCGGTGAGGCCAGGCCGGAGGACCGGGTTGGTCTCTTGCAAACCCAAGCGCCCGACCGGGACGGCGTCCCGTTCGCCGGCGCTCACGTCAGCACGATCGATTACCTGGCCCATCGAGAAAAGCGGCAGTACTTCGTGCGCGCCTTATACCAGCTTAGCTACGCCGACCCGGGCGTCCATTCCCTGCTGCAGGATTTTTTCGATGGCCCGGTGGTTGAACCGAACCTGCGCACGATCGGGATCGAAGTATGCGGCTATGACTTTGAGAACCAGGAGCACGCCCCATCGGTGCAGAAGATCGCCAACGTGGTGTCACTGGTGTGGGCGCTGATGAAGCGCTACAACATCTCTGCGATGAATGTGCTCGGCCACCAGGAGCTGCAGCTCAGCAAGCCCGATCCAGGCAAGAAATTCCTGGCGCTGATCCGCACGCTGATCGGGGCGAAGGCGCTGATCGAAGGCGACGAGCGCATGAGGCGCCTGGTGTTCGGCTCATTTCTGGACGGCAGTGGGGATGGGTGGCGGGTGGCAGCTCGCTACTTCCGGTACGTCCACGATTACCTGGTGATGACCGCTTCTCAGCGCCGGGTGTATGAATGGGAGGCGAGGAGCCAGCACTGGTTCCTGTATGACCGTTTGTGCGGCCGCGACCCGGGGTTCGGGCTGGCCTCGCGTTTCGAGCTACCTCTTAGCGGGAGCAACTACGGCGAGAGCCAGTATTTCCTCCAACCGGGAAACCACGAGGGCACCGACCTGTCGCTGAACCGGGCGGAAAGTTCCACTTCTCCGAGCCGCGTACGGTTGGTGGCCGCCGGCGAGTGCCTGTACCTGGGCGAGAGCGCCTGCTGCCGCTGGGGGAAAACGGCCATTTTCCGCCACCGCCAGGCAGACGGCGCCGAAGTGGTGAGCGTGTACGGCCACATGACGAACCTGGGCGAGCTGGCGGTTGGCCAGCGCTATCCGGCCGGTTACCCGCTCGGCGAGTTGCACAGCGAGGCGGCCCATCGCAACCGATTTTTGCACTTCGCCGTGGCTTATGCGGCCACGTGGCGCACCGACCTGCACCTGCGCCCCACAGTGCCCACCAATGCCGGCCCCGGATGGATACAGGAGCGTTACCTGCACCCCCTGGCTTACCTGGCCGGGCGCATAGACTCTCGCCCGATGAAGACGCCCCTGGCAGTGGAATAGGGGACTACGAGGCGTAGATCGCCGATTGAGCGCTACAAAAAAAGGGAACAAGGGGAATGCACGGCTGGAGCGCAGCCTGACCGCGCGCTCCCCAATTTTATTTTTGGGGAGTGCGAAATCGATGAAAGGGTGGAATGGTATA
>CAYMLG010000065.1:6882-26412 GCA_964391195.1 uncultured Anaerolineaceae bacterium | reverse complement strand
GTGACCGACCTGGTGCGAATCGCAATCCAGAATAAAGTTGTCTAATTGCCCCTGGACCCCAGGTGAATACCTGGGGTAAATACCAGGTTTGGGCTTGTTCCCAGATACTCTCTTCTAAATATATTAATAGTAGAAGCAATCCTGGCGCCTGAACGGCGAAGGTTTTGCCTGCCATTATTTTTCCTTGTTCAACATACAAAGAAAGAGGGCCTATGGAGCGAATCGATTAATTTAATCCGCTTTGTCTATTGCCATGCTTTAAAAGCCATGATCACCGGTGGCAAAGCTAGTGTTTGCCAGCCAGGAAGATAAAACGGCAAACCTGAGTAAAGGAGATACAGAGAATGGAAGAGAAAGGTGCAAAAAAAATCTCGAGACGAGATTTCCTAAAGGGCGCCGGACTCGTCGTTGGCGGAGCAGCAGCGGGTGCGGCCGCCGGAGTGGGCGTGACCAAGTTGCTGTCCCCCGAAGAGGCGCCCACGCCCAGTGGAGGCGAGGGGCCGGCGGCTCCGGTGGAAACGGTCAAAGAGGTGATCAAGTACCAGACCGTGGAAGGCGTGCTGGAGCCGGCGTTCGAAGAGGAGGTCTCTGTCATCCGTGGGGCCAGTTTTTCGGGCTTCGGCCGTGATGGAGTCCCCTGCCGGGTCGAGGTGAAGAACGGCAAGATCGTCCGCATCCGGCCCATTCGCTACGACGAGGAAGGCTTCGGGAAGGACTACATGAAGCCCTGGAAACTCGAGGTGAAGGGCAAGGTGCTCGAACCTGCGTACCATAAGGTTTTACCGAGCCCTCTCGGGTTGAGCTATAAGAAGCGGGTCTATTCCCCCAACCGCATTCGCTACCCCCTTAAGCGGGTTGACTGGGAACCGGGCGGCGACCCCGCCAAGACGAACCCCCAGAACCGCGGCAAGAGCAAATATAAGCGAATCTCCTGGGATGAAGCCACGACGATCATCGCCAGCGAAATCAAGAGGATCCAGGAAAAGTACGGTTTCTTTGCCATCCTGGCCCAGGGAGACGGGCATGGCGAGGGGAAGTGCGTGCACGGCCCCCACGGATGCCAGACCCAGCTCCTGCGCCACATGGGCCCCGATTTCCAAAGCAGCTACACGGTGCAGCTCAGAACCCCCGATAGCTGGGAGGGCTGGTACTGGGGCGGTAAACACGTCAACGGCTGGGAGACGCGCGGTACGGATGCTCCCCAGGCGAATTTGACGAAGGATATCGCTGAAAACTGTGAAATGCTGATCGTGATGACCGATAAAGAAACCACGACCTGGATGTCGGGCGATCAATTCCCCAGCCGGCTCCAGTTCTGGCTCACGGAACTCGGCATCGAACAGGTGTATGTCACCCCCGATCTGAACTACGCTGCCGCGGTCCACGCCGATAAGTGGATCCCGGTGCTGCCCGGCCAGGATGGCGCCCTGTATCTGGCGGTTGCCTATGTCTGGCTGACCGAGGGGACCTACGACCGGGAATACATTGAAACCCACAGCGTTGGCTTCGACAAGTTTTCGGATTACGTGCTCGGGAATGAGGAAGGGGATCCGGAAGGACCGAAGACACCCGAGTGGGCCGCCCCAAGATGCGGTGTGCCTGCCTGGACGATCCGCGCGCTGGCCCGCAACTGGCACCAGAAGCGGACTTCGCTGGGCGGCTTCATGGGACCCGGCATGCGCGGGACCTACTCCACGGAGCCGTGCCGCATCCAGACCTGTGTCGAGGCCATGCAGGGCTTTGGCGGGCCTGGGCGCCACCGCTATAACATGACAGGCGGTGGGCTGCCCGGTCGGGCACGGAGTATCTCCTTCGATAAGACGATCGAGAAGGGTGTCCCGGCGCCCGCCCGCGGCCTGGAGGAGAACGAAATCCCCCAGGATTACATGCGGACTCACCAGTTTATTCCTAAGACCCGTATCCACGACGCCATCCTCAACCCGCCGATCACCTGGCACGGGACGGCATCGCCCTGGTGGGCGGCTTCCGATCAGGCCCGCGTCTTCACCTACCCGATCCCCAAAGAGCAGGGCGGTACTGAGATCCACATGATCTGGACCGATACCCCATGCTGGACGACCTGCTGGAACGGCGGCAACCGCTACAAACAGGCCCTCCGCGATCCGAAGATCGAGTTTGTGCTGACCGAGCACCCGTGGATGGAGAATGACACGTTGATGTCCGACATCATCCTGCCCACTACCACCAAATTCGAAGAGTACGACATCGAAGCCGGCGGCGGCGACGTGTGGCTGGTCGATAAGTGCATCAACCCCATCGGCGAAGCCAAGACCGACTACGAAGTCTCTCTCGAGGTCGCCAAGAAGCTGGGCCCCGAATGGGTCGAGAAGTACACCTACGGCAGATCGGTCGAGGACTGGATGGAGTATGCCTGGGAGACCCGCGAGCTGGAGAAGCACAGTGGGATGACCTGGGAGCAGTTCAAGGAGAAAGGCTTCTGGGCGGCTCCGTACGATCCGGATTGGCAGAAGAAACTGCAGGACAAGCCGGGGGCGCGGCCCTTCTACGAAGACCCGAAGGCTAACCCTTTGAAGACCCCCACCGGCCTGTTCGAGTACGAATCCACCTTCCTGAAAGAGAACTTCCCCGATGATAAGGAGAGACCGCCGGTCCCGCACTGGATTCCGGAAGGCGAGACTCACCAGGACAACCCACTTGGCGAGCGGGCGAAGAAATACCCCTTGCTCTGCCAGTCCAATCATGGACGCTGGCGGCTGCACGCCGAGCATGACGATGTAACCTGGCTGCGCGAGATCCCGACCTGCAAGATCAAGGGCATCGACGGCTACCTGTACGAACCGATCTGGCTCCACCCCAGCGAAGCCGAAAAGCGGGGCATCAAGAACGGAGACATCATCGGTATGTTCAACGAGAAAGGCATGGTGCTTGGCGGCGCGTATGTGACCGAGAGAATCATGCCGGGTGTGGCCTATCAGGATCATGGCGCTCGGGCCGATCCGATCGTCGACGACCCCAACATCCCCATGGAAGAGTGGATCGACCGCGGCGGCGCGAACAACCTGATCTGCCCCGACAAGCCGATCTCCCCCAATGCCATTGGGCAGGTTTCCAGCGCCTTCCTGGTTGAAGTCAAGAAGGTCGATATCAAGGCCCTGCAAGAGAAATATCCTGAAGCGTTCGCAAGAGAATACGATCCCGCCAGCGGCCTGCGGTTTAGTGGCTGGGTTGAAGGAGGTGAGCTGTGAAAGTCTTCGTTGTAGATACCACGAGATGCAACGGGTGTTACAACTGCCAGATTGCCTGCAAGGATGAGCACTGCGGTAACGACTGGTCTCCCTATGCCAAGCCGCAGCCCGACACCGGCCAGTTTTGGTTGAAGATGAACGAATTCGTGCGCGGCAACATCCCTCACGTGACCATGAATTACGTGCCGGTGATGTGCCAGCATTGTGACGATGCTCCTTGTATGGCCTACTGCCTGGAAGGCGGCATCTACAGGCGGGATGACGGTCTGGTGATCATCGACCCCAAGAAGTGCACCGGGTGCATGAACTGTGTTGACGCCTGCCCCTACGGCGCGATCTTCTACAACAAGGACCTGAACCTGGCGCAGAAGTGCACCGGCTGCGCTCATCTGATCGACCGGGGATGGGACCGTCCCAGGTGTGCAGACTCCTGCCCGCACGACGCGATCATGTTTGCCGAGGAAAGCGAACTGGGTGAACTGTTCTCCACGTCCGAGGTCCTGTATCCCGAGTACGGCGTTAAACCCAGGGTCCGTTATATCGGCTTGCCCACCGATCGCTTCGTCGCCGGCACGGTCTACGACCCGAATGCCAATGAAGTGGTGATCGGCGCGACCTGCACCCTCACCGGTGAAGGCGATACCTTCACGCAGGATACGAATCACTGGGGTGACTTCTGGTTCAAAGGTCTGAAGCCCGGTATTTACTCGCTGAAGATCGAAGCCGGCGGAAAGACCATGGTGATCGAGGAGATCGATGCCACGAAGGACATCGGCCTGGGCAATCTCGCCCTTGCCTGATCGCAGCAAACCTAGGCTCTGAATGAGGATAGTGAGGGTTCGAACACTATCGGACCCTCACTCCTCTGATTCGGGAAACCGGAGGAACTTAATGACAGCAACGGATACGATAACGCAACCTAAGAAATCACAGGGCAGCATCGTTGGGGTATGGATCTTCCGTATTTTGGTGCTGGTGGGCGCTGGCTTGATGTTGTATTCCTGGTTCCAGCCCTGGTGGAAGATCGATGTCGAGGAAATCGGCACGAATATCGTCCAGATTCATCCCTGGGGTCTGGAAGTTGACGAACGGATGGGCAGTTTCGACGTCCTGATCAAAGGCGCCGAGATGCCCGGCTGGTTTGCCCCGCTGATGTGGACCTACCTCGGGCTGTGCATGGTCGCTTTACTCGCCGGAGCCTGGATCCGGGGAAAATACGTCACCCTGGGTAAGTTCCAGATGAAGGTGCCCATGTTCCTCACCGGAGGCGTGGGTCTGTCCTATATCATCGCCGGGGTCATTGCAGCCGTCTACGCCTCGATACGGCTCAAGGGTTTTTACAATACCCCCCTGCAAGGGCGCATCTACGTGGAGCTTGGCGATGCCGCCCATACGTACGCGGAGTCTACCCTGCTCCCGGGTTGGTACCTGGTCTTTGGCGCCGGGATCTTCCTCGTGCTCATCGCCTTTTTCCACGACCTGATCACCAACGAATTTGATGATGAGGAGTAGAATAACAGGGAGTGACCCCTATCGCAGCGATGCGAACCCTTCAGCTTACAGGCGAGGCGCAGTAAGCGCCTTTCGGGCACTCACAGCGGGCTGAACTACACAGCTCGCTGTGAGTGCATTCGTGTCAATGATAGAGTTTTGAAGAGGTGTGCAGATGGACTACGACGTTATCTTGATTCATCCTCCCGCAAATTATGATTTTCGGAAGAAAGCCATTTTTCCAGGCCCGATCGCTTATACCGTGGGGGGAAGCACGGCGCAGTTCATCATGCCGCCGGTTGGGCTGCTCAGCATCGCCGAGTACCTTTCCAGATTCGGGTACCGCACCATCGTCGATAACCTCGCCGACCGGATGGTCTCCAACTCACAGTTCGATGCGGAGAAGTATATTGGGGATCTGACGGCCAGGGTTTATGCCATCGACCTGCACTGGTGCGTCCATTCTCAAGGGGCGATCGAAGTCGCCCGGCTGTGCAAGAAACTGCACCCGGATGCGATGGTCATCCTCGGCGGGCTGACTTCTAGCGTATTCCATGAAGAGATCGTCCGCAAATTCGATTTTATCGATGGGGTGATCCGCGGCGAGGGCGAGAAGCCGTTCCTGGCGCTGATGAGGGCCCTGGACAATGGGGAGGACCTGACGAGCGTGCCGAACCTGACCCGGCGGAACGGCGCAGGCGAAATTTGCGCCGCGCCGCTGATGGAGGTCGATGAGGACCTGGACGAGTATGAGTTCACCCGCCTGGATTTCCTCGAGCCGAAACGGGCAATCTTCACCCCGGGCCTGCTGCCCGGATGGGTGGTCCCCATCAGCCGCGGCTGCACCCATAATTGTGTTTCCTGCGGGGGTTCGGCTTACAGCTACCGGACCTATTTCGGCCGGACGCGCCCGGCTTTCCGAAGCCCGGAAAAAATCGCCGCTGACCTGAGAAAGCTCAGCGATCAGGGCGTCGAACTGGTTTTTCTCTTCCAGGATCCACGCACGGGGGGAAAAGAATACTGGCAAAAGTTGTTCAAGACGCTCCAGAACGAGGACATCCGGCTGCGCCAGATAACCATGGAACTCTTCGGCCCGGCCGACGAGGAATACATCCGCGAGTTGTCCAGGATCAATGCCCGCATCGTGCTCACCATTTCTCCGGAATCGGGCGTTGACCGTGTTCGCGGGGCAAACGGGCGCAGGTACTCGAATGAAGGGCTGTTTCAGACCATCGAGCTGTGCAAGAAGTACGGCGTCGCGCTGGGCGCATTTTCCATGATCGCCTTAGGGGACGATACCCCTGAGACGGTGCAGGCAACCTGGGAAGGATGGGAATATCTCTGCGCGCTGAGGATCGAGGAGAATGCGCCGGTCGATTATGCCTTCGGCCCGATGGTTCTGCTCGACCCGGGATCACTCGCCTTCGACCGGCCGTCCAGCTATGGGTACCGCTTGCTGTTCAAGGATTTCGAGGACTATTACCGGGGGCTGTCGCTGCCATCCTGGCACCAATGGATCTCTTACGAGACCAAGTTCCTGGACCGAGAGGCGATCATCAGGCTGATCATCGACTCGCTGGAGTTCTCGATCAACCTGCGGGAGCGGTGCGGGTTCTTCGATTCATCCGAGGCGAAGATCGCCCGCTACTGGTACGTGAAAGCCAACCGGGCGGCCATCCGCGAGGTGGACGAGGCGATGCAGATCTCTGACGAATGGGAAAGAACGAGAAGACTGATCGCATTTGGGGGGTCGCTGGGAAGGGGGCTGATCACAGAATAGGTGCAGATCCTGCCGCCCGGTACAGTTTCCTTCCCTCAGATTTCCGCCGGCTCTACGCGTTTATCCACAGCACTTAGGGTATCATTGTAGCCGAAAGGAGGGTGCTGTGCAATCCACCAATACGATCTCAACCACCCAGGACGACCGGATCATGGCGGCACTGTCTCATGTGACGGTGGTCCTGTCCCTCGTCGGGGTGATCGGCCCGCTCCTGGTATACCTCACCCAGAAGGACCGGTCGCGCTTCGTTGCCTTCCAGGCCTTGCAGGCCATCGCCTACCAGTTGTCCATCGTCTTGTTCTGGTTTCTGGGTTTCGGCTGCTATATGGCATCCTTCATCGTTCTGATGTTGGGCACCGGGATGAATGACCCCGGGCCGCTGGTCGCCTTTCCTTTGGGGATCCTGGGCCTGGTGCTGCTTGGCTGGTTCCTGCTCATCCTGTATGGATTCGTGGCCGCCGCCCAAACCCTGCAGGGCAAAGATTTCCGTTATCTGATCATCGGCCCGGTGCTGGAGAACTACCTGAACCGGGGGGATGGCCGCTGAGCGGCCTCAGCCGCGGGTTGCGCCACCAACACGAGCCCACAAGCCCCCGGTTATCACCGCCTCTAGATTTGTTTGATCTCCTATGACTCGAATTGCCGTCATTACCGATGTCCATGCGAACCTGCCGGCCCTGCGCGCCGCCCTGGAAGCCATCCGGGGCGAGGGCTGCGACCACATCTACCACACCGGCGATTCCATCGGCCTGGGCCCTTTCCCCGCCGAGACCCTCGACCTGCTGCTGGACACCCCGAACCTGGTGGGCATTATGGGCAACCACGATGCCTACTTTGCCTATGGGCTGGAGGCTGCTTTTCCGGACGGGATCGACCCCGCTCAGGTGGAGCACGAGGAGTGGACTCACGCCCAGATCGACCCGGGACTGCGCTCCACCGTGCTCGCCTGGCCCTATACCCTGGAAGCCGAGTTCGATGGCGTGCCGGTGCTCTTCACCCACTATGCCCGCGACCCGCAAGCGCCTCCCGGGCAGTTCTTGCCGATGGTGAAGTCGCCCACCCCGGACAGCCTGGACGAGCTCTTCGCCGGCGTTTCAGCCAGCCTGGTGTTCCACGGCCACAACCATCCCTTCACCGACCTGGCCGGCCGAGCCCGTTACATCAACCCCGGCTCTCTGGGCTGTTTTTCCTTACCCATCGCCCGCTATGCCGTGATCCAATTCCAGGCCGGGCAATATACGGTAGAATACCGGCAGATCCCGTATGACGATCACGATCTCTACCAGGCTTTCGAGAGCCGCCGCGTCCCCGAGCGGGATGTGATCTACCGCAAGTTCTTCGGTGGGCGGTTCCAACCCGATCCGGATTCCATTTGAGGATAAATTAGATGAGCAACTACACCATTAAGGAATTCATCCAGGCCACCGAGCAAGACGAAGGAGCGAACCGTCCCTTCCAGTTGGAGAACGCCTATCTGCTCGAAGTCAATCTTAACGGGCGGGTATGGTCCAAATTGGGATCGATGGTCGCGTACACCGGCAATGTGCGCTTCACCCGAGAAGGGATGCTGGAGCATGGGATGGGCCGCATGCTCAAGAAGATGGTCACCGGCGAAGGGACGACCCTGATGAAGATGGAGGGCCAGGGCCGCGTGTATCTGGCCGACAAGGGCAAGAAAGTGCAGATCCTTCACCTGCAGGGAGATACGATCTTTGTCAACGGCAATGACCTGCTGGCTTTCGAAGAGAGCATTCAATGGGATATCACCATGATGCGCCGCGTAGCCGGTCTGCTGTCGGGCGGACTTTTCAACGTGCGGCTGAGCGGCACAGGCATGGTGGCGATCACCACCCACTTCGATCCCATCACGCTTCGGGTCACCCCGAACCAGCCGGTCTTCACCGACCCAAACGCCACCGTGGCCTGGTCGGGCTCGCTGAGCCCCGATATTCACACCGACATTTCATTCAAAACTTTCCTGGGGCGCGGCAGCGGCGAGTCGATCCAACTGCTGTTCAGGGGAGATGGTTGGGTGGTGCTCCAACCGTATGAGGAAGTGTATATGCAGGCCAGCCAGGGCGCAGGGTAGGGGCGAAGGGCGGATCGGTCCGCTCCCCTGACAACGGAGACGCATACCCTTGCAGCTCATCTCACTCCACGATCGAGGCGCCATCGAGTCTTTTCTGCGCCGGGACATTTACCTCAACCTGTACGAGATCGGCGACCTGGACGATTTCTTCTGGCCTTACACCACCTGGTACGGCCTGTGCGGCGAGGGGGGGCTGCGCCAGGTACTCTTGATCTACTCCGGGGCCGAGCCCCCGGTCCTGGTGGGCACGGCCCCCGCTCCAATCGCCGCCGGCTCGATAGCCGCCGGCTCAATGGCCGACCTGCTGCAGGCCCTACGCCTGGCCCGGCCTCTGCTCCCCGCTCGCGTCTACGCCCACCTCAGCCTGGGGGGCGAAACCGGCCTCGCGCCTCCGTACCGCTGCGAATCCCACGGAGTGCATCACAAAATGGCCCTCACCGCGCCCCAGCGCCTGGAAGGGGTGGACACCCACTCCGCAGTCCGCCTGCAGCCAGCCGACCTGCCCGCCCTGCAGGCCCTGTACGCCGCCTCATATCCCGGCAACTGGTTCGACCCGCGTATGCTTGAAACCGGGCGCTACTGGGGCATTTGGGAGCAGGGCCGGCTGGTGAGCGTAGCCGGGGTGCACGTCTATTCGCCCCGCTATGGGGTCGCCGCCCTGGGTAATATCACCACCCTGCCCGAGCGGCGAGGCCGCGGCCTGGGCGCTGCGGTTACCGCCGCCCTATGCCTCGACCTGCGCTCACACATCCCACACATTGGGCTCAACGTCCGGGCGGACAACGCCGCCGCGATCGCCTGTTACCGCAAGCTCGGCTTCACCGTCGTGGGCGATTACGAAGAGTTCATGTTCACGCTCGGGTAGCCGCTCTGTTCGCCGCCCCACACCTCCCGGCCTTTGGTGGACGCGCCCCCGGCGGGAAGGACCGCGCTGCGTCATCCATCGGGGGTACAATTAGTGTGATCAAGGAGGCCGACTGATGACCACCGGCGACTCTGATGACCTGCAAAGCCGTTTCTTCTGGTTCGAATCTCAACAAGTCACCCTGGAAGATTTTCCCGCTTCGGGTCTCATCCTCGACATAGGCGGCGGGGGAGAGGGGATCATCGGGCGTTTGAAAGGCTCCCAGGTGGTGGCGATCGACCGCCTTCGTTGTGAGCTCGAAGACGCCCCCGCCGGTCCTTTAAAGATCATCATGGATGCCCGCGAGTTGCAGTTTTTGGACGGCACATTCAACACCGCTACGGCCTTCTTCTCTTTCATGTTTATCCCCCCGGCGGACCAGGCAGCCGTGTTGGGCGAGGTGTACCGCGTGCTGGCCCCCGGAGGACGCCTGCTCCTGTGGGATTTCGACTTCCCTACCTGCCAGGACCCGCAGCGCGATCTGGCAGCTTTTGAGCTAACCGTTTGCTTGCCCGGCCATGAGGAGATCCATACCGGCTACGGATCCGGCTGGCCGGAGGCCCGCCTGAATCTGCAGCACTACCGGGACTTGGCGGAGCAGGCCGGGTTCATCACCTGCTGCGCCCGGGAGGACGGGCGCGTTTTCTACCTCGAACTGCATGTACCCTCTGCTGGTGATCGTGACCGGACTGCCGTGCACGGGTAAGTCCACGCTGGCGGCTCGGATGGCGCGTGAATTTTCTCTGCCCCTGGTGAGCAAGGACGGCATCAAGGAGCTTCTGTTCGACACGTTGGGCTGGCGCGACCGGGAATGGTCCCGGCAGCTCGGCCTGGCCACTTACCGGATCCTGTATCACTTAGTCGAGCGCCAACTGGCGGCAGGCCGTTCGCTGATCGTGGAGAGCAACTTCTCGCCCCCGCAGGCCGGCCCGGCCTTCCAGGAGATCCGCCGCTCCTACCCCTTTGCAGCCATCCAGTACCTGTGCCACACCGATGGACCGGTGCTGCTCGCCCGCTTCAAACAGCGGGCCGAGTCCGGCGCCCGCCATCCGGGGCACGTGGACCGGCGCAATTACGCCGAGTTCGAGCCCATCTTGCTCCAGGGCAGGCTGCAGCCGGTCGACCTGGACTGCGAGCTGGTGGAAGTGGACACCACCGATTTCGACCGGTTGGATTACCCGGCGCTGTTCGAACCTGTTGCAACCGCCCTGGCGGGTTTAGCCAGATAATTTCCGTGAACCCGTGAACCTTCGCCGTTTCCCGCTTTTCGCCACCACACTCCTGCTGCTCCTGGCCCTGGTCTGGGCCGGTCAGGCCGGGCTGGCAACCGGCGCCCCGCCGGCGCAGGACCCTTACCCACCGGTACCGACCACCGATTCCCCCTACCCTGGCATACAAGTCACGCCGACCCCTCAGGGGACTCGCTCCCCCACGCCGGGGGGGCCGGTCTTCGTCACCCGCACCCCCACGTCTGCACCGGGCACACCGCTCACTCCCACCGCCGGCTCTGCCAGCCCGACCTCGGGCCCCAGCCTCACCCCACCGCCCCCATCCCCCACCGGGCCGACACCGACCCTCATCCCCTTCCCGGATATCACTCCCGAGTTCCCTACACCGACCCGCACGCCGCTGACCCTGTCCGTGCTGTCGCGCCAGTCCGGTTCCGGCGGGCTGGCGAAGAGTGAGCCCCGCACTCCGATGGACCGGTTTATCCCCCTGGGTTTCGTGCTCTTGATCTGGCTGCTGCTGGGGCTGTGGTATACCTTCTCCTGGCGACAGATTGAGCCGTGAGCCCGGCCGCAGGCGGCTTTGTATCCAGTTTTTCGCCGGGTGATGTTCGCAACTTTCCGAGAGGAGGGTAATTGATGGAAAAGCAAGCGAACCTGTTGAAAGCGCTCGCTCTGGTTGCTTTGGGGTTGGGGATCGCCTGCCTGGTCCTGGGCGGGCTGGCCGGCTGGTGGATGGTGAGCGAATCGGTGGAACTGGCCGACTCGCTGCCGCCCCCGCCGGAAGGCCCGCCGGACGCAGGGGCTTATGGGATGCTGGCCGGTTATGTGACGCTGCTCATCACCATTGTGGTCAGCCTGACCCTCTTCGTCATAGCCGGTATCCTGGCCCTGATCCGGCGGCAGCGGCGGCGGGCCGCCCCCACCCGTCCGGCGTCTTCATGAAAGCCCGGCGAAAATTGAAAAGCGAAAGTGAAGAGCGGAAAGCGAAAAAACGGGCAGCGTTGGGGCGCATGCATCGCATCAGGCAGGCCTTCCCGCCTTTGTCATCTTGAAGGATCTCCGCCTACTCATGTAGGGGCGGGTCATTGATTCTGGCGAACCCCCAGTCCAATACGCACCTTCATCAGCCCAACCCCGCCTACCCGGAAACCCAGACCCGCCCCCGATGGTCCACGAACGCCACCCATCCGCAACCAGACCCGCCCCACCTACCACCGGCACAACCCTCAATGTTGGGGGGTGGGAGGGGCTGGTCTGTGGCCGGGAGGGTTGGAAGGCGTGGCATGACATGCGCGGCATGTTTAGCGCATGCTTGGGGGCGGGTCTGGTTGGACCTTCAGGCGGGCTGGCCTGCCAGGCGTCGTTTGCGGTAAGCACCCGCTGCCAGAGTCAATGCCCCGACCCTACCAGAATAGGGGGAGGGCATATACATATAGAAATGGTTGGAACAGATGGATGGGAAGACCCGCCCCTACGTGGATTGGCGTGGATCCTTCGAAACCGGACTGTGCATGCTATTTGCGGATCGTTCGCCCTGAAGGTGGGGCGGGTTCCAGAATGGATGTATTTGGAATTTGGGCGGGTGGGCTATGTAGCCCATCCACCCAAATTCCCAAATTATTTAACTGCGCGGCGATGGTTACTGAGCAGCGTTGTTGCCGAGATACAGTTCCACATCCGCCGCGGCTGCCGGGTTGTAATCCATCGTGATCCGCGCCGGGGGGATGCCATACGTCTCCGCCAGGTACTTAATCAGATAAGGCGTACCGTTGTGCACCACTAACGCCGAACTGCTCCACACGTTCCCCGAGTCGCCCACCTCGACCACCTGAACCCCCTTCTCCCCCAGAGTCCCGGCGACCTGGGAGGCCAGCCCCGGCGTGCTGCTGGCGTTATAGACCGCCAACCGGGCCGCTTCCAGGGCCATCTGCTCCTCGCTGCTTCCCGGGGTGTAGGGATTGAGGCTGCTCCCGGTGGCAAAAATTTCGTCGCGCAGGGTGAGCACCTTATCCGGGATGGGGATATTGATCGACAGGTTATCCGGAGAGCGGCCAAAGACGATGTACTTCTCACCGATCACCCCTTGCTTGATCTGCTCTTTGGGCACCTGCGAGGCCAGCACTGCCAGCTTGATCACCTCATCCAACGACATATTGGTGTGAATGCCCGAGGATAGCTGCTGGTACAAAACCGGCGCCTTCTGGATCAGGGTGGGGAGCATGTCGAAGCTCAGGATGCGGTCGCGGATGGCGAAGATCACCTGCTGCTGGCGGGCGGCGCGGGCGAAGTCTCCGCCCTCGGTGTAGCGGGCGCGAGCATAGGCCAGGGCCCATTCCCCGGGGAGCACCTGGACGCCGGGCTTGAGCACCTTGGTGTTGTTGTCGCCCAACAGGTCGATCTTGATCTGTTCCGGGACGTCGATCTTCACCCCGCCGATCTCGTCGATGAAGCGGACGAAAGCCTCGAAGTCGATTTGCGCGTAGTAGTTGATCGGCACCCCGAGGAACTGTTCGACTGTCTTCACCGCCAGCCCCGGCCCTCCGCCGGGGAGCTTGTAGGCGTCACCCAGGTAATAAGCGGTGTTGATTTTCCCATGTTTGAAGCCCGGGATCGGCACCCAGGTATCGCGGGGGATGGATAGGATGCCCGCCGACCGGGTGAGGGGGTCGAGGGTGAGCAGAATCATCGTATCCGAGCGGGAATAATCGATCCCCTGCGACCAATCCCGGTAATCCAGGCCGAGCAGCAGCACAGTCACCCGCCCGGCGCCGTCCCAGGGGGTGAGGGTGGGCTGCGCCGCCGGGGCGTTCGGGTTGGCTCTCGGCGTGAGCAGGGGAGCGCCTTGTTCGTCCAACTGCGGGGTAGGCGTGGGCTCGCCGGGCCGCAGCACCGGCCCTCCCGGACCCTGTGCGAGGGCCTGGGAAAAGGTCAGATTGCGGGTCACGACGAATGCCAGCCAGGCGGTGAGGATCGCCAGGCCGAGGATGGCTGCGGCGATCAGGCCGCGCTGGAGCCAGCGCTGTGTGGATGGGCTGAACTTCTTCATGCGCTCGCACCTGTAAACGATAAAGGATCATCCCCGGCCCCGTCTGCCTCTCCGGGGAGATCGGTGGCCTGAGGCGAAGGCGTTTCCGAGGCCGGCGGTTCGGTGTCCACCGGCGGCGGTAAAGTCTCTGTGGGCGGAGGCGGCGGCTCGGTCGGCGGCGGAGGCGTTTCGGTGTCGGGCGGCGGCGTCTCCGTGGGCGGGGGCGCCGGGTCCGTCGGCGGGGGCGGGGTCTCTGTCGGCGGTTCCGGAGAGATCACCGGCGGCTGCGTGCTGGTTGGAACGGCCGGTGTGGTGGGCTGCACCGTGGGCGCGGTGGTCGTCGCCGGTGGCTGCGTGGTCGCCGGCGGAAGCAGGGTCGGCGTGGCGGTCAGCGTCGGGGTCAGGGTGGGGGTGAAGGCCAGGGTAGGGGCCGGGGTCTCCGTCGGCGGGCGGCATTGGATCGAAGCCTCGTACGCCGCCTCCTGCAAACTGGAATCGCTGCGGATGCTCTCGGCCAGCAGGTACTGTTCCTCCGCTTCGCACCACCGCTCTTCCTTCACAAGCGCATCCCCGTACTGGATCAGCGCTCCCCGGTAGCGTTCCCTGGCCGTCCATCCCGAACCGTCCACCATATAGGGCGCGGCGGCGGCCACCTGGCTGAAGTAATACACTGCCTGCTCGGGGTAAGCTTCCCAGAAAGCATTGCCATACATGAAGATGCGGGCCAGGTTCCGCAGGCGGTCAGCCTCCCCGTCCAACGGGGCGAAACGTTCGGCCAGCGCCAGATCATAACTGCCGCCCTGTAGATCCCGCTGGTTGGTGATCTTGTCCACGCCCCGGTTGCGCAGGGCGATGTACAGCATCCCATCTACCCGGGCCGTCTCATACTGCGGATCTTCCTTACGCAGCGAGTTGAGCGTATCGATCACCGCCGTCCAGTCCTGGGCGGTGAGCGCGGCCACGGCCTGGTCGAAGATTTGTTGGATGGGGCGCAGGTCCCGGGTAGGGGTGAGGGTGATCGTGGCGGTGGGCGGCGGCGGATTGGTGGGGGTGGCGGTGGCATACAGCACGGCGATCACCCCCGCCAGCTTCTCGGCTGCGCCGGGGAAGTTGGGATCTTGCTTGAGGATGTATTCGAGGCGCTGGTAGGCCAGGTCGTAGCGCCCGGCTTCCACATCCTGGACGGCCAGGTCGTGCTGTTCTTGCAGCGAGAGCCGGGCTTGCTCGACCTCCCACGTGCTGCGGGCCAGTTGGCCTGACTGGTACCCGGCCAGGGCTCCACCGGCGGCGAACATGCCCAGCAGCACCAGCACCAACAGGCCGCTGAGGGCCAGGCGGAGCAGGCGGCGGGGCGGTTTCGAGGTCGGTGGCGCTTTTGACTGAGGGGATGGCAGTCCTTGGGTGGCGGCGTGGGGGTCGGAGCGCCTCGCCTCCTGGGTTGAGGCGGACTGCCGAGTGGGTTCAAGCGCCCGGTTGGGGCGGGTATCTCCCACCGGGCGAGTGGGCTGTGTGTCGGATGAATCGTACATCATACCAATATGAGACGTTTCTCAGGAGGGGATGGTTCCCTCCGGCTGAAATCCGCATAAGTATATCACCTTTCTCCCCAGACAGAGTTTACCCCCCGGATGGAGAGGCAGGGCTTTCCTTAAAATAGGGGAATGGAAAATGAGCAGGCTGCCCAGCGTCGCGCGCCCCCACCACCACAAGATCTGGGGATTGAGATATGAGCGGGCTGCCTGGCCCGCTCATATCTCAACCCCTATTATTTTTTTATCGTTTTTTCTGGTAAGAGCGGGCGGTCAGTTCGGTGCGTTCCAGGGCGGCGGTCACCTGCCGGAGCAGGTCGGCCACCTCGGGGTTCTCGTCTGCCAGTTGCGCCAGGCGGTCGATCTGATAGCTCTGGTCGCAGGGGTCGGCGACGAGAAAGCAAGCCAGGTTGCCCCGGGCGAGTTTGAGGATCAGGCGGAAGATGCTCCCTTCGCCCGAGCCGGTTTCTGTGTTGTCGAACAATCCCAACTGCCGGGCGAGCCAGCGCAAAGAGGATTGTTCCTCGTCACTCAATTCGAGTCTCTGGATTCGTTTGGCCACGCTTCCTCTTTTGGCTTTTACGCCGGTCGACAGGCTTCTGTGTATCTATTGTATTGAGGTTTGTAAATATTTGTGTCGGGGAATAACCCTACAATATTGGGATTTGCGGATTTCGAAATGGGATGGCGGCGGCCTGTATAGCCGCAGGCGCGCGTGATGGCGTGAGGGAAGCCGTCCACGAATGGCATGCAAAGAGCGCATGCTCACACGAATACGCGAATTAGGGCATATGTCCGGCAATTTGGACCGACCTGGTGGCCGCAAGCGCCTGGGGGGAACCAACCACGAATTGCAGGCACAGTATGGTCACGGCGGATATATCCCTATAGACGTAGGGGCGGGTCTTTCCGTCAGGCAAGGGAACCCCAACCGAAAAGCACGATCGCCAGGAAAACCCCTCAACCCACAGACCAGACCCGCCCGTTTCGCGTGACCCGCAGCCCGCCCATCCGTAACTAGCCCGCCCGGCATCGAATGAATTCGACGCCTGGGAGAATCCAAACCTGTTTCCAACGGGTTGGGGGAGGCTATGGGACATGAACCCGATGGATCGGGTTGGGGGGTGACAGACGGCGGGTGGGTTAGCGCACGTGCCTCACCCCATTGAGCGTAGGCGCCCGGCGGTGAGCGCTTCGCTGCCGGCGGTGAGCGCTTCGCTGCCGGCGGTGGCGCTTCGCTGCCGGCGGGAGGGTTCACGGTTTTGGGTGGTTTACGATGCAGCCGTGCCCTTCCCCCCGCGGCGGACCTGCCTTGCACCCGGGGACAGGCAAGGGCAACCAAAATACGGTCGCATGGCATCTTACCCTACGTGGGCGCGGCCGTAGCGCAAGATGCCAATCTTGCGGCTTTCGACCGCGATGGACTCGTAGGCGCCCGGCGGTGAGCGCTTCGCTGCCGGCGGTGAGCGCTTCGCTGCCGGCGGGAGGGTTCACAGTTCTGGGTGGTTTACGATGCAGCCGTGCCCATGCGCCGGGGAGAAACCGTCCACGAATGGCCGAGCATACGCAAGTATGCCGCGCGACCACGAATACACGAAAACGGAGGACTTGTCCACCCCTGCACAGGGAAGGGTCGGGACGCGCCTCGCAGGCTCTGGGAATCACCCGGACTTGGGGGAGATGCTTCGCCTGGCGACGCCCCGCGACGCTCCAGCGGCGCTTTGCGTCGCCCGTCGCACAGGATGACAGGTATGAGGGGTTGGCCTGTGGTCGTGAGGAGTGATTGGCGGTGCCGGGCGGGTCTGGTTGGATCACGAGAGGGGCTGGCCTGGCGGGCGCCGCTTTTGGCAGACTACCGTCGCCAAAATCAAAGACCCGCCCCTACATGAATCCAGGGATTTATGGCTGTGTGGGGCGTGTACAGAACAGCGGTGGGTATACAGTCTCAGGTGACCATCATCCGTTCCTGCCTTCATACGTTACCGGTTTATTTTGTTAAACTTCATAAGTCGCAGCTACAAAGGGCAAGCATAAGGCTTGCTCAGAAGTCCATCTGCGTGGACTGGTGGATTGTGGATGTGTATGTTGGTAGAATGAATATGGCGGCGACTGAAGTCGCAGCTACAAAGAGCACGAAGTCCACCTGCGTGGACTGGTTTCCAACCCCACGCAGGTGGGGTTTGGTGCCCTTTGTAGGTGCAGTTTTAACTACCGCCCCCTTCACCCCAACATCGGCGCGTTGAGGCGGGGTTATCGTAAGGGTTTACAGTTTCACATAATTTTCGCCGTCGCCGTGCCCCCGGCCAAAATTGCCAACCCTTCGAACGAACAACCCTCACGCGATGCCCCGGCCACGAACACTGTATTGTCAAACGGAGGGCACGGCGTGAGGGTTTGCGGTTCCGCGTCTATTACGACGCCGCCGTGCCCCTACAACCGCGTGGCACAATGTCTCGTCCACGGACGCCGCACATGCCAATAGGAAGCACGGCTGTGGGTGCACACACCCGGGTATCCGCCATGCATAGCCCAGTCCATTCAATCTGTTGCCGAGCGACCGCTCTAGCGACGTATTGTGTCGCCGGTCGCCATCCGTTGACGGCTATCCGTTGTCAGCTAGGCCCTCGCCCTCTGCCGGCGCCAGGCAAGGCCGAGGAACAGGCCGGTGACGAGGCCCATCAAAACCAGGCCCAGGCGGCGGCGGGTGCGGGGGTGCACCGGAGCCATCTCCGGGCCGTAAGCGCGGCGCAGCCCGCTGCGGTAAGCGGGTACGGAGATGACCGCCAATAAGTTGGAGATCAGGTTGCCCACCATCAGACTGGGCGGCAAGGCCGGGGGAGGCCCTTCGGGGACCGGCGGTCGGTCGGGCAGCGCCACCTCGGCAACCGCCAGCCCTTCCCCATCCGCCTGTCGCCGGGCAGCCAACACCCGCCCGTTCGCATCCACCACCTGGCTGCCCTCCACCATCCCGGCCTCCGCCTTCACATTGTTGGCATCCAGAGCGTACTGCGCCAGTTGAGGCGAACCGGGGGCCAGCATGAGCACCAGGGCTTCACCGTTCGGCAGGTAGCTGCGGAACCGCCCGGAATGGACGCTGTTGGCCGCGGGGACCTTCAACCACGCCGCGTTGGCACGGTACTGCTCGCCGAACGCCAGGCGGGCCGCTTCACGGGTGTAGCTGACGAGCGGGCTGACCTCGGCCGGGGTCACCCGTTCGCCGTTGGGGAAGTGCAGTTCCAGCGCACCCACATCCGGCGGCGAGGAAGATGTGATGATCAGATCCACCTGCCCGGCGTAGCGCTCCCACATTTCGGGGTAGGTCACATCGGCGCAGACCATCAGCCCAATCTTCCCCAGGGCGGTGTCCGCCACGGTTATCTCGCGCCCATCGACGTAATAAGCCCGCTCCCAGGCCCAGGGGTGGTTCTTATCGTAGCGCCAGAGGCGCCCATTGGGCGCGACCAGCAGCATGGAGTTGTACACATCTCGCCCATCGAGCAGCAGCAGTGAACCGGCCAGGTGCAGGTTCAAGCGTGAAGCCAACTCCTTCATCCAGCGGACGGTGGGGCCGGTCATCGGCTCGGCCCGCTGATAGTTGACCTCTTCGTAGGCGTAGCCGGTGTTGAACAATTCCGGCAGCACAACCAATTGGGCGCCCTCCTGCGCCGCGCTTTGCACCAGCCGGGCCGCGCGTTCCAGGCGCTGAGGGGTGGGCGCCGGTGTCACATCCATTTGCGTAACCGCGATCTTTAACGTATGTGGCATTGACTTTTCTCCCTATGCATGCGCTTTTACAGGCCTGACGCCAGACTTGCGATTGGCGCCTCATATGCAGTGCCAGCTTCTATTGTTCTCCTACCATTATAAAGGATAGCCGGCCGGCGGCTTCCAAAACCACTGGTGAACCGGATTCGCCTCAAACCTCACCGTCTGCCATCGCTCTGATTGAGGTCCGGCCGGTTGGAGTGGAAGCGGGGTTTCCCCCAGCGGTAGAGCTGGATTGCCAGGAGCAGCCACAGGCTGCCGAGCAGATAACCGGCGAAAACGTCGCTGGCCCAATGCTGGCCCAGGTAGATCCGCGAGGGGCCGACCAGGAACACCAGGCTGAGGAAGAACAGGGTCAGCAGCCTGCGCTTCCAGGAAGGTTTGAGCAGCGAGAAGGACAGGAAGGTCAGGAATCCGAAGAAGGCGGTGTAGAGCATCACATGCCCGCTCGGGAAGCTGTAGGAGGCCAGCTCCTGGAGCACGTCCACCAG
>CAYMLG010000065.1:0-6782 GCA_964391195.1 uncultured Anaerolineaceae bacterium | reverse complement strand
TCACATGCCCGCTCGGGAAGCTGTAGGAGGCCAGCTCCTGGAGCACGTCCACCAGGTCGGCGGAGGGGCGCGGCCGCTGGATGGCGGCCTTGACCAGCACGTTCAGCGCTCCCGCGCCGGCCCCGCTGACCCCGGTCATCAGCCCTTCCCACGGGAAACCGGCGGAGGCCAGGGCCAGCGCGGCCGCCAGGCAAATCCACACCGCCTGGGGTGGGAACCCGGGCCAGCTCACCGCTTGCATCAGCGCTTGAAACCAGCCCTGGCTGAATTCCTGGAACTCTTTGGTGATCCACAGATCGATCGAGAAATAGGCCACCGTGCGGGCCAGGAGGGCCAGGACGGTGAAGGCCAGCGTGGCGATCAGGATATAGGCCTGGAAGAGCAGCATCCGGTAGCGGCGCTCCCCCCGCGGCGCAGTCTCCCCGGCGGCGGCCTTCCTGGCCCGGTTGAAGGCCCGAGAAATATTCCTGCGGATAGCGGCTGCAGACTCGACTTCCGGTTTGCTCCGGGGCTGTTTTGGCGGCGGCAAAGATCTCCTCCCATCAGGCTGGCGTGAAGCATGTCCCCCGCACTCATTTTACACCAGGGGCGGGCTCCACCACAGAGATCACAGAGTACACAGAGAGTGGGGTAGGGGAAAGGCGGGGTCCGTAAATCACGCGGAATCGTAATTCCCCTTCATGGGGAGGGGTCGGGGGCGAGGGTTTCCCCTATTTTTCGCTTTCCGCTTTTCGACTTTCGCTTTTCAGCGAGCTCCTTCGGTTACTGCGCTTCCCGGCACCGGAGCGGTGGTCTGGGAGCCGTCTTCGTATTCCACGGTGACCCGGTACAGCGTGCCCTCCGCCGCAGCCCGGTAAGGTTTGAAGAACAGGTCCAGGCCGCCGCCCTCGCCCGCCAGCGTCACCACCATCCAGTCTGAGGCCGGATCGCAGGGATCGGACCAGCGGCCTCCGCCGGCCGGGTCTTCCACCAGCACCCGGCTGATCGCCAGGCCGGTCTTCAACCCCCGCAAGCGGAGGTGGAGGTTATCTGCCGCCGGGCTCCCCAGGGTGCAGCCCGCTCCCGCCAGGGCGCCCCCATCCTGGCCGACAAAGGCGGCTTCGAAGGCGCTGACCTCCCCCCCGGGCAGGCTGACCTGCTCCCGGTAGCCGTTTTCGTACTCCACCGACACGGTGTAGCGGGAGCCGGCGGATGCGTTGCGGAATGGCTTGAAGTACAGGTCGGCGCTCACCGCCGAGGTGTAGACCGCGTGGAGCAACCAGTCGGAGACCGGGTCGCAAGGGGTGGCCCAGGAGCCGCCGCCGGATGGGTCCTCCACCCGCAGCCGCTTGGGCTGCAGCCCGGGGCGCAGGCCCGACAGGCGGATGTGCACGTTGTTTGGGTAGCTCCCCGGCTGGCAGCCCTCCCCGGCGAAGCTCGCCCCATCCTGCCCGAGGAAGGTCGCCTGCAGCCGCTGCTGCTGGTATCCGTGATAGGTGGAGCCCTGCTTGAGCAGTTCGATCAGCTCAGCGGTGAGCAGGTCGAAGCTCGCCCGGGGCTGCCCGTAACCGGGGAAGGCCAGGACGAAGACCACCGGGCGGCGGATGGCGGGCAGGCTGGCAGTGAAGGCCACCGGGCTCAGCCCGGTTTCCGGGATCGGGGCAGCCTCAGGCTGAACTATAGCCTCAGGTTGTGGCCCGCCCGGCTGAGCGGTGGACGGGTGGGGGCTCGCCCCGGCTGCGACCCGGTTGGGGGCGGCCGCCTCCTTCCCGTTCACGATCACTTCCCACCAGTTGGCGTGGGGCCGGCCTTGGGCGTCGCGGTTGGCGTTGTTCAGCCCGGGGAGGTTCTGCAGCCACCAGACGTGATACCCCCAATGCGTGCAGCCCCAGGCCGAGCAGTCCAGCCGCACCGGTTGGGCGGAACCGTCCTGGCTCCAATTGGGGCAGATCGACAAGGTCTGTGCGGGGCTGTCGTAGCGGTATTCTTCACCGCCGAGGATATTGGGTGGGTGATGAGCGTCGCCGCAGGCGGCCACATAACCGTTGCCGGAAAACGGCCGGGCGACGAAACCGGTGCGGTCGCTGAGCAAGCCCTGGCAGCGCTCGCCCCAGGTGAGGCCGCCCTGCCAGGGCCAGGTGTCGGTGACGAAATCGCAAGGGTAGTAGTGGGTGAGGAAACCCTCCACTCGGTGCGTATAGCTTTCCATGGCCACGTCTACTTCCCGGCTGAAGTTAAACGCATGGGTGGCCACCACCCGCCCACAATCGGGCGCGAGGCCGTTCCACCCGGGCCCGGATGCGACCCACTCGTACAGGTGGCCTTTCTCCACGCCATCCCCGTCCCCGGTCCACAGCCACACTTCATCGACCTCCCCGGCGGCGATCAGGCGGCAGAGATCGTAGCGGGCATAGATCCAGTTGTAATCGGCCTGCCCGTTCGGCAGCACCGGAGGGAGCTGAGGCTCGACGATCACTTTTCCCCCGTAGATCTGATATTCCAGGTAAGGCTGGGGCAGGTGAGCGGCAGGAGAGACAGCCGGAGAGGCGACCGGCTCCGGCGAAGCGGGCGATGGGGTGGCAGCCGGCGGAGCCTGGCAGGCAGCGACAGCGACAAACAGGCACAGGATGATGAAGGGCAGGCGGTGCGACATAGGCGACAGCAGCTTAATGAGCAAGAACCGTGCCGTGAGCGCCGCTCTGATAGACCAGCCCGTGCGATTTCCTATATATCCCCCATCGTCCATGCTTGCCTTACCCCCTTCTGGGTGGTAGGGAAAACCCTACCTTAAGCGGCGGGTAATCCCTGATTGATCTTGCGATGCCCTTATTGTATATTATATGCAGCCAAGACAAACACACGTTGGGGGAGAGCAGTCACGGCTCAGGTACACTTACCAGGGGGAAGGGCAAAGTAAGTGGTGATATAAAATATTATTGCTGGCAAGTAGCATCAAGGGGGTCAGCGGAGCGAAAACCAGCGCCAAACTCGCCGGATAACTACCGGCGAGTTTGGCGTTAACCGCCGATGTTTTCGGCGATCCAGCCCCGGAAATCCCAATCCGCCAGCGCCAGGCGCAGTTCGTAGCGATTGCGCACGCCGAACTTGGTCAGCGCATTCCGCACGTGCACCTTCACCGTCTCCGGAGAAATGTACAGCCGTTGGGCGATCTGCCTCGAGGTCAGATTACAGCACACCAGTGCGACCACTTGCTGCTCGCGCGGGGAAAGGGTACGCCAGCGGCGCAGGTTCTCTTCGGCGGCTTCGCGGTGGGCCAGGGCGAAGGAGATCAGGTCGGCGGCCACCTCGTCGTCGGGGCGGTCCTCTCGCCCGGCCAGCACCTGGACGGACTGAATCAGCTTACCGTCGAGCTCGAACCCGCGGCTGGGCTCCCGGCTGGGTATCAATCTGCGTAACAGGCGCTCCAAAAAGTTCATACAAGTCCATTATACTAGAACGCCCGTTCGGTTTGCAAATAAATTCCACGTATAAATACAAATAAAATCTACGTATAAAAAGGAAACAGCACAGTCCCTGGCTTACTTTTCCCCCCGGCGTTAATAATCGTCATCGTCATCGTACAGGTCGTCGAGGTCGTCTTCATCGAACTCGAATTCGTCCTCGTCGAACTCTTCATCGTACAACTCGTCCTCATCCTCCTCCTCTTCTTCCTCGTCCTCCTCTTCCTCATCGATGATGAGATCCTCCTCTTCTTCGTCCTCGAGCTCGCTCTCGATATCGTAGTCGTCTTCATCATCGAGAAGGTCTTCATCTTCGATCACGTCTTCATCGGTGATGGTGTAGCCCTCGTCCTCGATATCTTCGTCCTTGTCCTCTTCTTCTTCCAGGTCGGAGAGCTCTTCGGCCACCGAGAGCAGGTCTTCGTCATCATAGGCGTCCATGTCTTCGAGCATATCTTCCAGGTCCGGCTCCTCGTCTTCCAGTTCTTCTTCCGCTTCACCGGCCGATTCCGGGTTCATCTCCCAGCGATTTTGATCGCGATCTTCAAGCTTTCCGGCTGTATCCAGGGGTTCGTCAAATTCGTACTCCAACCCCACGGCTTCTCCCAGCTCTTCGACGATATCCTGGTCGGGGGTGATCACCGTGCCGCCCACCGACTCTTCTCCGCTCTGGTTGTCCGATTCCCAGGAGGCGTCGATATCATCGCCAGAGGTCTCTGGTGTGAGCGAGTGGTGCTGGGTGAACTTGTTCAGCAGTTGGTCGGAGCCGGCCCCCGTGCGTTGGCGCTCGGCGAAATCTTCCAGGGTATCGGGGTCATCGGTGTAATCGTCGATCCGGCTCATCACCCCATCTTCATCGGTGCCCACGGTCATCGAGTCGTCGGTGCTTTCCGGGTCGAGCGGGTTGGAATGGATCTGGTTGGTGCCGGTATCGACCAGCACGAAATTGGTGGGATGGTCCTCGGTTTTATCGTATTCACCCTTTGGCTTCTGATCCAGATCCAGGTGGCTTTCGGCCCCCTCTTCTTCTGGGACCTCGTCCCGGGTGCGTTTATCTTTTCGTTTTTTCTCAGGCATATCTTCTCCTTAATCGTGATCCCCGACCGTTCAGCAGGGCGGGGCATCATGTTCGTCTTTTTTCTGGGGTCGAGCCCCCACATCTGGCGGTTTGAAGGGCCGAGGGCGTGAAAACACCGCCAGATGTGGAGCAGGCCAGTTATCCGGCAACCGTGTTCGAGTGAATCTGCAGCCAGCGCAAGATATCGCGGCGGCGCAGCATGCCCACCAGGCGGCCTTCCTGCACCACGGGCACCTGGCGCACATCCCGGCGGTTGAGCTTGTTCAGCGCCTCGGATACGTCTTCGCGTGGGGAGACCACGTCCAGCTCGTTGGCCGGGGTCATGATCTGGCTAATCGAGGTGCTGTCCCATGCATCACGGGGCACTTTGCGGATGTCTTCCAGGCACACCATGCCCAACAGCTCGTCCCGGTCGATCACCGGGAAGCCGCGCTCATCGGTGCCCATCAGGTACTGGTCCACCAGGTTACTCACCGACAAATTCGGCGGGACGGTGGGGGCTTCTACCCGCATGACCCGGGCGACCGGCACCCCTTCGAGCACGTCTTCGATCACCACCTGCTGGTAAGCCTGCGAGGCGGCGTTGTTCAGGAACCAGCCAATGAAGGCCAGCCACAGGCCGCCGATCAGGCCAGAGCCGAAGAAGGGCAGCTCCACCCCGAAGGCCATGGCGATACCACCGATGATGAACAGCCAGGCGATGCCCCGCCCCACCCAGGTGGCCCAGCGGGTCGCCCGGCGCAGGTTATCGGTGAAGGCCCACAAGATGGAGCGCAGCACTCGCCCACCGTCCAGAGGGAAGCCGGGGATGAGATTGAAAATGCCGAGCAGGATGTTGATCGATCCCAGCCAGAGGGCGATGGTGGCGAGCGGGCTCAGCGCGGCCAGTACGGAGGCCGGGTTGCCGAAAACTCCGATCCCGTCCGTGTTCGCTCCTCCGATGAAGAGGAAGATCGCACCCAGAACCAGGCTGGTCAGCGGCCCCACCACGGCGATCAGGAATTCCGTCCCCGGGGAGGGCGGCTCGCGCTCGATGTTGGAGACGCCTCCGAAGATGAACAGCACGATGTTCCGCACCGGCAGGCCGCGGGCCCTGGCCACGATCGAATGGGCCAGTTCATGCGCCAGCACCGATGCGAAAAACAGGAGAGAAGCGAGGACGCTCAGCAGCAAATTCATCCCCAGGCCCCATTCCGGGTGGAAGACCGGGAAGAATGAGACGGCCAGATTCCAGGTGACCAGAATGAAAATAAAAATCCAGCTCCAATCGATATAGATGTTGATCCCGAATAGACGAGCGATCTTAATCCCCGTGCGCATGAATTTATAACTCCCTTCAGGAGAACCCTCCTGATCCCCAAACCCAACACTCCAAAAGCTGTCCGCCCGGCCTCCCCAGGCCCGGGACCGGGGGATGCGCCGGGTGGAGCCATCTGCCACGCGCCACAAGACAAGCGCCGGTCGGGCCCTTGTCATCCGGCAAAACCACCTCCTGGGCGATGAACAGATCTGCGGCCACGATCTCAGGGGTCTCCGGCTGGGTGACGTTCGATCCCAGAACGGTGCAATAAAGGGATGATAAAACTGAGAATAAACGGTGGTTCTGGTTCAGGCCCCCAGCCGGAAACCCACTCACATGCAATTGTATCTTATTGATATGGATGATAGCTTTCAATGGGGAATTATCCTACAAGCGGGTAGGGATTCCCCTATTGCTGCCTGACACCAGGTGTAGCGCAGTTGGCCTCAGTACAGAGCTAATCAAGTGCTGCTTTTAATCACCGGGTATTCATGCCCTCAGTACTCACCCAACTAAATAATGTCAAGAGAGAGCGCTTCCCTGATATGTCATCCTGAGTACTCTGCCAACTAAATACCGTCTACAGGGAAGCGCCCCTCTGATATGTCATCCGGAGTGGCATCGCACAGCGATGCTCGGCGAAGCGACCGAAGGATCTCCGATGCCCGAGGGATGAGATCCTTCGTCTGGCGATGCCTGCGACGCTGCGCGTCGTCCATCTCCGCTCAGGATGACATGCGGGGGGGCCCTCCCAAGGGAGCGCAGTGACAGCATTTAGTTGGCAGGGTACTGAGGGAGCGAAGCGACCATAGACCTTCCCTGTCCGGCCCCCAAAGAAGTGTATAATTCACCTCAATATCATCGCAGTTCGGAACACCGACGGCGACCTCACCCGGTTTCCCCGGTCGTTCCGAAGTGCGCAAAATACGCTAATCGCCAGGGGGACTGGCAGACAACATATCAT
>CAYMLG010000064.1:0-26714 GCA_964391195.1 uncultured Anaerolineaceae bacterium | reverse complement strand
AGCTGGCGGAAAACGACCGGAGTGATCGCCAGGCCAATCACCAGGCCGGTGATCAGCCCGGCGCGGTTATATGCCCCCGCAAGGACTCGCTCAGGTTTTGTCCGGAACAGCTCCGGAAATAGTGCATTGTAGTTGACCCCGGTGATGGTGATAAAAGTCTCGTACAGCAAGGTAACACCCAGCAGATACCAAAAAAGCGAGCGCTGGTCGTCGCCCGGCGAGGCCGGACCGAGAAAGAGCATAACAAAGCTGAGCGCAAAGAGCGGCACACCCGCCATCAGCCAGGGACGGCGTCGCCCCCAGCGGGTCCGGGTGTTATCGGAAAGGTAACTGAAGAGAGGATCGTTGAGGGCATCCCATACGGCGTAGATCGTGCGCACCAGGGCCGCCAACGAGAAGGCCAGCCCCAGGGTTTCTACGTAATAAAAATATACAAAGGCGCCGAAAGCCTCCACTCCGATCGAAATCCCCAAAGTCCCCAGGCCGTAATAAAACGGCGAGGCCTTACGGAGCAAAGTTCCGGGTCCCCCCAGCTCGGTTTGGACAGCTTCGCTGCCTGGGAGCTGGCTCTCGAATCCCGAGGTTGTCGTTTCGGTCATAGGCGCCCCCAAGGAATAAAAAAACGGCCTGCCAGATAGATAGGCAGGCCGGTAAAAGGCGTTCGCAGAGAGCACTGCTTCTCAATTGTGGGCATCAACCAGAACTATACAAATGACCCCGAAATTATACAATTACACGGTTTAGCGGTCAATAGAAACAGGCCTTACGCGCGCTGATCCCCCTTCAACGCAAACCCGAATCCACCCCCTGAGTCCACCTTTGGGTGGATGACTCTCCACCCCCTGATCCGGTATTTTAGATATACCGGATCATTATTATCTCTATATGCCCCCGCTGCTGATCCGGCGAAATATCAGAGCAATAAGAAGGAGAATGGTATGAACCTAATAACTGCTTTCATCAAGCGCTACCCTCAAGCCGTTTTTTGGGCTCTCGCCTGGGCCGTTTGGGGTCTGGGTTGGTTCCTGGCCTCAGTGTATCCCTCCGACCTGTGGCTTTTCATCATGTACAGCCCATTCCTGCTCGGCCTTCTCATCACGGCGATCGCCGAGGGTCGGGAGGGGATCAGGACCTTTTTCGGCCGGATGGTGCGCTGGCGGGTCGGGATCCGGTGGTATGCCGTGGCGCTGCTGCTTCCTGTGGCCATCAGGCTGGCGGCGGCCGGGTTGAATATCCTTGCCGGCGCCTCGCTCACAGAAAACATTCAACTGCCCGCCTGGACCGATCTCATCAGCATGTTCCTGTTTCCCTCATTTTTCTTGATCGCTTTGGGAGAAGAGCCGGGCTTCCGCGGCTTCGCCCTGCCCCGCCTGCTGGCCGGCCGCTCCGCACTGTCAGCCTCCCTGATCCTGGGCCTGCTGCACGCCATCTGGCATATTCCACTGTTCATCTTCGGCGGCGATCCACCCCTGATCGCGGTGATTGTCATCGCCGGCGCGGTGCTGAACACATGGCTGTTCATTCACACCGGCGGAAGCGTCCTGCTCGCCATGCTGCTGCACGCCTCCATCCACCTCATGACCGGCATCTTCAACCCCTTGTTTGCGGGAGCCGGCGCGGAGCAGCACATCATCATGCAGGCGGTCGTGTTCGTTGTTGTGGCGATCCTTCTGCCCGTGCTGACCGGACGGGAGTTGGGGCGCAGGTTGGATGCCCCGCGACCGGAAATGGCAGCCGACCGGCCGGTAGCGGTGAAGTAACCCGCCGGATCGTTGAAAGGAGGTATCGAATGAGCACAACCACTTCAACCACCGCCGCCCCAACCCACCGTCCGGAAAGCAGAGGCCGGGTACGCCTGTGGCTCAAGCGCGGGGTGATTGGGATGGGCACCGTGATCCTTGGTCTCGCCGGTATCGGCCTCATTTACCAGACGATCGCGGTCAGGATCGACCGGCGCACCTACACACCGCCGGGCCAGATGGTCGATATCGGCGACCGCATCGGCGACCGCCGCCTTCATCTGGTGGTGATGGGGGAAGCTACAGGCCGCCCCACCGTGATCCTGGAAGCCGGCATGGCTTCCTTCTCCAGCAATTTCCACTGGATACAGAGTGACCTGTCGGCCACGACACAAGTGGTCGCTTACGATCGGGCAGGGTTGGGCTGGAGCGACCCAGCCCCTGAGGCGCAGGATGCACAGCAAAGCGCGCGCGACCTGCACGCCGCCCTGCAGACCGCGGGGATCCGGCCCCCTTACGTGCTTGCCGGTCATTCCTATGGTGGATTGGTGGTGCGGGCGTTCGCCGATCTGTACCCGGATGAAGTCGCCGGGCTGGTGTTGATCGACGCCTCCCATCCCGACCAGTGGGCTCACATTCCCGCTTCTCGGGAAGGCAGGCTCAACGGCTGGGGCAACCTCGTCACCGGTTATCTGGCCCGCTTCGGAGTCGTCCGTTTCTTTCGCCTGGGCGGTGCAACCTACGACGGATTGCCTTCGCAGCAGTCCGCCGAGATGAACGCCATCCTGTCCCGGCCGGAATCCTGGCAGACCAGCGGTGAAACCCTATTGGCATGGAACGGCAGGACGCGGCCGCAAGTCAACCAGGCGAACGACCTGGGCGATCTGCCACTGGGAGTGCTCAGCGTTACCGAACAGCCGGCAATTGTAGCCGAGGTGCTGACCCGGCTGCAACACGAACTGCCTGCGCTGTCGAGCAACAGCATCCATTACACCGTGCCGGAGGCGACCCACGAAAGCCTGTTGGCGAAGCGCGAGCACGCCAGGATCGTCTCGGAAACCATCCGCCAGGTGCTCGAGGCTGTGCGCACCGGCCAGCCCCTGGCAGAGATATCTCCAGCAGGGGATTAGCAGAAAGATAAGGAGTTTTCTATGGACACCGCGAACGATTTGGTCATCAACACCTTTGGACTGGGCAAAGCCTATAAAGGCGCAAAGGCGTTAGATAGCCTCAGCCTGAAAGTGCCCCGGAATTCGATTTTCGGCTTCCTGGGCCCCAACGGCGCCGGCAAGACCACGACGATCAAGATATTACTCGGCCTGATCCGGCCTTCGGAAGGCAAGGCCCTGGTCTTTGGACGGGACATCTCCCGGGAGAGCCTGGATGTGCGCAGCCATGTCGGTTACCTGGCCCAGGACCCGCGCTTCTACGAGCACCTGACCGCCCGCCAGACCCTGCGCTACACAGCCCGTTTCTTCTACACCGGTCCAAAGGATCTGATCGAGGCCCGCGTGGCGGAGATGCTCGAACTGGTCGGGTTGGAGGCGAAAGCCGACCGGCCGGTCAGGGGTTTTTCCGGCGGGGAGAGGCAGCGCCTGGGTATCGCCCAGGCCCAGGTCAACTATCCAGACTTGCTGATCCTGGACGAGCCGGCTGCCTCGCTTGACCCCATGGGGCGATACGATGTGTTGGCGGTGATGGAAAAACTGCGCAAGCACACCACCATTTTTTACTCAACCCACATCCTGGAAGACGTGCAGCGGGTAAGCGATACGGTGGCGATCCTCAACCAGGGGAAGCTGGTGGCTGAAGCGCCCATCCAGGAACTGCTGGCGGGAAAGGGGAGTTCCGCAATGTACCAGGTGACCCTACAGGGCGCGGCGGGGCGTGCCCAAGAGCGCATCGAAAGCCAGCCATGGGTGCAGCAAATCCTCAGCACCACCGAGGACGGCCATACGGACTGGCAGGTGTGCGTGAGTGACGAGGACGCGGCCGAAGACCTGCTGCTGCGGTTGATCCTGGAGGACCGGGCACTGAAGGTCAGGCGCTTCGGACGCAAGACCTACAACCTGGAAGAAGTATTTTTGAGCATTATCGAAGGGAGTAGCTGAAATGGCAACGAAACCGAATGTTGACCGCAGCGCCATGCTGACCACCCATCAAGGGCTCGTGACTGCGAAGAGCGGCCGCCGGTTGGGTGGCTTTGGCAACCTGCTGGCCAAGGAGTTGGGTGATTGGTTCGGCACCCGCCGCTGGATCGTACAGGCTGTCCTCTGGGTGGCGATTATCAACGGGTTGATGGCCTTCATCCTGTTTGTTGTACCGTCCATGGATCCATCTGAGCAGGTGAGCTCGGAAGAAACCATGGCCTTAGGACTGAGCCTCTACTTTAACTTCGTCGCCTTGTTCGGATCCATCGGCATGATCATCCTGGCCCAGGACGAGATCATTCAGGAGAAACAGACCGGCACGGCTGCCTGGATTCTGTCGAAACCGGTAACGCGCAGCGCCTTTGTGCTGACCAAATTGCTCTCGAATCTGGTCGGGGGGCTGGTTTTCGTCACCGGGATTACCTCAGTGGTCGCTTACGTGGAGATCTATCTGAGATCCCAACAGGCATTGCAGCCCCTCCCTTTCCTGATGGGGATCGGGATCATCCTGCTGACCCTGTTCTTCTACCTGGCTCTGGTGATCATGTTGGGGACGTTCTTCGAGCAGCGCGGCGCGGTTTTGGGGATCGCGGTTGCGGTTTTGTTGGGCGGTTCGATCGCCTCACAGTTTACTCCCCTTGTTTCTTATTTCCTGCCGGTAAAGATGGCCGATATCGCCTTAGTGGTGATGCAAGGGCAGCCCCTTCCGGTGATTGCCGTTTCTCAACTGGTTGTCACCGCTGCGTTGAGCCTGGTTTTTACCCTGGCTGCACTGTGGCGCTTTGGGAGCGAAGAGTTTTAGCTGAATGGGCGGGATGGGCGGGCAGCTCTGTGAAACAGTGCAGCGCCCGCCCACCAACCCAAATTGAAAGGAGATCATGATGAACGGAAAGCTCAGAAGAACAGGTTGGGCCGGCGCTGTTCTGGCCCTGTGTCTCGTGGTTTCAGGCTGCGGGCTGCTGCGCACCACCCGGGTTGGCGAAACTGTGACCGATACGGAAACCATTGAATTGGGCGCGGCCAATGCGGTCCGGGTCCAGGTCCACATGGGCGCCGGAGTCCTGGCGATTGCCGGCGATGCGGATAGTGTGGTGGATGCCACCTTTCGTTATAACGTCTCCTCCTGGAAGCCCCACATCGAGTATAGGATCAACGGGAGCCAGGGTGAACTGGTCGTGGATCACGAGGGCAAGCTTATTCCCGTTGGCGGGTCGCTGATCAACGAATGGGACTTGCTCTTGAGTAACGCCGTACCGATCGAACTTGAAATCGAAACCGGCGCGGTTGAGAGCGTCCTGGATTTCCGCGGGTTGGATTTGGCCGGTTTGCGGATCAATACCGGCGCCGGTAGTACGGACGTAGACCTGAGCAGCGCGCTCGACCACGATTTGGAAGTGAGGATCAGCGGCGGGCTGGGCGACCTGTCGGTGAAGCTTCCGTCGGATATGGGAGTGAAGGTCTCCGCAGATTCGACGATTGGGGGCCTGACGAACTCCGGCCTCCGGCGTGATGGTGATACATATGTCAACCAGGCGTATGGCAGTTCACCGCACACACTGTTCCTGAAAGTCAGTGCGGGCGTCGGTTCGATCAATC
This sequence comes from uncultured Anaerolineaceae bacterium, assembly GCA_964391195.1. Lineage (GTDB taxonomy): Bacteria > Chloroflexota > Anaerolineae > Anaerolineales > UBA4823 > JAAYXE01. The sequence goes on along the minus strand of CAYMLG010000064.1, from coordinate 21,229 downwards.
TACTCATCCCCTGACCGGATAAGCGGAAGGTCCGGTGAGGAGAATCAGCTCTCGCGTAATGACCCTTATGGATAAACCTACCTATTATGAAATTCGCGTCAAGGGTCACCTGGCAAGCGCCTGGACCGATTGGTTCAGCGGGCTGCAAATAACCAACCTCGAGAACGGGGACGCAACGCTCACCGGTTACCTGCCAGACCAGGCCGCGCTGCACGGTGTCCTGAACCGCATCAGCAGCCTAAGCCTGCCTCTGATCTCGGTGAATGCCGTGTCCGAAAACGGGTGAAATAGGTAATTCGGCCGGAAGTGTTCAGTGGTAGAAGGTCCGGTAGAGTTTTGGCGGTCACGGGTAGGAGATTTTTTATGTTTCAAGACCAACCTCGACTACGGCGGACCATCCTGATGGGGATGCCGCTCTTGCCTTGCATCTCGCTCGGGCTATCCTCCATGTTTACCTTCCACGCATCTCCGCTGGGTTCGGCGGGTATACTGCTCTTTTTCATCGCCGTGTTGGGGTTTGACCACGCCACTTCCCCGGCCGGGGCGTACGTGGAGTATCGGGCCAGGCCTCTTCATAGGCGACTCTGGAGAAAAACCTGATGAATAAAATGGATCTGTTTGCTCGGGACCACCTGGTGCTCTTCAGCTTATCGGTTAGTTTCGTGTTTATTCTGATGCTGGTTGCCTCCGCGATGCTGGGCGCCCTCTGGTCTGGAGAAGGCGCCTACGGCCAGCCTGGTGGGATCCTTGGCCGGGCGATCTTCATCGCAGTCCTGCTGGTGACCCTTGCCCGCCTGGGATGGCTGCGTCCGGCCGGGTTTGCCTCGTCCGGAGGTTGGCGAACCTGGCTGTCCCTGCTCCTCCCCCTGGTCTATTCGATCGCCGCTTCCGCCTACGCCATGACGGGGGATTTCGCTGTCCACCTCTCCGGCTCTTCGCTGCCCGGCCAGGCGGCGCTGTTCATCCTCACTGCGGCTTCGATGGAAGAAGTCGTCTTCCGAGGCATTATTCTGCACGCGCTGGTCCGGGCTTGGGGCAGTACACAGCCCGGCCTGGTCCGGAGCGTCCTGGTCTCTTCGCTGTTCTTCAGCAGCATCCACCTGTTCGATTTCCTGGGCGGGAGGCCTTTGCCGAACGTCCTTCTGCAAAGCCTGCAGGCGTTCTTCCTGGGAGTCTATCTTGGGGCCCAGGTTTTAAAAGGAAACAGCATTTACCCGGCGGTATTCTTTCACGCCATTGTTAACCTGGCTGGCTACCTGGTCTTTGCCGGTCAGAACTTAGAGCCTGCGCCGGCCGCCTGGCTGCTGCTGAGTCTGCTCATGCTCCCTCTGGCGCTGTACGGCATCGTACAGTTACGGGGTATGCCACGTCACACTGCCCTGCCTGCTGCAATGAAATGGGGGTAGTCTCAAAGCCGTGTTCATTTTTGTTCTGGCGCTATCGGCTCCAGACGGGACACGCTCGAATAGATGTAAGTAAGGAGTATCCCATGAATCACCTCTCCTCTGGGCCTGTTGCTCGGGACCAGCAAGCGTCCACAGACACGCACATCACGAGACGGACGACGCTCGTTTTGGCTGCCTGGGTGTCTGTTCTTTTACTGAGCAAACTGCCCCTGGTAATCGCCCGAGATTTTCTCGGCGGCGACCTCCCCTGGATCAATCAAGGGTGGATTGCGGCCGCCCTCCTGCTCTTCGCCTCCACCTTTCTGTGGCGAGCGCTGGCGCCCCTGCGCGGTTTCTTCGCCGTGATGGCGGTGATATTGCTGGTCACTACAACCTTCAATCCCTGGGTTTCGCAGTTGGCCGCCTGGCAGGATCTCTTTATGGACTCATCGCCCCTGGTTGCCGTGTTCGGCGACCGGGTGCTGATCATCATCGACACGCTCATCGTGCTGGCTGTGCTGTTCGTGATGGGCCTGAGACGGCGGGATGCCTTTCTGACGGCCGGGGACCTCAACGCCCCGGCCGCCGAGTTCCGCTTCCCCGGTCGGAAAATACAGGTAAACTGGATCCTGTTTGGTGCTATTATTACGGTGCTGCTGGCCGTGCTTTTCTTTGCGCTTCTGGCTGCGATGAACCCAATAACGCCGGCGGGCTTCGCCTCAGCCCTCCCCTGGCTTCCCCTGGTGCTGCTGAGTGCGGCGTTGAACGCCTTCGGCGAAGAGGCCATCTACCGGGCGTCGCCGCTGGGGGTCCTCCTCCCCGCCGTTGGGCCAGGGCATGGGTTGTGGATGACGGCGGTCTGGTTTGGGCTGGGGCACTACTACGGCGGCATCCCTTCCGGCCCGGTGGGGGCCTTGGGGTCCGGGCTGCTGGGGCTGTTGTTGGGCAAAGCGATGTTGGACACCCGCGGCATCGTCTGGCCGTGGATCATTCATGCGGCAATCGATACAGCCATCTACCTGGCGATTGCGATCGCGTCCGCACTATAGAATTGAGCCTGGGAGGGGATCATCATGGGTGATGTCAAGATCGCTGAAGGCGATGCCGGGGTCAGCGCCGGGGCTGCCGGCGCATTGGCGACGAAAAGCATGCTTATTTTTCTTGGGGTCGCCTTCGGTTTCACCTGGTTGTTGTTGATCCCGGCAGCTTTATCCGCTTATGGTCTGTTCACCCTGCCTCTTCCCAGCAGCGTGTTGATCACCTTCGCCACGCTGGGCCCGTTCCTCGGAGGTGTGAGCGCAGTGTACTACCAGAGGGGCAGGCCGGGTGTGAGGGCGCTCCTGGCGCAAATGGTGCGCTGGCGGGTGAAGTTCGCATTGTATGGAGTCGCCCTGGTTGGGCCGGCGCTGACCATGCTGGCGGCTTTCCTGCTCTGGCGAGGTCTGGGTGGACCTCGGTTGCCTGCCCCACCGGCAAACACCTGGCTTTCCATCCCGCTGCTGATTGTTGTGCTGCTCTTGCCGGCGCTGTTCGAAGAAGCCGGGTGGCGCGGTTTTGCCTTTCCGCACCTGCGCCAGCGTTATGGCAGTTTGCCGGCAAGCCTGGCATGCGCCGGTCTGGTTCATTCCGGAAGCCGGTTTCGGTTCCTTGCCTTTCTCTGTTTTTGTCGTCTTCACCGTTGCCCTGTCGATCCTGTTTGCCTGGTTATATGAACGGTCCGGCGCCAGTATATTTCTTCCGGCGTTAGCCCATGCCGCGTTGAACGCCTACCCCTTGCCATGGAATACGGCCGTTTTCCTTCTGCCTGAAGGCAGCCGCGGCCTGCACATCCAAATTCCGGTGACCATTGTGCTGGTGATCCTGGCCGGGCTTTTGATGTTTCTGAACGGTCAGAAAAACCGAGGCTGAACTCCCGTGCGTCACTACATCCAATACCACAACCCCGACCGCTACGGCCCGGCGCAGCCCCCCGGGGAAGACGATTTCTTTTACGTCAGGACGCGCAAAAACCCGGTCCGGCTGCCGGGGAACTGCGTCTGGCTGGTCGGCGGCGAGGGCCGTCCCCGGCGCTATTACCTGCGGAAAGTCTTCCTCGTTGACGTTTACCGGCCGGTGAACGATCCCGATTTCTTTTACCAGATTATTGGCTCACAGGGCCATCACTTCCAGCCTCCCCTCGAGCTGACCGGCTACCCCTGGTTCGAACAAATGAAGCGCAGCCTGGCCAACTTCAGCCTGGGGTTAACCGAGATCACCCACACCTACGCCGGGTATTTTCTATCTCTGGCTCCGTTTCCCCTGGACATCTGCTGCCAGGATCGATCGACGGGTTAGGTCCCCCGGCCCACCGGGAACTACTTGCAAGTCTTGTAAGGAGGGGGGTGAGCGACGGGCGCCTGTCGCTCACCCCCCTCACTTATATTCATGGGTCACTTTATTGTACACACGCCCATTTTCCTGGATGACAGGCCCTGGGTTTGGCGCGATAATGGAGTGAGCACATCCCTTGACTCGGGAAAAAGGAGCAGAACCCATGATCGAGCTACCTGAAGCAGAAACCCTTGCGCGGCAAATTACCGTGGTCCTGTCAGGCAAGCGGATTGTCCATGCAGTCGCGGACAGTTCTCCCCATAAGTTCGCCTGGTACAGCGGGGATCCGGCGGCCTACCGGGATCGCCTGGCCGGCCAGACCATCCAGGGCGCATCGGCTTACGGGAACCATGTGGAGATCCAGGCCGGAGAGGCGACCCTGGTGATCAGCACCCCGATCCGGTATCACCCCGCGGGCGAAGCGCCACCCAAAAAACACCAGCTTTACCTGGAATTCGAGGATTGTACGGCAATAAGCTGCACGGTCCAGATGTGGGGAGCCTTGCTCTGTTTTCCCACCGGGGAAGACCGCCTGACGGCGGATGCGCGCATCGCTCGAGAAAAGCCCTCACCTCTCAGCGCGGCCTTCGATTGGACTTACTTCGCCGCCCTCCTGGATGAGAACACCCTCAGGCTCCCGGCCAAAGCCTTCCTGGCGACCGAACAGCGCATCCCCGGCCTGGGAAACGGTGTGCTGCAAGACATCCTGTGGACCGCGCAGATTCATCCCCGGCGCATGATGGGCGATCTGTCGCCCGGCGAGATCGAAAAGCTGTACCTGTCCGTCAAGGGTGTCCTGGCGGAGATGACCGATCAGGGTGGGCGAGATACCGAACGCGATCTCTTCGGGAATCCCGGGGGGTACAGGGTGATCCTGAGCAAAAATACGGTTGGAGGGCCTTGCCCGGCCTGCGGCAAACCGATCCAAAAAGCGGCCTACATGGGTGGGGCGGTCTATTTTTGCGCAGGGTGCCAGCCGCTCTAAGCCACGCCTTCCCGCTCTGTCACCCTGCGGTGATGCCCCTCCTGTACAACGGGCTCACCACGAACCACTCATACAAATGTGTGAGTGGTTTTCCTTCATTCGGCTTTTTCAGTTCATACAAGCACGTGTTTCCTTCCGCCTTCTCCGCTGCTAAACTGTTCCTATAGCCACCATAAACAATAACTTCTTTGGCGATGGAATAGCTGACCGCAGTTCGGAGAAAGGCGGAACCGTGAAAAAACAGGCAGCCCTCGACTGGCTCATCCCCCTCATCACCATGCTGGCCCTGGTCGCCTCTGGCGCAGGGTTGTTCTGGCCGGGCGGGGAGGGGCCCACCTCCTTCACGACCCTCCGCGGTCAGACCGCTGAGATCTTCGGTCGCGGGATCTACCAGTACGATACCACCTTCGCCGCCGGCACCTTCAGGGGGGCGGACGCCATCGTGCTCCTGGCCGGCGTCCCCCTGCTGGTCCTCTCTTTCCTGCGCAGCCGCCGCGGCTCGCTGAAAGCCGCCTTCCTGCTGGCCGGAGCACTGATGTACTTCCTCTACATCGGGGCATCGATGACCATGGGCGCGGCCTTCAACAGCCTGTTCCTGGTCTACGCCGCTCAGTTTTCGGCCAGCCTGTTCGCCCTGATCCTCACCCTGACCGCGTTCGATCTCCAATCGCTGCCCCGCCGGGTTTCGCCTCGCCTGCCGCACCGCGGCCTGGCCGTGTTTCTGTTCGTGGCCGGGCTCGGCACCTTCATACTCTGGCTCAGTGAGATCCTGGGTCCGATCCTGGAAGGCGGAGGGCCGGCGAACCTTGGCCCGTACACCACCATGTTCACGCACGGTTTCGACTCGGCTACCATCACCCCCGCAACCGTCCTGGCGGGGGTCGCCCTGCTGCGCCGCCGCCCGCTGGGCTACCTGCTCGCCCCGCCGCTGCTGGTGATGTGTATTCTCAACGGTCTGAACGTGCTCTCCGGCACCTTCTCCCAGGCCCTGCTCGGGATCATCTTCCCCGTGGGCGTGTACATCGGCATGGTCGGCTCGTGGATCGTGATGGGCGCTTTCGCCGTATGGCTGCTGGCTGCCTTCTTCCGCAGTTTGGTGGACCCCTCGCAGCCGGAACGAAGTCCCTACCAGAACGCCCAACCTGCCATCTAAATAATCTTCTCCCGCCGCCGGTTTGCTGAGCGGTAAGCCGGGCGACAACCTACCCAAACGGACTGCTGTGAACGGCTTTTCTTGAAGGAAGGTGTGAAATGACCCAAACAGTCGACTCGTACCGCTTCATCGACGGCATCACCAAGCGGATGATCAAGAACTGGATCAAGATGGAGCAGCCGCGGCCCATCCCCTGGACCCCGCTCTCAAAACCTCTCTCCGAATGCACGGTCACGCTGCTCAGCTCGGCCGGGGTGGCCCTCAAGACCGACCGGCCGTTCGATCAGGAGGGCGAGCGCCGCAACCCCTGGTGGGGCGACCCTTCCTACCGCATTCTGCCCAGGACCGCCACCGAAGACGAGGTGCGCCTGTACCACATGCATATCGACCCCTCCTATGCCGCCCAGGACCTGAACTGCCTGTTCCCCCTCCAGCGCCTGGCCGAGTTGGAACAGCGCGGCCGCATCGGGCGGATGGGTCCCCGCCACTACTCCATCATGGGCTACCTGCTGGACCCGGAAGTGATGCTGTGCGAGACCGTCCCGGCGCTGATCCGTAACTTAAAGGAAGATTTCGCCGATGTAGTCGTTCTCGTGCCTGCCTGACCGGTGTGCTGCTGGTCCGTTGGACTGGTGCAGCGCGAACTGGAGGCCGCCGGCTTTACCACCATCAACCTGACCCCCGTGCCCGACCTGACCGCCTCGGTCAGTGTGCCTCGCATTGCCGCCATCGAATACCCGTTGGGGCGCACGCTCGGCCAGCCCTGCGACCACGCCGGCCAGATGGCCGTATTGGAAGCCACGCTGCAGGCTGTAGAAACCATCAGTACCCCGGGCGAGATCGTCCACCTGCCGTTCGAATGGCCCGAATCTCCAAAAGAAGTCCGCAGCCGCCTGCCCGAAGAACCGCCCATCGCCCGTTATCTGAGGCGAAATCCCTGGTTCTTGCCGGGGCTGCTTAACCGAAATGTCCCGAACTAAAAGGAGAATTTTCAGATGAAAGCTGCTACCACTACCTATACCGGCAATTACACGACCACGATCGTGTTCGGTCTGCTGGCGGCGCTGCTGGTTTTTGCCGTGCTCAGTGGGCGGAAGATCCCGTTGATCGGCAGCGACCGGGCTGCCCTGGTCGTCCTGCTCTTGCTCAGCACTGGCATGTGCACGAACGGCATCGGTCGAGTGGCCGCCGCCGGGGCCTGGACCCACCCCTTGACCATCCTGGCTTACCTGCTTGGCGCCCTGATCCTGGTCGCCGGCCTGGCCGGTATTTTCGGCTGGACGCTGCCCCTGGTTTCAAGCGCCCGCCAGGCGATGATCGTTATGAGCTGCCTGGCGGTCGCCAAGCTGGCCATCTCATTCCTGCACCGGTTATTGATGCTCTAGATGATTGCCCTTGAAATGTAGACAGGTATATTCAGGTTTTCACAGCTCGGCCTCCCACAAACCTGGATACCTGGTCACAAAACCGGCCGTTGTAACCTGGAGCAGTGCTGCGTAGCCGAACCGCGGAGCTTCGTACCAGTATTCGTTGTTCCTGCGCCGCTCGTAGCGCTGCTCCAGCCGCTCCAGGGAACCGGCCGGCGCATCCAGCCAGGCGACGGGCGTCTCGGCAGCCTGTCCAATCTCGAGATCGATACGCCGCAGTTGGGTCAGGTTTGTGGCAGGGGTAAATCCGAGGTCCAGATCAAAACACCCCACCACCTGGGGCGCGACCTGCCCATTGAGCGTCCAGATCCCCTCAGGCGTTCGTGAAATCCGGCACTCGAAGGGGCGATCCAATATCCAACCGCTCACCGCGCCCTCCTGTGTGCGCCACTTACGATCACAATCAAGTTCGTATGCCAGCCTGGCCGGGAGGCCGTCGTGCAGGAAAACGGCCGTGCCCTCCAGCCGCCAGCCGTTATCTCCCTGTATCAGCCGGCAAGCATCGTGACCAGGGGCGTCCAATCGTCGCCAAAGAATTGCGTCAAGCTTTTTCATCTGAATCCCCTCATTCCCAAAGACCCTGTGCCTGTTAGAATCAGACCGGCTTCGGGTTCCGGTGTTCTGTCAGCCTCGGTCAGAGCTAAGGACATCCCTCAACCTGATATATACCACCGGGCGAAACCGGGTCGCCGGGTGCTGTTTATTATAGGAGATCTTATGACCAGAGCTCGCTTACGTGATCTGGGTATTACCATTGGGACGCTTCCCACCGGGCCGTACAATGCGATCACGGATGTGCCCGGGGTGCTCGTCGGACAGGTTTCGCTGATCGCCGATGAGCCCTGCCTGGCCCGCACCGGGGTCACCGTGATCTTCCCCCGGGCACAGATCCATCTCGACCACGTATTCGCCGCCTTCCACTCCTTCAATGGGATCGGTGAGATGACCGGCCTGCCCTTCATCCGAGAGACCGGCTTGCTGGTTTCACCCCTGGTGCTGACCGGCACGGCGCAGGTGGGGTTGGGTTACGACAGCGTGGTGCGTTACGGCCAGTCGAAGTACGGGGATGGGATGCATTACAAGCTGCCGGTGATCGCCGAAACCTGGGACGGGTGGTTGAACGACTTGGGCGCCTTTCCTTTAAAGGAAGAACATTTCGTGAGGGCGCTGGAGTCGGCTGCCGAGGGCCCGGTTGCCGAGGGCAACACCGGCGGGGGCACGGGGATGATCTGTTACGATTTCAAAGGGGGCACCGGGACAGCTTCGCGCAAAGTGGAGATTTTGGGGGAGGCGTATACCGTCGGCGTTTTGGTGCAGGCCAACCACGGGAACCGGGAGGATCTACGGGTGGATGGGGTTCCGGTGGGGCGGAAGATCGGCATCGAGCAGGTGCCCAGCCCCTGGCCGGCCCCGCCCCTCACCAGCTCGATCCTGATCGTAATCGCCACGGACGCTCCGCTGCTGCCCCACCAGTGCCTTCGCCTGGCGCAGCGCGGCACGGTGGGCCTGGCCCGCACCGGCGGCTTCGGCCTGGATGGGTCGGGGGACCTGTTCCTGGCCTTCTCCACCGGCATCCACTACCCGTCCAAACCGGAAGGGCGGTTGAGCTTCCCGGCCTTGCCCTTCTTCGCCATGGACCCCCTGATCTACGGCGTGGTCGAAGCGGTCGAGGAGGCGATCCTCAACGCCCCGGTGGCGGCGGAGACCATGACCGGCCGCCAGGGACACACCGCTTACGCCCTCCCGCATGACTTGTTCGTAGAGACAATGCAGAGTTTTGGAAGGTGGTAGAGAATATCGAAATATATGACATTTGTCACCATTTATTTACTTTTGTATGTGACAAATGTCAGTTGACTTGCAGTAGTGTAAACTCTAGAATCTAATTGCAACGGGGTTGTAATTTTATAACTGAGTAGACTATACAGCAATCAAAGGGATGCTTTGATCCAAAGACCTTGGTTGGTCGCTGGCCCTCAATGGGAGTCAGGTCTTTTGGGGAGCAAGTAGCGAAACCGGCCCTCAAGTGGGCCGGTTTTTTTATTCCTATTCCGATTCGCCGGTCTTTATAAGTACTTCTGGTTTTGCAAAAACTGAGCAGCTTGATTTGTGTATCACCAGCTCTGGTTCGGATAAAAGAACTTCTGTCCTGGTAGTTCAAGCCGCTTGAAGACATGGAATTGAATGGTAGATCTACTTCGCAGAGGAGACAGATAGCTAAGTTCGCTGCTCGGCTAGCAGCAGACAGTCATCCAAAAGCAGTCAGGCTGCCACGAGCCTGACTCTCGAGCAGGATCGTACACGTCGTTGGAGTGAGCCTTGAAAAAGGTCCTTGGTCAATTATGCTCGGCCGCGTTCACATTGGTGGTTATCCTAGGTGTCTTCATCGCTTACGGCTCCATCAACAACCGCTTCTACCGGGTGATCCTGATTGAAGGCAACAGCATGAGCCCCACCTTATGGGCTGGGGATCTCATCGTTGTCACCCGCCCCACCAAGGATCTATCGCTCAACTCGATCGTTGTGATGTCCGTCGACGGGAAGCTGGTCACGCATCGCATCGTGGGTTTTGACGACACTGGCCGGCCGGTTACGAAAGGGGATGCAAACATCGTCGTGGATGATTTTTCGAATAACGACATGAGGGTCGCCGGTATCTACCGCTTCCGTTTTCCCCGCTTAGGATTTCCTCTCTTATTCTTGTCCGAGCTCAGGCAAAACAGCTAAGGACATCTTTGGACATATTCGCTGGAACTTTCATATCCGCAACCCAATATTCTGCCCATTCAACAGAAAAGGAGATAGCACAATGAAGAAGTATTGGAAACCCATCGTTCTGCTGGCAGCCATTCTGGTAATGGTTTACGGGGTCATTGGTTCTGGAGCCTGGTTCTCAGACCTCGAAGGCGTCGAGAACAACACCTTCCAGGCCGGTTGGCTGGATTTGGAGCTTGGCGCTTCCGCATCCCTGCCCTTCAGCGTTGTCGATATCAAGCCGGGCGATACAGGCGTAGGCCAGGTCACGTTGAGCAGTAAAGCCGGGGGCCTGGATGGGCTTCTCTCGGCCAAAATTGCCAATTACGCACAAGATGAGAATGGGTGTATCGAGCCGGAGATCTCTGCCGGTGACCCCTGCGATGCCGGCGATCTAGGCCTGGCTTTACAGATGGCCATGTTCCTGGATGTCAACCAGAATGGCATCTACGATGCGGGCGATGTCGAGCTCGAATATAGTGGGAATACCAACACCACTCCCGGATTGCAGTTTGCGAACCTGAATCAATGGAATGGCGACCAGTGGATCGACGTTCTGCCAATGGCGTCCGGGGATACGGTTGACCTGGTCATTCAGTGGAGGTTCCCCCACAATTCATACGCCAAGCCCGATGCGATCTTTATGACCGATAAATTGAGCTTCGACGTAGTGCTCGAGCTGAAACAGGCTGATTAATCCCCCGCCGGAGATACAAGTTGCGCACGCAAGCGCTGTAACCGCACCGCCGGGTGTGGGGAAGGGTATAGCCAGCTCACTCTGACCTGCCCTTCCCCACACCAATGGATGGGAATCGATGAAGAAAATCCTCGTTCCGCTCTCGATGCTTATCGTTGCCCTGTTTACTTTTACTCCACTCTCAGGGCAATTGATGACGATCCGAGCCTGGTTCAATGAGGCTTCTGTCGTTGAGGTCACCATGGAAGCGGCTTCGTTGAACCTGAAGTTGGACGGGGAAGATGAGGATACGCTGGTATTGAATTTAGGGGAGATCCGGCCCGGTGATGATGGCGTGCTCACTCTTTCAGCCGCCAACACCGGGACGATCCCTGGCGTTCTTTGTATGGCATATGACAAGCGGCCTCCGGCGATGCTGGTGGTCCGTTCCGATAATTTATGTGATCGAAAAATCAAGCCAAAGAGTGAAGCGAACCTGGCTTTGGAATGGGTGCTCCCGCTAAGCACCCGCGGGACCGGACTCGACGGAAAAGCGGTCGAATATTCCTACTCCCTGGTGTTCGAGAATGGCTATAAGATCGCGAAGCGAGTGGTGGTTAAGGGGATCATCCGCGACCCGAACAGCGCTCCTACACAGACACAGGTTTTGACCCCCACGAACTCCCCAACACCGGTGATCGTCCGCGAAGTGCGTAATACTCCGCTGGTCGGAATCGTTGGCACTCTGATTGCGCAGCCGACCAACGTAATTACGCCGGTAGCCGTCCCGACACAAACGCAAGGTCCGCCGCCACCGACTCGGGTGATAGAAATAACGACTCCATCCCCAACACCTACCCCTGTACCTCCGACCTCAACCGTTCAGCCTACGGATCAGGTGGAGCCAACGGAGCCTGTTCCCTCGACACCAACCGTTGAGCCGACAACTCCACCGGCTACACTTCCTCCACCAACCTCGACCCCGACCACCGAGCCTGCTACCCCAACGGCCTCATCGACGCCTGTTCCGCCTACGCCAACTGCTGATCCGGAACCCACCTCCACGCTAGAGACCTCGCCAACCCTACCTCCCGAGGGCGGCCCCTGAGCGGACAAGAGAATAATCGATCCATGCATGGAGCTTAACGACCTCCATTGCTTCGATCAACGAAATTCTCAAGGAGTTTCTCTCGTTTTACGCGGCTTCCGATCGATGAGAGCTCTGCTCCCTCACCACGCCCAACTCCTCCAGGATAACGTCCGCCGAGAGCAGGGATAGGGCGGCCAGAGTCAGGGTCGGGTTGGCGGTGCCGGAGGTGGGGAAGGTCCCGCTGCCCAGCAGGAAAAGGTTGGGGTGGTCGTGGCAGCGCTGCACGGCGTCAACCACCGACGTGCTGGGGTCGCTGCCCATGCGGTAGGTGCCGATCACGTGCCCGGCCCCCTGAAAGGTGTCCGCATGGTGGATCTCGCTCACCCCCAGGGCGTTGAACACCTGCTCCGACACCTCCCTGGCCATAGCCATCCCCTGCGAGGTGAACTCGTCCAGGCGGTAATCGATCAGCGGGCGGGGGATGCCGATCTCGTCCAACTGGTCCCAGGCGGGGGCGGTATAGTTCTCGAACTGCGGCATCTGCTCGATCAGGTTCGCAAAACGGAACTGCCGGGAGACACGGTCATTCAACTGCTCGGCTAAATCGGTCCCGAGGATGCCCTGGTCGATCAGTTCTATCGCCACCTGGTCGGGCGGCGAGCCGGGGAAAGACCAGCCGTCCTCGCCCACCGCCATGCGGAAGGCGGAATAGCGGCGGCGGTGCTCGCCGTGACGATAATCCTCGATCCCGGCGTTTTCGAGCGGCGAGCGGTAGGGGTAAACCGGCTCGTTGGCCAGCGCCCAGCTGAGCTGTACCGGGTGGTCCATCAGATAGTGACCTACCACGCCGCTGGAGTTGGCGACCCCGTCGGGCAACGCGTCGCTGCGCGACATCAGCAAGATCTTGGGCGTCTCGATCCCGTGGGCGGCGATGGCGAAGATGCGCCCGGAAGCCGTCTGTTCGCTGCCGTCCGGCCGTTTGAACCGCACCTGGGTGACCATCCCCTCTGCGTCCACGTCAACGAAATGGACCACTGCGTTTTCCAGGATCCGGGCGCCCAACTCGGACGCCTTACGGGCGTGCACGCTGCCATCATACTTGGCTGCAATGGGGCAGATGGGCACACAGGTGGCGTTCCCACAGCAGGGCGGGCGTCCATCGAAATACACCGAGTTGCGCGCCTGGGGCGTCAGCCTCAGGGTCAGGCCCACGCGCTGCGCCGCCACCGCCAGTTTCTTATCCAGGTAGGTCAGGGGCAGCCCGGGCAGCGGGTATCCCTTGCTGCGCGGCGACTCCAGGTCTTCGCCGTCGTCCCCGGCTACGCCCAGCGCCTCCTCCGCCAGCGCGTACCACGGCTCGAGCTGCTCATAGATGATGGGCCAGTCCTCGGCCACGCCATACAGCGACCTCAACTGGAAGTCCTCGGGCAGGAAGCGCATGGTCGTGCCAAGCCAGTGCCAGGTGGTGCCGCCCACCCGGCGAGTGTAGGTGGACTTGAACATTTCCGGCCCTACCTGCACGTAGTACCCCTGTGGATCGATCACGTTGGGCTGAGGCGCCCAGGGGACGGACGGATATGGGGAGGTGGGGATTTTGGCCACCGCCTTGCGGAAGGTGTCCAGCGCCTCCGCACGGTTGACGGTTGGCCCGGATTCCAGGACGAGCACGTTCGCCCCCGCTTCGGCCGCCTTCCAGGCGACCAGCAGCCCGGCGACGCCCGCACCGACAATGACCAGGTCGGCCTCATAGTCTGCCACGGTCCTTCGCTCCTCGGTTAATTGTCTCTCTCCGCTGCCGGAGGGGTGGCCCAGAAGCCGAATGAAGCGCAGATCGAGTTCGGCTTGGTGAAGCGCAGCGATTTCCAGGCCAGGCTGTCGACAAAAGTAGCCACCATTGGCTCCCCATTCTCGGTGTAGACCCCCGTGTACCACATCTTGGCGATTTCGTTCACCGTCTGGCGGCTGGCCTCCTCCGAGAACAGCGGGCCGGACTGTAGCTGCTCCAATGAGACGGCGCTCTCGGCCGAGGTGATTTGCGCCGCCTGATAGATCTCTTCCAGCGAAAGCAGGTCGGGGTTGTCCTCGACGCTCTGCATGTACACCGTCCCGATCTGGGGATCCAGATCTTCGAACCCGGTGATCGCCGCCGATAGGGCCATGAAGCGGGCCAGTCCCTCGGGGAACTGCTCTGTCTGCGGCGGACCCGGGCTTTTCAGCACCTGGTTGGGGATCGGGGTGGTGAACTGCACCGGGCCGACGGCCAGGTCGTCTTGTGCTTCGGCGCAGGAGGCCAGCAAGCCCCCGGCCAGGAAGAGGCCCAGGAACTTCAGGAACTGGCGGCGGGTAAGCTTTTCCTCCACCGCCTGGAAATCCGTATCAGGCATGCATCCCTCCTGCGGTCATCCTCTTTAATTCCATGGGCAGGGTCGCAGGAACAGAGCCGGAAGGGCGGTGATGAGCACCACACCTGCGAAGAACAGGCTCAGCACGGCTGCGGCCAGAGTCATAAATTCGCTGCGGCCCTCGATGATGCGGCCTGGCAAAATCACCGCCTCGGCCACGCCCCGGTCCTCCCGCCTCACTGTGCGCCAGTCCCGGAAGGCGGCGACAGCGGCCCAGGCCAGCAGCCCCACCGCGATCACCGTGGCCAGGATGACCACCCAGATCAGCAGGGGCAGGCCCAGGATAGGGGCCTCGAAGAACCCCAGCCCGCAGGCGAACTCGACCGCGAAATAGACGATCAAGAAATGGACCGACCATACCAGGGGCCCCGCCAGGACTTCGAACCATTGGATCACCGGCCGGTAAGCCCGCTGCTCGAACCTGCTGCTGTCCTCCATCGATCTCATCCCTCCTTGCACCCGCCCCGGCTCATGTGAACAGCGGGGTGAGGTAGAGCACCCCAAACCCAACCAGCCAGAATACCGCCAGCACGTACCAGTACAGGGCCACATTGTCCACCGCCACGTGGCGGCGGGCGGAATATTCCCCCCGGAAGGCCCAGAACAGGACCAACGCAGCAATCCCCAGCCCGAGGACTAGCAGCGCCATCAGCACGCCTCCTAGGAAGATGAAGATGGAGGCATAGGCGTTGAACGACCAGCCGAAGTCCAATTGGATAAATTCATAAACCATCAGGCCCAGCGCGACCGCCCCGGCAAGCATGGCGGCTGCCAGCCCAAGCCTCAACCTGGAGGGCTCGTTTTCTTTTATTCTGCGCACGGCCCAGGCCAGGGCGGCCCCGCCGGCGATGAGCAGCAGCGTCCCGATGGCCGGGAGGAGCGGTCGCGGATCGCGGATGCCGCTTTGCGGCCATTCCGGGCTTTCGAGCAGCAGGTAGAAGTAACTGAAGATGAGCGAAGCCAGGGCAATCGCCACGACCAGCAGGAAGAGCGCCATCGCCCCCCGGGAAACGGCGTAGCTGCCCTCGGTGTGAACGGGGATGTTGTATTCGCGCTCGAATGCTTCTTCCTCCGCCTCAGTGGTGGTGACCGGGTCGGGCCAGTGCCAGGCGATCACCCCCACCAGGAAGACCAGCGCCGAGCCGATCACCAGCCACCGCGCGGTGAAGATTTCGGCGGCGAAGATGCCCACCAGGCCGACAGCCGCCACAAAGGGCCAGATCGATGGCCCCGAGACGCGGAAGATCTCCTCCGGCCGGGCGTCCAACAGCGAGGTGACCATCGCCGCCCGCCACTTGAGCGGCCATCCCCCCATCCCCGCCACCACATGACGGGCATGGACTTCTTCCGGGATCTCCCGCCGGGCTTCTTTATCCTTTTCCCACAGCGGGTAGCGGCTGTGCACGACCGGCAGCACGGAAAAGCCATAGCTGGGCGGGGGCAGCTCCGTCGACCATTCCAGGGTGCCCGCGTTCCACGGATTCACACCCGCCCGGCGACCGTTTCGCCAGGAAGAAAGCACGTTGATCACGAACAGCAAGATCCCCGCTGCCAGGATAAAGGCCCCAATCGTGGAGAGCAGGTTGTAACCCGTCCACCCCCAACCGGCCTCGTAGGTGTACACCCGCCGCGGCATCCCGAACAGGCCAAGGATGTGCATCGGGAAGAAGGTCAGGTTGAAGCCGATAAACGACAGCCAAAAACCCCATCTCCCCATCCGGTCGTCCAGCAGCTTACCGGATATGAACGGGAACCAGTAATAGGAAGCGGCGAAGATGGGGAAGGTCACCCCGCCGATCAGCACGTAATGGAAATGGGCCACCACAAAATACGAGTCGTGCACCTGCCAGTCGAAGGGCACCGAGGCGACCATCACGCCGGTAATCCCCCCGAGCGTGAAGATGAAGAAAAAGCCGATCACATACAGCAGCGGCACGCTGATTTTGGGCCGCCCGCTCCACAGGGTGGTAAGCCAGGCCAGAACCTGGACCCCGTTGGGGATGGCGATCGACATGCTGGCGATGGCGAAGAAGCCCATCGCCACCTGGGGCAGCCCGGCGGTGAACATGTGGTGCGCCCACAGGCCGAAGCTGACGAACCCGACGGCCACCAGCGATAGGACCAGCCACAGGTACCCTACAACCGGCCGGCGGGCGAAGGTGGGGATGATCATCGAAACCATCCCGGCCGCCGGCATGAACTGGATGTACACCTCGGGGTGGCCGAAGATCCAGAACAGGTGCTGCCATAAGAGCGGGTTGCCGCCCGCCTGCGGGTCGAAGAACCGGGTGCCGAACTTGCGGTCGATTTCCATCAACCCGCTGGCGACCAACAGGGTGGTGAAGGCGAAGAGAATGGCGAACGCGGTGACCAGCATGGCCCAAGCGAACAGGGGCATGCGGTGGATGGACATCCCGGGGGCGCGCATGCGCAGGATGGCGATGATCACTTCCACCCCAAGGGCGATCGCCCCCACCTCGGCCACGCCCAACCCCAGCAGCCAGAAATCCATGCCCAGATCGGCCGAGTAGTAGCGGTTGCTGAGCGGCACGTAGGCGAACCAGCCGTTGTTCGGAACCGCCCCGAACAGGAAGCTGGAAAAGAACAGCAGCCCGCCCAGGAGAAAGATCCAAAAGCTGAACGCCCCCAGCCGGGGAAAGGGCATCTCCCGGTTGCCCAACATCATCGGCAGGATCAAGATGGCGAACCCTTCTAACATGGGCACCGCGAACAGGAACATCATCGTGGAGCCGTGCATGGTGAACATTTCGTTGAAGGTCTCGGGAGCCAGGAAGGTGTTCTCCGCAAAGGCGAGCTGCACGCGCATCAGCAGCGCGAGCACCCCGGCGGCCAGGAAAAAGGTGAACGAGGTGGCCATCACTCGTCTGCCGAGGGTGTCGTTTTGCAAAGCCTTGAGCGCGCCGATCACCCCCGGCGGGTCATCCCAGATCTGCGCCAGGCGGTCGGCTGTCCGGGCGTTCTCTTCGGCGGATGGCACCGGGGTGGCGGATGAGGCGGGAATTTCCATGCTGTTTTCCGTTAATCCAGGGTTCCAAGGAAATGGAGCAGGACCTGCAGTTCCGGCCCGCTCAACTCGCTGGCCGGCATGTACACGCCTGGTTTAATGCTGTGCGGGTCGGAGATCCAGCCGCTCAGGTTGCCGATCGAGTTCTCCAGCGCCCCGGCCCCAAGGGTGCGCCGGCTGGCCACGTGGGTCAGGTCGGGACCGAGCTGGCCGGTGGCGTTCGTGCCTGCGATGCGGTGGCAGGCCAGGCAGCCGGCATCCATGAAGACCTGCAGCCCTTCCTGCGCCAGCGGGTCTTCAGGCGCCTCGATCGGCCGGCTCATGCGGTTGGCCCAGGCCTCGAACTCATCCGCCGTCTCGGCGACCACCAGGAACCGCATCTTCGCATGCTGGTCGCCGCAGAACTCGGCGCACTCCCCCCAATACACGCCCGGCTCGGAGGCCTCGATGCTGAAAGAAGTGATCCGGTCTGGGTTGGCGTCCAGTTTCCCGTGGAGCTGGGGGATCCAGAAGCTGTGAATCACGTCGTTGGAGGTCAGGTTGATCTGCACTTTTTCCCCCACCGGGATGTGGAGTTCGTTCGCGGTGCGGATGTCGTGATCCGGGTAACCCACCTCCCACCACCATTGGTAGCCGGTCACCATGATGGTGAACGCTGCCTGGCGTGCCGGGTTGGCGATGGTCCCCAAGGCCGAAATGGTGAGCCCCACCAGCAGCAGGATGACAGCGGCCGGAAACACGCCCCCGCCCCAGATCACGATCCGTTCCTCCTGCCTCTGGGTGAGAGGGACGCCTTCCTCCTGGCGCCGGCGGAACAACGCCCAGAACAGGTAGGCCATCACCGCCAGGAAAATGGCCAGTCCCAGCCAGAACATGAACCACCACAACCACTCCATTTGAGCCGCGGCCGGGCCCCTGGCCTCCAGGGCGGAGGGCGCGCCTGCCCGCGCCGGGTCTGGCAGCGCTTCGATCGAGGCGAGCTCGGTCAAAGCCGCGCACCCGCTGAGCAGGACAGCGCAAACCAGCGCAGTGAAGGTTATCAATTTCTTCCTGGACGGCAGATCGGCCATGAGCTTGCTCAATCCCCGGTCTTCGAATCTGCACACAGGGCGCATTCTCTCCCCTTGTTGCGGCCCTGGCGCTTCTGCCCGATGGGCAGCACACCACATCTCCCCCTCTTCGAGCGCCCTCGCGCTTTCGCCCGCCGGAAAAAGGCCCGGCCCTCGCGAAAGAGCCAGGATTAATAGAATATAAATTGCGACAGAAAAGGTAGCAATTGGGGATTCCCCTTAACGGGGGTAGGGAATTCCCTAGACGGGATCACAGGATGCGGTCTTCGATCTCCCAGGCATGATCGAGAATATGCCAGGCTGCCCGGCGGGCGAAGTAACGCGGCGTCCAGCGGTCTCCACCTCGCGGGCCTTTGGCCGGCAGTTCGCCGCGCGCGGCCGCGGCCAGGGCGGCAGAGATATCTTTACGGACCCGGTCAAGCTCCGCTTGGAAACCGCCCGTTTCGCCCTTCCCCGGCTTCCACCCGAGCTGGGTGAGATAGCCGGCGTTGGCCTCCAGCACGTGGCGGACGATCTTTTCCAGTTCTCGCCCGCCCCCTCGCGGTCCTTTGCGTAGTTCTTTTCCTTCAGCGGCCTGCACCGCCTCGGCGAAGGCGTCCAGGCAGGCCTCCAACACTTTCTGGAAGCGCTGTAATTCCGCCTGGTCGACCGGGCGCGTGTCGGCGGTCGGGGCCATGCCAGGCGCTCCGAAGTCGGTGGTCGCATTGCCTGCGAGCCGTTCGACAACCGAGAGGGCAGATGGATCGTCCGGCGCCTGGAAATCCAGCCCGCTGCGGCGCAAGATGCGCACGTAGCGCGGGCCGTAGTCGACCAGGGCTTGCAGCGCGGCGGCCTCGTCTTTTCCGCTGCGCGACCATCCCGGCCACTCGATCGCCCCGGCGAAGATCCGCTTCTTCCCGATTTCCAGATAGACTTCAAGCGAGTTCGCTGTCATGGTCCCTCCCTGAATATTTGGCAGCCAGTTTCCTCACCGTGGTTGCATTGCGGAGTGTGGCCGGTATGCCCAAGGACTTCTCCAACTGCGCTCCGGAGAAGGTTGACTCGCCGAGCTTCCTCCGGCACAGCCAGTATACCTCGCGCTCGTGGAGGTGAAACCGGTCGACCTCGGTCTGGCGGGCCAACAGTACCTGGCAAGCTTCGCTGCCGGGCGCCTCTCTCAGGAAGGCGATGTACAGGATATTCCCTTCCCCCTCCAGGAACTCTGGCGGGAAGGGCCGGTAGGCGGCGACCGTCGCCAGTTCGGTTTGCGACCGGACGAAGGTATCCACCCGGTAGCCGAGCGATTCGTACAGGCAGCGCTCGATCTGCCTTTCCAGAGCCCGCGGTTCGCATGAGTGTGATTTAAAGATCACATTCCCGCTGGCGATGAAAGTCTCGACATGGTCAAATCCACAGGCCTCGAACAGGCTGCGCAGGCGGTCCATCTTGATGTTCCGGCCGCCGACGTTGATGGCGCGCAGAAAGGCGATCCAGCGTGGGGTTGGGGAAGTGGCTGAGGTCATTTCTGTTGTCTCAGTGCAGCTTGCGATAGAAACGGCGATTGTGTTCTGGCCCCCTGCCTAGGGGTACAGTTTCTCTCGATTTTTCAGCATGAGGATCAGCTTCTGAATCCGCCGCGCCCGGGTTTCCGCTTTCACCGCGGTTTGGATGCGGTACAGGATCGCGAAACGGTTCCGGCTGTCGAGCGCCTCGAAAAAAGCCCGGGCCTCGGGGTCCTTATCCAGTTCGGCCTGGAAATCAGGCGGCGTGGTGGCCGTGCGGGGCGAATCATAAGCCGCCTCCCACTGCCCGTTCTGCTTCGCCTGCTCGATGGCTTTCATGCCGGCCGGCCTCATCCGCCCGGAGGCGATGAGTGTTTCGGCTCGTCCGCGGTTGATCTTGGACCACTTGCTGTTGGGCCGGCGGGGGGTGAAGCGCTGGACATGGGATAATTCATCAAATCCCCTCGCCTGACCGTCGATCCAGCCAAAGCAAAGCGCGGCCTCCACGGCCTCGGTGTAGTTGACGGATTTCAGGCCGGAGCCTTTCTTCGCCAGGCGCAGCCAGACGCCCGGTTGGGTCGCGTGGTTCTCATCCAGCCAGGCTTCCCAATCGGCTTGTGTTTCAAACAGAAGGATGGGTAAGTCATCCGGTGTCTTTCGCATAGATTAACCTGGATCGGTTCCCCCCGTTCGAGGTCAAACTGCCTCAGCCTGAGTGAGCCTGGCCGCGCTGCGGTAGACCTGCGGCGCCATGATCCAATAGACCGCACCGATAAACAGCAGGGTTATGGGAAATTCATTGGATGGCAGCAGGATCAGCAGCAGGAAGGCCCCGATGGCGATTACCGCCCCCAGGATGATATACAGGCGCGTGCGGTGCAGCCAGGCGTAGGGGATGAAGTGGACGCCTCCCAGCCCGGCCAGCATCACCGGGACGGTGATTGGGTTGAGGTTGTAGGCGATGATGATCGCCGGCAGACCCAGGATCTGCGACATGGCCAGTTGGACGGATAGAGAACGCAGCGGATTGTCGGGCGACATCCGTTTCGTGCCCAGCCGGCGTTCCAGCCAGAAGGCCAGCGGTAAGGCCGCGCTCCCCTGGAACATGGCGATCAGCGCTGCAATTTCCAACGGGATGAAGAAGGAGAGCAGGCCGGTGAGGATGAAGGTCGCCCCGTAAGCGATCAGGAAGGGGGCGCCGCCCGCAGAGCTGGCGCTCACCTCATTTAGCGCCCGGTCGAAGTCGTATTGTGAATCCCTCATTGTTCCACCCTCCTGTCCGCTGAATTTGTGTAAATACTATGAACTTTGTCGGATATTGGGCCAATTCTAGCACACCCGCACCGGCAGGGCAAGAAAATCATTCGAACCCGTACCCTCCCGCCGTACCCCAATATGGGTCCACCACGGG
>CAYMLG010000063.1:0-27029 GCA_964391195.1 uncultured Anaerolineaceae bacterium | reverse complement strand
CCGGCAGCGAAGCGCTCACCGCCGGCAGCGAAGCGCTCACCGCCGGGCCACTACGAATCCACCGCAGTCGAAAGCCACAAGATCGGCATCTTGCGCTACGCTTGCCCAAGAAAACGAACTCTCTGTGCTCTCTGTGTTCTCCGTGGTTAAAACCTTTTCCTCAACAACCACCCGGCCCGCGGCCGCAAGATCGGCATCTTGGGCTGCATGGCCGATTGTGGAGTATAATCACTCAGTTCTTCTACTAGTTTGGGGGATGGGGAAGAGCGGATCCTTTTTCCACACCCTATCATTTTACGGGTTGTAAGGCCATTTGCCCGGTGAGGAGTTACAGCAGGTGCTCTGGCTGTTAATCGTATTTGCGCTGATCTTTGCCTATATTAATGGTTTACGCGATTCGTCCAGCATCATGGCGGGGGTGATCTCCTCCCGCGCCCTGCCGCCTCGCCTGGCCCTATACCTGTGCGGCCTGGCCGTGCTGGTCGCCCCCTTCTTGTTTGGGGTGGCCGTCGCCCGGTCGGTGACCACCGGCCTGGTGGACCCGGATGCCATTTCGCTGAATACGATCACCGCCGCCATGGCCGCCGCCCTGGTGTGGACGATCATCGCCTGGCTCCAGGGCATTCCCTCCTCGTCATCCCATACCCTGGTAGGAGGCATCCTCGGGGCTGCGATCGTGGCCGGCGGACCGCGGGCCATCGTGGCCAGCGGCCTGTACAGGGTGGTGCTGCCGCTGTTCCTGGCCCCGGTGATCGGCCTGGTAGCGGGTTATGTGATGACCAACTTCATCCTGTTCCTCACGCAGAACGCCACTCCGCGCGTGAACCATCTATTCCAGCGCCTGCAAATTGCCACTATGCTGGGCCTGGCGCTCGCCAACAGCGCGAATGACGCTCAAAAATCAATGGGTGTGATCGCCCTGGGGCTCTTGCTGTCCGGCGAACTGGCCGCTTTCACCGTGCCCTTGCCGGTTGTCGTCGCTTGCGCCGTGGCCATTGCCCTGGGCGCATCCCGGGGCGACTGGCGCCTGATGCGCACCCTGGGGAGAAAAATCTATGTCATCCGGCCGGTCAACGCCCTGGCCTCCCAGAGCGCTTCGACCCTGGTCATCCTGCTCGCGTCCATCCTGGGCGCGCCGGTCAGCACTTCGCAGGTGATCAGTATGGCGTTGATGGGGGCGGGGGCCGCCGAGCGGATGAACAAGGTGCGCTGGCAGGTTGGCGGTGAGATGCTGGTCACCTGGTTCCTCACCATACCGGTTACGATGCTGATCGCGGCGCTGCTGGAAGATGTGATGGTGCTGTTACAGCTCTAGGGGAAAGGCGAAAGGGGGAAAGCGAATTTCGAAATGATAACCCGGCGACCAGCCCGGTTTCATGCGTGTAGCCAAACCACCGGTCTCCAAACCCGTAAATTTGAACCCGCCGGGCCCCTGTGTGGACAGACGATCCGGCTAGCCAATTTGGAAATTCGAAATCCGCAATTCGAAATTTTCTCCGTGCTCTCTGTGTACTCCGTGGTTAAAACCTTCTCCTCAACAGCCCATTTACCCAACCCAACACCTTCCCCGGCCGGGTATCCTCGCTCGTCCAGATTTTCACCAACTCCAGCCGCGGGTGGGCGGCGACCAGCGCTTCGAATTCATCCAACTCATAATCGTTGAACAGCCGCCCGTGGCGCACCACCTCGCCCGGACCATCCTTGAACGACATGTACAGGATCCCGCCCGGCTTCAGCGCCCGGATGAGCCGTTCGAGCACCGCATCGATCTCGGCCCGCGGCACGTGCAGCAGCGAAGCATTGGCCCAGATCCCGTCGAAGGCCTCCTCGAAATCCAGCTCCTGGAAGCGCCGCAGCAGCACCGGCTGCCCGAGCAGCGCCTCCGCCCGCCTGGCCAACTCGGCCGAGGCGTCCATGGCGGTCACCTGGAAACCGAGGCGGAGAAAAGCCAGGCTGTCTCGTCCGGAGCCGCAGCCCGCGTCGAGGATATGCGCCCCGGGCCACAGCCGCTCGGTGAACATGTGGGTCAGGTAACTGAGATCCAGATCTACCGTATCCCGGTAAAACGCCTCGGCGTTCTGGTTGTAATATTCGATGGAAGGGTCCGGCTCGTTCATATCTCAACTATACCAGACCGGCGGATCAAACTGCATCGATCACGCCTTCCGCAGCCGCTCGTTCGCCTTTGGGATGCCGTTCTGAACCAGGCGCCACCCGCCATCCTGGAACACCTCATACTCGCGGAAGCAGCACGGAATACCCTGCGCCTCCCAGGGATCGAGCCTGTCCATCAGATGGAAATGTAAGTGAGGGGCGGTCGAGTTGCCCGAATGGCCGACTCTCGCCAATTCCTGGCCGGGGAGGACGCGATCTCCTGGGGATACCCTGACCGACCCGGTCTGAGCGTGGGCATACAGCACGTACCCCTCATTGGATTCCACGATGACGTAGTTCCCGGTCAACTGGCGCAGGTCCGCCGTCCTGGATTTGTCCGCACGGAACCTGCGGACGTTTCTATAGAGGTTCGCCAGGTCCCTCAGCAGGTGAACGGGATTCCGCTCCGGCCAGCCATCCTCGGCCTGGACCACGACTCCTTCGGTTGCCGAGAAAATCGGCCGGCCCCAACCGTAATAATCTTGCAGTTGCGCGCCGAGGAGCAGGTATCGCAGCGGGCTGGGGCGATAATAACGCAGCCCCCGGCCCCCGGGGGCAACCCCGACGAAGTCGTAGGCGTATCTCTGGCCCAGCATGTCCGTGCCGTGACTGGGAATCTTTGTGCCGGGCGTGTTCGGCGCGACCCACTCCCCCCGCAGCGGAAAATCCACGACCACCGGCACAGTGTTAGATGCAGGCATAGTAAAGTCCTCCGTGTTTAAATTTCGAGGGGATTATACTGGCAAGTGAAAAGGCGAAAAAGGAAAAGCGAAAAGCGAAAGGGTTTTCACCACAGAGTACACAGAGAACACAGAGATAGCAATTTTGAAATTCTAATCTACGTGGTCTCTTTGGTCGAGTTGAAAACACCGGACCCACAGGCGCAAGCGCGGCAGCTTGCGATACGCTTATATAGCAGATGTTAACTCCCCCTTCTCCCGATTCTGGGAGAAGGGGGCCGGGGGGATGAGGGCGGACCTCAGCCTCCCACCAAACTCTGATAAAACCGCTCGTACCGCCGGAAGGTCTCCTCCTCGGCGTGCTCCTGGCCGATCTTCAGGCTCGCCAGCCCGTACTCGCGCATCCGCTCCCTGTCCCGCAGGATATCCGCCATCGCCCAGGCCAGCGCTTGCGGATCTTCGGGCGGCACCAGGTGCCCGTTCCGCTCCTCATGCACCAACTCTGGCAGCGCGGCGGCGTTCACCGCCACCATCGGCAGCCCGGTCACCGCCGCCTGCAATGCAGGGATGCTCTGCACCTCGCAGATGGAGGCGATGCTGAACAGATCGCAGGCCCGGTAGATCTCCGGCAGGTCCGCCTCTGGCACGAACCCCAGCAGGTGCACGCGGTCGGCCACCCCCAGCTCGGCGCTCAACCGCTCCAGCTCCGCCTGCTCCGCCCCTCGTCCAATCACCAGCAGGTGCGCCGGGACCTCATCCTTCACCTGCGCCATCGCCTGCACCAGCAGATCGATGCGCTTATCCTTCATCAGCCGTCCCACGAACAGCACCCGCGGCCGCGGCGGCAGGCGATAACGTTCCTCCACCGACGTCACCAGGCCGTTCGCCGGGTGATAGCGGCCGGAGTCCACCCCGTTCGAGATGGCCAATGCCGGGACCCGCAGCCCGTGATCGATGAAATCCTGCATCTGCGTGCGCGTGGAGAAAACGGTGTGATCGTAGCGGTTCAGATTGCGGATGATGTACCGCCAGATCACTTCCTGGATCAGGCGGTTGATCGCCGTCCCGAACCGCAGGTAGTGCGTCACATAGCGCGGTAGGAAATAGCAGGATGAGACCAGCGGCTGAGATAGCTCTTCTCGCAGCCGCAGCAGTTGGTTGCTGAAAAACACGTTCTCGTGCGTGTGGATCACCTGCGGTTTGAAATCGGCGATGATCCCCCGTAGTTCTCCCAGCCCGATCGCCGGGTAGGGCCCTTCCCGCCAAAACGGGTTAAGCACCCCGCGTATCCGGATCACCTCTACTCCCTGATCGTCCATCCGGTAAGGTTTCCCCCGCTCGCTGGCAGTCACCACCCGAATCGTGTGCCCCTTCTGCACCAGGGCCCGGGAGATTTTCTGCACCACCAGCGAAACCCCGCTGATGGTCGGTGGATAACCGTGGCTCAGCATCAAGATACGCAATTCAACCCTCGCTCCCCTCTTGCTCCGCCTGTTCTTGCACCTGGCGCAGCAGACGTCCGTAGAAAACAAAACTGATGATATATGGGATCAGATAGTACACGATCCGGAACAGGATCGAGGCCAGCACCGCCTGCCCGTAAGAGGTGCCTAACAGGCGGAACACCCCCGCCATCGATCCTTCCTGCACCCCGAAGCCGCCGGGGACCATCGACAGCACGCCTGCCATAATGCCGATCACGAACCCGCTCATCACCGTCCCCAGGCGGACGGGTGGGCCCAGCGCATCGAAGCAGAAGTACAGCGCCAGCAGGCTGAAGAACCAATCCACCCAGGTCAGGGTCATTACCATCGCCAGGCTGCGCGGCTGTTTGCGCATATCCAGCACGCCGCGG
Source organism: uncultured Anaerolineaceae bacterium (assembly GCA_964391195.1). Classification (GTDB taxonomy): domain Bacteria; phylum Chloroflexota; class Anaerolineae; order Anaerolineales; family UBA4823; genus JAAYXE01. The sequence goes on along the minus strand of CAYMLG010000063.1, from coordinate 22,340 downwards.
CTGAAGGATTCATTGAAGCGCTCCAGTGTCGGGCCGATATCGCGGCGCACGGTCTTCTTCACGATGCGCTGCGCCAGCCGCAGCAAGGGCGTGCGCCACGAGTCGAAGAAGACGAGCAGCGTGGCCAGCAGCGCTACGATGAAGAACAGCACCGTCATCGCCCCGATGGCAATCATCGCCCCCCGGGCCACGCGGGCATTCGCCAGCAGGTAGACGAACCCCACCGGCAGCATAAACAGCATATCCAGGCTGGTCAGGTAAAAGTGGATGATCGATGCAGAGAGCACGTCTTTCAGCAGCACCCCCTGGCCGTTCATCAACAGGTAGCGCAGCGAGTAACCCGCTACGCCCCCCGTCGTCACCACATGGTTCAGGATCACCGAAACGAAGCCCACCTCGGTCAGGTCCCGCTTGCTCATGTAGATGCCAATCGCACGGCTCACCAGGGCGAAGCTGTAGCCCACGCAGAAGTACGAGAGCGCCGTGAATGCGAACGCTGCCAGCAGCGGGCGGACGTCGGCCTCGCTCAGCACGATCAGGATCTCCTCCCGGTCCACGGTGATCAGGAAGATGCCCACCACGGCCAGCACGACCACCAGCACAACCGCCACTCGGCGGCGGGGGAATCCGGATTTTTTCATCGGCAAATGGTCAGCGACCTTCTCCGCAGCCTTCAACTGAATTTACCCCCTCACCCGCCTTTCACCTTAAATACGACATTCACGCTATGGGTGGCATTCACTGGCTTACTCCTTCAAGCGGGCCAGTTCCCGCGCCTGCATGAATGTCGAAAAAAGGAAGATGGCGAACAGGGCCACAGCGATGACCAGCCCTATTAAATCATAGAGTGAAAAGGTACCCCAGGGAAGGGTCACCATCAGGTTCCCCCTGAAGAAGAGGAAAGTGTTCACCAGCACGGCAATCACCCGCACCTCGGTCGGCCCGAACCCCCCGAACGAGATCTTGAACACGCCGTCCACCGCGGTGCGCACGTACACCAGGATGGAGAGCAGCAGGTAACCCACCAGGGCCAGCGCGGCGATCTCGAACCGGATGTAGGGTGATAGGCTCAGCCCGATAAAGACCAGGGTCTCGTTGAGCGAGTCGATGGTGTGGTCGATGAAGAACCCGTAGCGCGGGCGCTGGATGTTCCGGTAGCGGGCCAGCGTCCCGTCCAGGCTGTCGCCGAACCAGTTGATGAAGAAGCCCAGGCTTGCCAACCACAGGAAACCCGGGTGGCGGTTGGTGAGGGCATAGCCGGTGAAGATGATGATCGCCCCGGCCACACCCAGCGCGGTCATTTTATCGGGCGTCACCCAGGCGGGCATGTGGCGCGCAAACCACAGCAGCAGCGGCCTTTCCAGCGATCCTAACAGGATATTGTTGATGCGCAGGTGCGTCTTGATATCACGCATAATCTCTTTGCGAGGTTCTTTCTTGTTCAACATGAGGTTCAGTCCGGGGGCTGTAGATCGGGCCACAAGGGGAAGAACATGGCCCATTGCTCCGGGGCCTGGCGGATGTAATCCTCGGCGATCTCCAACAGCATCTCGGCGTTGCACACGATCTCCGCCTGCCTGTCGCCGTACGGCTTGAGCCAGACCGGTTCGGAGGCTTCGATCGAGTAGCGCCCATCCGCCCGTTTGATGGCTGCCGCCACCCGCACCGGCACCTTGGCCCGCAGGGCCAGTTGGATGTACGCCACCGGGGCTGCGGAGGGGTGCCCGAAGAACCTGGGCCGGTAGCGCGAGTCTTCCACCGGGCGGTCCATCCCGGTGATCACCACCCCGCCTGCCTCCAGGCGGGCGTGAGCTTTTCGCAGCGCCTCCTTCGACGCCGGGGTGATTTCCAGCCCGGCAATCACCCGCAGTTCGTTCTGCCACTCGTACCCGTCGTTGGGTCGCGGCACAGAGATGGCCTGGGCGCGCAGCCCGCGCAGGGCGGCGGCCTGGGCTACCATGTCGAAATTGCTCATGTGCACGCCCACCACCAACAGCCCCTGCCCCCCCTCGCTGCGGCTGCCCTCGATCACCGCGTCGATCTCGGGGGTGAAGCGGATTAGTTTTTCGGCGGCTTCTAAGTTGTGAAGATTGTGGTACAGATCGTAGATGCAGCGCGCGGTGTGGCGGAAGGTATCTCGCACCGCCAGGTCCAGCTCTTCCGGCGTGGACCTGCAGCCCCGAGCCACCCACTGGTTCAGCCGCGCCGCCCGCACCAGCGACCACCTGCGGCGGCGGCTGATCCAGTCGGCAATCCCTCTGGCCAGAGGGATCCCCAACCGTGGAGACAGGGCGCGACCAAAGCCAAGCGCCAATCCTACTCCGATGCGGCTGTTAATGATGCTCTGCGGATCAAGGCGCAACTTGAACCTCCCCACCGGTTGCTTACAAGCTTGCGTGCTTACCGGCCCCCTGGATGGATTTGATCGGTTTCGCTCTCAGCGGTCATGCCAGCTCGATTTGTCAAAGATCGACGCCAGCGACACGAACCGTTCGAGTTGTAGAAATGTAGTGTGGTGCTTTTTGTGCCCCGCTTTCGCACCGAAAAGCACCACCCCCATATCGTTCTGATAGGTTATCACAGTCCCGATCTTGAATGGCTGCCGTGATAATTATACCCTGATGAGCGCGGGTTAAGCGTGGGATGAGCCGCCGCGGGCAGTCGTAGCGCAAGATGCCAATCTTGCAGCCTCCCACCGCCGGCACACGCAAGGGCGACCAAAATACGGTCGGATGGCAACTCGCCCTACGTCAAGGCTTTTTGGTTGGCTTGGGCGCTTTGGTGGGCTTGTTGTCATTTGTCGGCTTGGGCTCTTTTGTCGGTTTTGGCTCCCTCGTTGGCTTGGGTTCTTTCGTGGGCTTTGGCTCATTCGTGGGCTTTGGCTCCTTCGTCGGCTTGGGTTCCTTTGTGGGCTTGGGCGTCGGTTTGTCATCCTTGGTCGGTTTTGGCTCATGGGTGGGCGGCGGGGCCTGAGTGGGCTGCGGTTGTTGGGTGGGCGGTGGCGCCTGTGTCGGCGGTGGGGCCGGAGCGGTCGGGGGGCGAGGGGTGGCGGAGGGCTGGGGCGTGCTTGTAGGCGCGGGCTGCTGCGGCGGCTGTGTGACGGGGGCTTGCGTATCGGCAGGCAATGGTCGCGCCGTGGCCGTGGGAGGCGCCGGCCCCTCCTGGCCCCCCGAACCTGAGGTGTTCCGCCTGGGACGCTGGGTGGCGGTAGCCGCCGGGAATGAGCCGCCGGTGAGCGTGGCCGGTGGGGTCGGGGTCGGGCTGGCCGTCGGTATGAGGATCGACAGCGCGGCGACATTCTGCCCCGGGCACAGACCCGGGCCGACCTCCCCGTGGTTGTAGGCCTGCAGCGCCTGAAGCAGTTCCCAACCCCGGCTCTCCTCCTGCTCGGGAAGGATTTCCCGGCGGTAGTTGGCGGACATCCAGCGCACAGCCTCGTTGATCGTCTCCACAGCCCCTTCCACACTGGCGCCCCCGGCCGAATTCAACAGGGCGGTGAACAGTTCCCGCCCCAGCATGGCCTTCACATCGCTTTCTGAGGAGCGGAGCACAGCCATGATCCTCTCCCGGTCAAAAGAGAGATCGCCGAGGACAATATTCTCAGTCATCCACGCCTGGGGGTTTTCCGCCCAATAGGGGTGGGCGTATGTACACTGCAGGGCAAATTCCACCCGCTCCCCGGTATCGGGCAGGACCGCGCCGTTGGGCCGGGCGGGGGTGCTCTGCACCGGCTCGAATGTAACCTGGAGCAGCCGAGGCGGTTCGGCCACCTCCATGGAACGGCTGTCTTCCTGAGGGCGGAGGTTCAGGAACAGTTCGGCGAAGAGCAGCCCGATCGCGGCAATGCCGAATACGGCGAACACCACCAGCCCTGCCTGCGGGGTAATGCGTTGTACGAACCTTTGAAAATGCACAGCTCTCTTACCCCCTCCCAGTTTCGTTCGCCGCAGCCGCCTGCTTCCACCACGCTCGATCCCTATCGGGGCTGACCGGCGGCGGTCAGCCGGACGGCATTTCGGGCCTGGTGAATGGGACTGCGGTTAATCCTACAACCCCCATCCGAATTATAACACTACCAGAGAAGGAGCAAGGTTGGGGAAAACGGCCTCACCCTTCGCAGGGGAAGCCGCTCCCTTATAAACCACCGGCGCCCGCGAAATCCACGGGCGCCGGGGTGTAAAGAGAGAGTGATTCGCGGTGTTCAACCGCCTGCTCAGCGTATGCCCAGCAGCAGGTCGATCGTGAGTTGGTCGAGACGCTCGTACTGCAGCCCCCGGGCGGCCATTTTGTGCCGGTCGAAAGCGTAAGCCCGCAGGGCCGCGGCAGCCTGCGGCGTATAGCGGCTCCAATCGACCTCCGGCGCCCCGGAACCGGCGTTGATCTCCGCCAGGAGGGCCTGGATCTCCGGATCGGCGTTGAACCAGGCCGCTTTCTCTTTCAGGATCAGGTAAGTGCGCATGCACCCGCGGGCGAAGTCTTTGACCCCCTCGTAGTCCTCGGTGCGGAAGGCGTGAGCGTCGAAGTGCCGGCTGCCCGTGTAGCCCACATCTTCCAGGAACTTAACCAGGAAGAAGGCGGCCTTGATATCCCGAGAGCCGAAGCGCAGGTCCTGGTCGTACCGCCCGGGGTACTGGTCGTTCAGGTCGATGTGGAACAGCTTACCGGCCTCCCAGGCCTGAGCCACCCCGTGCAGGAAATTGATTCCGGCCATGTGTTCGTGGGCCACCTCGGGATTGACCCCCACCATCTCCGGGTGGTCGAGGGTCTCGATGAAGGCCAGCATGTGGCCTGTAGTGGGGTTGTATATGTCGGCCCGCGGCTCGTTGGGCTTGGCCTCCAGGGCGAACTTGAGATCGTACCTCTGATCCAGCACGTACTCGCACAGAAAGTTCATCGCCTCGCGGGTACGCTTGATCGCCTCCACGGGGTTTTTGCTGGCGTCGGTTTCCGTGCCTTCGCGCCCGCCCCAGAATACATACACCTTGGCCCCCAGCTCGACACCCAGATCGATGGCATTCATCGTCTTCTGCAGCGCGTAGGCGCGCACAGCCGGATCGTTGGCGGTAAAGGCGCCGTCCTTGAAGACCGGCTCGGCGAACAGGTTGGTGGTCGCCATCGGGACCACCAGCCCGGTGTCGGCCAGCGCCCGTTTGAATTCTTTCAGGATGCGCTCGCGCTCGGCGGGCGTGGCGTCGATGGGGATCAGGTCGTTATCGTGGAAGTTCACCCCGTACGCGCCGGTCTCACCCAGCAAGTACACCAGCTCCGCGGGTGATTTGGGCTCCCGCACGGGACCCCCGAAAGGGTCCCGGCCGACATTCCCAACCGTCCACAGGCCGAAGGTGAATTTGTCCGAGGGTTGTGGAGAATAGCTATCAGGCATTTGATACTCCTTGTTCGTCAGTTGGTCTAAGCCGTGGTTTCCAGGCGAACGGTGAGGTGGTTGGAAGCCTCATCCTGCCCTTCCCCAAACTGCATGCGGTACAGCCTGGCATAGGCGCCGTCGCGGGCCAGCAGTTCCTCGTGGGCGCCCTGTTCCGCAATCCCCCCGCCGGTCAGCACCACGATGCGCTCCGCCTTGCGGATGGTGGACAGGCGGTGGGCGATGACAAAGGTGGTGCGGTCTTGGGCCAGGGTTTCCAGCGCCTCTTGTACCACTCTTTCACTCTCATTGTCCAGCGCGCTGGTGGCTTCGTCGAAGATCAGCGCCGGCGGGTCCTTCAGGAAGACCCGGGCGATGCTCAGCCGCTGTTTTTGCCCGCCCGAGAGCTTCACCCCCCGCTGGCCGATGTCGGTGTTGTACCCATCCGGCAGGGCCATGATGAAGTCATGGGCGTTGGCCTGTTTGGCCGCGGCGATGATCTCCTCCGGGCTGGCGTCCGGCTTCCCGTAGCGGATATTGTCGATGACCGTCCCGGCGAACAGATACACGTCCTGCTGCACGACGCCCACATTCCGGCGCAGCGACTGCAGGCGGATATCGCGGATGTCCACCCCGTCCAGGAGGATTTGCCCCGCGCTCACCTCGTAAAAGCGGGGGATCAGCGAGCACAGGGTCGTCTTGCCCACCCCGGAGGTCCCCACCAGGGCGATGTATTCCCCGGCTTTGACGTTCAGCGACAGGTTTTCCAGGATATACTCCTGGCCTTCATCATACCGGAAATACACATCCTTGAATTCGATATCGCCCCGGACCGAGGGCAGATCCACCGCATGGGCCGGGTCCCGGATCTCAGGCTCGACCGACAGGATTTCCAGGAAGCGGTCGAACCCGGTGATCCCTTCCTGGTACTGCTGGATCATGTGTAGGAACTTGTGGATGGGCTCGATCAGGCTGTCGATATACAGCAGATAAGTGATCAGATCCGGCAGATCCAGCACCGCGCGGGTGATCCACAGGCTGCCGAAGACGACCACCGCCAGGGTGATGAGCTGCGTGAAGCTGACCGTGCCCTGGTACAGGATGGCCTCCGTTTTGTAGAAGTCCTTCCTGCTTTCCAGAAAACGGTTGTTCTCACGGGCGAATTTCTCCTGCTCGAGCGCTTCGTTGGTGAAGGATTTTACCACCCGGATCCCGGCCAACGTGTCTTCCACCTGGGCGTTGATGTCGCCGATACGTTCCTTGTTCGTTAACAGGATGTGGTGCATCTTCCGGTTGAGGTAGACGGCGAAGAGGGCCATAAACGGCAGGAAGAGGAAGACCACCAGGGTCAGTTGGGCGTTGATGGTCATCAGGATGATGAAGGCGCCGATCAGCTTCACCAGGTAGATCAGAATATCTTCCGGTGCGTGGTGATACAGCTCGGCCAGGTTGAGCAGGTCGTTGGTGATCCTGGACATGAGCTGCCCGGTCTTCTGTCCATCGTAGAAGCGGAACGACAGCTTCTGGTAATGCTCGAACAGTTCGCTCCGCAGGTCGCGTTCCATCATGGCCCCCATTGCGTGGCCGTGATAATCGACAAAGTAGCTGCAAGCCACCCGCACCGCGGTGAGGACGAGCATCAACGCGCCCACCCGGAAAATTTCGGCCAGCGCCTCGGGGAAGTTCTCCACGAGGACCGTCTTGGTGATGTAGCGGATGAACAGCGGGACGGCCAGCGAAATACCGCTGGCAATCGCGCCGCAGACCAGGATCAAGAGGAACAAACCCAGATAGGGCCGGTAGTACGACAGGAATTTTTTCGTTCGATTGTCCATGGTTAACCAACAAAGGCCGCGGACGAATCCGCGGCCGGATGGGGGGCTTTCTGATGCCTGACCTTCTCCACGTTAAACGAGAAAGGCCGGGCCTCAGAGAAACAAAAACCACGGGGCGTGAGCGCACCCGTGGCGGGGTTTCAATTCATGCTGGAATCGAAGGGGAAATGCAGTCTACAGGCGCACTCACATAACACAGGGTATTCGGTTCAATTTAGCAGGCATGTGAATGCGCCTCCTGAACGAGAATTTCGAGGATCGTCCCACCAGGGGAAGTTACCAGGGGGTTAATTTAACCTGCCAGGTCGGATTTGTCAAGCGAAGCATCATCCGCGTGCGCGCTCAATACACTGCCGATTAAATGCTGTCACTGCGCTCTCTTGGGAGGACACCTCCACGCATGTCATCCTGAGTATTCTGGCAACTACATGCTGTCGCTATGCTCCTTCGGGAGGACACCTCCATCCATGTCATCCGGAACGGCGACGGGCGCCGGGCAACGCGAAGCGTTGCTCGAGTGTCGCAGAACGTCGCATGGTGAAGGATCGGCATCGCACAGCGATGCTCGGCGGAGGGCGACGGGCGACGCGAAGCGTCGCTCGCATCGCTAGGGCGATGCCGATGAACGTTACCTGCTGATGGCAGGCTGCCCGGGATTCCCATCTTTCAGGCCCAAAACTTTAAGGGGACTGAAAGAATCCGGAATGGGCCTATCATTTATAATACGAGCATAGGTCGTTGAGTTTCAAGCGCAAATGATTGATCGTCAGTCATTCATCGAGCAAATGATAGATTGTTGGTCATTTATCGTACTTGATTGATCGTCAGTCATTGATCCGGGGGGCTTTTTAGTGGTGTTCGATGCGAAGCTTGCGCCTCCCAGGCCGGCATCGCTCAATCCGGCGCAGCCCACACCAGTAGCTGCCGTTCAACTCCCGAAAATCGAGCCAGCACTCAGCCATCCATTCACGATATACACCGCTGCACCGGGCTATTTCGACGCGGATCTTCTGGCCGCCCTGGCCGCTGCCCGGCGCCAACCGGTCTTATGGCTGCGGCTCGACCTCTACGACTGCGATCCTGCCACCCTGCTGCTCTCATTGATTGCAGCCGGGCGGCGGAGGCGGCCCGGATTCGGCGGATCCATCCTGGCGCTGCTGCGCAGCCATCCCGGCCCGATCGAGGGCTGGCCTCCATTGTACGAGCACCTGGCAGAAGCGCTGGTCAATCACTTCCCCCCCGGGACCCTCCTGGTAATCGAAAACCTTCACCTGCTTAATCAAGCCCCGCCGACTCTACAACTCCTCGGCCTGCACTTGCTGCCCGCCCTGCGGATGCAGTTCCACACGGTCCTGGTCTCCCACAGGCGCCTGCCGCCGGCCTCCTTTCCAGGGGACGCCTGCTGGCAGTCCGTTCAGGATTTGGAGATCACCGCAGAAGCCGGTCTCCGTCTGATGGAGGAGGCCGAGAGCGGGCTGCACCCCCGCGCGGCCCGGCGCATTTATCACCTGCTGAGGGGGAGAGCGGTGGCCATGACGGGCGTGCTGGCAGCCTGCCAGATGCTCGGCCCGCAAGCGGTGAGCACTGCCGCCGCCCGCTCTCGGGATGTGAACCAGTTCCTGACCCGGCTGGCCCGAGAGAGCCTGGCGGCAGCAGGGGCGGACGAATTGCAAAGCCTGGCCCTGGCCTTACAGCTTGAGTACGCGCACCCGGACCTGATAGTAAATGGGTCGAATGTGAGTGACACATCCGGTGGGGTCGTGATCACTGTGCCCTGGATGCAGCCATTGGAAGGGGATTGGCAGAGACTGCGCGGCTTCTGGAAGCAGCCCATCCAGAAAGTGCTGAGCGCCATCCTGATGGATCCCCGGCCCGCCCTGTACCACGCCGCAGCAGTCCTGACTCAAGGCAAGAACGAGGCCCTCGCCGTTCAGCTCTACCTGGATCTGGGCGATCACGCCATGGCCACCCAGGTTTTGAACGGGTGTCTGGGCGAATTAATGGATTTGGGGCAGTGGGAGTCTGCGGCCCGCCTGCTTGGGCAGCTTCCGCCTGAGGACCTCCGTAACTGGCCGCTGCTTTTGCACTTCCAGGGAGAGCTGGCAGCCGTGCGGGGGGAGGTGGCGAGCGCCAGGAGGGCTTTCCGCCAGGCGGCCAAACAGTTCTTGCACCTGGAAGAAACCAGCGGCGCCTGCAGGAGCTTGCTGGCAGAAAGCTGGCTTTTGGGCTGGCAGGGGGAGGCGGAGCATGCAGAAACCTGTGCCTGGAGCGCCTACCACCTGGCTGCCGGACACGGGCTGGAGGAGGAGCAAGGCCTGGCAGTGTGGCAGTTGGCCTGCCTGGCGGCGGCTGGCGGCGAGCCGGGCAGCGCAGTCCAGTACCTGGATGAGGCATCCCGGCACTGGACGATCCCTCAGGCGGCTGAAACCTTCTGCCGGTTAGAAACTCTGCTGAGGGACCAACAGCGGCTGCAGGAGCGGCTGGCGGCGGCCCACGCGGAGGTAGAAGCGGCAGAGCACAGCCTGGAACAGAACGCCCGCCTGTTGCAAGATTTGCTCTCGACGGGAACCTGCCAGGCGGAAGTGCTCCAGGTGCGGGGCTGGGCGCGTACTCCCTTGAACTTCAAGCTATCTCCACGGGTGGTACACCCAAACCAGAGCCCAGCCGAGGCAAGCGGCAGGCTTAGGGGCCTGTTCTTGGGGGGCCTGGAAAAAGTGAGGACCTGGCTCCCGTGGCAATCTCGGACAAGGGGGAGTGTCGATGACGAATCCTGGCATTTTCTCCCACTGCTTACATGGCTGCAGGAGGCGGGGCGCAGCGATAACCGTCCCGGTCCGGACGCGACCGCGGAGGCCGGTCCAGGTGACCGGGACGATACACAGGAGGAGGGTCCGGCGGTTGACCCCGGCGCAGGGACTGAGAAAGCAGAAGAGGAGCAGAAGGTCCACAACCCCCAGCCAAGGCGGGAGAAGAAGAGGAGGAGACAGGCGGAGAGCCAGGTGAGGAAACCGGGAGAGAAGGATAAGGTCCTGCCGGCGCTAGCTATCTACTGCCTGGGTCCGTTTCGGGTGTACCAGAAAGAACGGCTGGTCGAAGCCTGGTCCAGCCGCAAGGCGCTCTCTATCCTCAAGTACCTCGTCGCTCAACCGGGCGTCCCCATCCCGAAAGAAGTGTTGATGGAACTGTTCTGGCCGGGCACCGATCCGGAAGCCTCTCGCCGCAACCTGCACCAGGCGATCTATGTGCTGCGCCAGGCGCTCAAGGTGCAGGGCAGCGACCTGCAGCACATCGTCTTCGATCAGGACTGCTACAGCCTGAACCCGAAGCTCGATATCTGGATCGATCACGTGGAATTCGAGCGGCGCTATCTAGACGGGCAGCAGTTGGAAAAAAACGGAAAGCTGGAACAGGCGGTGGTGGAATATGGGATCGCAGAAGGGTTGTACCGGGATAATTTCCTGGCCGAGGACCTGTACGAAGATTGGCCGGTCCCCCGCCGCAATTACCTGTGGCAGGCCTATCTGCATGCGGCGTACCGAACCGGGGACAGCCGCCTGGAGCGGGGGGACTATTCAACGGCCATCCTGGTGTACCAGCGGATTTTGGAAAAAGATGCGAGCCAGGAAAAAGCTCACCAGCAGTTGATGCACTGCTTTTTACGCCAGGGGCTGCGGCACATGGCGATCCGCCAGTACCAGCTCTGCCGCCAGATTCTGAAAACCGATCTGGATGTACCGCCCTCCGCCGAGACCGAGGCTCTCTACCGCCAGGCCTTGCAGGCTTGAACACAGCTCCATAGCCAGGCTTTAATGGATAGGGGTTTGGGATCTGGGCGCTGCGCAGCGCCCAGATCCCAAACCCCTAGTCGTGAGAAGCCATGAACGCGGCTCTCAAAGGAATACTCAAAACTTGAGCGGGTTGAATCTGAGAACTTTTTGAGACATACCGGATAAGCTAATGCAGGTTTCCATACCGGTATGAGCGCTCAATCAGGGTGGAATTCAAGTTTTGGAGTATTTCCCAAAGGAGGGATAAACGATGACTGATCAGATGAAGGACCTGAAAACTGCGCGCATTCAGGATAAGGTGAAGGTCAAGGGCGAGCAAGAGATCGCGCCGGAAACAGAAGGCGGGATGGACCAGAATGTGGAGGTCATCACCCAGATGATCCATGCCAGGCTGCAGGCCGCGCTACAGGAGCATCTTGCCTCGCCGGAGCCGCAGATCGCAGAACCCCTGGATTGGTGGGACATCTATGCATTGGGGCCGGTACAGCCGGGCGCTTCCATGGCTCCCCCGGCGAGTTTTGCCGGGCCGCTGCTCCCGAACCAGGTGATCCGGATGAGGGAGTATGCTTATGTAGCGACGATCATCCTGCTGAACCCCTCATTTCCTTCTCCGGGTGTTTCGGCAGCCGAGCTGCTGTCCAGGTTCGCCTTGCCTTATGAAGTGGAGTACGCCACCGGCGAACTAAAGCGCTGGCAGCCGGCTCCGGCTTATTTGCAGCATGTGTCGAGCGGTACGCTCAGTCCCGGGGTGTATTGGGCGGTCGATGTATTTCCGTTCATTGCCCAGGATGAGGGGGTTTTCGAAATGACGATCACCGCTCGGATTTTCGGCTGCGACCGGACGATCGCCCCGCCGTTCGCCGGCTACGCTACCCTTGTCCAAGACATTGACCGGGATATGTTCGGATTTGGGCCGCGACTGCAGCAGGACCAGTCCGTTCGTTTCCAGGTCTACCGGTAGCCCCGTCTATTCCGGATCAGGTAAAGTCAGGGTGCAGCGGAAAGCTCCGCTGCACCCCACCTGGAGGTGATCGATGAAGGTTGATTCGGCGACAATGGCCCGCGCCGCCCTGGCAATCGGCGAGGCAGCCCGCTACTACCTGTACGACCCCAACATCAGCTTGATCGACTTCGGCTACCCGGAGCAGTTGGGGATGACCCGTGACGACCGGATCGCGCTGCGCTTCCACGTGCACCGGAAGCTGGAGCCTCTGGCGCTGGAAAGCGCCGCGGAAGCCGGGCTGACCCGGCCGGTGCCCGCGGAGTTTTTCGGCTTCCCGACCGATGTGCCGGAGGCCACTTACCGGCAGCAGGCGGCGCCGGTGAAAGAGCGGAGCCGGGAGCCGGAAGTCGTGATGAGGGAGAAGACCGCGCCCGGCCGGGCGGATGCCGGTCCGGAAACCACGGCCTTTTTTGGTTGGGGCTGGGGGCGACCGCCCGCGAACCCCCGGGCGGTGCGCTGCGACCCGCTGAAAGGCGGTATCAGTATTTCGAACGAACGCCAATACACCTACGGCACCCTGGGCGGTCTGGTGATCGACCGCCGGACGGGCGCCCCGATGGTGCTGAGCAACTGGCACGTGCTGGCTGGGGATTGGGCGGCCTTGCGCGGGCAGCGCATTTACCAGGCCGGCCGCCTGGACGGAGGCTCGGTCCGGGACGTGATCGCCGTGCTGGATCGGCATGCCATGGACCGGTGCCTGGATGCCGCGGTCGCCCGGCTGACCGGTGAAAGGCGGCTGATCAACGAACAGGTGGAACTCGGCCCGGTGCGCGGCACGACCCGGCCCGCGCTGGGGATGCGGGTAGTCAAATCCGGGCGGCGAACCGGGGTCACATACGGCCGGGTGGTCGCCGTCCAGGGGATGATGACCTTGAACTATGCAGGCATCCGGCGGGTGATCGCCAATGTGATCACCATCGAGCCTATGGCAGGTTTCGGGGAGGTCAGCGCGCCGGGAGATTCGGGCTCCTGGTGGCTGGAGGCGGACACTCGCCGGGCGGTTGGCCTGCACTTTGCCGGAAGCAACCAGCCGGAGACCAGCCTGGCGAACGACATGCAGGCCGTGCTGGACGCGCTGGATGTGGAAGTGGACGCCCGGACCGTGCCGGCCTTCGTGTCACGCGCCTGATGGCGGGTTCGCTGTACCTGGGTTTTTCGAGGAGATGGAAATGGCTGTTCCCGGTTCACCCCCTGCACCGGATGATGAGCTGTGGGAGCGCTTACGTTGGGCGCAGGCGGCCCTGGCGGAACGCTGGTTAGGGCATCCGGCTGTGAGCATGATCGATATTGGCGAGGACCCGGAAGCCGGTTCTGCGGGGGGAGAACCGGTGCTGCGAGTATACGTGGAGGATGCCGCCGCGGCTCAATCTCTGGACCTGCCTCAGGAGATGAACGGGATACCGGTCCGGGTGGTGATCCGGCGGTTTCGATTGGAGTGAGACCATTATGGATGCGAAGAAGAACGATTACAGGCCAGGTGCGGATGACTTTGAACGGATTAAAGGGATCGGGAAATCGATCGCTCAGGCCCTGGAGGAGTGCGGGATCCACCGGTTTGAGGATTTGATCGCACATACGCCTGCCTCCCTGGCGGATTTGCTCAAAACCCACCTTCCCACCATCTCGGCCGAGCGTATCGAGCGGGGGCGTTGGCTGGAGCAGGCGCGGGAGCTGATTGGCGCCAGGGGAGATGTGGAGACTCACCCGGCGGTGAGCCGGGAAAGGCCCGGTGATGGTCCCGAAGCTGCGGAACCTGCTGCTCCCGAATGGCGCGAGCTGGCGGATTTCTTCGTGTCCTTCGGCTACCGGCGGGACGACCGGGACGAGGAGCGGTTATTCACCCGTATCCATCACTCTCAAGCCGGAAATGGCCGGGAATGGGAAGGCGTGCGGGTGAAGGAACTGCTGGACTGGATGCTGGCGCAGGCCGGCCTGACGGAAACCCTCGCTTCGCCGGATGAGATGGAAACGATGCTCGATTCTCCGGATCTGGATAACCCGGCTGAGCTGCGCTTCGAGGAGATCTGGGTTTCACAGGTTGAAGAGCCGGTGCTGTCTGGGGGCGAGCAGGCTGCTGGGGGCCAGCAGCAGTCCGCTGGCAAACAGCCTTCTGGCAAGCAGCCTGCTCGCAAACAGCAGAGGAGCAGGCTGCGGGTATCCAGCCGCATCTCACTGGCCAGCGATGAGGTGACCGGCGCCTCGAGTGGAAAAGTGCCGCTGACGCTGGAACTGTACCTCATCAATCGAAGAACGAAGAGCGTGCAACTGGTGGACAGCTACACCAGGTTTCTGCAGCCAGGGGTGGACACCTACGAGCAGGAGCTGGAATTTCCCGTCCCGCCGTTGGGAGAATACCAGTTGTACGCCATCGCCCGGGTGCCGCCGCCGCTCACCAGCATCGCCCATCTCCAGGGGCCATTGGTGGAAGTCTCTCCCTGAGCGTTAATCAGGGCCGGGGTTGTGTCAAGCCAACACAACCCCGGCCCTGCGGAATCCGGCTTCCGGCGGTTAATCCAGGCGCTCGAGCAGCCCTTCCAGCCAGAGGCGAGAGTCGTGGCTCAACCAGGACTCATCGAATTCCGGCTCGACCAGGTCGTTTTTGATGGGTTCTTCCCAGGCAGCGGGCTCACCCGCCAGGGCGGCGTCTTCGCTGGTGTGATGCGCTTGTGGATCTCCCAGGTCCAAGATCTCTAACCGCGCCTGCCCCCCTTCGACCGGCATCGAGTAGCGCGCCCGGTAGCCGCATTGGCGGCAGGTGAATTCCCATCCGCTTACCGCGGCGTCCTTCACACGGGTGGTCACTGTGATGTGCAAGTGTCCGTTTTGCATGATCAATAAATCCTTCAATTAGAAAACCGGAGCGGAGAAAGTTGCTCCAAATTTAACGAAAAGTCAGCTTTATGTCAAGCGCAAGGCCTATCAACGCTGCGAACTTAACAACACCGTCAGGCGGGCTTTCGTTTCCCCCTGCCGCCAGTTTACCCCCAACCTTCTCCGCCCCGGGAATTGCTTCCCCGGTCTCCGGGCCGTCTCCGGTAGAGACAGTGCGGGTGATGTGCGAGGGGTTAAGCCTCGCACATCACCTTCCTCCTCCTCGTCCCTGATTGGTCCGAAGACTATTGAACTATGCTAAGGATAAACGGAATGGGGGGTTGCTTCAATGGGGATAACTCCTAATCTTGCCTTAGGATTCTACCCAACTGCAGTCAGGGAGTTCCCTGCGGCGAGGTAGGGAACTCCCTGATGCTTCTTCGTCTCTGGCGGCTGGCCTGGGCGGAGGTTGTGGCCCCGCCCCAAGGATTTGGGCCCTGGCTATGGGGCGAGCTGCACTTCGACGCTGCTGAGGTGCACGTCGCCGTCGAACGCCGGGCTTGGATCGCGCACCACCACCCGGCCCGGGCCCTCGGGCAGCCCTGTGACGGGGATATCGGCGCTGAACGGCCCCGGCTGGCCGAGATCGGGCGCCTGCACGGTGACCGGCTGCTGGGCGAGCACATTCCCATCTGCATCCAGGATTTCGATCACCAGGTTCTGTTCAAAGCTGGCCAGGGCGAAGCCCTCCACATGGACGCTGCTTCCGCTGAGGGTATCGCCCAGCGCAGGCTGGAAGATGACGATCCGCTCGTTGTGCGGCTCTACCTCCTGGATCTGGTCCTCACCGGAGGGGAGCAGGATCACGCCGCTGGATGCCAGGTGGGTGATGCCCCCGTCGCGGGCGCTGGCCGCGTAGACCTGGATGAAGGCGTTCACCGGCTCGGTCACGCTGAAGGGGATCTCGGCCGAGAACGGGCCCCGTTGGCCGGTATCCGCCTGGATGGTGGTCGAAGTCAGGGCCAGCTCGACGCCATCGACAGAGACCAGGCGCAGCACCAGGTTCTGCTCGAAGGTGGGATCGGCCATGCCGGAGATTTGCAGCGGGCTGGTGACCTGCGAGCCGGGGCCGGGGGATTGGATGAAGATGGCCTCCTGCGGCAGCTCGGGGACGGCGGCCTCCCCGGGCGCAGGCGCAGTTGTGGCCGGGACGGTGGCCGTAGGCGGGACGGCGGTGGGGGAGGGCGGCGCGGCCGTGTCGGTCGGGACTGCTGTATCGGTCGGAACTTCCGTGGCTGGCGGGACTTCTGTATCTGTTGGCACCGCTGTGGGCGGTGGAACTTCGGTAGGCGGCGGTGCAGTGGGGGTGCCGGTCTGCGGCGGGTTCTGCGGGATGCAGCCGGCGGCGATGAGCGTGAATACGAGTAATATGGTGAGGGGCAGTTTGCTTCTCATTTTCTCCTCCTGATTGTGGTCGATCACATTCTCTGCAACTCGGGGGCGAGCAGGTGTGTCTTCCGATCAAGACCGAGTTCGGCGTTTCCCGGCCCTTAAGCTCTCCGAGTTTGCTCCAGACCCCCTGAATTTCCCCCGATGATAACATAATTTATCGTGCGAGGTGTGAGGCGCAGCGGCAGGCGTGTCGCAAGACGTTGATTTGCCCCGCTTGCCCCGGCGCATGTAGGGGCACGGCGAACCCGTAGATGACGCAGAACCGTAAACCCCCACGCCGTGCCCCAGCCGGTCATCCCAGCCCCGCCGCCTGGGGAGGAGGCTCTCGTTCAAGGGAGAGCTGAAAACGGATTTGACAACGGATTATGAACACGGATTTCGCGGATTGCGGACAACGGGTGGCGGTCAACCGAGACCATACACCACTCTGCCGTGCCATTCATATCCGCCGCGGACGTAGTGCATGATGCCAATCTTGCAGTCCCGCCCCCGGCGACCAAAAAATGGTCACATGGCAACATGCCCTACGTCTTGACCACCGGCGTGTGTAACGTGTCCGCCGCGGGTGTAGCGCATGATGCCAATCTTGCGCCTCCCACGGGCAAGGGCGACCAAAATTCGGTCGCATGGCAGCAGGCTCTACGATCTCCCGGTGGTCCCTCGCTGCTCGGAGAACGAGATTCTTCGCCTTGCGATGCAGGTTATCGCCGCTCCGGATGATATGGGGGAGGGACTTCCGGAGCAGGGCACGGTTCGCGGTCAAACGTTGGGGCACGGCGTCGCCGTATATCAACCGAACCCGTAAAACTGTTCGCCGTGCCCCTACATCCGACGGCGGTCGGGTCCCTGTTATGTGCGGTCATTATGCCCCCAAACCCAAATAATGGGGTTCGTGCCTCGCAGCCTCCCCCAACCCGCTTCCAGCGGGTTTGGATTCCCCAGGCGTCGATTTGAATCGATGCCGGGCATGCAATGCAAGGCGCGATGCCGGCAACCGCCAATGGATAAATCCATCGGCTCCCATAATCCAAACCCGCTAAAGCAGGTTCAATGCCATCCTGCGCCACCCGGGGATGGATTCGCCCACCGCCTGCCCTCCCCACCCGATCCATCGGTTTCATGCCTCGCAGCCTCCCTCAACCCGCTTCCAGCGGGTTTGGATTCCCCAGGCGTCGATTTGAATCGATGCCGGGTGGGGCTGTTGTGGCGGCGGGCGGGTTTGGGGTGCCGGGTGAGCGGGCGCGGCGGCGGGGGGTGAGCGCAAATTCATCCTTTAATCATGCTATTTGTTGAAGTTGTGTTTGATATAATTGGACAACGATTGTGCACCGCGCGGCGGCGGATCCTGCCGGAGGGCGCCTGTCCTGTGGATTCCGGTGGGATAGCCCCTTTCCGCGGCCGCCAGGTGAAATGGATAAATTGGGGAGAATAAGGCGTAACAAATCCAATCGTTTTTCGTTTCTATGAATAATTGAAAATCACCCATACGCAGGGGGGAGGCCGGCGCCTGGAGGTGGCCGTAAACCTATCCATAACCCGGCCGGATTTCCGAACAGCCAGACTGAGCTGCGAGGGTTGGAGACCATTCCAATCGAAATGGCAAGATTCTGCGCGCTAGAAGGGTGAACTCGATGCCCACCGGCCGCCCGGGGGATGGGCCGGGGTGGGCGTCTATTCAATTGGGCAGCCGCTTATGGACGGTATGTCCAACTTTCCAAGCAGGGAGGGTTGAACATGAAAGTGGGGAAATTTTACGCGCAGTTGATCATCTTGATCCTGGCGACATTCATTATCCAGGCCTGCGGGCCGGCCGCCACGCCTGTGGCGACGCAAAACGCCTCCGCCCCGGAGCCGGAGGCCCAGGACTCGGACGCCGCGATGGGAGATGCGCCCGCCTCCGGAGAGCGGACGAAGGTGACCATCGGCGCTCTGCCGTTCCTGGCCTTTGCTCCGTTTTTCATTGCCATCGATGAGGGCTACTTCAACGAGCAAGGGTTGGACGTGGAAGTCAGCCCGCTGACCCAGCAGCAGGAATTGCTGCCCGCCCTCGTCAGCGGCGACCTGGACGCGACCTCGGCGATGCTGGGGGCGGGGATGTTCAACACCATCGACCGCAGCGGGACGATCAAAATTGCGGCCGGGGTGAACTACATCGATCCGGGGTACGAATGTTCCACGTTCGCCACCATCGCCGCCGGAAGCCTGGCCGAGGGGGGAGACCTCACCGACCCGGCCTATCTGCGGGGGAAAACGGTGGATATCGTCGAGACCACGTGGATGGAGTATTACTTCGAGAAGGAGCTCGAAACGGTGGGGATGAGCCTGGATGAATTCGGCATCGTCGATTTCCCCACCCCGGCCCAGCCCGAAGCCATGACCCAGGGGACGCTGCACATCTCCACCCAGAGCGAGCCCTGGATTACCCGCATGGTCGATGCCGGGCACCAGCCCTTCCTGGCCCCGGTGGGCGATATTCTACCCGAGTCGCAGGTGACGGCGCTGCTGCTCGGTTCGCGGGTGCAGGGAGAAGTGGGCGAACGCTTCCTGGTGGCCTACCTGCAAGCGGCCCGCCAATACATGGAAGGCAAAACCGAGCGCAACATCGAGATCCTTGCCAGGCACACGCAACTGGATCCGGAGCTGCTCGCCCGCCTGTGCTGGCCGACGATCAGCGTGAACGGCGACCTGAACCTGGAGAGTATGAAGGATTTCCAGAATTGGGCCCAGGCGAAGGGTTATTTGGAAAAGATCCTCGAACCTGAGCAGTTCTTCGCCTCCCAATACCTGGAAGCGGCCCTGGAGAGCGTCGGAGCGACCGAGCCATGATCCCTGGCGCGCAGGCGGCGGTGAGCTGTCGCAAACTCGGCAAAGTGTACAGGGCGCGCGGCGCTGGAGTACGCGCCCTGGCCGAGCTCACCTTTTCGGCGGATGAAGGCGAGTTCGTGTGCATCGTGGGCCCCAGCGGGTGCGGGAAATCCACCCTGCTGCGGATTCTGGCCGGCCTGATCCAACCCAGCAGCGGTGAACTGGTCTTCAACCCCAGGATGCTCAAGGACGGAAAACCGTCCAGCGCGCTGGTGTTCCAGGAACACGCGCTTTTCCCCTGGATGAGCGTGTTGGATAACGTGGCTTTTGGGTTGGAAGCACAGGGGACGCCGCGCGAAGAGCGGCGCCGCCGGGCGCGCCTCTTCCTGGAGCAGGTGGGACTGGATGAGTTCGCCCGGCACTTCCCCCACGAGCTGTCGGTGGGGATGCGCCAACGGGCCGGGATCGCCCGCGCCTTCCTGGCCGATCCGCATCTGCTGCTGATGGATGAACCCTTCAGCGCCCTGGACGCCCAGAGTAAGCTGATCCTGCAAGATGAACTGCTGCGCATCTGGAAGGATCACCGCAAGCTGGTCTTCTATGTCACCCATGATATCGAGGAGGCCGTGCTGCTGGGCGACCGGGTGCTGATCATGAGCGGGCGGCCGGGGCGGATACAGGAGGACATCACCATCCCCCTGGGGCGGCCCAGAGATCTACGCGACCGGGAAGATCCACAGGTGAGAGAGGTTAAATGGCATATATGGAAAGCGATCGAAGAGGAAGTCCGCCACAGCTTGCACGTCTCCTGAGCCGGGTAGACCCGGTTCCGGGGCCGCTCCTGCCCGCCGCGGCCGTGCGGCTGGAACGCCTGGCGCCGCTGTTCATCACCCTGGTCATTCTGGCTGCCTGGGAGCTCGCCGTGCGGCTGGGCGCCGCCTCCTCGCTGCTTTTCCCGGCGCCATCGGTGATCGCGGCCGAGGTCGTGGAGCTGGCCGCCAGCGGGGAACTGTTCGCCCAAACCGGGGTCACCCTGGCGCGGGTCGGGGTGGGGGTGGCGCTGGGGGGGCTCCCGGGCCTGCTACTGGGCCTGTGCATGGGCTGGTCCGCCCGTTTGCACCGCCTGGTGGATCCGTTCATCGCTGCCGCCCATCCCTTGCCGAAAATCGCCCTTTTTCCGCTGGTGCTGATCTTCTTCGGTATCGGCGAAACGTCCAAGGTGGCGGTGGCCGCCTCGGGGGCGTTCTTCCCGATCTTGATCAACGCCCTGGCCGGGGTGCGCCAGATCAACCCGCTCTACTTCGAGGTCGCCCGCAGTTACCGCGCCAGGCCGCTGCACACCTTTCGCCGGGTGATCCTGCCTGCCAGCCTGCCGTCCATCCTGACCGGGCTGCGGCTGGCGGTGAATGTGACCCTGCTGCTGACCGTCTCGGTGGAGATGGTGGGCGGCCGGGAAGGGCTGGGTTCGATGATCTGGTGGGCCTGGGAGACGATGCATACCGAAGATTTGTACGTGAGCCTGTTCCTGATCACCATGCTGGGGCTGGGTTTCAACTGGGCGATGGACCGGCTCAGCGCCTACCTGGCGCCCTGGCAGGTGAGTGAACCGCAAGCATAGCAGACCAGGAGGGGAGCATGGATTCCGGTTGGGACGAACACGAACTGCAGGGCTCAGTACCGGGGCGGTTCGAGCGCATTGTAAGACGAAACCCGCAGCGGCTGGCGTTGAAGGACGGCGCTGCCGTCCTCACCTACGAGGAGTTGAACCGGGAGGCCAACCGCCTGGCGGATGCTATCCTTAAGTGCACCGGGCCGCAGTCTCAGCCGGTGGCGCTGATGTTCGAACATGGCGCCGCCTTCCTGATCGCCATACTGGCCAGCCTGAAAGCCGGGAAGTTCTACGTCCCTCTGGACGCCTCCGCCCCCGCCGGGCGCTTGAAGCTGATCCTGGAAGACGCCCGCCCGCCGCTGCTGCTCACCAACGACCGCAACCTGGCCCATGCCGGGGAACTGGCGAACGAGGGGCTCTCCATCCTAAACGTCGATCATCTCCCCGCCGGCCTGTCTGAGCAGAATCCGGAGCTGGACATCCCCGGCGAAGCCTACTTTAACGTCGTCTACACTTCGGGATCGACCGGGCGGCCAAAGGGGGTGATCCAGAATCACCGCAACACCGTCCGCAGGGCGTGGGAGGCGCAGCAGATCGAGAGCATCCTGCCCGATGACCGGGTTTCGCTGCTGCTTTCGCCCAGCTTTGGCGCTTCGGTCGCCGACTTCATGAGCGCCTGGCTGATCGGGGCGACGGTGTTCCCCTTCGACCTGAAGACACAAGGCCTGCTGCCCCTGGGGCCTTGGCTGCGGGAGGAGCGCATCAGCGTCTATCACTCGGTGCCCACCGTCTTCCGCCACTTTCTGAGCACGTTGAAGGCGGACGACACCTTCCCCGATATGCGCATCGTGAAACTGGGTGGGGAACCGGTCTATAAACGGGATGCAGACCTGTTCCAGCGGCATTTCCCCGCCCCCTGCTACCTGCGCTCCACTCTGGGTTCGACCGAGGCCGGGGCGGCGACCTGGTACCGGGTGGACGCCGGGCAGGCCGTGGAAGATCCGATCCTGCCCCTGGGGTATCCGGCGCCAAATGTGAGCATCGAGCTGTGGGACGAGGAGGGGCGGCCGGTCGCCCCGGGCCAGGTGGGGGAGATCGTCATCCTGAGCGAGCAGTGTTCTCCCGGGTACTTCAACCTGCCGGAGCTGACCGCGGAAAAGTTTCTGCCGGTGGCGCCGGGCAGCCCGGCCCGCCGCTACCGCAGCGGCGATTTGGGCCGCTGGCGGGCGGACGGCTGCCTGGAATACGCCGGTCGCCTGGACTTGCAGGTGAAGGTTCGCGGGCATCGCATCGACCTGGCGGAGATCGAGACGCGCCTGCTGGGGCACCCGGGGGTCGCCAACGCGGTGGTCGTCGCCCGCCAGGCGGCGAATGGCGATCAGCATCTAATCGCCGATCAGCGCCTGGTCGCCTATCTCATTCCGGCTCAGATCCCGGCCCCCAAACCGGCGGAGCTGCTGTCTCTGCTGAGGGAGCAGCTCCCGGAATACATGCTGCCTGCGAGGTTCGTCTATATGGACCGTTTCCCGCTGCTGCCCTTCGGCAAAGTGAACCGTATGGCGCTGCCAGCCCCGGAAGACCTGGATCCTTGGGTTGGGTTTGCCCCTCAGGATGAACTTAATCCTCAGGATGAACTTTATCCTCAGGGTGGACTTTATCCTCAGGATGAACTTTA
>CAYMLG010000062.1:7000-28550 GCA_964391195.1 uncultured Anaerolineaceae bacterium | reverse complement strand
CACAATTTCTACTGATAACATTTGCCTGCGCACCATATGTGGCTTTCTTAAAGTCGTAAGCCATACTTTAATGTAGATCTTTAGAGAGCTTATGAGACGGGAAAGCGGTCTGGGGATGGCTCCCGGCCATTCTCACAAAACGATTAACCGGGCACGATTTATGCTATACTTTGCTCCATGAGCTATCACATCGCAGTCGACATCGGCGGAACCCAAATGCGGGCCGCCTGCTACCCGCAAGATGACACGACCCCAACCAGACTCGACAAGATCTCAACCCGCGACCCACAAGAGCCCGCCCTCGAACGGTTAAAGCGATTAATCGGCAAGATCTGGCCGGATGATGGGCCGGTGGAAGCGATTGGGGTCGCCGCCCCAGGGCCGCTCGACCCCTTCGAAGGGGTGGTGCTGGCCGCGCCCAACATCCCCGGATGGGTCAATGTCCCCCTACGCCAGCAATTGGAAGACGCTTTTCATGTCCCGGTGGCGGTGGGCAACGATGCCAACCTGGCTGCGATGGGTGAGTGGAAGTTCGGCGCGGGTCGCGGCCACCATCACCTGATCTACCTGACCATCAGCACCGGCATCGGCGCCGGGGTCATCATCGATGACAGGCTGCTGCTCGGGCAGCACGGTCTGGCCGCCGAGTTGGGCCATGTGAGCGTCATGCCCGAGGGGCCGTTGTGCGGCTGCGGGCAGCGGGGGCACCTGGAAGCCATCTCCTCGGGCACCGGGATCGCGGCTTACGTGCGGGAGCAGATGGCCGCCGGGGCAAACACCGGCCTGCCGGCCGGGGCCACGGTCACCGCCAAGATGGTCTCCCAGGCCGCTCAGATGGGCGACCCCCTCGCCCTGGAAGCCATCACCCGCGCCGGGAAGTTCCTGGGCCAGGCGCTGGCCGATTTCCTGCACATTTTCAACCCATCGATCATCGTGATCGGCGGCGGCGTCTCCCAGGCGGGAGAGCTGCTGTTCGAACCCATGCGCCACACGCTGCGCCAGAGGATACTCACCCCCCATTACCTGGAAGACCTGGTGATCACCCGGGCGGCCTTCGGCGATGAAGCCGGCCTGATGGGGTCGCTGGCGCTCGCCCGTGAGACCAGTTCAGTTACCGTCATCAAAACCAAGTAGAAACAGAACCGTACAACTGATGCAAACCGTACAAAAACGCTGGGTGGTTGCAGAACCGATCCCGTCTCAGGACAGCGCCCACCTGCAGTTCTTTTCGCCAATCTTACGCCAGATCCTCTACAACCGCGGCTACCGGACCGAAGAAGCAGCCCGCGATTACCTGCACGCCCACCCGCCGGAAGGCTGCGAGCCGCTGAACATGCTTGGCATGGGCGAAGCGATCGACCGCATCTGCTGGGCGATCGAACGCCGGGAACCGATCGCCGTGTATGGCGACTACGATGTGGACGGGGTGACCGCCACCGCTTTGCTCACCGAAGCGCTGCGTTCCCTGGACGCGGATGTCCGCGGCTATATCCCCAACCGGTTCGACGAGGGGTACGGGCTGAACAACGAAGCCCTCAGCCATCTGCGAGATGAGGGCGTGAAGCTGGTCATCAGCGTGGACTGCGGGATCCGCTCCCTGGGCGAGGCAGAACACGCGCGCAGCATCGGGCTGGACCTGATCATCAGCGACCACCACCATCCCGGGGCGCAGATCCCATCCGCGCGGGCGGTCGTCAACCCCAAGCAGCCGGGCTGCTCCTACCCGGACAAAGATCTGGCCGGGGTGGGGATCGCCTATAAGCTGGCCTGGGGGCTGTACGACCGTCTCGGCGGAAAATCGCTCACCCAACCCCCCGGCACCAACCGCGCCCAGGATTTCCTGGACCTTGTGGCCCTGGGCACGGTCGCAGACCTGGCCCCGCTGGTGAATGAAAACCGCTCCCTGGTGCGCCAGGGGATCAAACGGATCCGCCAGCCGCTGCGCCAGGGTTTACTCTCGCTGATCGGGGTCGCCGGGCTCAAGCCGGATGCCGTCGATGCCACCGCGATCGGCTTTATGCTCGGCCCGCGGCTCAACGCAGCCGGGCGGCTCGACTCCGCCCTCGCCGCGCTGGAGCTGCTCACTACGAATGACCTGTGGGAAGCAGGCCGCCTGGCCCAACAGCTCAACGTCCAGAACCACGAGCGACAGGCCCTCACCCGCAAGATCCAAGAGCGGGCCGAGGAGCTGGCCCTGGCCGCCGACCCGGAGGCGCTGATCCTGATCGCCGTCGATCCGGAATTCAACACCGGGGTGGTCGGCCTGGCGGCCTCCCGGCTGACCGAGAAGTATTACCGCCCGTCGGTGGTGGCCCAACAGGGCGAGGATTCCACCCGCGCCTCCTGCCGCAGCATCCCCGAATTCCACATTACAGAGGCCCTGGACCAGTGCGCCCATTTATTGGAGCATCACGGGGGGCACGCCGCCGCCGCCGGGTTCACCGTGAGCAATGAGAACCTCCCCGCCCTGATCGAATGCCTCAAAGCCGCAGCCCATGAGAAGCTTTCTGGCCTGGACCTGCGCCCGGTGATCCGCGCCGATATGGAAGTGAGCCTCTCCGATCTCACCCCCGAGGTGTGGCGGGACCTGTACTGGCTGCAGCCCACCGGTTACAAGAACCCGCAGGCGCTCTTCGTTTCCCGGGATGTGCGCGTGGTCCGTTCTCGCCCGGTGGGGAAAGATTCCAACCACCTCAAACTGGCCGTCACCGATGGCCGAATCACATACGACGCCATCGCCTTCCGCCAGGGGCACTTGCACGCCGATCTGCCCTCCCGGCTCGATCTGCTCTTCACCTTCGAAGTGAACGAATACAACGGACGCCGCTCGCTCCAGCTCAACGTCCTGGATCTGAAAGCCGCAAACCAAACCTGACCCAGCCTGACAAGCAGGATGGGTCTCTGCTTCGCACGGGGTCATCAATCCACCAAGTAGTAATTTAATTATTGTATGGGGATGTGGGCGGTTTCCCCGCCCACATCCCCATACAAGAACCCTTCTCTGCTGATAGGTTGCGCTTGCAGGCATTTCATCGCGGTGCAGGCAACCTTTCAGCCATAATTGTGTTTTGGGGCGCGCGACGAAGTCGCCCGGCTTCGCCGTCCACGCCCTAAACCACAATCCTTCTCTGCTGACAAGTTGCGCGCACGCATTTCATCGCGGGGATTGTCGCGGAGAAACTGGAAAATAAGCTATAATTTTCGAAAACCGAGTGGAGGCTCCGAATGGCAGTAGCGCACCCCAAACCGAACGCCGCACAACCCGCCGCGCCGAACACGGATGGATTCAGCCCGCCAGAGTTGAGCCGGATCGAAGACACGGGACTTTCCCCCCTGTGGCTGCAAGACCTGGCGCTTAAGATCCTCTACTTCCAGGGATACCTGACGGGCTTCAAGATCGCCGAGGAGATGGCCCTGCCCTTTCCGGGGGTCGTCGACCAGGTGGTTGAAACGTTAAAACGGGAGAAACTGGTCGAAGTCAAAACCAGCCAGCAGGTGGGCCTGGGGGAGGGTTCATATATCTACGGCATCACCGGCGCCGGGGTGACTCGGGCAAGAGAGGCGCTCGAACGCAGCCAGTACGCTGGCCCCGCCCCTGTCCCCATCGAGGCATACAACCGGGCGATCACCAGCCAGACGCGCAGCCGGATTGCCATCACCCACCGGCAGCTTCGCCAGGCCACTTCGCACCTCATACTCTCCGATAAAGTCCTGCAGCACATCGGGCCCGCAGTCAATTCGGGCACATCCATTTTCCTCTACGGCCCGCCTGGAAACGGGAAGACCTCGATCGCCCGGGCGATTGGCAACATCCAGGACGACAACTACCTGTATATCCCCTACGCCATCTTCATCGACGGGCAGGTGGTCAAGCTCTACGACTCGGTCAATCACCAGCGGGTGGAAGAAGATCCGGTGGTTCAGACGGGCACCGGCCTGCTCCGCTCGGGGCACCGCCGCGACCCGCGCTGGGTGCGCATCCGCCGGCCTTTCATCGTCGTCGGCGGGGAGCTCACCCTGGAAGGGCTGGACCTGGTGTTCGATGACATCAACAAGTATTACGAGGCCCCTTTCCAGGTCAAAGCGAACGGTGGGGTGCTCCTGATCGACGATTTCGGTCGCCAGATGGTGCGACCCCGCGATTTGCTCAACCGCTGGATTGTGCCGCTGGAAAACCGCATCGACTACCTCACCCTCCACACCGGGCGCAAGATCGAAGTGCCCTTCGACGTGCTGGTGGTTTTCTCCACCAACCTCCCCCCTCGAGACCTGGTGGACGAAGCCTTCCTTCGCCGCCTGCGCCATAAGATCGAGATCGGCGATCCGACCTATGAAGAGTACCGGGAGATCTTCCAGCGGATGGCCACCGCGAAGAACATCCAATACAGCGACCAGGGCCTGGCCTATCTGCTCCAGGAATGGTACGTGCGCCGGGGTCGCAAGCTGCGCGCCTCCCATCCGCGGGACCTGTGCGATCAAATTCTGGATATCGCCAACTACATGGGGACGGAACCGGCAATGAGCCGAGATCTGATCGACCGGGCGGCCGAATCGTACTTTGTAGAACTATAGGTGCCGTTTTATGATCCATATGCTGCCTCGTCCGGCTGTGATAGCTCACCGGGGAGCCAGCGCGCACGCACCCGAGAACACCCTGCCCGCCTTTCTCCTGGCTGTCGAACAGGGCGCGCACGCCATCGAACTCGATGCGAAGCTGACCCGGGACGGACATGTGGTCGTGATCCACGACCAGACCGTTTACCGCACCACAGGCGAGACCGGTACGGTGAGGGAGATGACCCTGGCCGCCCTGCGCCGCCTGGACGCAGGGAGCCACTTCGATGTCGCCTTCCGCTATGAACGCATCCCCACCCTTGAGGAAGTCCTGACGGTGCTCGGTCACCGTACATTCATTAATATCGAGCTGACAAACTACGCCTCCCCGGCGGATGCCCTCCCCGAAAAGGCGGCCGAGTTGGTCGCCCGCTTCGGGTTAGCGGACCGGGTGTTCTTCTCTTCCTTTAATCCCCTGGCCCTGATCCGGGTGCGCAGGCGGCTGCCGGAGACGCCAATCGCGCTGTTAGCCCTCCCCGGGCTGCCCGGCAGTCTGGCTCGATCTCGCCTGGGGCGCCTGCTCAAGTACCAGGCTCTGCACCCTGCTTTGCCCGATGTGAATCCGGCGCTGGTAGCCACCGCCCATAAATACAAGAGCCGCCTGCACGTCTACACCGTCAACCGGTCGGCGGATATGCGCCGCCTGTACCAGATGGGGGTCGATGGCATTTTCACCGACGATCCGCTCCTCGCCCGCCAGGTGCTCGCCATCGCCAGCCGTTCCGGACAGGCAGGGTAACCGGCCTGAGGCAGGGCCTGAAACAGTCTGACACCACAGGGTCTTCAGTTATGATCCCTTACAATTGGCTCGAAGAAGCCGCCGAGCGCATTGCCCCGCACATCATCCGCACCCCTCTCACCTACGATCCAAATAACGATCTATACCTGAAATGGGAGAACCATCAGGTAACGGGGTCTTTCAAAGCGCGCGGCGCGATCAACAAAGTCCTCTGTTTAGAACCGTGGGAACGGGCTCGCGGGCTGGTGGCCGCATCGGCGGGGAACCACGGCCAGGGAGTGGCGCTGGCCGGGCAGTTGGCCGGCGCCCCGGTGATCATCTTCTCCCCAGAAAACGCCGTCCAGGCCAAGGTGGAAGCCATGCGCCAGCTTGGCGCCGAGGTCCACCTGGTGCCCGGCGGCTATGGAGCAGCGGAGCGGGCCGGCATCGAGTACGCCCGCCGGCACGATCTCACCTGGATCTCCCCATACAACGATGGGCAGGTGATCGCCGGGCAAGGCACGCTGGGGATGGAAATCCGCAGCCAACTGCCGCGCCTGGACGCCTTCACCTGGGTGGTGCCGGTTGGCGGGGGTAGTCTCATCGCCGGGATCGGCGCCGCCCTCCATTCCGAGGTGGAGGGGATGCCTGTCTCGCATGGAGAAACCCACATTCTCACCGGGGTGCAATCCGAGGCTTCGCCCTTTGCTTACACGCTGTATCGAGGCGGGAGGCAGGAAGAGGTCGTGGAGCAGGAAACCATCGCCGATGGGCTGGCCGGTCCGGTCGAGCCGGGCTCGGTCACCATCCCCATGATCCGGAAGTTTGTCAAGGACTTCGTCCTGGTCAGCGAGGCCGAGATCACCCAGGCTCTGGCCTATGCCTGGGAGCGGTACGCCGAACGCCTGGAGGGGTCGGCCGCCACGGCCCTGGCGGCGGTCCTGTACGGCAAAATCCCCGCCCGCCCGGCGGTGGTTGTCCTCAGCGGGGGGAATATCCAGCCTGAACTCCACGCCCGGGTGCTGCAGCGATACCTCGCCGCCCGGCTTTAGCGGCCCGGCCGCAAAAGAAGCAGCCGCGAGGCAGACCCGCCTCGTGGCAGAACCCGTGTTCACCCAAGAGCGCTGAGCCGGAATACCACAGCCGGCACAGGGTTTCGTTTTCAGGTACAATAATATCGATGATAACCCCCGATGAAATGATGGTAGTCTGCATGGCTCGCCAGGTGCAAGATGGCGAGATCGTCGCCCAGGGACTGGCGACACCGCTGGTCGCCGCGGCCTATCTGCTGGCGCGGGAAACCCATGCGCCAAACCTGTACTTCGCCTCGGCCATTGGGCAAGGTGTGTGCCGTCACCCGGCGCCGTTGGGCCTGACCCGCATCGAAGCGCTGTGGCTCGACCGGTCCCTCACCAATGTGGGCTTCGTGCGCGCCGCGGCCGACATTTTGCCGCGTCTGCGCCCCAAGGAGTTCTTCCGCCCGGCGCAGGTGGACGCGGCCGGCAACTTCAATAACATCGCCTTTGGGGAAGACTACTGCCGCCCGCGACTGCGCTTGCCAGGCTCGGGGGGCATCCCCGACGTGACCACCTTCATCAGCGATATCTTCATGTATGTCCCCCGGCACTCCCGGGTGACTTTTGTCCCCAGGCTAGATTTTCTCTCCGGGATGGGCCACCACCCGGCGCGCCGTCATGGCGCCGGGCCGCGCTACCTGGTCACCGACCTGGGCCAGTTCGATTTCGCCAACGGGCGCATGCGCCTGCTTACCTACCATCCCGGGGCATCCATCGAGCGGATACAGGCGAAAACCGGTTTCGAGTTGGAAATTTCTCCCGAGGTGAAGGAGACGCCGCCTCCGTCGCCCGATGAGCTCCGCTTACTACGCGAAAAGATCGATCCGCTCGGGATCCGCCGCCTGGAAGCGCTCAGCGGGTCTGCGCGCCGCGACCTGCTGCACAAAATCATTATGACAGAATGATTCGATTGTTTTATCGCCCTTCACATTCTCACCCGCCGCCTTACCCAGCCCAGCGCCCGTTTCCCACCAGGCTCTGGGCAGGTTGTGTTTGCTTATTGGTCCTCTTGCTGGCCTTCCAGCCGCTGAGCCTGGGCTTTGCCGGCCCACCGGCGCAGGAGCCCATCGCCCAGGAGAAGGCCCGGCAGCTTCTCGAGAGCCTGACCCCAGAAGAACGGGTGGGCCAGCTTTTCCTGGTCACCTTCAAGGGCACAGAGGCCGGCCCGGGGACGCCAATTTACGAACTGATCACCCGCTACCATATCGGCGGCGTGGTCCTGCTGGCGGAAAATGACAACTTCACCGTGGGCGAGACCGCCCCGGAACAACTGCTCAGCCTGAACCGCCAGCTGCAGCTCGACAGGTGGAACAACGCCCAGCAAACCCTGCAGAATCCTACCACCGGCGAAAGCTACACCCCCCACTTCATCCCACTGCTGATCGGCATCCCCCAGGAGGGAGATGGCTATCCATACTCCCAGCTCCGCAGCGGAGTCACCCCCTTGCCAAACCAGATGGCGCTCGGGGCCACCTTCAATCCGGACCTGGCCCGGCAGGTGGGTACGATCCTGGGGCGCGAGCTAAAAGCCCTGGGCTTCAATCTGATCCTGGGGCCATCCCTGGACGTGCTCGAGACGCCCCACACCGAAGGGTCCACAGACCTGGGCACGCGCACCTTCGGCGGCGATCCCTTCTGGGTGGCCGAGATGGGACGGGCGTTTGTAGAAGGGATCCACAACGGGAGCCAGAACCAGATTGCGGTGGTGGCCAAGTATTTCCCCGGCCACGGGGCCGCAGACCGCCTGCCGGAAGAAGAAGTGGCGACCGTCCGCAGGTCGCTTAACGAACTGCGAGATTTCGACCTGACGCCTTTCTTCGCCGTCACCGGTGAGAACAGCAGCCCGCAGTCAAAGGTCGAGGGCCTGCTGGCTTCGCACATCCGCTATCAGGGCTTCCAGGGCAGCAACATTCGCCCGGTCACGCGCCCCGTCACCTTCGACTCTCAAGCCTTCTCCGCCCTGCTGGAACTGGAGCCGCTGAAAACCTGGCACGCCCAGGGTGGGGTGATGGTCAGCGATAACCTGGGGAGCCGCGCCGTGCGCCGTTATTACGACCTGAACAACCAGACCTTCCAGGCGCACCGCGTGGCCCAGAACGCCCTGCTGGCCGGGAACGACCTGCTCTACATGGCTGACTTTTCCTCCCCTGACCGCCCCGACTCGGCCGCCTCGGCCATGCTCACCCTGGAATACTTCGCCCAAAAGTACCGGGAAGACCCCTTCTTCCAGACGCGGGTCGATGCCTCTGTCCTGCGCATCCTGACCCTCAAGTTCAAGCTGTACGAGAATTTCTCCTTCACCCAGGTCATCGGCGGATCTGCGGCGCTCAACCAGGTGGGCAACGGCGGCCAGGTGACCCTGGAAGTGGCCCAGGAGGCCGCCACG
The DNA here is from genome assembly GCA_964391195.1 of uncultured Anaerolineaceae bacterium. Taxonomy (GTDB): domain Bacteria; phylum Chloroflexota; class Anaerolineae; order Anaerolineales; family UBA4823; genus JAAYXE01. Next base: position 19,756 of record CAYMLG010000062.1, on the reverse strand, counting down.
CTGATCAGCCCTTCCATCGCCGAACTGACCGACACCATGCCCGATCCCCCGGACCGCAACGACCAGATGGTGTTCATCACCGACACCCAATCGGCCCGCCAATGCAGCACCTGCCCGGTCGAACCGGTGATAGGATTGCGGGCGATGGAAGAGGTGATCCTGCGCCGCTTTGGTCCCGAGGGCAGCGGGCAGGTCAACCCGAATAACCTGATCTCATTCTCGATCTCCGACCTGAGTGAAGTCTTGAAAAATGGCCCCGGCGAATCCCCGCTGGAGCTGGAGTTAAGCACCGCCCATTGGATTGTGTTTGCCATGGGGAATCCGAGCCGGGACAACCCCTCCTATGCCACACTGACCGCATTCCTCGACGAGCGGCCCGACCTGTTCCAGCAGAAACGCCTGATCGTCTTCGCTTTCGGCGCGCCTTACTACCTGGACGCCACCAGCATCTCCAAGCTCTCGGCATACTACGGCCTGTACAGCAAAGCGCCTCAGTTCTTCGAGGTGGCCTCCTATTTACTCTTCCGCGAGCTCACGCCTCTTGGCCATCTACCGGTCTCGATCCCCGGGGTGTACGATCTCAATCAAGCGCTTTTCCCCGACCCCAACCAGGTGATCCAACTCCAGCTCGATCTGCCCGGCCAGGAAGCCGGCAACACCACGGCGACGCCGCTGCCGGTGACCTTCCAATTGGGCGATATCATCCCGGTGCGGACGGGCGTGATCCTCGACCACAACGGCCACCCGGTGCCGGATGGCACACCGGTGACTTTCGTCCTGGATATGGGTGGAGAGGCGGGTGCGCCCACCCAGATCGAGACCACGATCAATGGGATCGCCCGCACCGCCTTCCAGGCGACGAACCCGGGCATCCTGGAGATCCGGGCCGAAAGCGAAACAGCCAGGCAGTCGAACATCCTGCGCTTCGACATCCAGGCCGGGACGATCATCAATCTGCCCCCCACGCCTACGGATACCCCCACGCCCACGCCGACCCCGACCGAAACGCCCACGCCTACCCCGACACCGACCGAACCGGCGATGAGCGGGACGGCCAGTGAAGAACCGCCCACCGACCTGGATCTCGGCGATTGGCTGATCGCCATGATGATCACAGCCGGCATCGCCCTGGCCGCTTATCGCCTGGCGGCCGTGCTGGGGCATATCCGTTGGGGGCTGCGCAGCGCCTTCCTGGCCCTGATCGGCGGGCTGTTGGCGTACAGCTACCTCGCCCTGCGCCTGCCTGGGGCGGAGGATATTCTGCAGGGGTCTGTCGCCCGGGCGGTGATCCTGGTCACCCTGTTTGGCTCGGCCCTGGGGCTCGGCATTACCTGGATCTGGCGGCAGGTGCTCACCGGGGAGCAAGAAACCTTATTGGATTAGCGTGACGATCAAACTGAGCAAAAGCAGCCCGCCGGCCAGCCACAGCAGAGTCAGCTCCACCGGAGAGACGACCAGGTCCTTCCAGGTGGGGTCGGGCATAGAAGCCCGGGGGCGAGATAGGGGGTCCCAATCGCCGACCAGCGCGCGGCGGAAGGTCTCCACATCCTGAGGGCGCTCATCGGGGTGCAGGTTCATAGCCCATAAGATCGCCCTCTCGGTGCGCATACTGATATCCGGGTTGTACTGGCGCGGTGGGGGAAGGCTGTCGGGGTGCAAGAAGCGCTCGCGCGCTTCCACCGGCGAGTGGTTCGTCAACAGATGGTACAGGGTCGCCCCGAAGGCGTAGATATCGCTGCGCGCATCGGTGTGCCCGGCGTCCCCACCGTACTGCTCGAGGGGTGTATACAGCGCCGTCCCCCGGCCCTGGACGATGGTGACCGTCATCTCTTCGGAGGCCAGGATTTTCACCAACCCGAAGTCCACCAGCTTCAGCAGGCCGCTGGGCGTCAGCTTGAGATTGCTGGGCTTGATATCGCGGTGCAGGATGGGGGGGTCCTGGCTGTGCAGGTAAATCAGCGCGTCGGACAGTTGGCTGGCCCAACCCAAGACTTCGCGCTCCTGGAGGAAACTGCCCCGCTGGCGCGCTTCGCGCATGAGCGTGCGCAGGTCTTTTCCGGGGACGTAGTCCATCACCAGATAATCGCGCCCGCCGATGGAGAAGAAATCGGAGACTTTGGGGAGATTGGGATGATCCAGCCGGGCAAGCACCGTCGCCTCGCGCAAAAACTGCTCGCGTGCTTGCTTGAGCATCTCCGGCGGCAGCGTCCGGTCGTGTTCGACCTCTTTTAGCGCACACTGCCGCCCCTCGAGGCGCAGGTCATCAGCGAGATAAATGCTGCCCATACCGCCCTGACCGATGATGCGGTTAATGCGGTAGCGGCCACGCAGTACTTCTCCCGATTTCAACGGCGTGGGCATAGCAGCACTTTGAGTTGTTTCAGGCCGGTAGAGCTGGAGTTATTCAGATGATACACAGGCCGCTCCAGCCGTCTACCATGCGGCGGAACAGTCGGAGACATAGGGCGATTCCGTTGCGGCGATTTGTGTTATTATACTCGTGGAGGCAAGCGTTATGGAACCGAACACTGATGAGTTTGCCGTGTTGGTCGGACAGACCGGTCCTCTGAACGGGCAGCGCTGGTCTTTGCGCGCCAGCCTGGTGCTCGGACGCGACGCGACTTGCGATATCGTCATCCCAGACCGCCAGGTTTCCCGCCATCACGCCCGCCTGACCCCCTCCTCTGCAGGGGTGCGCCTGGAAGATCTGGGCAGCAAAAATGGCACCCACCTCAACGGACAACTGATTATCGAACCGGCTTACCTGCAAGATGGGGATGTCATTCAGATCGCGCTGTCACAGCAGTTCGTATTCCTGAGCTCGGATGCGACCGTGCCTCTTGGCTCCGAAGAAATTGATTTTTCGGTTTTCCAGGCCTCACCGCCCTTCGTCCCCGGCAGGCTGAGGCTGGAGAAACGCTCCCGCCGGGTGTGGATCGGCGATAGCGAGGTCCTCCCTCCCCTATCCGTGTCACAGTTCCGGCTGCTGGAGCTTCTCTACGACCACGAGGGCCGTGTGGTGCCCCGCCAGGACCTCATCAAGGAAGTTTGGGGCGAAGAACAGGCGATCGAGGTATCCGAACAGGCCCTGGATGCGCTCGTGCGCCGCCTGCGGGACCGGCTGGCAGGGGTAGACTCCAAGCACAATTTCATTGTCACCGTGCGCGGGCACGGCCTGCGGCTGGATAACAAGACCTGATTCAATTGAGGGCCGGCTGCCCGCCGCGGCGGGCAGCCGGCCCTCAACTCGCTCCATTCCCCCCTCTGGACTCACCTGTTCAAATTCTGCTGCATGGAGAAGCGCAGCGCCTGGCGGTTGAGCGCTTTCAACCTGTCCGCCAGTTCCCGGTCCTCCCCGCCATCCACCTGGCCGGCGATGGTGCTCAGCGTGCTGAGAAATTCAGGGGTGATCTGCTCGGCGTGCTCTTCCAACAGCTTCCAACGGGCTTCGTCGGATTCGGCTTCGAGCAGTTCTTCGATCAAACCGACCTCGGGCGGGGCGGAGGCCTCGCCGGCCTGCTGGATCACCTCGATCACCTGGTTGATCTTCCCCAGGCGGTCCAAATCACCCTTCTTCCGCGCCGCATCCTGAGCCTGGTTCAGCTCCTGCACGAAGAATTCATCGATCGCGCCCAGGTTCTGGACGGTGGCCTGCTGGACGTTCTCGGCGCTCAAAATCTTGTTCAACACGTCTCGCGCCTGGCGGGCCCGGGCTTCCACCTGGCGGTCGATCTCCTGGGTCAGTGAGAGAAGCTGCTCGCGCAGCCCGCTAAGCTGGAAGCGCTGCTCACCCTGGGCCTGTTCGATCCGCTCGCTGAGCAGTTGGAAGAACTCGTAATCCATCGCCGGGCGGGCCAGGCTGACCAATGCGCGCACCCGATTATCGTTGGGGGCTTCTATCACCAAATCCAGCAGCTTTTCGCGGGTCAGCCCGCGGCCGGCGGCGCGCAGGCTTTGCATCGCCGCTTCCACCTCTTGCGACTGGGCCAACAGTTCCTTTCCAAAGGTGGTGACCGGCATCAGCGTTTCCTGCAGTTTCGCCAACTGCTCGGCCGATTCCCGGTCGCCGCCCATCAGCGAAGCTTCGATCAAGCGGCGCAGCAGGCCAAAGAATTCGTTGTCGATCAGCTTGTCCTCATTCTTTGCGATTTCAGCCACCACGTCCGGGCTGGCGTTCATCAGGCGCTGGATCAGGTTGAGCTTCTGCTGCTGGGCCTGGATCATCTCGCGGGTGATCCCCTCCCCCTCCAGGATGCGCTCGACCAAACCTTGCAAGGTGAGCGTCGGCTGAGGGTTCAACAGGTAGCCCTTGCGTTTTTCCTGCGGCAAACGGCTGATCACCTGATTGATCAGCGAACCGATCAGGCGCTCCTGCTCGTTGCGCGGCAGCCCAATCTCCGGTGGGACGAAGGTTAGCAGCAGTTCCTTCTCGGGGTCATGGTACACAATGGGCGTCGGCACGCTTCCCTGAAAACCACAGTTGGGGCACTGAATGAAATTCACCGCTCCAGAAAGGAGGCGCTGTTTCGCCTCGGGGTCTGCGCCCACATCGAACAACTGCTCAATGTCAGCCAGGACCGGCTGGCGGCAGTTTGGACAAGAAATCCGTGTCTTCGGCATTCGATACTCCTGATAATGAGAACAAAAAATTTAGCGAGTGCTACGCTCTCGCGGCAAAGAAAAACAGATGCGCGCCCCCTCGCCTGGCCGTGGATCCACCCAAATCCGGCCGGAATGCGCTTCGATGATGGCGCGGGCCAGATAAAGACCCAGGCCGGCGCCTTTGGTCGTTCGAGAGGACTCAGACGCCCGATAAAACCGGTCGAAGATATGGGGGATATCCTCCGGGGCGATCCCCGGCCCCTGGTCGCAGATACAGAGGATCACCTGTTCGGGCCGTACCTGGCCGCTGATGCGGATCTCCCCGCCCGCGGGCGAATACTTGATGGCGTTCGAGATCAAATTGGTCAGCACCTGGGCCAGCCGGTCTTCGTCTCCCAAAATAACGGGGAAATCCTCCCCAAAATCCAGGACGATCTCATGGTTCGGAGACTGGGTCTTCATCCGGGAAGCCACACGTTCGACCAGGCCCGGCAGATCGACATCCGCCAGATTGATGGACAGCACTCCGGCCTGCAGGCGAGAAGCATCCAATAGATTTTCGATCAATTCGGCCAGCCGGTCTGCTTCTTCTTCGATCACCTCCAGGCTGTCCTTCACGATCTCCCGGTCCCAGGAGACATCCTCGCGGCGCAAAGTGCTCACATAACCTTTGATCAAGGCGATCGGCGTTTTCAGTTCGTGGCTGACCACCGAGACGAAGGTGCTTTTCAGTTCATCGGCCTCGCGAAAACGGGTGATATCGCGAACTGTGGCCACAATGTTGACGAGGTGATCGTCAGCGCTGACCAGCGGGGCATAGGTGATCCCCACCGGCAGTGGGAGCCGGTTCAGGCGCAGCAGGTCGCCTTCCACATAGAGGGTGGCGTTCGGGGTCAACGGCCAGCCGCCGGCCTCCGCCTGCTCCAGGGTGCGGACCCCCTTGCGATCTTTAAACTTTACCACGTCTTCGTGCAGCTTGCCAACCACCTCTTCGGGAGAGGCGCCCAACATGCGGGCAAAGGCCGGGTTGCAGCGTTCGATCACATTCCCCGGGTTCAGCAGTAAGATCCCGTCGGCGGCGGAGTCCAGCACGGCATCCAGGCGCTGCTTTTCATGGTGGACCAGGCTGTACAACTGTGCGTTGCGGACGGCGATCGCCGCCTGGTCGGCGAAGCTCTGCAGCAGGGCGGTATCGTTGGCCGAGAACCCGCCCTGATAATTGCGGAAGATCAAGATCACCCCAACCACCTGGCGGCGGGCGATTAACGGCAGCACGACACCGGTCAACAGGCCCCAACTCGCCGCCCGCACCAGGTTCTGCAGCAGCCGGTTGATCTCGGGCAGTTCGAACCGGGCCGGTTCTTCGTGCTCGGGCACGGCCGCCAGCAGAGGATCGAGGTGGCGCAAAAAAGCAGGGGGGATGCCGTGAGAGGCTGAAACAGTCCACCCCCCCTGCGGTTCTCGCAATGCGATCAGACCTGCCTGGCCCGCCAGCATTTCGATCGATATGTTCAGAATCCGGGCCAGCAGCTTATCCAGGTTGAGTTCCTGGGTGATAGCCCGGGTGATCTCTAAAAGGTAATCTCGCTGGCGGACACGGAAATCAGGCAGCAAGCGAATACTCTTTCTCGCTAATAGTCAGCGCTTCTTCGAAGATACCCAGCGCCTCATCGATCTCGGCTTTGGTGACGCTCAGAGGCGGGGTAATCCGGATGACGCTCTTGCCACAACCCAGCAGCAGCAGCCCATAGCGGAAAGCGTTATCGACGACCAGGTCGCGGAACTTCTCATCCGGTTCCTTGGTGAGCCGGTCTTTGACGAATTCCACTCCGATCATCAACCCCTTCCCACGCACATCGCCGATGGATGGATGCTGGGCCATGATCTGGTTCAGGCAGTCCAGGGTATAGCTGCCCATTTCGACCGCGTTCTGCATGTAGCCGGTCTCGATGAGTTCGATGGTGGCCAGGGCGGCGGCGCAGGCGATGGGGTTACCACCGTAGGTGTTGCCGTGCGAACCTTTCGGCCAGGTCACAATCGACTCGCGGGCGAACATCACCCCCAGCGGCACACCGGAGGCGATCCCCTTGGCCGAGCACACGATATCGGGCTCGACGCCAAAATGCTGGATCGCCCACCATTCGCCGCTGCGGCCCATCCCCGACTGGACTTCGTCGGCGATCAGCAGTATTTTATGACGATCGCACAAGCGACGCAAGGCGGGGAAGAAACCTTCGGCGGGGATCAGATAGCCGCCCTCGCCCTGGATCGGCTCCACCAGGATGCCCGCCACCTCTTCCGCCGGCAGCACGTGGCCCAGGATCTGTTCTTCGATGTACCGCACCACGGTCTCGCCGTAAGGTTCACCCGGCAGAGGCTGAAGGATGGGCCGGTATGGGTCCGGGAAGGGCACGTGGACAACGCCGTTCATCAATGGGTAGAAATCCCGGTGGTAGACCGGTTTGCTGGCGGTGAAAGTGACAGCCCCCATCGTCCGCCCGTGAAAGGCGCCCAGGAAGCCGATGAATTGCGATGCCCCCGTATGCTGGCGGGCCAGCTTGATCGCCGCTTCCACGCTCTCGGCGCCCGAGTTGGTCATAAACGAGACCGCCCGTTCCTGGAAAGGAGCGATGAGATCCAGCTTCTCGGCCAACTCAACCCACTTCTCGTGATAGAAATCGGATGAGATGTGGATGAACTTTTCAGCCTGCTCTTGGATGGCCTTGACCACCTTCGGGTGACTGTGCCCGGTCGCTACAACGGCAATCCCGGCGGCGAAATCCAGGAAGCGATTCCCATCGACATCCCAAACTTCTACCCCGCGACCATGATCCATCACAAAAGGATACCCACGCGGATATGAGGGCGAGACCACCCCCTTATCGCGCGCGATGATCGCCTGTGCTTTGGGACCGGGCAAGTTCATGGGTTGCATAGTTTTTCTCCTGAACGAATCTTTGTTATCGATTTAGAAATCCGGGTGGTGGGAGGGGGCCTCTCTCCCCCAAATCAACCACCGCGCTCACGATTTGTCATGAAGATTATATCATCGGGGCTCAGGTTAGAAGTCCTTACTGGGTCTGACAAATGTCACCCACAGGCTGCTGTATGCCCGCGGCTGCACAGCCCGCCTATCCCAACCCCACAGTCTTGAGAAAGTCCTACACCAGACTGCACCGCCTCTCCCTGTGCGAGGTATAATCCACCATTGTGAATTCTTCCCCATTTTCTTTCCGCTACGAGCTGATCGCTCAGGAGGGCCGCGCCCGAGCCGGAGTCTTCCACACTCCACACGGCGCACTGCTGACTCCGGTCTTCGCCCCCGTGGGGACGCAGGCGACGGTAAAAGCAGTCACCCCCGCCCAACTGCAGGAGATCGGCGCCACACTGGTGCTCTCCAACACCTACCACCTCTACCTGAGGCCGGGTGATGAGCTGGTCGCCGAGATGGGCGGGCTGCACCGCTTCATGAACTGGCCCAACCCCATTCTGACCGATTCGGGGGGCTTCCAGGTGTTCTCACTGGCCCAAACCCGGAAAATCGACGGCGATGGGGTTACCTTCAAAAGCCATATCGACGGTTCCACGCACCGGTTCACCCCGGAGAAATCCATCCTCATCCAGCAGAACCTGGGCGCAGACATCATCATGGCATTCGATGAGTGCTCCCCGCCGTACGAGCGGGAATACAGCAAACTGGCGATGGAACGGACCCACGCCTGGGCCGAACGCTGCCTGAAGGCGAAGAGCCGCACGGACCAGGCCCTGTTTGGCATTGTGCAGGGCGGCGTTTTCCCCGATCTCCGCCGCCAGTCCGCCGAATTCATCTCCTCGTTGGGCTTTCCCGGGCACGCCATCGGCGGGCTCTCGGTGGGCGAGACCAAAGAAGAGATGAACGCCATGCTGGAGGTGGTGAACTCGGTCCTACCGGAGGACAAACCCCGCTACCTGATGGGCGTGGGCTCCCCGGAAGACCTGGTCAACGGGGTGCTGCGGGGGGTGGACATATTCGACTGCGTCTTACCCACGCGCCTGGCGCGCCACAACGCCGCCATGACCAACACGGGGCGGCTCAACCTGGTGAACGCAGTCTTCGCCACCGATCCGCGCCCGATCGATGAAGGTTGTGGCTGCTACACCTGCCAGCACTATTCCCGGGCGTATCTGCGCCACCTGATCATCGCCAAGGAGATGCTGGCGGCCACGCTGCTGTCGATCCACAATCTGTTTACACTTCTCGAATTGGCTCGAGAGATGCGAACAGCCATCCTCGCCGGCCGGTTCGCCGCCTTCGCAGAGGAATTCTTTCAACGCCGGGCTCACCCTCCCACCCCCTGAAGGACCATGAACGTTTTCCAATCCATCATCCTGGGCATCGTGCAAGGCTTAACCGAATTCCTCCCTGTATCCAGTTCCGGCCACCTGGTGATCGTGCCTTTCTTGCTCAATTGGAAGATCCCGGCAGAGGAGGCGTTCGTGTTCGACGTGTTGGTTCAGGTCGCCACACTGATCGCCGTCTTCGCCTATTTTCGCCAGGACCTGGCAGAGATCGCCGGGGCGTTCATCCGCGGGCTGCTGGCCCGCCGGCCCTTCGCCGACCCGCTTTCGCGCACCGGCTGGCTGCTGGCGGTAGCGACGATCCCGGCCGCGCTCTCGGGGCTGATGTTCAAAGATCACATCGAGCAGGCCTTCGCCAGCCCGCTGCTCACCGGGGTTTCTCTGCTGGTGACCGCGGCTTTGCTCCTCCTGGCCGAGAAGATCAATCACCGGGAGACGCACACCGAGTGCCTCACCTGGTGGCAGGCCTTATGGATCGGATGCTTCCAGGCCCTGGCGCTGCTGCCCGGGATCTCCCGGTCTGGCTCGACCATCGCCGGGGGGATGACGGCGCACCTCAGCCGGCCGGCCTCTGCGCGCTTTTCTTTTTTAATGTCCATCCCCATCATGCTCGCCGCCGGCCTGGCGGCCCTCACCGACCTGGCGGCCATCCCCGATGTCGGGCGCTTGCTGCTCACCTATATTCCCGGGTTTATCACCGCGGCGGTCGTGGGTTACCTGGCGATCCGCTGGCTCCTGGCTTACCTGGCCCGGCGCCCGCTGTACATCTTCTCGGCTTATTGCGCGGTTATGGGGTTGGTGATTATCGGAGTCAATCTGCTTGGCAGGTAAACGGCAGGCCCTTTGGAAAACCGGCCCGCGGCATGTTGCCGCCCGGCAAGCAGCCGCCCGGCTGGCCGCCGTACTGCTGGTCACCAGTCTGCTGGTCGCCACACTGATGGCCGGCTGCCGCTCACTCGGGCTCGATCCTGCGGCAACCCCGAGCCCGGCCCCAACGTTAACCCCGATCTTCGTGCGCTACACCCCGGCCTTGCGCCCGCTGGAAACCGCGCTGCAAACCTGCGCCGGCCGGATGCCGGAGATAGCCCTGTTCACTGAGGAGCAGCCCGCCGGCCACCTGCCGGGGGTCCCCGAACCGGGCGCCGTCCACCTGCGCCTGGGCGAACCGGCGGGACCCATCGCCTACGCGGCGGTGTTGGGAGAAATCCAGGCTGTCGTCATCGTCCACCCCGACAACCCGCTCTCAGAGCTCTCCGCCGCGGAGGTCGCGGCGCTTTTCACCCGCCCTGAAGCCGGCTGGGAATCAATAGGTGGACCGGATGCCCCGGTCCACCTATATATCTTGCCGGAAGGGGATGAGATCCGCGAACTGGTCGACGCCACGCTGTTGGAGGGGGCCGAGATCTCTCCCCTGGCCGGGATTGCCGCCGACCCGGAACACATGCTCCAACGGGTGGCAGAAGACCCGAATGCCATCGGCTATCTGCCCGAGAATTGGCTGACTGATACGGTAAAGGCGCTCCCCATCGAAGACACCGGCAGCGCAGAGCTGCGGCTGCCGATCCTCGCCCTCGCCCCCGAGGAGCCGGAAGGTCTCACAGCTTCATTACTGAGCTGTCTGCAGTCTCAGTAGCCTATCGCTCGCGGCGTTTTCCCCCAAACCCCACCACCTGCAGCACCGGTATCACGAACAGGAAGCCGGTATGGCCTTCCTCCAAATTGCCGATCTCCCTCTCGGCCGCGGCAATCATCGCATCTACTTCTTCCTGGGTCTTCACCACGGAGAAAAGTGTGCGGTGGTGCGTTTCGTCCCCTTCAAGAAGATCGCGGAGACTGGGTATGAGGGGCATATCGTCTCGCAAACCTGCCTGGCGCATGCGTCCCAGCCCGCTGCTCTCTAAAATGGTTATACCGGTCACCCCAACTTCTTCCCAGGCAGTCATCACCCCTGGAGCGTTTTCCGGATCATCAACAATCAGCACAACCATGAAACTCATGACGCATCTCCTTGGATCGTTCTTTTGTTTTTATTCGCGCTTATAAGCAACATATCGACCTTTCGATCATCCCGCTCGCTGGCTCAACCGGCACCCGGCGGCACGACTTCTTTGGCTTCCGCAGGGCGGCTGAACAACGCGCGCAATGCCGGCGGCGTGAGCAGGGTGGTGATGATCACAACGCCAACCACGGCGGCAAAAATATCCTGGTCGATCAGTCCCTGGTTGATGCCCACCGTGGCGACAATCAGGCCCACCTCGCCGCGAGACATCATCCCCACCCCAAGCTGGAGCGCCTCACGCTGGGTGAAACCCGAGAGTTGAGCGCCCAGGCCGGCGCCGAACACTTTGCCGATCACGGCGACAATTGACATTCCCAGGAAGAGCAGCAGGTTGTCGCCGGTGAGCAGCCGGGCGTTCGCCGAAAGCCCGACGCTGATGAAGAAGATAGGCACAAAAAGCCCATAAGCCACCGGCGATATGCCGGCTTCGATCCGCTCCTTGAGCGGGCTGCGGGAGAGCAGCACCCCGGCCAAAAACGCGCCGGTGATGGCCGCCATATTGCCGATGATCTCCGCCGCCCACCCATACAGTAATACCAGGATAATGGTGAACGCCAGCAGACCCTGGCTGACCGGCAGGTTGCCCACCCGCCGGGTCCATCGGGGGAAGAGATAAAAACCGATGATCGAGAAGACGACAAGATAGAGGATCATCCTCAGCAGGATGATCACCACGCCCATCAGCCCGCTTCCGCCGCCGGGCGTGACCAGGGCAATAAACACCGATAGCAACAGTACGACCAGCACATCGTCGAAGACCGCCGCGCCGAGCAAACCGACCCCCACACGGCTGCGGAGCACCTTCAGTTCCATCAAGGTCTGGGCAGAGATGCTCACGCTGGTCGCTCCCAGGATCAGGCCGATGAAGATCGCCGGCTGCAGTTCCATACCAAAGCCTATCCCAACCAATGCCCCGAAAACAACCGGGAAGACCACCCCCAGGGTCCCCGCCAGCGCGGCCACTTTCCCTGATTTGGCGAGATCGGAGAGGTGCAGGTCAAGGCCGGCGATGAACATCAAAAAAAGCACGCCCAGTTCGGCCAGCTCGTGGATGGTAGTAGACAAATGTTCATCGCTGAAGAACGGTAAATGTAGGAGGTTGAAGACCGATGGGCCAAGCAGGAGACCGACGATCAGTTCGCCAAGGACGGATGGCTGACCTAGCCGGTAGCTGATATATCCCCCCAACTTTGCGGCAAAAATAAAGATGGCGAGCGCAAGCACTAACTGTAAGAATGGCGTCATGTATCTCTCCAATAGGATGGTTTACCCGGTGTTCTCACCGTTTTATTCATCTATGTGGTTAAAACCGGACGGTTATTAATGAGCGGTCCGTTCCTGCAGCCTTGTTACTTGGAGGATGGTGCAGCGACGTTTAAATTTACCATATACTTCGTTAAAAACCAAAAAATAGAGAGGCTTTCCTCATGGCTTCTCAAAGTCATAAGCCAGTCATTAAAGGATAAGGGGGTTTGGAAATGGATAGGCTGCATAGCCCACCCATTTCCAAACCCCCACATTCTTGAGAAAGCCATGGGTTTTCCCGCACCCCGGCCATCTCCCAAGGCTGGGAGAGGACTTACTCTGCGGAATGCCCATCACTCGAGGCGTCAATCGCCTCGGGCGCTTCTTGCCCGCAGGGAGGTTCTCCGCTGCCAGGGACCTCTCCGTTCGCAGGGAACTCCTCGCTGCCGGGTATCTGCTCCTCAGCGGGCGGCTCCAACTGTGCAGCCGGCTGAAGGGCCTCAGGCTGGTTT
>CAYMLG010000062.1:0-6900 GCA_964391195.1 uncultured Anaerolineaceae bacterium | reverse complement strand
AGCCTCAGGCTGGGAGACAACCTGCGCCGGCTGCGCCGCGGGCTGGGTCTCCTGGACCGCCCCTCCCCCCTTCCAAAGGGCGAACAGGAGGAAGCCGGCCAGGCGCAGGCCGGCGCTCACCAGCAGCGCTCCCCCGAGACCGATCTGGGTCGCCAGGAGGGTGCCCACCAGGGGCGCCAGGACGGCCGACAGGTGCTGCATGCTCTGGGCCAGGGAGACGAAGGTGGCGCTGTACTGGATCGGCACGGTGCGCATCAGCTCGTCGAAAAAGACGAGATCAACGCCGGCTTGAAAAATACCCGCCAGCCCTGCGAAGATGATGATCAACTCCACCTGCTGGGTCGAAGCGACCAAAGCCGGGTACAGGGTCAAACCGGCCGTCGCCCAAAGCAGGACGAAGCGCGACCCCCGGCGGCGCGAGCTTTGGGTCCAGAAGAAATAGCCCACCAGCAGCACCGCCGTCTGCGCGGTGTTGATCGCCCCGATCCAGGCATCGCTCGCCTGCACTTCGCGCACGAAATACAGGGGGAACAGGGGGATCGAAAGAAAGGTGCCCGAAAGGAATACGAAGCGCTGGATGGAAAAGCGCACGAACTCGCGCTCGTTCAGAATCAGCCGGGAGTAGTTCTGCCAGCGCTGGCGCCATCCCAGGCCGGGCATGGAGGCCGGCGGCTCGGCGTCCGGCAAGACGATATGGCTGGAGAAGTAATAGCTGATCAGGCCGCCCAGCGACAGGCCGAGGAATACGACCTGGTAATTCAGCGGGGTGCTGATCCGGTCCAGCACCTGGCCGACCAGGGCAACGGTGATCGCCGTGGTCAGCCCCAGGACGGACCAACGGCGGCTCATCAGTTCATAGCGGTGCACCGGCCCGGCGACGGCGTTCATCACCACCGAGAACGAGACCGACAGCAAGGTTTGGGGCAGTGTGGCCAGAGCCCAAATCAGCAGCACCGCCTCCACCAGGTATTCCTCGGGCACAATGAACGGCGCCAGGCCGGTGGCGGCGTAGGAAGACACGACCAGCAGCCGGGCGGTGCTGAACCAGGGCACGATCTGCCGGCGCGTCTGCAGGAAGCGCCCGACGATAATGGCCAGGAACAGCCCGGTGAGCGCCGGCATCGAGGTGAGCATCCCCACCTGAAAATTCGTCGCCCCCATGCGGGTGAGAAATACCGGTAAAAAAGGGCTGGCTGCGTTCGCCAACCCGATCCCGATCGCATCGATTTGTACGTTGAGGAAATTCCGGCGCTGCACAGGCGTTGCTTCCGGCGGCGCCGCGGACATGTTAAACAGTTTCACTCTACACCTCGACTCCAAACAGCGATTTTATCCCTCTATGTTAGATCAGAGAAGGGTGTAATTCGAATTATTTGCAAGCACATCCTGGCAGCAGAAAAGAATTTTTGTTTGTGGGTGTGGGCGGGCTTCGCCGCCCACACCCACAAACAAAAACTACCTCTGACAGCATCTGCCTGCACATTTTGAATTGCGCGGGTTGAACGCGCAGCACGGGGGTAGGACGGTTTCTTACTCGTCCTACCCCCGTGCAATGTTTGCGGCTGTCTTTGAATCAGGATTTCGAGGCGGGCTTTCCATACAGATACCAGTAAGTATCCGCCGGAAACCCCGGTTGGTAAACAGGATCCCAGATGAAATCGCCGGAGACAAACACCCCGCGCAACATTTTATCCATACCCCGCCACAGCTCGAACTGCACTTCGGGCACCGCTTCGGCGTCGGGCTCCAGCAGGTGGAGCATCACCCGGCGCTGCACTTCGTAGGTGTAGCGGTCGATATTGGCCTCCGGGTTGTCCCGGTACTCGTCCAGAAAGTTGCCCCACAATTTGAGGCGAGATTGAAGCTCGTGGGCAGCTTTCTGGCCCCAGGCCACGCGCCAGCGGGCGCGGGTTTCATCGATCTGCTCGTCCAGGCTGGCCAGTTCCGCCCGCTGTACGGTGGACAGGTCCTGCCGGGCGTGGAGCCGGGCCTGGGCTAAGAGCAGCCCGCCCAGGGTCAGGCGGGGATAGGGAGGCTCGCCGGCCGGAGAGCTGACCCCGATGGGCCAATAGATCTCCGGTGAGAGCAAGTAGTTCTCCAGCAACGGCACCCCGGCCTGTAGGTAACGTAAGTCGTATTCCGCCGAAGGCATTTCTCCTCCTCAATGAGTGTTTCGTATTTTTGCCGGTTTATTCAATTTTCAGGTGCAGGCGGCGCTCCTCCGCGGCCGCGCCGGCGAAGGAGCGCCGTTCCAGCCGGTTACATCATCAGCCGCAGGGGTTCCTGCATGTATGGTTCGAGCACCTGCATAAAGCGGGCCGCCTCGGCGCCATCGCTGATGCGGTGATCGACGGAAATGGTGGCTTTCATGCGCCACCCGATCTTGACCTCACCCTCCTCGACGACCGGGACTTGCTGCGCGGCGCCGATGGCCAGGATGGCGGCTTCGGGCGGGTTGATGATGGCGATGAATTCCTCCACCCCGTACATGCCCAGGTTGCTGATGGAGAAAGTACTGCCCTCGATGTCGTCGGGGCGCACTTTGCCATCGCGGGCGCGCTGGGCTGACTCGCGCAATTCGATGGAGATCTGTCGCAGCGATTTGCGGTCCGCGTCCCGGCACACCACGGTGAGCAGGCCGTTCTCCACGGCCACGGCCACGCCGATGTTCACTTGCCCGTGCCGCACGACCTGGTCCCCTTCGAGAGAAGCGTTCAGATTGGGGAACTGCCTCAGCCCCAGGGCCACGGCTTTAACGATAAAGTCGTTGACAGACAGCTTCTCGCCTTCGGGCAGCATGGTGTTGATCTGCTTTCTCAGCTCCATCACCGGACCCATATCATACACCGAAGTGATGTAGAAGTGAGGGACTTGCTGCTTGGCCTCCACCATGCGCCGCCCGATGAGGCCCCGCAGGCGGCTGAGGGGGATGCGCTCGTCGGGCGGGGGCGGGCCAACGGGGGTGAAGACCGGGGCGGGGACGGGGGCGGCTTTCCGCTCCGGAGCGGCGGCCGGGGCTGGAGCAGCCGGGGCCGGGGCCGGAGCGGCCGGGGCGGGCGCCGGTTTGCGCTCGAGGAAGGCCTCAACGTCCTTCTTCACAATCCGCCCATTCGGCCCGGTCCCCTGCACCTGCTTCAGGTCTACCCCTTTTTCCTCGGCAATGCGGCGGGCGATGGGTGAGGCGCGCACCCCGCCGGGCAACCCGCCATCCGTGGGCGCCTCTTCCTCCTCTACCGGGATGCGCACTTCGGCCGGCGTGGCGGGCGTCCCGCCATCCGGGCGGGCGACCTGCTCTTGGGCGACCTCCTTGGGGGTAGACGTCTCCGGGGCGGCCTGAGTAGCTTCCTCGGCGGGGGCCTTGGGCGCTTCCACTTCCTCGCCCGGCGCGCCGATGATGGCGATGGGTTCGCCGACCGGGACGATATCCCCTTCGTTCACCAGGTGACGGTGGAGCACCCCTTCGTAGTTGGACTCGACCTCGACGGTCGCTTTGTCGGTCTCGATCTCGGCCAGCACCGCTCCTTTGGAGACTTCCTCGCCCTCCTGGACCACCCAGCGCACCAGGGTGCCCTCGGCCATATCGAAACCCAGTTTGGGCATCTGTACGGTCTCGGCCATTACACCACCTCCTTCACCGCGGCGATCACATCTTCAACCTGGGGTAAGGCCATCTGCTCGAGCGCCTGGTTGTAAGGCAGGGGAACATCCGCCTGGTGGACCCGTTTTACCGGAGCGTCCACGTAGTCGAAGGCTTCTTCATAGATCCGGGAGGCGACCTCGGAGCCCACCCCGTAGGAACCCCAACCTTCTTCGACCACCACCGCCCGGTTGGTCTTTTTGAAGGACTCCAGCACCGGGCCCATATCCAGGGGACGCAGCGAGCGCAGATCGATGATCTCGGCCTCGATGCCTTCCTGGGCTAACTGGTCGGCCGCCTTGCTGGAGACATCCAGCATTTTGCTATAGGTGACGATGGTCACATCCTTGCCGGGGCGGTGAACCCTGGATTTTCCGATGGGGGTAGTGTAATCCTCTTCCGGCACTTCGCCCCGCAACTGGTACAGGGTGGCGTGCTCGATGAACATGACCGGATCGTTGGAGCGAATGGCCGTCTTGAGCAGGCCCTTAGCGTCCTCGGGCGTGCCGGGAGCCACCACCTTCAGCCCGGGGAAATGGGCGAAGATGACGTCCGGCGTCTGCGAGTGGGTGGCGGCGAGCTGGCGCCCACCGCCGCTGACGGTGCGGATGACCATGGGCAGTACGAATTGGCCGCCGAACATGTAGTGCAGCTTGGCCGCCTCGTTGACAATATGGTCGAAGGCGGTAAAAGCAAAGTTGATGGTCATAATCTCGGCGATGGGCCGCAGGCCGGTCAGCGAGGCGCCGATGGCTGCCCCGACAATGGCCGCTTCAGAAATGGGGGTGTCGCGCACGCGGTCACCGCCAAAATGATCGTAAAAGCCGCGGGTGACGGCATAGCTGCCGCCCCACACGCCTACTTCCTCACCCAGAATGAATACGTTCGGGTCACGTTCCATTTCTTCCCATAATGCCTGGGAAATTGCTTCGCGCATGGTAAGTCTAGCCATGTAATTTCCTCGTTTTGACGATATTCGTTCTCTTGAAATAGCCAGCAATGGGCGGATATTTACTCTTGCTAATTGCTATCGCAACCCATCCCGCCCTTATTCTTCGTAATATACATTGGCCCACAGCTCTTCCGGAGCCGGATCGGGACTCTCTTCAGCAAATTTGATCGCTTCCTGCACCTCTTGCTCAACCCGGTCGGCGATCTCCACCAACTCTTCATTCGTGGCGATCTTCTCGTCGGTCAGGCAGCGCAGGTAGATGGCGATAGGATCAGTCTCTTGCCACTGTTTGATCTCATCCGGCTTGCGATAGCGCTCGGGGTCGCCCATGGAATGGCCGCGGTAGCGGTAAGTGGTGGCCTCCAGGAAGTAGGGGCCGCCGCCCTCGCGGACGAACTTCAGCGCTTCCTGGGCGGCGTCGTAGACTTTGAGCACGTCCATGCCGTCCACCTTGCTGCTGGGCATGTTGTAGCCGGCGGCGCGTTGGGTGATGTCGGCTACGGCCGAGGCGCGCTCTACGGCGGTGCCCATGCCGTACTGGTTGTTCTCGACCACCCACAGCACCGGCAGGTTCCAGACTTTGGCGAGGTTCAGGGCTTCATGGAAGTAGCCGATGTTGGTAGCCCCGTCACCGAACATGCAGATGGTGACGCCGTCGTTGCCCTGGTACTGGTCGCCGAGGGCCAGCCCGGCCGCGATGGGGAGATGGGCGCCGACGATTGCGTGCCCGCCCCAGAAATTCTTTTTCACATCGGCCATGTGCATCGAACCGCCCTTGCCTTTGGAGATGCCGGTGGCTTTCCCGAGCAGCTCTGCCATGACCTGTTTGGCCGGGATGCCAACGTTGATGGCCACCCCGTGATCGCGGTAGGCGGTGATGACCCGGTCCTGCGGCTTACGCGCCGCGACCAGGCCGGTGCTGACCGCTTCCTGGCCGATGTACAGGTGCAGGAAGCCGCCGATTTTCCCCTGCTGATAAAGCTGGGCGGCTTCTTCTTCCACCCGGCGAATCAACAGCATTTGATAGTACAGATCCAGATGTTTTTCTTTTTCCATATTTTGCCAACCCTTCTATGAAATGAATTACCCGCCGCCCCAACCGATCTCCTCAGCGGCAATAAAGATGTCCGTAGCGGAGATGATGCCGATCAGGGCGCCGCTTTCGTCGGCGACGGGCATATGGTGAATGTTGTGCTGCTGCATTTTGACGGACGCTTCTTTGAGCGTCCATTCCGGTTTTGCAGTAATCACCGGGGCGGTCATGATCTCGCGGACCCGGGTCTCTGCCGGATTACGGTCCTGAGCGATGATCTTGTCGCGGACATCGGTAGTGGTGATAATCCCCCAAGACCCTTCCAGGCTCACGACCAGACTATGGATGTTCCGGCGGCGCATGAGCGTAAGCGCGTAGGAGACGCTGCTATCCGGATCGATGACAATCACCGGACGGCTCATCCAATCGCTCACTTTGGTGGTCATAGCAACCCTCCAGATTGAATTGATGTTTGGGGAGTGCCGGACAGCGGCTGGGCCCCCTGCCGCAGGTTCGCTCGTGCCAAGCCTGGCATAGTATATGCCGCGTCAGAATGTCCAGCAATTAGCTGGACATTCTGCATTTTTCCCACCAGTGATGATTATATCACCCTGTTGTAAGAAATCGGTACTCTTTCAAAACAATGTGCCATGGCTTTCTCTAGAATAAGAGTGAGAGGGGATATGGGCGGGCTAATGAAGGCTTGAAGGCTTGAAGGCTAACAAAATAAACCGGTAGCTTATCATGAAGGTAGGAACGGATGACGGTCATCTGAAACCGTACATCGACCGCTGTTCTGCACACGCCTTACACGGCCATATACCCCCGGTTACAGGTAGGGGCGGGTCTTTCATTCGAGCACAGGTGGCTTACCCTAAACGGCGCCTGGCAGGCCAGCCCGCCCGTAGGTCCAACCAGACCCGCCCCTGACAGACATCCACCCCCCGGCCACCGGCCAACCCCTCATGCCTGTCATCCTGTACGACGGGCGACGCGAAACGTCGCTAAGGCGTCGCTGGAGCGTCGCGGGGCGAAGGATCTCATCCAGGCCGGGTGATTCCCACAGCCTGCGAGGCTCGTCCAAACGCTAACGCATCCCGACCCTTCCCGGTGCAGCGGTGGACCAGCCCTCCGTTTTCGTGTATTCGTGGTCGCGCGGCATGCCCGTGCATGCTTGGCCATTCGTGGACGGCTTATCCCCGGCGCATGGGCACGGCTGCACCACAAACCACCCAAAACCGTGGACCCTCCCGCCGGCAGCGAAGCGCTCACCGCCGG
>CAYMLG010000061.1:12528-29801 GCA_964391195.1 uncultured Anaerolineaceae bacterium | reverse complement strand
TCGAATCCCCTTGGGGGCACCTCTCCAAAGGCACAGTTTCACCTGTGCCTTTTCTGGTTTAAGCCGCCCCTACCGTAGCCAAAAGACCTGATCCGTCAGGGTTTTTTGTTTTAAGCACAATGGTTTCGGGTGGTGAACGGCTCTGCCGTGCCCGCCCCGTGCAACCGGCAACCCGCCAATCCACGATCAACCTCGCCCACCCGGCGGTAGAGGCACGGCGGATAGCGCCAACCCCTCCAAATGACCAACCCCGCCGCCGTGCCCCGGCCGGACATACTAACCCTCCAAATCATCACCCGGCCCGCCGCGCCCCTAACATTAAAAGTATTGGGGGTGTGAACGGGCGGCGAGGCCGCCCGTTCACACCCCCAATACTTTTATTCTATGCGCTTACAGGTGGGCGATCGCCTTCAGCAGGGCCTTGCGGCGGTAATATATTTCTCGCACCTGGGCGATCAAACCCTCCCATTCGTCCATGCGCCCCGCTTGCAGGTAGGCCTCTTTGGCGTACTCCAGCCACCTGGCGGCATCAGGGTACCGGGTGCTGTTCGTCTGGGCGATGATTGCATCGGCCTGCTCAGTGGATTGGCGGATCGCCCAATCGGGGCGGTGATGGAGAACTGCCTTGACGACCTTTGCGAGCAAGGAAGTATCGTAGATGCGGCTTTCGGCCAGGGCGATCGCCTCATCGAAGCTTTCTTCCTCCATATAGATTCCCAGAAGCAGATCGTGGCTGTACCCGCCGGTCTTGATTCGCTCGATCATCGCCGGGCGCATAGATTCCCAATCCTCGCCTGCCAGGCGTTTGATGGCACGGTAGGCGGGGAGCGAAGGCAGCCGGTTGAACAGGCCGGTGTAGGCCTTCAGGGCGATTTCGGTTTTCCCCTGGGCCTCTGCCACGGGGGCCAGCCAGGAGTACAGATCCAGCGCGGCGGTTCCTTGCTTTTCCAGGCCTTGCAAGGCCATATCGATGGCCTCATCTGTGCGCCCGGCTTTATGCAGTTTTTCGGCGAGGCGGTGATAAATCACGTCGCTCATCAGCTCCTGGCCGGCGGCGATGGCGTCGTCCAGGCGGTCGAGTTCGAGCAGCTTGTTCACGTATTGCACAGTATTCACCACCTTGACCCGTTCCAGATACTCGTCCACCCGCCCCTGGCGCTCGAGCACATTCAAGCGCGCCTGAAGTAAATCTTCCCCCGAGATCCAGCCTTCTACGCTGCCCTCCATGCCGCACTCCAGGGCCGCCATAATCACTTCCAGGCTATCCTCGTAGACCTCATCGGGCAGATCGTACAGGAGCGTCTCCATCGAATGACGCAGTTCCTCGCGCTCTTGTTCGTCGAGATCGGCGCTCAAGATAGCCTCGGCCAGAGGCATCCCCAATCCTTCGATGAAATCCTCCAGCCCGCCATCAAAACTGCCCGTTCCGGGATAGGCCTCGATCGACTCCTCCAGCAAGATGCGCAGGATCGTCAGGGCTGTGCGGGGTGACCCATCCGCAAGATGCTTGAGCGCCACTTGTACGATGCTTTCGAGCTGGTCGAGGTAAGCTGGTTCCCTCGCCCAATAATCGCTTTCCTCATCGTAATCGTATCCCTCCTCATCTTCATCAGTTTCAGCATATTCGTCACCTTCATTGTATTCGTCATAGCTATAGCTATAGCCATAGTCGGGTTCGTCCTCGTACTCGTCGCCGTAGGAGGCTCTCTCAGCTAAAATCCGCTTAACTTGTTTCCGCAGCAGCTTTTCATAATTGGCAGAGCGATCAGCAGAACTGCGTGTTTCTCCCGACAGTTTTGGCTCTATCGTTGTTGGGGCCAGCTTTAGTAGTGCGACGGACAGCTCCACCTGGTTATAGAGACCGGGATGGGTGCGGAGGAGCTGGATGAGCAGCTCCTCTAGCTCATCCTTTTCCAGGCCGGCCACCAGTTCGTTCACACTGGTCCGTTCTGGGAACTTCTCCGGCTCCTGTAAGAACTCCAGCAGGAGAGCGACGATGTGCTTGCAGTCGCCACCATAGTCGTAAGGGCAGGTGCAGGCGGCCGAACTTATCCCGTCGCGGGTGAGCACGACACGAAGGTAATATGAAGGTGCGAAACTGCCCCGGCACTGCGCGTACAGCACGATCCCGTTTGGCGTAGTTTGAAAATATTCATCGAAGATGGAATGTGCCCGATAATAATTCCACCCTTTACGGAAGCTTTGTTGGCTTGTCCGCTGGCGGATCATCTCCTCGGTCAAGGTTATGTCCATGCCAGACCTCCCGATATCAATTTCCGTCGTTCGCTGCGGTGCTAGAGGAATCTTACCATTGATGGCTTACTCCAACATAGGGTGGAGTTGTGTGTAGACTCAACTCATCAATCATTACTACTGAACCGTGCGGAGTGGCGTGCGGGCACAACCTGTCAGCAAAAAAGGGTTGTTGTGTTGGATGTGGGCCCACACCCAAAACAACAACCCCTACTGGCACACGATCGGCCGGGCTCAGCCTAAGCCGGCTGGCTAATGCGGCCTAGAATCCGGTCGATCTCTGCCATCTGGGCGGGGGTTAGCGGCCCATACGCCATCGCTCCGGCGTTCTCTTCGACCTGCTGTACCGTTTTGAACCCGGGGATGGGGATGGTAACCGGGCTGCGGGCCCACAACCAGGCCAACGCTCCCTGGGCCAGCGTGCGGCCGTCGCTGGTCAGCACGTCCCGGATGGACTCCAGAGTGTTGAGCCATTCCGCTGTGGGTTGGCCATCTTTGAAGCCGGGGTGCCATTCGATGTGGGAGCGCACATCATTTGGGGGGAACCGGTGGCTGGGGGAGAATTTCCCGGTCAGCAGGCCCATCCCCAGCGGGCCGCGGTTCAGGCTGGCCAGGTTAAGCTTCTCGCATAGGGCGAGCAGTTCCAGGTTGCCATCCAGCACGCTGAGCTGCTGTTGGACGACACTGCAGTTAGGTGAGGTCGAAAACGCTTCGACTGCGTCTGTCCGGTCGGTGCTCCAGCCGTAGGTACGAATTTTGCCCTCTTGTACTAACTCCTCGAGGACATCGCGAACCAGCAGGGCGCGATCGATGGTCAGGCCCCAGACATGGAGCTGGTACACGTCGATGTAATCTGTGTCCAGGCGTTTGAGGCTGGCTTCGAGGCTGAGGCGGAGACGGCTGACGACGTCGCTCTCTTCCTCTTTGTCATCGTAATGGACGACCACTTTGGCGGCTTCGTCCACGTGATAGCCGAACTTGGTGGCGATCACCACCTGATCGCGGCAGCCTTTGACGGCCTGGCCGAGCAGCCGCTCGCTGTGCCCGGCGCCATAGTTGGCAGCCGTGTCGAAGAAGGTGATGCCCAGGTCGAGCGCCCGGTGCAGCGCTCGTTTCGATTCGGCGTCGTCGACGCCGCTCCAGCCGGCTTGGTTGCCGTTGAACAGCCACGGGCCGCCGATGGCCCAGCAGCCCAGGCCAAGCGGGCTGACTTTGATGCCGGATCGTCCGAGGGTACGGGTAAAGGAGGTGTGCATGGGATTATCCTTCCTGTGTAATAATTTCTGAGCCTGTAACTCTTGAATTCATCCTTTTGATTTTAAGGGCAGTGTGGACTTAGTTGTAGTACCAATAGCGCCCAATTTTCTTAATGCCAATTCGAAACTATTGCCAGGTGGCTATATAAAACCGCCGATATCCGGTATACTTGTCGCATGCGTATCCCCATCAACAGGACCAGTTCAGCGCCCCTCTACCAGCAGATCGAAGGCTGGCTGCGAGAGAATATCCTTTCCGGCAGTCTGCCGCCCGGAACGCGGCTGCCCGCCTCCCGGGCCCTGGCAGGCGAGCTGGGAGTGAGCCGCATCACGGTTCAAAACGCTTATGCAAACCTGGAAAGCGACGGGCTGATCGAAACCCGCGAGGGCAGCGGCACATATGTCGCCCCGCCGGTTGCCGCTCCTTTTGCCACCAGAGTTGAGGAAGAGACCCAATGGCCGTTATGGCAGGTTGAGGCTGTGGAGGATTCACCTTCAGAAGAGTATTTTGTCCCACCGGTGAGCGAGCGCCACGATCTCATCTCCTTCACCGGGGTCGGAGATCCGCGCCAGTTCCCGCTGAAAGACTTTGCCAAAAGCCTGCAAGAAATACTTCGCCGGGATGGGACCGGGGCGCTGGAATACGGCAGCTTTGACCGCGGCTATCCCCCGCTGTGCGAGACGATCGTGCATGTATTGGCCAGCCAGGGCATTCAGGCCAGGCCTGCGGATGTGCTGGTCACTTCTGGCTCGCAGCAGGGTCTGGCGCTGGTCTGCCAGTTGCTGCTGAAACCCGGGGATGTCGTCCTGGTCGAAAAACCCACCTACAACCTGGCCCTTGAACTGTTCCGGACCCTGAAGCTGAAGGTTGTGGGCCTGCCGGTGGATGAGTCCGGCATGCGGGTCGATCTGCTCGAACCCCTACTCCAACAGCACCATCCCCGGTTGATCTACACCATCCCAAATTTCCAGAACCCGAGCGGAGTCTGCCTGAGCTATGCGCGGCGGCGCCAACTGCTGGCCCTGGCCGATCGCTATAATGTGCCGGTGCTGGAGGATGATTTCGCCGGCGATCTGCGCTACGAGGGCCGCTCGCAGCCCGCCATCAAAGCGCTCGACCACGCTGGGCGGGTGATCTATGTGGGCACATTTTCGAAGATGCTGATGCCCGGCCTGCGAGTTGGTTATCTGCTGGCAAGCGGCCCGATCCGAGACAGGTTGGCCCAGCAGAAACGTGCGCTGGATCTGAGCACCTCGCCGCTGATCCAGCGCACGCTCGACCGCTATGTGACCCTCGGGCGCTACCAGGCCCATCTGCGCCGATCCACCCGCCTGAACCGCATCCGGCGCGACCGCATGCTGAGCGCCATCCGGCAGCACCTGCCGCCCGAAGTCTCCTACACGGTCCCTCAAGGTGGTTTGTTTCTCTGGCTGAGACTGCCGCCCGGGATTTCCTCGCTCGACCTGCTGCCGCTGGCCCTGAACGCAGGGGTAGAATTTGCGCCGGGCAGCCGGTTTTTCCCTACCACAGAGGAAGGGCTGCCTTTCTTGCGATTGAACTTCGCAAGCTGCACCCCGGAGGAGATCGAGGAGGGAATCCGCAGGTTAAGGAGGGCCCTGAACCGGCTGATGCGGTAGCGGGCTCCCTATCTTTCGCTCAGGGTGAAGTCCAGAGAGCCGGTCATCCCATCTGCTTTATAGCTGTATTTTTCGCCCTCTTTCGGGGAGAGGCTAAATTTCACCGGCTGGCCGGTGGTGGGCGATTGCATGGGCGCGTCTATCTCCACCCACTGGCCGCCCATTTCGCACCTGGCCTTTAAATTCAATTGCGCCAGCCCATCGACCGTGAATTGTATGGGGTCCATGCCCACACCGGTAACGGTCAGGGAGAGGGGTATACCGGCGTCGAAGGTGCATCCCGGTGGTAGGCCGGTGACTTCGAACTTCACCGCCATTTCTCCACTGCCCGTGATCTGCGTGTCGCCGACCGTCAGAGGGATTTCGGTAGAAGGGAACACCATAGTAACCATCCCGTCTGCAGAGGTAAATTTCCCCCCGATGGTCATGGTGAGGTTCACGTGGCGGGCAACTTCAAGCCCGGCTTCAGCCAGGTGGAATTCGGGGCCGACACCCAACAGATCGAAAACTTTGCGAGGGTTGAGGATAGAGCGCGGCATAATGCGGGCCATGATCCAACCGTGGTCTGTTTTATTGAGGCCATCTCCAGGGCGAGCTTCGATTTTGGGTGAAAAGATGAGGGTGGCATTGCCGCTGGCATCGGTCTTGTAGGTGTTCTCGCTCTGCTTCCAGGCGCCTTGCCACTCAAGCACCGGGTCGATCTCCCATTCGACGGCGACCTCCTTGGCCGCGCCCTGATCGGGGAAGGAGAATCCGGCCATCTTGCCGCAACTGGCGAGTTTGTTGAGCTTTCCCAGATCGAAATCGACGTGAGCGGTGAAAGTTACTTCGCGGTTGGCTTCGTTCGGCTCATGTTTCCAATGGGTGGAAGCGCTCTTGGGTTCCAGGGTGACGGTGTAGCCGAGCATGACCAGGGCGTCGTGTAAACTGTCCAACGCCTGGCTGGCAATACTGGCATAGCGGCCGAAACGGCGCAGCTTCCCGGCGGCAAAGAACCCGGCCTTGCGAACGATATCGGGAATGCCGCGGAACTGGCAGGGATCGGTCTGGCGTGGTGGCGCCGCCATCCGGGCCAGGTGGGGGCCGGAGGTGAGCGCCTGGGGTTCGCTCTCATCCCCCAAGACGTCGTGGAGCACCAGGAATAGCTGGGCTGCATCCAGGTGGGTGGCAGCCGGGTCGAGGCCGGGGGCGGTCAAGTCCAGGGGAGGCTCGTGAGATTGGCCGAGCGCATCGACCAGGCGGTAGGTGAAAGCGCCAGGGTCGCTGCGAGCCCGGCGGACGGCGTCCCCCAGCATCGCCAACATCTCGTCGGGGGTCAAAGGGGCCTGCTTATCCAGGTCGCCGTAGCCGGCTTCGCCGATGAAGCGGGCCAGGCGGTCGACAGGGAAGCGATCTCCGCTGACATAGGCCTGGGCCAGCAGTTCTGACTCGAAGTCGTACAGGTAGAAGTCATCGGGCCCCTGCTCGGCGCCGGGCAGGATTTGCTGTCCACCGGAGGTGTAGAGGCCCACGCCTAATTGGGCGTACATCACCAGGAGCGCAGCCTGCGCCTGGCCGGCATCCGCGGCGGCGGCCAGTTGTCCATAGACTTCTTCGGCAGTTGCGGGCTCGGGCAGGGCGGGCGATGCGGGGGTTTCTGCTTCTGTGGGGGGACTTGTGAGGTCTGGGGCGGCGGTTGCCTGCGGCGAGGATGACTCGGATACGGGGGTGGGGGCGGGAGGCTCAGCTTGTCCGCCGCCGCAGGCTGAAAGGAGCAATGCGATCACCAGCATGCCTTGCAGCATAACGGTGCTCAGGCGAGGCCATGATCGCTCGGCAGGATGCGAAGAACTGCGATGTGAAGGTGAAGTGCTCAATGAGGATCTCCTGGAAACGTGATATTCAACTGTAAGGGTTCATACGAACGATATCATATTGTACCGGATAGCGGACGAGACGAATGTTAATGAAAGGTATCGGTGTGCGCGCACAACCTGCCAGCAGAACTGAGGACATTCGCCTGCACTCGAGGTATCGATCTGGCTGAGATGAGATTCAACGGATACGGATGGCTACGTTCTTGACCTGGCAGTAGTTCCGCAAGGCTTCCAGGCCTTTCTCGCGCCCAAAACCGCTTTGTTTGTAACCGCCAAAAGGAGTCTCTTCGCCGCCGGCGTAATACTCGTTGATGAAGACCTGCCCGGCTTGAACGCCCCTGGCGAGGCGCAGCGCCTTATTGATGTCGTTGGTGAAGATGCCGGCTACCAGGCCGTACCGGGTGCCATTGGCGATATGCAGGGCCTCTTCTTCGTCTTCGAAGGTGAGCACTGAGAGGACGGGGCCGAATATCTCCTCCTGTGCGATGCGCATCGAGGGTTGGACGCGGCTGAAGATGGTGGGGGCCACGAAGTAACCGCGTTCGAGTGAGGCTGGACGTCCGCCGCCGGCGAGGAGTTCAGCGCCCTCCTCCTGGCCCAGGTTGATGTAGCGAAGCACTTTCTGATGGTGCTCGGCCGAATTCAAAGGCCCAAGGTCAGGGGCATCGAGGCCCGGTCCGATTTTCAACTTTTGGGAATAGGCGACCAACCGGTCCAGGAACTCGTCTTTGATCCGGTTCTCCACCACCAGGCGCGAACCGGCGGAGCACACCTGCCCACAGTTACTGTAGATGCCTTTTGCCGCCTCTGCCACGGCCAGGTCGAGGTCGGCGTCGGAGAAAATGATGTGAGGCGATTTCCCCCCCAGTTCCAGCACAACGGGCGTGATATGTTCGGCCGCGGCCTTCATCACCAGCCGGCCGGTTTCGACCGATCCGGTAAAGGTCAGGCCATTGATTCCGGGGTGACTGCTAAGGGCAGCTCCGGCATCTTCACCAAAACCGGGGATCACGTTGTACACGCCCGGGGGAAAGCCCAGGCGTTCGAAGAGCTCTGCCAGCTTGAGGGCGGTGAGCGGGGTTTGTTCCGCCGGCTTGACCACTGCTGTGTTGCCCAATGTCAGGGCGGGCGCCAGGCTGCGCCCGATCATGTTCAGGGGCATATTCCAGGGCACGATGTGGGCGGTCACCCCAAGGGGCTCCAGCAAGGTAAAGTCGATGTAATCCGGGCCAAGCGGGATGGTATCGCCGTACAGTTTATCGGCGGCCCCGGCATAGAATTCGAAGAACCGGGCGGTGCTCAGCACTTCTTTACGCGAGGTCTGGATCGGTTTCCCCTGATCCAGCGTTTCAAGTTTTGCAAATTCTTCGACCTGCTCCCGCAGGGCAGCAGCCACTTTAAACAGCAGCCCGGCGCGTTCTTTGGGCGTCATCTGCGACCAGGGACCGCTCAACGCCTTGCGGGCCGCTTGCACTGCCCGATCCACGTCTTCAGGGTTAGCCCGTGCGACGCGGGCCAGCGGTTCTTCGGTCGCGGGGTTCACCGTCTCGAAGGTTTCCCCGCTGCAGCTATCCACCCAACGCCCGTCAATAAAAAGTTTGTAGGTATCCATAAATTTCTCCCCTGGATGCAAAGTAAGCGGCGTCCAGCACGCGCTTCTGCCCCTATTGTACCCAGTGAACCACCCGGTGACCAGATGACGGCCGGATGTGCCCCCGCCAGGCCCCTGCTCCACCTGAGAACCGCTTACGGAACGTGAAGAGCATGCGCGGTGGGTCCTGGCCCGGGATCATCCTTCTTTCTCCAGCTCCTTCAGGCGGGTGAGGTAAGCCGTCTCGGTGATCAAACCGCGCTGGCGAAGGTCTGCCAGTTCCGCCATACGGATGGCCTGTTCTGTAAGAGACTCGGGAGCACCCGGTGAGACTTCTTCAGCCACCAAATCGGCGAACTTATGGAAGGCGACTTTGGTGGGGTCGTCCGGGTTATAGTGGACGTAGAGGCTGGCGTCCGGTCGCAGCCGGCCAACCTCAAGCCGGCTAACCAGGGTTTTGATCTCTGCCTGAAACGGGGGGCCGTCCGGGGGAGTGACCTCAACCAGCATGCCCACCATCGGGTCCATGTTGATGGTGGTGCCGGTATCCCAAAATTTCATCAACCGGGCCCGGGCGGGCCGTCCCTTTTCCTGGATGGCCTGCTGGCTGAGCATCGGGCGAAAGAAGACCCATATCAACAGCAAGGCCAGAACGACGGTGCCTGCGGCAGCACCAAGGATAGAAAAGAATTCTGAGCCGGGGCCTAATTCATACCAGGCAACCGCGGTGATGACGGCGAAGATGAACAGGTTGATGACGAGCACTGAGCGAACGGTGCCCTTGAAGCTTGGTCTTGTTGACATCGATGCCTCCCTTGGGTGACGATCAGGTTGATGAACGACCGGATACCGCCAATCATACAAAAAGAATGCACCTGTGTCAATCAAATTTATCCAGATTATTCGGTAGACCCTCACAGGCTTTTAGTCCCCATCCCCCGCCTGAAAATGAAACAGGACCCATCTCAAAACTTCGAGATGGGTCCTGCTCTTCAATTCTTCGGAACTAGGCAGTCCGAATCTTGTTGAGCCCCGTTTTACAACGGTGACCGGCCGGGCAGAGCGCGCACAATGGCGATTACCACCACCGCACCCAGGAAAGCCACCAACAGCGAAGTGATGTTAATGCCGGAGATGGCGTTTTCAGCTCCAAACACAGCGGAGGCAATAAAACCGCCCACCAATGCTCCTACGATTCCGAGGATGATATTAAACAGAACGCCCCGCCCGGAGCTTTTCATCACCGCGTCTGCCAGCCAGCCGGCGATCAAACCTACGATTATCCATGACAAAATACCCATACCGTTTCTCCTTTCAACAATTAACCCTAAAAAAATGATTGAGGACTCGCCGGATAAATTACTGCGAAATCCTGATCTAACTATACGATACGAATGGCTTATATTCAATCAGGACCTCCCCTAATGAAATACTAGTGCATCCCCTACTGCAGCAGGTAGGGAAGGTCCTTATTTCCCCCTAATACAGCGCTTACCAACGACTTATTTCCCGGAGCGGATGATCGAGATCGCCAGCCAGACGCCCAGGCTGGTCGCCACCAGGAAACCGACGATCACCAGGGCCATGGCAAAGGGGTTCCCGCTGGCGACCGGCAGCAGCAGCGCCAGGCCGAGGATAAACGCGGTAGCCAGCAGGCTGAGCGACATGCGAGTGATCAACCGGTCGACACGGTCCATCGTCTCTTTGTTGGCGCCCACATTGAGCGAGAAGGGGAGCTCGCCGCGCTGCAGGCGGCGCAGCAGTCCCTGCCCCATGTTGGGCAGGTCGCGCATGGCGAACGCCAGGGCTTCGAAATCGGTCATGAAGGAAGGGCCCCATACCCAGGGGAGGTGCCGCTCTACGAGCAAGCGCCGGACCTGCGGGGTGAACTCGGACAGCACGTCGAAATCCGGATCCAACTGGCGGGCCAACCCCTCCATCATGGCCACCGTCTTGAACAGCAGCCACAGGTCGGGGGGCAGATTCAGCCGGTAGCGGAATGCCACCTGCATCAGGTCCTCCACGAACTTCCGCACCTGGATGTATTTCAACGACAGCCCTTGATAATGGCTGATCAGCCGGTCCAGGTCGCGTTCCAGTGCATTGAGGTCACTGTGGTTATTCACCGCCCCAATCCGCACCAGGTGCTCGACCAGGCCATGCGCATCTTTCTTGGCGATGA
Organism: uncultured Anaerolineaceae bacterium; assembly: GCA_964391195.1. Taxonomy (GTDB): domain Bacteria; phylum Chloroflexota; class Anaerolineae; order Anaerolineales; family UBA4823; genus JAAYXE01. The sequence continues at coordinate 19,025 of CAYMLG010000061.1, read as the reverse complement.
GCACATAAGATTGGATCAGGTTATTGCGATCCATCTGAGACACAGTGCCCACCATGCCGAAATCGAATACGCCGATCACCAAGTCATCCTCTGGGAGAGCCTCTGCGACCCCGGTTCCATCCTCCTCACTCCCACCCGTGTCTACCGGCGCCGGCATACGCATGACGAGGAAATTCCCAGGATGCGGGTCGGCATGGAAGAAACCGTCTTCGAGAATCTCTTTGACGATAATCCGGGCTGCATGGTGAGCCACTGCTTTTCGATCGAACGCCTCGGCGGTGAGAAGGTCCAGATCGTCTATTTTCACCCCGCGCAGACGCTCCAGCACCAGAACATGCTGGGTGCATAATTCCCAGACGACCTGGGGGATGTAAAGATGACGCTCGTCACGGAAGTTGGCCCGAAACCGGTCTGCGTTGAGCCCTTCTTTGCGGTAATCCAGTTCGTTGGTCAAAGTGAAGGCGAACTGGGCGACAATTTCTACCGGGTTGTAGACCTGTCCCCAGGCTGTACGCTGAGCCAACTGGGCCAGATCTTTGAGAATCTCCAGGTCGGCGGAGATGACCTGGTGGATGTGGGGGCGCTGCACCTTGATGACAACATCGCCAACCCCCGGCAAGACAGCGGCGTGCACCTGAGACAGGGAAGCGGAACCCAGGGGGACCGGATCGATCTCGGTGAATATATCCAATGGGTTGCGCCCGTACTCCCGCTCCAGCGTGTCGAGGATGACGCTCCAATCCAGCGCAGGGACGCGATCCAACAGCTTGGTCAGCTCGACAATATAGTCTGGAGGAACGACATCCGGGCGGGTGCTGAGAACCTGCCCAAACTTAACGAACGTCGGGCCCAGCTCTTCTAACGCCTGGCGGAAATGCTGGGCCCTGGTCAGCGAGGTGGGTGGCGTCTTTTGTCTGATAAAAATCCGGGAAAGGGGGAGGTAGCGATCAGCCTGCAGGTTTTCCAATGCAGAGCTGAAGCCATGGCGCGCGAGGACGCTCACAATCTGCTGGTAGCGTTGAAGGTGTCGCGCCCTTCGGATCGAAGTTAACATGAAGCTATACCGGCTGCGTCCGCTGCTTGAGCGTTTCTGCTACCCGGCCTGCGTTTCTTCCTGTTCAAATTTCTGAAGGATGGCGTCGAGCTTGGTTTCCAGGGCTTTTATATCGGACCCGGTGGCAATCCCCAATTCGTTCAAGACCCCACGGACTTCCTGGCGAACCAACTGGCGCAGGTGTTCCTGCTCTTCCTGGCCCCGGCTGACGATCTTCTCCACGAGCTGCTTCCCTTCTTCGCGGTTCAATTCACCGCGCTTGATCAGCTCGTCTACCATCTCCTGGCTCTTCTCCCGCGTCATCGAAAGGATGCCAACCGTTGCCAGGAATCCGCGTTCAAAAAAGTTCGACATATGAGCCTCCTTGTCGCTTGGGATAAGTTAATTATATCTGATCCTGTCTTTTATTATTGTACGTTTTTTGACTCTTTGGAAAATCGGACCGACAAGTAGAAATTATTCCCTGCAGTTCTTCTACGGCTATAGAACGTTAATCTAGTAAAAATTGTGATATTTGGCACTATCTTCACGTACCAGAAATGGGTATCCTTTGAGTGGTTTTGAGCAAGTGACCTAATGGCTGCCCAAGCACCTATTCATTGATTACAGGACCTGATCGTCCAGCAGGGATGAGCCCGGCGACCGACCGGGCTTTATGCTGCGGAAAATCCTGACGGGATGTTCCCGGTTCAAGAGGATGCGCCTGCCGGACCATCCGGAACCGAACTGGCGCGGCTCTTGAGCAAGCAGCCATACGTGCTCGCGAACGTTGTGGACAGGCAAAAACGATTTAACGAAGAGGACATTCAGAGGCGATGAAAAAAGAAAATCTGGACAAACTGATGCGTCCCGAGACGATTGCCGTGGTCGGGGCATCCACAAAGCCGGGAAAAATTGGTTACACGGTGGTGGAAAAGATCTTGGAGGGGGGATATCAAGGAAAAGTATATCCGATCAACCCTCAGGCAAGTGAAATACTGGGATTAACTTGCTACCGCTCTGTCGGGGCCGTGCCAGGGACGATCGACCTGGCAGTGATCACGGTCCCGGCGAAGGCTGTGTTGGATGTGATCGAAGAGTGCGGGAAGAAAGGCGTGCCAGCCGTGAGCGTGATTACCTCCGGTTTCAGTGAAGTTGGCCGCAAGGATCTGGAGACCGAGTTGGTCGAAAAGGCGCAGCAGTACGGTATGGCTGTGCTGGGACCGAACATTGTGGGCACGCTGTCGAACTCGGATAAGCTCAACGCATCCTTCGCCCCATTCCTGCCGCTCCCGGGGAAAGCCAGCCTGGTCTCACAAAGCGGCGCGCTGCTGATCGCGCTGGATGCAGCCACCTACACGCGGCGGGTGGGTTTCGACAAAATGATCTCGATCGGGAATATGTCGGACGTGGATTTCGCCGACATTATCGCCTGGTTGGATGAAGACGAGAACACAACCTGCATTTCGCTGTATATCGAGGGGTTAAAGAACGGGCGCAAATTCCTCGAGACCTGCCGCAAGGCGAAGAAGCCGGTCATCGCCCTCAAGGCCGGGGTGTCGGCGCACGGCGCGGCCGCGGCTGCTTCTCACACCGGATCTCTGGCGGGAGCCGTGAAGGTGTATGGGGCGGCGTTCCAACAGGCGGGTGTGGTGCAGGCTTCGGATTTGAACAACCTGTTCGACCGCACGCTGGCGCTCTCCCTGATGCCACCCCTGCAGGGTGACAACCTGCTCGTGATCACCAATGGCGGGGGCGTGGGCGTGCTGGCGACCGACTCGGCCGAGCGGTACGGTATCCCGCTGAAATTTGCGCCGGCTGAGGTGCAGACCGAGCTGAAGAAGAACATGCCCGAGTTCGGTTCGGCGAAGAATCCCGTCGATCTGACCGGTATGGCCGGAAACGAGTGGTACTACCAGTCTATCAAGTTCGCCTACGCTCATCCCTGGACGGATGGGCTGGTGATCCTGTACTGCGAGACGGCGATCACCGACCCGGTCGAAATCGCCAAGAGCATCAAACAGGCCATCGACGACAGCGGCGCCAGCAGACGACCGGTCACCGTGTCTTTCGTTGGCGGGGTGAAATGCGACGAAGCCATGAAATGGCTGGTGGAAAACGGCATCCCGGCTTACGGCTCGCCCGACCAGGCGGTGAACGCCATGGCCGCCCTGCGCGAGTACGCCAATATTCGCTCCATGCTGTCCGCGACCAGCAACGGTCATTCTGAAGGCAGCGCCCGCAGTATCGCCCGCTCGATCATTGCCCGCGCCCGCGCCGATGGCCGCACTGCGCTGACCGAAGTCGAGGCCAAGCAAATTTTCGCCTCCTACGGTTTGCCTGTGACAGAGACCTGCCTGGCAACCTCGGAAGATGAGGCCGTTGAACTGGCGAAGTCGATCGGCTTCCCGGTGGTGATGAAAGTCGTGTCCCCGGATATCCTCCACAAGTCGGACGCAGGCGGTGTGAAGGTGAATATCAAGGATGAGGCTGGAGTGCGGGCCGCTTACCGGGAGATCATCAAAAACAGCCTGGCGTATGCGCCTAAGGCGCACATCCAGGGTGTCGCCGTGCAGGAAATGGCCCCGTGGGGCACGGAAGTGATCATCGGTTCAGTCAACGATCCGACCTTTGGCCCCACGATGATGTTCGGCCTGGGCGGGATTTTCGTTGAAGTGCTGAAAGACGTGACCTTCCGGGTAGCGCCGGTGAGCGACTGCCAGGCGGAGGGGATGCTGCACGAAATCCGCGGCGCGAAGATCCTGGAAGGCGCGCGCGGCGAAGCTCCTCGGGACTGCGAAGCCCTGGAAGAGACGCTGTGCCGCTATGCAGAGATGATCACCGATTTGAGTGATGAGATCGCCGAGACCGACGCCAACCCGGTGCTGGTATACGAAGAGTGCCAGGGGCTGAAGGTGGTGGATGCGCGCATCATCCTGAAGCCGAACGGTCACATCAACCTGAACTAAGCCGTCCCTCAACGAAAACAGCGGGTGATTTTTCGAGGCATCCTCGAAAAATCACCCGCTTTGTTATTTATGAGCAGTGCGCGTACGCACAACCTGTTAGGAAAGGATTGTTGTGGGGGGGTGGACGACTTTGTCGTCACCCCCACAACAACATTAATAAGGGCTGGGGGATTTGGCTGGCGGGGTGAAGTTCACCCGTCCGGACGCCTTTCGGCTCAGCAGAAGAATTCGACCCACTCCTCGCAGGTCACACCGCCGAAGTAGCGGTTCAGGTCCACATTCGATAGGGCGGCAGTGATCGCTCCACATTCGTAGCGCAGGCCGGTCAGGAGGGCTTCCAATTCGGAGACGGGCTCCTGGCCGAAGAAATCGCCGTAGAACTTCACGGAGCGAATCCGGCCGTTCTGCACATCGATCCGGGCGTCGATCTCGCCAAAGGGGAAGCGGTGAGTTTTCTGCACGTTGAAGGCCGGGGAACGCCCATAATTCCACTCCCAGGTGCGGTAGCGCTCATCCGCCAGGGAGTGAACCGCCTGCCAGTCTTCAGGAGACAGGTTGTACCGGGGGGCAGGCAGGTTCCCGGCAAAGACCCCCTCCAGTATTCTCAGACGAAAGGTCTCGATGTCGAGCGGTTGGGGGAGATATTCGGCGATGTTGGCAACCCGGCTGCGAATAGATTTGATCCCTTTCGATTCGATTTTGCTGTTCTTGACGCGCAGCGCCTCAACCACCTGCGACAGGTCGGAGTTCAGCAGCAGAGTACCGTGGCTCACCATGCGCTTTCCGGCGATGTACTGGGCGTTGCCTGAGATCTTGCGGCCTTCCACGACGATATCGTTCCGTCCGCTCAACTCGGCCGGGATGCCGAGGCTGTGGAGGACGGCGATCACCGGGGCGGTGAACTTGCGGAAGTTGTGGATGTTCTCGGGCAGGTTCTCGGTGATAAAACTGAAGTTCAGGTTGCCGAGGTCATGGTAAACCGCGCCGCCTCCGGACAGCCGCCTGACGACGTGAATCCCGTGTTCGTCCACGTATTCCCGGTTGATCTCCTCCAGGGTATTTTGGTTCCGCCCGATGATGATCGATGGCTCATTGATATAGAAGAGCAGGATGTCCTCTTCTGTGCGGGCATTCCGCAAGAGGTACTCCTCGAGAGCGAGGTTCAGATGTGGATCGGTGATATGCTCGTTATCGACAAACAGCATGGGTGGGCCTCACAGAGTGGATGATTTGACGGATTGAACGGGCTTTAGGCCTCTCCCCCTGTGAGTCCGTAGAAAATCCCGCCCCTCCTGGTTCGGATGGTTGCTTCCAGCCAGAAGCAAAGTTTACCATAATAGGGGGAAAAACGAAGGCAGGCGGGAGTTCCCGGTGGGGATTCCCCCACCATGAAAGCGGGAATTCTCCCCATTGAACGCAACAAGTGGCTTGGGTAAACTAAGTATAAGGAACAGAACACAGGGGGTAAGTGTAGCAGGGGGAACCACAAGCGAGGAGAAAATGAGACGAGCTGCGAACGGCGAGCCAGAGCCGTATCATGCCTATGACGGTATTAATCCGGGGGTTCATAACCTTCAACGATCCCCATTAATGGACCACTTGCTGCGGGCGCTGGAAGAAGGGACGGATATCGGCGATTTCGGGCGGCTGACGTTTGTTATCGTTGGCCGGCATTTCTTAGATGAAAACGAGATGGTCGAGCTGTTGGCCTCCCAACCCGGCATCGGCGAGCGAGAAGCGCGTATCCTGGTCGATCGAGTAAACGAACAGGATTACAGCCCGCCCACCCGCGAGCAGATCCTTGAGTGGCAAACTTACCAGGATTTCCAACTTTGCCCGGAGCCGGATGACCCCGATCTGTGTGATGTGTACCGGCAGTTGGAATTCCCGGAATATATCCGCCACCGAATTGAGTGCTTCAGGGGCGAGATGGCGCACGAATTGGTTTAAGGAGATCATCCCTCTTCAACAGGCGGTGCCGAGGAGCGGGCAGCTCCTATGCAGTCACCGCCTGTTTTCGTTTAATCCAAAGTATTCATTTGTCATAGCTTTCTTAAAGTCGTAAGCCAGGTTTTGAAGTACAGGGTTGGGGATATGGGCCGCGCAGCCCGTATCCGCAACCCTCTATGTTTAATAAAGCCATGATCCATCCGTCGATTGCGGTTGGCAATCAGCGGAAAATCAACTAAAATACAGGCGAGTATGGCTCAGAAAACCAAAATCAACCGTCTGGTCATTCTGATTGTATCCGGGCACCAGGTGCATGACCTGATGCCGGCTCTGTCGCGGCACCAACTGCATTTCACCATTATGGACAGCAGCGGCGGCCTGTTCCAGGAACCGACCATCAGCCTGCTGGTGGGGCTGAACCAGGGGCAGATGGGCGTGCTGACCAGCCTCGTGGAACAGCACTGTAAATCGCAAACTCAATACGTTCCAACCCAATTGACCGTCCCCCCGCATTACACTTCGCTGCCGATGATCGAAGCCCGCAT
>CAYMLG010000061.1:0-12428 GCA_964391195.1 uncultured Anaerolineaceae bacterium | reverse complement strand
CCCAATTGACCGTCCCCCCGCATTACACTTCGCTGCCGATGATCGAAGCCCGCATCGGCGGCGCTCTTCTCTACGCATTCGAAGTGGAGCGCTTCGAGCAAATCTGACCCCGACTCTCTTGCATACCAGCTCAGGTTTAATCATAGAGGCATGTAGGACATGGCGGGCTGTGCAGCCCGCCATGTCCTACATGCCTCTATTCTTGAGGCGGGGTCACTTTCCAGATTTAGATGCGCGCTGGTGAGTTGGAACAAATGACGCCCCTCTTCCCCGTGTGGGAGAGGGGCGGGGGTGAGGGATCAAGGAGTCAAGGATTAACCCCACGCCCTCGCTTTATTAGACATAAGATAAATCTGTGGCTTGACAAAGCCCGTCCTTCACCTATATACTATCTTGCAAACCGTTATTCGATTATTCACTTGAGGCAACAGTAAACCCGCGGTCGCTCTTAATGGTTGGTAATCTGTCAGATGCCCCACAGCCGGGGAAGAGGACTTATGGAAGCCAGTGACGATTTTGGGATGAACGCAGACCTGGGCCTGGAACAGAGACGAGGTTGTTCGGGTCTGCTGATCAAAGGGGGAATGATCCTTGGTGTCTTGTATCTATTCATCAATGAAGTAAAAATGTTCCTGGCCCTGGCGGGCAGTGTATTCCCTGTATTGCGGGGCGAACTCACCCCCCTGCAGGATAGCCTGCGAGCGGCTCTCCCATCGATCCTGTTCATTTTCGCCAATCTGCTGGTCAACTTAATGTTGTTTTTCGGGGTGTATCTGTTGATCGCCAGAGTGATTCTCCCCGTCTCAAAGGACAAATACTCTGAAGTGTACAACCGGCTGGTGAACTTCACGTTGGGGAGCCGGCGTCCTGCGGCTTGGGTGCGGGAGGGGAAGCTGGAGCAGGCTGCGGCAGAGGGGGATCGAGGCAGGCCGGATCTGCTGTTCATCGATAACGAGAGTGTTGTCGTGTTGGAAGACCGGAGCATTCAGCGGGGGAACGGGTCTGGTGGAGCGAATCAGGCTACCAATCCCAGGCGCAGGCGGTCGGGGAACTCCCGTTCGCCGGTGCGGGTAGCCGGCCCGGGGTTGGCCTTCGTGCGGGGCTCGGAAAAGATCCTCGGGACGGCCTCGCTGCGCAGCCAATTCCGCCAGGATCGAGAGGTGAAGGCCTTTACCAGCGATGGGATCGAGGTATCGACCAACGTTTCGGTTATCTTCACCCTGGGGCAGCCGCCCCAGGTGATCAAGGTCGCATATGACAAGCGCGAAGACGAGGATGATTCCTGGGAACTGCTCCGCCGGGTAGAAGTTGACGATAAGACCCACGAGATACGAGGACTGGTCGATGACCTGGACGATCAGGACAAGCAGGAAATCCACGCCTACGCAAAAAGCAAAGTGCTCGATGGCCCATTGCCCGAGCTGGCGCCACAGGACTCGCACGTGGGTGAGATGCCGCCTTACGTTTACCATCCCAGCTATGTGTTCAACGCCGTCAATGCGAAAGCTGTGAACCTCAGGGCCAACAGAGAGGAAGATTGGACCGAACTGCCGCTGCGGGTGGCGGTGGAGACGTTCCAGCGGCTGATCGCCGGGTATACCTACGATTCGCTCTATGCCCAGGGCGACCAGGACGACTTCCCGCTCTTGAAAGTGGTAAAGCCCCGCTTTGCGGTCGAAATGCGCAACCTGAGCGTGCTCTCTTTCCAGTTCTTGCGCCCGCACCGAGGGCAGCCCGTTAAACCCGGGGAGATCATCAACCGGGCCAAATTCCTGATCTATCCGGTCGAGGAATTATGCGGGCCAAAGGTCCTACGCCAGCGCGGGATCAAGATTTTGCGGGCCAGCTTCTCCGAGCTGCGCCCGGTCAACCCGGGGATCCAACAGCAGCGCCTCGAGAACTGGCAAAACCACTGGCAGAAAGAGGCGGACCAGGTGAAAGCCGACCATGACCTGGAGGTGATGCGCATTCGCAACCGGGCCCGGGCCGACACGCAACGCGAGATGATCCTGAAACTCTCCCGGATATTCGAGAACAACCCGCGTTCGGAGGAGGCGCTGGCATTACATTTGTTCCAGGTATTGGAAAATGCGGCCAACGATCCCAACACCCGCCAGCTTTTACCGCGGGATACAATTGATATGCTCAGCAGCCTTCACCAATGGCTTCAGCCGCAGCAGGATGGTTCGGGCGGAATACTGGATGTGAAGCCCCCTCCACCGCCCAAGTCGCTGCAGAGCGGCGAGGGAGAGTCTCTATGAGCGGAAATCAGGTATCCCAGGCGGTCCTGCCCACCCAGGACAGCGAACGCGAGTGGAAGCTGGGACCGGTTCGCATTGAACTTCTGCTGCTGCCGGCGATGGTGCTCCTGGTGATTGTTGGGGTCTGGTTGGCCTACCGATATAGCTATTTCCCCGGATTTGGTCTGCGCTATCTGGCGATCCCGGTCCTGGCGGTTGGGCTGGCGCTGCTGTTTGGGGCGGAGTATATTCAGTATCTCTACCGCTTACGCTCGTTGAAACTGGCATTTCAATATCTGCTCGCGGTTTTATTCGGGATAAAGTATCCCACGTTGGTGATTGACAATGGCAGGAAGCTGTTGAAAGAGAACGAGGAGAACCTGCTGGACGTGATCGGTGGTCCGGGATGGCTGGTGGTCCAGACGGGGAATGTGGTCGTGCTGGAACGCTGCGGCGGGCCCCCGGTGGTCTATGGGGCCGGCACGCACTTCATCTCTCGCCGGGAGCGGATCAAAGAGATCATCAGCCTGATGGAGCATAAAGATGTTATCCCTGAGGTGCGGGCGTTCTCCCGAGATGGGATCGAGGTCATCCTGCGGAACGTCAACTTCCGCTACCGGTTAGATTCGGGGGAATCAACCGGCAACGGGCGCAAATACAGCCTGGACAATCCTCATCCATTCTCAGAAGAGGCGGCCCGCAGGATGGTATATCGCCGCAGTCTTTCTGCCAATGGCCCGGAATCCTGGCACGCTGGGGTGAGGGGAGGCGTGATTGGGGAAATCACCAGCTATATCAACTCGCACTCCCTGGACCAGTTGATGTTCCCCAGCCAGCATGGCATCAATCCCCGGGCGGAAATTGCCGCCAGGTTCGAATCGCCAGCCACCCGGAAGAAAATGAGGGATCGGGGCGCGGAACTGCTCTTCGTGGGCATCGGGGAATTTGCCATCCCCAATCAGGATATCACTCAGGAGTGGTTGAGATACTGGCAGACCAAATTGCAGGGGAACGCCAGCGTAGCCCGCGCTTATACCGACGCCCAGCTCCAGCGCTACCAGGAACTGGGGCGGGCGGAAGGGCAGGCGGAGATGCTGATCAGCATTCTGCACGCGCTGGAAGATCTGGACCTGACCGGCAGGCCGGAGCGGAACCTGCGTAACCTGGTTTTGCTTCGCACGGGGCAGATCCTCGATTCGATGAACAAAGAGGTTGCAAGCGGTGAAGAAGGGCCGAAGATGCTCAGCGCCTCAAAACGCTCGAAAAGCTGAGAGGGCAAATCTGGCAGCCCGTCGGCCGATAGGAGGCGTCAGATGGGAACCGTGAGCCACAGGGCCGGTGAGGAAGAATGGATTGGCCTGGAAGAAGCATTCGCCTGGCTGACCGAATTCGAGCAGCCACAATTGGGACTGTATTCCGATGAGGGCTTGAACCAACTGGCGCAGGCCGTGGAAAACGGGCAGCACAGGCAGTCGCTGGAACTAATGGAGAGGTTGGAGAAGCACAGCCGGCGGCTGTACAACGAGGCCGAGAAATCGCACGTGTTAGCCGCCTGCGGCTACCTGGCCGTGCAGCTCGGGGAAGCTACCCAGGCGATCAGGCTGCTCCGGGAAGCTGTAGAGGCGTTTACCGGCCAGCCCCACCAGGCCGCGGTGGCGAAGTGGATGTTGGGCCAGGTGCTGCTGACCATGGATGGTCGCCTGGAAGAAGGGTGCGAGCTGTGGCAGGAAAGTTTGCACGTGTTTGTAGAGCAGGCCAAGCGCCGGACGCTCCCGGCTTCCCGGCGGGAGTGGTACGCAATCAAGCAAAGGCGCATGGCCGAGTGCCTCAGTTTTGTGGTCCGCAACCACCGTTTGCCCGATTCGCAGTTGCGTAGATTTGCCTGGCTTCAACCAACCCCGGCCGGTGCTCCATTCGTCCTTCCGGCGGGGCAGCAGGAGGCAATCAGGGTTGGGACCAGGGGGAATCTTGGATGGCTGCAAGAGGCGTACTTGCGCAGCCTGCCGGTTTTGGATGAGATCCCGGCCGGCGGATTCGGGCCCAGCGGGGTGAGACCTTTCGCCCTGGCGTTCGGGGAACTGCGCCGGATATGCTTCGACGAACAGGAATACGAATTCTACAGTTTGAACCGCACTCGGGTGGTCAGTATGCCGGCCGGTGTCGAACATTTTGTGTTGAAGGTCATCGGCGATAGCATGGACAAGACCGGGATCGAACCGGGGGATTATGTGCTGCTGCGCCGCCAGGAGCAGGCCGAGGATGGGGATATTGTGGCCGCGGGGGTGCTGGATTCTGATTCGACGGCCACGCTAAAACTCTACACCCGCCGGGGTCAGACGATTATCCTGCAGCCGCAGAGCAACAATCGCGTCCATTCCGAGTTCACCTTCTCGGCGGATGATACAAGACTGCGGATTCACGGGATCGCTTTGGGGGTTTTTAAACCGGTAAAGTAAGGCGGCGAGCCGTCACGCCTGGCGCTGCCCGAGGGGCAGCGTGAAGGTGAAGCGGCTGCCTATGCCTCCGGGGCCGGGCTCGTACCAGATGCGCCCGCCGTGGGCTTCGATGACCAGGCGGCAGTAGGCCAGCCCCAGGCCGTAACCGCGGCGATTCTTCTTCTCTCCACTGCCTTGAGCGTAAAGATCGAATACGCGCTCGCGATCCTCGGGAGCTATCCCGGGACCGGTATCGGTGACGCTTACCGCCACCTGATCTCCGGCCTTTCGCGCTTCGATTTTGATCAGGCCATGGGGCCGAGTAAACTTGAGTGCATTTTCGATCAAATTCGTGAGCACCCGGTCAAGCTTGTCCGGCTCGGCTTCAACCCGGGGCAGCTTCTCCTCGAGATCAACCTCGAACCGCACTTCCCGGCGCTGGTAAGACGGCACCCGCTGGATAGCCTGGCGGATCATCTCCGGCAGGTCAACCGGGTAGAGATCCAGTTCACGCTCACCGTCCTCCATGCGGCTGACTTCGAGCAGAGAATCGATCATACGCTTCATGCGATCGACGTTTGCCCTGGCGATCTCCAGCAGTTCCTGGTTTTCCTCTGCGACCTCATCCGGTAAACCCATCTCCAACATCCGCAGGCTGACGGAAAGGGCCCCCAGCGGATTGCGGAGATCGTGGACGATAAAGGTGATCGCCTGCTGGCGCTGTTGGTCCAGGAGCCGTAAGGCCTCGTTTTCGGCTTTAAGAAGCTCCATGCGTTTTGAGTTCGGCAGATCTGGAGGGCCGGGGTTTTCGGAGACCATTCTTCCTCCTGGGCTGGGCTACACTAGAGTTTATCGCACTTGTATTGGATTTGACAATCCATCGCATCGAAATTGGCACGGAATAAATCCGGCCCGAACGGAAGAACTCCGCACCAGGAAACGATGCGGAGTATGGATGGAAGCGCTGGGGAATGTGCTGTTGCCCCAGTGAGATGAGAGCCGGATAGGGGCAGCCACCCTGATTGGTAAAAAAGGGGGCTTCAGTCCGGGCCAAAGACATCACGTGCGCCGCGCAGGGCGAGCCGCTGGAAGATGCGCGTCATCTCGTCGGGCGAGTAGGGCATATCGTGCTCTAACCACCAGGTGAGCAGGCCCAACAGGGAACCGGCAAAAAACTGGGAGAACACTTCCAGGGGGACATCCAGCCGCAGCTCCTGGCCTTCGCTGGCGGCACGTGCGCTCAGCAGTTGGGTGATGGCGATGCTGATAATGTTGCGCAGCCGTTCGTTGGCCTGCCAGGCGCCCTCGCCGCGCAGGACAATACGATAGAGATCTGCATTCTCGGCGGAATGTTCGAACACAATCAGGACCGGCATCAGCGGCGTGATATTGGCGTCTGAATCTGCTTGAGATCCGGTGCCCGAGGAAGGGCCAACGGCAACCTGTTCGAGCAATTCCTGCGTAATGGCGTCGATAGATTCGCGTAAGAGATCTTCTTTGTCCCGATAGTGCAGATAGAATGTCGTGCGCCCCAGGTCCGCGCGTTCGGTGATATCCTCGATGGTTACGCTGTCATACCCCTTTTCCAGGATCAGCGAGAACAGAGCATCTTTCAGTCGCCGCCGGGTGCGGCTGACTCGACGGTCTACTTTACGTTGGATCATCCGGTTTCCCTGTAGTGGTGTGCAGATAACCTGTCAGGAGTGATGGGTGTGTTTGGGGATGAGAGCGGTTGCGCTGCCCCCATCCCCAAACACAACGCCTTCCTTGTACACTGACAAGTTGTGCATGCACACCCTGAATGATAACTGGTTGACAAATGCTTGATGAAGATTATAATTCCTGAACGTGCTGTATAAAAATATACTGTGAGTAAATTTTACTACAGATTGTTCATATTACAAATGGCGCTTTGGAGGGTAATAGATGGTGGATGGCAACAGGAACGGTAGGCGGGACAGCAAAACGGCGATCATTCGCCTGCGGGGGGTAGACAAAGCCTACCGGACCCCGGCCGGAGATTTTTACGCACTCAAAGGGATCGATCTCGAAGTGTATCCCGGAGAGTTGGTGGGTGTCATCGGAAAATCGGGCGCGGGGAAGACCACGCTGACGAATATGGTCACCGGGGTTGACCGGGTGACTACGGGGGAAGTATGGGTGAACGGCGACCCGGTGCATGCCATGAGCGAAAACCGGTTGGCCCTTTGGCGAGGGCGTACGCTGGGGGTGGTCTACCAGTCCTTCCAACTCATGCCTTCGCTGTCCTTGCTGCACAATGTGATGCTGCCCATGGACCTTTGCGGGCTGTACCACCCGCTGCGGAGCCCGGCCCGAGCGCAAGAACTGTTGGAGCAGGTGGGATTGAAAGAGCACATTCATAAACTGCCGTCCGATATCTCAGGCGGGCAGCAGCAGCGTGTCGCCATTGCCCGTGCGCTGGCCAACGACCCGCCGATCCTGATCGCAGATGAACCGACGGGCCGGTTAGATTCTGCCACGGCGGAGACGATTTTCGAGATTTTCGAACGCCTGGTAGAGCAGGGGAAGACGATCCTGATGGTCACCCACGACCAGAGCCTGGCAGAACGAGTTTCTCGTCGCGTTCTCCTGGTGGATGGGCAGATCGCGCAGGAAGAGGCCGTGCAGCAATGAAAAGGATTCGCGCAGGTAAGCAGCAGGACGGGGTTGAAACCCTGATACAGGGGGACTGCCTGGCCCGCACGAGCAGTTCGGACACCGGGCCGATCGTTGAGTTGAAGGACATCAATAAGGTGTTCAAGATGCCTGCAGGGGAGTTCGTGGCGCTCAAGGGGATCACCGCCGAGTTTTACCGGGGCGAGTTCGCCAGCATCGTGGGCAAGTCGGGCAGCGGTAAATCAACCCTGATCAATATGATCACCGGGATCGATCACCCCACCTCCGGAACTGTGCGGATTGGGGAGTGCTACGTCCACAAGCTGAGCGAGAGCGAAATGGCCGCCTGGCGCGGGCGGAACCTGGGGATCGTCTTCCAGTTCTTCCAGCTATTGCCCATGCTCACAGTGCTCGAAAACGTGCTACTGCCGATGGATTTTTGCAATATGTATGCCCCTGGGGAGCGGGAAGACCGGGCGAGAGAACTGCTTTCCCGGGTTGGCCTGGCGGGCTGTGAGGACAAGCTGCCGGCGGCGCTGTCAGGCGGCCAGCAGCAGGCAGCGGCTGTCGCTCGCGCCCTGGCGAACGACCCGCCCATCCTGGTGGCCGATGAACCAACCGGCAACCTGGATTCGCGCACCGCAGAGATGATCTTCGGCATCTTCGAGGAATTGGTGGATCAGGGAAAGACTCTGATCATGGTCACGCACGACCGCACTCTGGCTGCGCGTACCAACCGCACCCTGCTGATCGCAGACGGAGAGTTGGTCGATGATTAGGCCGCGCTGGTATAAAGTTTTCTCCGATCTCTGGGGCAATAAACCGCGCTCCATTCTCGTGGTGGCCTCGATCGCCGTGGGTCTGTTCGCCATCGGGATCATTGCCACCATGTACCTGGTGCTCATGGAGGATATGAGCAGTGGGTACGCAGTCGTCAACCCGGCCAATATCCAGATGACCCTGGGCCCGTTCGATGAAGATTTGGTGGAGCGGGTGGAAAAAGTGGCGGGCGTGGGCCAGGTGGAGGCGGTGCGCGCGGGAGGCTTCCGGCTGGAGGCCAGTCCCGGCGAGTGGATCAATATTGATATCAAAGGGATCAAAGACCCGGCGGAGATGGAAATTAACCGGATCGTGGTGGAGGAGGGGAAATGGCCGCCCGACGACCGGGAACTGGCCATCGATCGTTATAAGCTGCCGGACACGAACGCCGTCATTGGGGACAAGGTGAGGATCGAGCTGCCCTCGGGGAAAGTGCGCGAGTTGGAGATTGTGGGCGTGGTCCACGACCAGACGATCGGCGCAGCCAACCTGGGAGGGGGTTTTTTTCTCGCCCCGGTCCAGGGTTACACCACCCTTGACACGATGAAGTGGCTGGAGCAGCCTGCCGGGTATAACCAGCTCGAAATCGTCGTGGATGGAGACCGGGGGGATAAAGAGTACATCAACACGGTCTCCATCCGGGTGCGGGACGAGGTGGAAGACAGCGGGTACACAGTCTTCGGCGTGGTGAACCGAAGCGCCTACGAGCACCCCAACAGCACCTATGTGGAGGCCATCGCCGGCGTGCTGATTTTGCTCGGCCTGTTGATCGTCTTCCTCAGCGCTTTTCTGGTGACGAATACCCTCTCGGCTTTGCTCAGCCAGCAGATGCAGCAGATCGGGATCATCAAAACCGTGGGTGGGCGCCGTTATCAGATCGCCACAGTTTACATGATGCTGATCCTGGTCTTCGGCATCCTATCGTTCGTCATTGCTTTCCCCCTGGCTCAACAGGCATCCTTCCGGCTGCTGGATTTCCTCTCCACGGAGATTAACATCACGCTGCAAGGCTACCGCATTATCCCCCTGGTGGTGGTGATCCAGGTGGTGTTGGCCCTGGTGGTGCCCCAACTGGCCGGCTTTGCGCCCATCCTGCGCGGGACGCAGGTCAGCGTTCAGGAGGCGATCAGCGGCTTCAGCCAGGGTAGTCTGCCGGCGCGCAAGGGGCGGCTGGCGCGCTGGACGGAGCGGCTGAGTTGGCTCTCCCGCCCGGTGAAAATATCGCTGCGGAACGCGTTCCGGCGCAAAGGTCGCCTGCTCTTGACCCTGGTGACGCTCACCCTGGGTGGGACGGTGTTCATTGCCACTTTCAACGTCCAGGCATCCCTGGTCGATTACGTCGAGCGCTTGAGCAAATACTTTCTGGCGGATGTGAACCTGACTTTCGACCGGCCGTACCGCCTTGACGAAATCCGGGTGGCGCTGCGCGAGCTTCCGGAGGTGGCGGTGGTGGAGGGGTGGGCGCAGGCCCGGGGGGAGATCATCTTGCCCGACGGCTCGGTGGGGGAGAGCGTGCCGCTCATGGCTCCCCCGGTAGACAGCGAGCTGATCGAGCCCATTCTGATCAAGGGGCGGTGGATTCAGCCTGGGGACCAGAATGCGATCGTGCTCAGCGAGCGGTTCCAGTCGCAGTTCCCCAACATCGATGTGGGCGACTCCCTGCGGCTGCGGGTGAACGGCAAAGAGGCGGACTGGGTGGTGACCGGCTTCTTCCAACTGGCGGGGAAGAGCGGCGGCTACCTGGGTTACACCGCTTACGACACCCTCTCCGAGATGATCTCGCAGCCGAATAAAGCGCAGACTTTCCGGGTGGTGGCGCGCCAGCCCGACCTGGATCTACAGGGCCAGCAGCAGCTTGGACAGAAAATCGAGCGACACCTGCAGGCCAAAGGTTACACCATCATCGAAATCGACCAGGGGCTGTCTCTGCGCACTACGGCTTCGGATGGGCTGAACATTCTGACCGCCTTTCTATTGATTATGGCCGGGCTGACCGCCCTGGTGGGCAGCATTGGCCTGGCGGGGACGATGAGCCTGAACGTGCTGGAGCGGACACGAGAGATCGGGGTGATGCGGGCGGTCGGCGCCACCAACCCCATCTTGATGAAGCTGGTGATGGTAGAAGGCCTGATTATCGGCATGGTGAGCTGGGTGCTGGCAGTGCTGCTGGCCTTCCCGCTGAGCAAGTTGATGGCAGACACCATCGCGATCGCCTTGTTCGACGCTCCCTCCAATTTCGCGTATACGCCCACCGGGTTCATCATCTGGCTGGGGCTGGTGTTGGTCCTGTCGGTGTTTGCCAGCGTGATGCCGGCCCGCAATGCCGCCAACCTGACGATCCGTGAGGTGCTGGCCTACGAGTAACGAAAACGGCCTCTGTGCGCGACGAACGCGCAGCAGGCCGTTTATCCTGATCAAACCTGTTCGGGTTCTGAAGAAGAGGGATAAACATGAATGGAAAAATAAAACGATTTGTGGTCCCTGCCCTGGTTATGCTGCTGCTGGCGGTGGGGGTCAGCGCGTGCGGCGGACTGCCGGTACAGGCCCAGGCCGAGCCCACGGCCACACTGCCGCCGGTGGAAAATGAACCGGTAGTGATCGCCGAAGGCCGCCTGGCGCCGCTTGCATCGGCGCAGTTGTCGTTCAAGGCCTCTGGCCAGGTCGCCGAAGTCCTGGTGGAGGAGGGTGACGAAGTGGCTCAGGGGGCGGTCCTGGCCCGGTTGGGAGACCACGAGCAGGCCGAGGCCGCGGTGAAGGCCGCGCAGTTGGAACTGCTGGACGCCCAAAAGGCCTTGAAGGACTTGAAAGACCGGGCCGGGGTAGAGAGCGGGGCAGCCCAGCAGGCAGTCGTCGAGGCGCAGCAAGCGCTGATCGAAGCGCAGGAAGCATTGGATGAGATCGACACCGATGATTATCAGGAACAAATCGATGACGCCTGGGTCGAAGTGACAGATGCCAAAGATGAATTGGAGGACGCCCAGGAAGAGTTCGATAAGTATGCGGATTTGGACCGCGACAACCGGCAGCGCCGGGATGCCGAAGATGCGTTGGAAGACGCCGAGCAGCGCTACGACGAGGCGCTGCGTGAGTACGACCGGCTGCGGAATGATCTGGAAAAAGCCCGGGCCGACCTGGCGCTGGCCGAGTCGCGGCTGGAAGATGCGAACCGCCGCTACGAGAACCGCAAAGATGGCCCCGACCCGGACGAACTGGCGCTGGCCGAGGAGCGGGTGAGCAACGCACAGGCTCAACTGGCCGCGGCCCAGGCAGCGCTGGCGAACCTGGAACTCATCGCTCCCTTCGCCGGGAAAGTTGCCAGGGTGGACATCACCGCCGGAGAGCACGTGGCTCCGAACCAGGTGGTGATCGTCCTGGCGGATTTCTCCCAGTGGGTGGTGGAGACGGACGACCTGACGGAGATGGAAGTGGTGAAGATCGACACGACCCGCCCGGTGCTGGTCACGCCAGATGCCCTGCCCGCACTTAAGCTGCGGGGTGAAGTGGAGCGTGTAGCCGAATACTATCAGGAGAAGGCCGGGGACGTGACCTATGAAGTGCGCGTCCGCCTGGATGAAGGCGATCCGCGCCTGCGCTGGGGGATGACGGTAGAGGTCCGCTTCGAGATCGATGCGTAACAGGTGCCCCCTCACCCTCTGGCCCCCGCTCCCCTTGTGGGAGCGGGGGAAATGAATGCCTCGGCCGCCCGCTCATCCGATTCTCCCCTACACCTCAGGGGTGAACCATCCACGAATGGCAGACACAGCACTGTCTCGGCGGATAAATTCCAAATACACGTAGGGGCGGGTCAATGAGTCAGTCGAGTGACCCCAAACCGCAATGCACGATTGTCATGCCAATCCCGCCGGATAACCAACCCAGACCCGCCCTACACGCATAACCGACAGCCCGCCTATCCAAAAACATTCCCGTTCCTCATGGCACCGACACAACCCTCACCCCAGGATGGCCGGGACGGGCTGGTCGGTGGTTTGGGAGGGCTGGATGGCGGTCATCCGAGACCGTACATCCCTCCTGCCGTGCCGCAAGAATCCGCCGCGGGCGTAGGGGCATGGCGTCGTTAAATCAACACAAACCGTAAACCCTCCTGCCGAGCCCCGGCCGCGAACGCAACGATTGTCAAACGGGTGGCACGGCGGGAGGGCTGGTAATTTGGAGGGGTTGTCGTCTCCCGCCGTGCTCCTACGCATTGCCGACCGGGTCTGATCGCAGGCAGGTGGATTTCCGGTCACGCGGGCAGGGGCCAGGGATGGAAGCGGCTACAGCGGGCGCTGCCCGG
>CAYMLG010000060.1:23020-29861 GCA_964391195.1 uncultured Anaerolineaceae bacterium | reverse complement strand
TGACGAACCAGGCCCTCACCTGGAGGGCGTTGGCCACCAGGTTGCGGTGCAGGGCCACGGCCGCCTTGGCCGAGCCGGTAGTGCCGCCGCTGTATTGGAACACGGCGATATCGTCCGGGCCGACTTCCACCTTCGGCCGCTCTACCGGGAGAAAGCGGCGGATCAGGTCCGGCATCCACACGTCCGAGGACTGGATCGAGACGGCAAAGCCCTGCTTCTTCTCGGCGGAGAGGGTGAACAGCGTGCGCAGCACCTGCGGCAGGGCCTCCTTGATGTTGGTGACCACCAGCGTGCGCAGGCGGGTGTTGGGCTGGACGGATTTGACCAGCTTGTAGAAGTTGCTCATCACGAACATGACTTCTACCCCGGAATCCCGGAGCTGCTGTTCGATCTCTCGCGGGCTGTAGAGTGGGTTGATCGCCACCACAACTCCCCCGGCTTTGAGGATGGCGAAATAGGCCATCACGAATTGAGGCGTGTTGGGCATGAGGATGCCCACCCGGTCGCCCTTCTTCACCCCCAGGCTGGCCAGCCCGGCAGCCAGCCGGTCGGTGATGCGGTTCATTTTCTCGTACGAAATCCGGGCGCCTTTAAAAATCGTGCAGGCCGTGCGCGGATAGCGCTGCGCCGCCTGCTCGAGAAATGAAAACAACGGCACCTCAGGCACTTCCACTTGGTACGGCACCCCCGGGTCGTAATGATCCAGCCACGGTTGATCCTTCATCACTCCCTCCCATTCGATCCAGATCAGTCGCTTAACTGTGATCAAGCGCGGCAGGATGGCCGCGGTTGACCGCCGATTGGAGATTCGATTGTGAAATTTCACGAAAATGGATTGCTTTGCCCCCGCAACGTACTCCCCCGATGACCTGCATGGATGTGACCCATTCCCTGACCTAACTATACCTGAATTGCGCCATTCGATCAAGCACGCACAACCACCAACCTGCCCAGCTAAGGGTATTCCCACCCCACCTTAGGGTTGAACCGTCCCCAAACGACAGACACATACGTTTTCGGCGGATATACCCCAATACACGTAGGGGCGGGTCTTTCCGGCATCTGTTCCAACTTATTCGATAAGGTGGTAGAAATGAACGCCATATACCAGGATTGTTCACACAATTCAAGTGGGTTCGTGGCTAGAACGCATCGGCTTGTCCTAGAATGTGTGGAATTCCCTTTTTACATTACATAAATCCGCTACGGTCGCTCCTCGGGCGGGTCATTTGGCCAGGAATTAGTTGGAACAGATGGAATCAAAGACCATCTGTTCCAACTTATTCGATAAGGTGGTAGAGATGAACGCCATTTACCAGGATTGTTCACACCATTCAAGCGGGTTCGTGGCTAGAACGCATCGGCTTGTCCTAGAATGTGTGGCTTTCCCTTTGGATATTGCATAAATCCGCTACGGTCGCTCCTCGGGCGGGTCATTTGGTCAGGAATTAGTTGGAACAGATGATCAAAGACCCGCCCCTACCAGAATGGCGTTTATCGGCCAGGTGTGAGGTGTTGGGGATGTGGGCGGCGTTTCGCCCACATCCCCAACACTACAATCACGACTGACAGGTTGCCTGCAGGCTAAAGGCATGGGCTGAAGCCAGGGTGTTACACAGTCCCCACGGACAGTTTGACCCGCACCCCGCCGTTAACCAGCAGCATCTCCCGCTCGAAAGGCAGGCGCGTCTGGCCGATCAGCCGCTCGTCGCTGCACAGCATGGCGATGCGCCAGCCCTTGAGCTGTTTTCGGGCCACGTTCCCGAACTGGGCGTACAGATTGCGCAAGTCCTTGTTGGCGCTCACCCGCAGGCCATAAGGTGGGTTGGTCACGACCCAGCCGGTCCCGGGCGGCGGATCGATGGTCGAGACGGCGCGCACGGAGAATTCGATCGCCTCGCCCACACCGGCGCGGGCAGCGTTGGCCTGAGAGGCCTGGATCGCGCCTGCGTCCCGGTCGGAGCCCAGGATAGGAGGCAGGGGTTTCCCCTCGGGCGGCCGGGCTTCTTCCAACAGGGCGAGCCAGTCCTCCTGGTGGAAGCCGGGCCAGTCCATGAAGGCAAAGCGCCGCTTCAAGCCGGGCGGGATGCGGGCGGCGATCAGCGCGGCTTCGATGGGGATGGAGCCGGAGCCGCAGAAGGGGTCGAGCAGGGGCGCGGTCCCGTTCCAACCGGAGGCCAGCACCAGCCCGGCGGCCAGGGTCTCGCGCAGCGGGGCTTTAGCCGTCGCCAGGCGATAGCCGCGCCGGTGCAGCAGGTCTCCGGACGAGTCGACGCTGATGGTGCACAGGTCGTGGGCGATGCGCACCACGATGAGCTGAGGCGGTGGGCCTTCCGGGTCGTCCCCGGCGTCCTTCACCGCCTCCGGCGCCCGCCCCAGGCGGTCTTCCAACCCGCCCGCCACCCGCTCCGCCACCGCGCCGGAATGGTACAGGCGAGACTTGTGGCAGGTCGCCCGCAGCGCCACCGGGCGGCCAGGATCGATGTACTGCTCCCAGGGTATGCGCCCGGCCTTTTTCCTCAGTTGAGAGAAGGTGGTCACGTAGAATTCGTCCAACCGCACCAGGACGCGGCTGGCGGTGCGCAGGTGCAGGTTCGCCCGGTACAGGTCGAGCAAAGTGCCGCGAAACGGGACCCCGCCCTCTCCGGCCAGATGGCGCTTCTCGGTCGCCTGGCCCAGGTCGATGCGGGAGCCGGCCTGGCGGCTCAGGTATTCCAGTTCCATCGCCGTCAGCGGCTCCAGGCCTGGGCTGGCGGCGGCGAAAAAATCCATGACCTTGTCGTTACCTCTGTCCATGTGCACCATGTTCCTCGATGATTCTCCCTGCATCTGATTGTACCTGAACCCGCGCCGGGTATCGCCACATTGCCAGGTTTAACCCTCCGGGAAAACATAGAAATTTTGGATAGATGTATGGGCCGAGCAGCCCATACATCTATCCAAAATTTTTTCTCATACAAAAGTGTTAGTGGGCGTTCTGCGCAGACCGCCCACTAACACCTACTCTTTAGAAAGTGGTGGGCGGGACCAGGACAAATTAAAAAGAAACAGGTATATCTCATGACATTTGTCACTATTGCCCTGGAAACCCGTTCGTTATAATCCGCCCATCCTTATCGCAAACCAGTCGCAGGAGAGAACTCCAATGAAGCGGAAAGCGCTATACCTACCCTTGTTTATCGTCCTGATCGCCGCCCTGCTGGCAGCCGGCTGTTCGGGCAGCCAGGAAACGGCAGCGCACGCTGATCTGGCGATGGCCCCCCTGCACGAGATGCCCGCCGAAGTCCAGCAGGCCCCGGAGGTCGTGCGGCAGGCTTACCAGTTCGCCGCCGCCAACCCCGAGGTGCTCACCCAGATCCCCTGCTACTGTGGCTGCGGCAGCATGGGCCACGACTCCAATTACGCCTGCTACTTCTCCGGAGAAGACGCCGCCGGCAGCCTGACCTTCGACAGTCACGCCCTGGGGTGCTCAATCTGTGTGGACATCACCGTGGACACGATGCGCTTGCTGAAAGAAGGGAAAAGCGTTCCAGAGATCCGGACCTTCATCGACTCGACCTACGCCCAATACGGCCCGTCCAACATCCCGGCCGATTGATTGCCTCAGTCGTTCCCTTCCGCCTTCACCGCGATCTGGTTTTCTAAGGAGTAGGAGCTGCAATGAGCCTCACCGCCTTCAAACCGGTGATCCGCAGATGGGGCTGGGCTGTCCTGCTGTGCGCGGTGATCCTGCTGGCCCCCCTTCCCCGCTCAACGGGTGAACCAACACGGCACACCTTCCATCTCGAAGCCAGCAGCTTCGCCTATGAGCCGGCTAAGCTGCGGGTCAACCCGGGCGATGAAGTGACCATCGAGCTGGCCGCCACCGATGTAGCCCACGGCATATTCATCGACGGCTACAACCTGGACCTGCGCGCCGAGCCCGGCCAGAGCGCCCGCCTGACGTTCACCGCGGATCAGGCGGGCAGTTTTCGCTTCCGCTGCTCGGTGACCTGCGGGGCTATGCACCCCTTCATGATCGGCAAACTGCACGTCGGCCCGAACCTGCTGCTGTGGCGAGCGCTGGCCGCCGCCGGGGTGATCGCCCTGGCCGTCCTCGGCCGCGGGCTGCGAGGGTGGTAGCGAGGTGATGAAAACCGACCTGCTTCGCATCCCTCTGCTGCGCCGGGCGCTGGTCAGCCGCTGGCCCCAGTTGATCCTGCGGGCGTTCGCCCTGGACGGCTTCCTGATCGCTATCCTGGCCGGGCTGGCCGGCACACCGGTCGGCAGCCGTAACTTCGCCATCGTTTTCGTGTGGATCGGTTGGTGGGCGCTGCTCATCCTGCTGATGGTGCCGCTGTTCGGGCGCGGTTGGTGCAGCATCTGCCCCATCCCCATGCCCGGCGAATGGTTTCAGCAGGGTGCGCTGCTCGGCCCGCAAGGGGCGCTGCGCAAGCCTCAGGGGAACGGCCCCGGCCTGGGGCGGCGCTGGCCCAAGCGCTTGCGCAATATCTGGCTGCAGAACCTGGGCTTCGCCCTGGTGGCGCTCTTCAGCCCGGTGATCCTCACCAGCCCGCTGGTCTCGGCCGTCGTGCTGGCCGCGTTCCTGCTCATCGCCCTCGCCGCGGCCCTGGTCTTCGAAAGACGGGCGTTTTGTCGCTACCTGTGCCCGGTCGGCGGGTTCATCGGGTTGTACGCCCAACTGGCGCCGGTCGAGCTGCGGGTGAAGGACAGCGCGGTCTGCGCCGCCCACACCGAAAAGACTTGCTACCAGGGGGGCGCTGATGGGTATGGCTGCCCGTGGAATGTCTTCCCCCCCGGACTGGTGAAAAACACGAACTGCGGCACCTGCATGGAATGCTTGCGCACCTGTCCGCACGACAACCTGGCCCTGAACCTGCGCCGCCTGGGCTCCGACCTGGCGGTGAGCAGCGGGCGGAAGCCGGACGAGGCCTTCAAAGCCTTTATCATGCTCGGCGCAGCCCTGATCTATTCCGCGGTGCTGCTCGGCCCGTGGGGTGGGTTGAAAGCCGCCGCCTACAACGTGGGCAGCCTCCCCTGGCTGGGCTACGCCGTCCTGTTCCTGGGGACCCTGATCGGAGTGGTCCCCGGGCTGTTCTGGCTGGGCACTGCCGCCGGGAGACGCCTGGCGCAGACCGGCCTGCCACCTGCCAAAGCCTTCACCCACTTTGCCTATGCGCTGGCGCCCCTCGGCCTGGCCGCCTGGGTGGCCTTCAGCCTGGCTTTTGTCTTCACCAACCTGTCCTACCTGTGGCCGGCCCTCTCCGATCCCTTCGGCTGGGGTTGGGACCTGTTCGGCACGGCCAGCCTGGCCTGGACCCCCTACCTGACCCGCTGGATGCCTCCGGTTCAGGCGGTTGTGCTGCTGGCCGGTCTGGCCTGGTCCGCCCGGACCGCGCTGCGCATCTCGGCGCAGCTCTCCCCACAGGCCGGGACGGCGGTGGTGAGGCGGCAGGCCCTTCCGGTGATCGGCTACTGCCTGTTGGCCACAGCGGTGCTGTTGAAATTACTGGTGGCATAACCCGCGGACCCACAAACTATATCCCCCGCCCAGATTGGATGGCTGGTCGCATGAACTCTGAACCCTTGAAGAAGAAAACGAGCGAACGGATTGCCCGCCTGATCGTCCTGGCCCTGGTGGTCGGCCTGCCCCTGGCGGCTGTGCTGGCCCGCAATCTGCCGGCGAAGGGCCCGCTGCGGGTGATCGAGATCCACGCCCGTATGCCGGAGAACGGCGGGTGGTCACCGCCGGACTTCCGCATGCAGGCCGGAGAAACGGTGCGTCTGCGGCTGGTTTCCGACGATGTGCTGCACAGTTTCGCCATCGGGCAGCAGGCGGAACCGGTGGTTGAGCTCGAGCCGGGCAAAACCCAGGAGGTGCTGCTCTCCTTTGACCGGCCTGGCAGGTACACTTACTACTGCACCCGCTGGTGTGGGGTGAACCACTGGCGGATGCGCGGCGCCATCGAGGTGATCGGTTCGGATGGTAGCCGCGCCCAACCCGGTCCGGCTGACTCGCCGGCTGCCCCCCCGCTCTACCTGGGACTCGGCCTCGACCTGGACGCCCCGCACCTGGCGCGGGTCACCCCCGCGGTGAGACCCTCCGCCGCGCGCGGGGAAGCGCTGGAACTCCGCCTGCCGGACCATTACCGCTCTCAAGCCTTCTTCCGCAGCAATAGCCCGGTGGAGATTTGGGAACTTCTGCGCCTGGACCCGCTCAGCGAGGGCCTGAGTGACGATCAGGTGTGGGACCTGGTGGCCCTGATCTGGGCTGAAAATACGTCCCCCGAACGGCTGGCCACGGGGCAGGCGCTGTACGCTCAGAACTGCGCCGCCTGTCACGGTGAGGGCGGCGCGGGTGACGGGGTGATGGCCCGCTATCTGCAGGACCAGGCCGCGTTGGGAGCCGGGGCGGACGAGATGGGGCACATGCCGGGGATTGGCGCCGGTGATGAAGGGATCGACGGGCGGCACCTTTCGTCGCCCACCGCCTTCACCGACCCGGAAAGCGCCCTCGGCGCCAGCCCGGCCCTGCTGCACGGCAAGATCATCCGCGGCGGGATGGGCACCGGTATGCCCTATTGGGGCCCGGTCCTGACCGATGAACAGATCTGGTCGATTGTGGAGTACCTGCTGTCGTTCCAGTTCGAAGGGTTTTAAATGAAATCCACCGTTCCAAGGAAGGCAGACCCGTATGGGCACGACGGGTCCCTCCCCCCACCTGTCATCCTGAGGGAGCGCAGCGACCGAAGGATCTCCGCCGTCCGGGGGGTAGGGGCACGGCGGACAGGTCTACGGTATCGGTTGGTTTACGGCGCAGCCGTGCCCTTACGCCTGCCGG
>CAYMLG010000060.1:8205-22920 GCA_964391195.1 uncultured Anaerolineaceae bacterium | reverse complement strand
CGCACCTGGCGACCGAAGGATCTCCGCCGTCCGGGGGGTAGGGGCACGGCGGGCGAGTCTACGGTATCGGTTGATTTACGGCGCAGCCGTGCCCTTACGCCTGCCGGCGAACCGCGCCCCTCTCCGGGAGGCCCTCACAATCGTGTCATCCTGAAGGAGCGCATATGGGGACCGAAGGATCTCCGCCGTCCGGGGGGTAGGGGCACGGCGGGCGAGTCTACGGTATCGGTTGGTTTACGGCGCAGCCGTGCCCTTACCGCCGTCCGCCACTCAAGATAGCATACCGGGAGTTATCCAATTACCAGGAGGAACCATGGCGAAAAAGAAAAATCGAAGGAAAACGGATGTAAAGACGAGAGAGCAGCAAATACCGCTGCGGCCGGCGCTGCTCATCGGCCTCGGGCTGCTGCTCATGGCTCTAGCGGTGTACTTCGCCCTGGCGAACCGTCCAGGCGGGACCAGCACGGCTGGCGAAGGCGGTTCGCCGCAGTTGGTGGCAGACCAGGAGCAGATCGATCTGGGCCAGGTGAAGGTCAACCAACCGGTCACAGCCAGCTTCGAATTGACGAATCAGGGCGACCAACCCGTGCGCATCACCGGCGAGCCCTGGATCGAAGTAGTCTCCGGCTGCTGACCGCCCGTCCCGACCATCGGTTCGATGGTCCTTCAGCCCGGCGAGACCACCAGCCTCTCGATGACCTTCACCATGCACCCGGGGATGGAAGGCCCGCACGACTTCCGGGTCCACCTGCCCAACGACGATCCCACCTGGGGAGACAAGACCCTGCAAGTGCTCTCCGATTGGGTGGAATGAGGATTTCGAATTGCCATACTGTCAAACCCTTCATTCCACGACCAAACCTGCCCTGCGGCCGGAGGGGTACGGCGGAGTTGTAAACTATGCGAAACCATCAGTTCCACCGCCGTGCCCCCGCCGAAATCGCCGGCCCACCCAAAAAACAACCCGCATCCATTTCGAAATTCGCAATCCGAAATTCGAAAATACATATCGGGATATATTTGCTTCTAAATGGTAGAATCAATCTGCGGCGTGAGGGCTGCCGCAAATGGTTCTATTAGCCCTGAAGGGTACAGGTGACAGATGTCCCGCATCCCAAGCCTCCGCCAACGGATGATCCTGCTCTTGATGGCCTTCGCCCTGCTGGTAGCGACCTCGGTGATCGCCACCTTTTGGGGCATCGGGGCTCAGGCGCAGGATGCACTGGTGATCAACCTGGCGGGCAGGCAGCGCATGCTGGTGCAAAAGATGACCCGCAAGGCTCTGGAGATTCACTACGGCAATCGCCTCGCCGAGGATAAACAGGAACTGGAACAGACCGCCAACACCTTCATCCAGACTCACTCCGCTCTGATGTACGGCGGCCAGGCCCCGCACCTGGATTCCGAGATGGTGCGCCTCCCTGCCGCAGACCCCCGGACTCAAGAACAGCTTAAGATCGTCGACCAGAACTGGAAACAGTTCTCGGCCGCCGTGGCGGGCATCCTGGGGAGCGAAGCGGGCGCCCCGGAACTGGAGGCGCACCTGAGCGCCATCCAACGCCTCTCGCCCGAGCTCGTCAACCAGGCCGATGATGTGGTCCACAGTCTCGAACGGGAAGCCGAAAACAAAGTGAGGCGCCTGCGCCTGGTGCAGAGCGTGTTCCTGCTCGGGGCGCTGCTGCTGTTGGGGGTGGGCGCCGTGGTGGTGCAGCGTTCGGTGATCGAACCCCTGGCCGGATTGGGGGCCGCGGCCCGGCGCATCGGGCAGGGCGACCTGGCGACCCCGGTCGAAACCCACGGTCCGGCGGAGATCGCCCTGCTGGCCTCCGCCTTCAACCAGATGCGCCTGGACCTGGATGCCTCGCGCCGCGAAACCCAGGCCTGGGCTGAGGAGTTGGAAGTGCGGGTGGCCCAGCGCACCCAGGCCCTGGAGGCCCTCTACGCCGTCAGCCGCGATATCTCCTCTCGCCTGGACCTGGACCACGTGCTCGGCCAGGTGACCGCCCAGGCCCGGCAGCTCCTGGACGCCAAAGTGGCTTTCCTGTGCCTGTTGGATGAGAGCCGGCAAGGGCTGACCCTGAGCGCCCACGACGGTCCGCCGGGTTCGGTCCAGGGCGTGTATTCCAGCCTGAAAAACCAGCTCACCCGGGAGATCTTGAACTGCGGCAGCGCCTTGCCCTGCGGGGTCGATGGTTGCGCCGGGCGCTGCAAAATCATTCAGCCCGCCTACCAGATCAGCCACCTGGCTGCCCCGCTGCGGGTGGGGGAGAACACCATCGGGGCGCTGTGCGTGGGCAGTGACCAGCCCGAGGCGTTTGGCATCGAAGAGGCAGACCTGCTGGGTAAGTTGGCCAGCGCCGCGGCCGTAGCCATGGAGAACGCCCGCCTGTACGCCCAGGCCGAGCGGGCCGCCATGCTGGAGGAGCGCCAGCGTATCGCCGCCGACATGCACGACGGCCTGGCCCAGACCCTGGGCTACCTGGGGCTGACCGTCGATCAATTGAGCGCCTCCGCCGGCCCGGATGCGCCTCCGGGGAACAGCCACGTCCTGCGCCAACTGCGTCAATTGCGTGCAGGCATCGACCAGGCCGCCCGCGAGGTGCGCCAGGCCATCGCCAACCTGCAAGAAGGACCGCCGCCGCCCTGTTCGTTGGAAGAGCGGATCGCCGGCATCGTCAGGGAACTGGCGCTGGCTCACAACGCCGAAATCATCTGGCAGCCGGCCCCGTGCACCCCGCCGGTTGTTCCGGCTGACCACGGCGAGCAGATTGCATATATCGTCCGTGAAGCGGCGTTGAACGCCATCCGCCACGGGCAGGCGCGACAGATCCGGGTGTGCCTCGACTTCCAGGGTGAAACCGGCGTGCTGAGCATCGAAGACGATGGCTGCGGTTTCGACCCGCGGGTCTCACCGGCGGACGGCCGCCAACATTTCGGTCTCGATATCATGCGCGCCCGGGCGGCGCGCCTCAACGGACTGCTGGAGATCTGCTCCCGGCCCGGGAATGGCACGCGAGTGGAGCTGACCTGGCCGGTCGAGTTCGATCCAAACTAAGGAGAACCTATGCCCCCTGTACGCGTCTTGCTCGCCGATGACCACGCCCTCTTCCGGGAAGGGCTGGCAAGCATCATCGCCGCCCAACCCGATATGGACGTGGTAGCCGAAGCCAGCGATGGCCTGGAAGCGGTGATCAAAGCCCGCGAGCTCAAGCCCGACCTGATCCTGATGGACGTGCAGATGCCAGGCTGCGACGGGATCGAAGCTACGCGCCAGATCATCAAAGAACTGCCGCAGACCACGATCGTCATGTTGACCGTGCGCGATGAGAGCGAGTACCTGTTCGAGGCCATCAAGTGCGGCGCGCAGGGTTACTTGCTGAAGAACATCCAATCCCGAGAGATGCTGGAGATGCTGCGCGGCGCCCTGCGGGGTGAAGCCGCCATCACCCCCGCCCTCGCCGGGCGGATGCTGGAGGAGTTCCGCCGGCTGATCCAGCAAGCGCCGGGGGAAATCGACGAGACGGTCACCCTGACCGGCCGGGAGCAGGAAGTGCTCAGCCTGGCCGCGGCCCGCAAGACGGATAAAGAGATCGCCGAGGAGCTGTGCCTCAGCCTGCACACGGTAAAGACCCACATGCGCAATATCCTGTCCAAGCTGCAGGCCGGCAACCGCCGCATGGCGGCCCGCATCGCCCGGGACCGGGGCCTGATCTAAGACTGGGAACCCGAAAAAGACCTAATTCTTTCCCCGATTCCTGAACGCCTGAAGTTCATTCGAATATCGCTCGCCATTTGCCCGGCGAAGGATACCCGCTCACCCGCCCGTGTGCTAACCTAAGCGCAAGACAAGGTGAGCGGATCTTTTTAGATCCACAGCAGAAAGTCCGGATCGCCGGCAAGGACGGGAGTAGGGATGATGGGCAAACGCCGGATCGTACTCATCAGCCAACCACACCTGCTGGGGGAAGGCCTGGCCCAGGTGCTCAGCCGGATGGACGAGGTTGAGCTGCTCGGAAGGTGGGGGACTGACGAACATGATCTGGCCCAGCTTGCAGCCCGCATTGCAGCCTGCAGCCCAGACCTGGTGATCATCGCCGGGGAACACGCTCCATTCGACCACGGCTGCGCCCGGGAGGCCTGCCTCACCGCTCGCCTGCTGGAGATTTTGCCCAGCCTGACGATCATCCGGGTGTCCCTGGACCAGAACACCCTGCAGGTATATTCCTTCCACACCTTCCCGGCGCAGAGCGCCGGACTGAGCGAGATCATCCGCAAATTACGAACGGCAAAAGACGAACCGGAGGCATGAATGCGAAATCCACAGAGGAGAAGACCCACCATCCCCGCCTGGGTTGGCCTGCTGCTCCTGGTGAGCGGCGTGCTGGCCCTGGGCGGAAGCGCCTTCCTGGCCCAGGCCGGTTCCCTGCAGCAGACGGCGCAAGAGGGCGAGGCCATCTTCCAGCAGAAGTGCGCCTCCTGCCACACCATCGGCGGGGGCCGGCTGGTCGGCCCCGACCTGGAAGGGGTGACCGCCCGCCGGGACATGCAGTGGCTGGCTGAGTTCATCGCCCGGCCCGACCAGATGATCGCCTCCGGCGACCCCACCGCCAAGGCGCTGCTGGAGGAGAACAACAACATCCCCATGCCGAACCTGGGCCTGGGCGAGGCCGAGGTGCAGGCGCTGCTGGCCTATCTGGAGGCGGGTAGCGGGGCCGCCGCCCCTCCAGCGGGCGAACAGGCGGCGGCGCTGCCGGAGGGGGCAGTCGCATCGGGAGCAGCCATCTTCAGCGGAGAGCGACGGCTGGCCAACGGCGGCCCATCCTGCATCGCCTGCCACAGCGTTTCCAGCCTCGGGCGCTGGGGCGGCGGCACGTTGGGCCCCGACCTGACCTTCGTCTTCCGCCGCTATGGGGAGGCCGGCCTGTCCAGCGCGTTGCAGACCCTGCCCTTCCCCACCATGCAGGGCGCGTTCGCCAACCGCCCGCTAACCGCCCAGGAAGTGGCCGACCTGTACGCCTATTTCGAATGGGCCAACAGCAACGCCCCCGACCCGCGGCCGGCGGCCACCACCGAGTTCTTCCTGCTCGGCCTGGGGGGGATGCTGGCCCTGTTCGCAGTCCTGGCCGTTTTCTGGCCGCGCCAGCGCCAGAGGCCAGCCGTGGCGCTGCGCCAGAAGACCCGATTGGCCGCCCGCCGCTGACCTCAGGCGAGAAAGGATAGGATCCATGAACATCCGGGCTCACATGAGCATGCTCTTCCATCTTGACAAATGTATCGGCTGCCACACCTGCTCGGTCGCCTGCAAAAACTTGTGGACCGACCGCAAAGGTGCGGAGTATATGTGGTGGAACAACGTCGAAACCCGCCCCGGCAGTGGCTATCCCACCCAATGGGAGGATCAAAAGCACTATAAGGGCGGCTGGGAGTACAAGGATGGCCGGCTCGTGCTGCGCCTGCACTCCAAAGCCGGCGGCCTGGCAAAACTTTTCTACAATCCCGCGCTGCCCGAGTTGGATGATTACTACGAACCCTTCACTTTCCGCTATTCGGACCTGTTCACCGCCCCGCCGGGCGACGACCAGCCGACCGCCATCCCGGTGTCGATGATCACCGGCGAACCGATGGAGATCAAAGCCGGCCCGAACTGGGACGATGACCTGGGCGGCTCGACCATCTACGCCCGCAACGACCCCAACCTGCAGGGGCTGCCCGGAGAAGTGCGGGAGCAGCTCAACCAGCTCGAGCGGCTGGTCTTCAACTACCTCCCCCGCATCTGCAATCACTGCCTGAACCCGGCCTGCGTAGCCGCCTGCCCCTCCGGAGCGATTTACAAGCGCAGCGAAGACGGGGTGGTGCTGGTGAACGAGAACAAGTGCCGGGCCTGGCGTATGTGCGTGGCCGCCTGCCCCTACAAGAAGGTGTATTACAACTGGAACACCGGCAAGTCGGAGAAGTGCATCCTGTGCTTCCCGCGGCTGGAGACCGGACAGGCCCCGGCCTGCGCCCATTCCTGCGTGGGGCGCATCCGCTACATGGGGGTTCTGCTCTACGATGCGGACCGCATCCCCGAGGCGGCGATGGTGCCCGACGAGGAGTTGGTGGCATCGCAGCGGGCCGCCATCCTGGACCCGTTCGACCCGGAGGTGATCCGCCTCGCCCTTGAGAACGGCATCACCAGCGACTGGATCCAGGCCGCCCAAAACTCGCCGGTGTACAAATTCGTCAAGGTCTGGGAACTGGCTCTGCCCCTGCACCCGGAATACCGCACGATGGCGATGATGTTCTATATCCCGCCGCTCTCGCCGGTGGTGAGCGTGGTTGAACAGGAGCTCTACCGCCTGGATCTGGCCGAAGAACAGCGCGATTTCGAGCTCTTCAACCGCCTGGACTCCGCCCGCATCCCGGTGAAATACCTGGCGAACCTGTTCAGCGCCGGGAACGAGGCCCCCGTGCGCAGCGCGCTGCGCAAGATGCTGGCCGTGCGTACCTACATGCGGCGCAAATCGGTGGAGGGGGAGATCGACGACGGCGTGCTGGCGCTGCTCGAAGAAGCAGGCCTGACCCCCGAGGAGACCGAGGCCATTTACCGCCTCACCACCCTGCCCACGCTGGATGAGCGCTTCGTGCTGCCGCCCTATCACCGCGAGATGTCGGTCGAGGCGCTCAAAGACCCGCTGGCCCACAAAGGCGAAACCGGGCTGGGTTACATTCAGGCCCCGCAGCGAGGCGAATAATGGACGGCCGGGCACAGTTCGCAGCCCTGCTGGCCGAAGCCTGGCGCTACCCACATCCCGGCCTGCGGGAGCATCTGCTACAGCACCTGCTGCCTGCGCCGGAGCCGGGGGTGCAGCCCGGGGCTGTGCCCTATGCCAATGGTGCCGCGGAGCAGCAGACCATGCCGGGGCAGAAGGACTTCATCCGGTTCCTGAAGCGGATCGCAGAGCTCAGCCCGGCCGGATGGGAAGAGCTGTACACCCGCACCTGGGACCTGAACCCGATCGCTGCCCCTTACATCGGCTACCAACTCTACGGCGACAGCTACAAACGCGGCAATTTCATGTCCAACCTGAACCGGCACCTGCAGCAGACGGGGATCGACACCGGCGGCGAGCTGCCCGACCACATCCTGTCGGTGCTGCGCTTCCTGGCTGCGACGAGCGTCCCGCCCAAAGCCCTGATCGAAGCCCTGGGGCCGGCCCTGGATAAAATCCAGGCCGCGCTGCGTAAGGAAGACCCGAAGAACCCGTACCTGCACCTTTTGGAAGCGACCAAGCGCCTGGAAGCGCTGTACAGGAGTCACACATGATCTGGGATACCCTGTTCTTCATCATATTCCCCTATTTTTCGATCGCCATCGGCCTGGTAGTGACCGTCTACCGGGCGATCTACCGGCCTTTCACCATCTCCAGCCTGTCATCCCAGTTGCTGGAGCGCAATAAGCTGTATTGGGGGACTCTGTCCTTCCATTGGGGGATCGTGCTGATCTTGCTGGGGCACTTGCTGGCTCTGCTGTTCCCCCGCACGCTGGTGCTGTGGAACTCGGTCCCGCTGCGGCTGTACCTGCTGGAATTCAGCGGGCTGGCCCTGGGTCTGTGGGCGCTGGCCGGGCTGCTGCTGCTTTTGTTCCGGCGGCTGGGGGACAAACGCATCCGTGTGGTGAGCACGCCGATGGATGTGGTCGTGCTGCTGCTGCTGCTGGTATCGGTGATCACCGGGGTGCTGACCGCCACCCTGTACCGTTACGGCTCCTTCTGGTTCACCGGCATCTTCACCCCTTATCTGTGGTCGCTGTTGAGCCTGCAGCCGAACCTGGCGCTGGTGTCCCCGCTGCCGGTGACGATCAAGCTGCACGTCCTGAACTTCTTCGTGCTGCTGGCGGTATTCCCGTTCAGCCGCCTGGTGCACATCATCACCTATCCGCTCGGCTACCTGCTGCGCCCCTGGCAACTCGTGGTACACACCCGGCGGGTGATCCAGCAGCGGCAAGGGTGGGAAAGATAGAGTATACGGGGGAAGCTATGGATCAAGTGAAAGGCAAACCCAACCAGGGCCTGTTCGCCGCAACCCTGGGCTTCCTGATCGGTTTCGCCGCGGTGGCGCTGTTCGGCCCGACCGCCAACCGCTTCAAAGATGCGATGGACCTCAGCCCGCTGATGGTTGGGTTCCTGGTGGCGATGCCCTCGCTCTCCGGATCGCTGCTGCGCATCCCGTTCGCAGCCTGGGTGGATACGAGCGGTGGGCGCAAACCGTTCCTGGTGCTGCTGGCGCTCTCCATCGTGGGGATGATCGGGCTGACCCTGCTGGTGTACTTCTTTTACCCCGATGCGCTGAGCAGGAGCCTGTACCCGGCTCTGCTGCTGTTGGGGGTGCTCAGCGGCTGCGGTATCGCCACGTTTTCGGTGGGCATCGGCCAGGTGGCCTACTGGTTCCCGCAGAAGCAGCAAGGCCGGGCGCTGGGGGCTTACGCCGGGATCGGCAACCTGGGCCCGGGGATCTTCTCTCTGGCGCTGCCCTTCGCCTTAAGCGGGCTCGGTTTGGCCGGGTCGTACCTGGTATGGCTGCTGCTGCTGGTGGGCGGGACGGGGCTGTATGCTCTGCTCGGACGCAACGCCTGGTATTTCCAATTCCTGCAGGCCGGGGTCAAGCCGGGAGAAGCGCGGGAGAAGGCGCGTGAGGCCGGGCAAGAACTCTTCCCCGCCGGCAGCCTGAGCGCTTCGCTGGTGCTGTCGGCCCGGGTGTGGAAGACCTGGGCCCTGGTCGCCATCTACTTTACCACCTTCGGCGGCTTCATCGCCCTGACGGCCTGGCTGCCCACCTATTGGGCGGAATACGCCGGGGCGACAACGGTGACCGCCGGGCTGCTCACCGCCCTGTTTTCGATCTCGTGCTCGGTAACGCGGGTGGCCGGCGGTTCGATCTCCGACCGGCTGGGGGGCGAGAACACGGCAGTTTACTCCCTGCTCACCCTGATCGCCGGTGCGCTGCTGATGGTGGCGGCCCGCTCGTTTGGTTTGTCTCTTGTCGGAGAGCTGGTGATGGCGGTTGGGATGGGGGTGTGCAACGCGGCGGTGTTCAAGCTCGTGCCCCAGGAAGTGCCCCAGGCGGTGGGCGGGGCGGCCGGGTGGATCGGCGGCTTGGGGGCGTTCGGTGGGTTTGCCATCCCGCCCATCCTTGGGGCGGTGGTCCGGGAGCAGGGCCTGCCGGGCTACGCCAGCGGGTTCGTCATCTTCGCCGTACTGGCCGTCATCTCGACCGGATTGGCCCTGCTGCTGAAGCAGACCCGCGCCGGACGGCAAAAGGCTCCCCTGGTCCGGACAACGTGACCGTCTCCGCGGGCCCGATCCGGAAGAGTTTCACCACAGAGTTCACAGAGAGCTCAGGTGGCGTAGCGCAAGATGCCAATCTTGCGCCTTCGTCCGTAACACACCACTGGGCAAGATTGGCAACTTACATACTCGGAAGAGTTGCACCACAGAGTTCACAGCGAACACAGAGAGCTAAGGTGCGTAGCGCAAGATGCCAATCTTGCGGCCCTTGCCCGTGACGCACTACCTGGTAAACTCGGCGTCTTTCCCAACGCCCGCCCGGCAACCCCTCCACTTGCCCAGTATCTATGCCCTTCCGACAGCCCGTATCATTGACTCATTGGCTATGCGCAACTTGTCTTCGCCGATTGCACGGTCCCTGTGGTAGTGATTACAGTTTTGGGGTGTGAGCGCCGCTCACACCCCAAAACTGTAATTCATCTCTGCTGACAAGTTGTGCGCGCACACTTCTCCCCCCGCTGCCGCTCAAATAACAGCGAAGACGTTATAATGAAACCTCCAAGGGGGCAGAAGGGTCCGGAGGGAAAATGGCATGGAGACCAGCTATGATGTCATCGTAGTGGGCGCGGGGCCGGGCGGCGCTACCGCCGCATATTTCCTCAGCCAGGGAGGGCTGCGCGTCCTGGTGCTGGAGAAGCACACCCTTCCCCGCTATAAAGCTTGCGGCGGCGGGCTCTCCACCCGCTTCCTGGAGACTCAGTTCCCCTTCTCGTTCGACCCCATCCTGGATTCGCGAGTCACGCGCATCAGCTACGCCTACAAACCCTTCGAGATCACCCTGCCGCTGGAGCCGGGGGCGATCAGCATGGTCATGCGCGACCGGTTCGACCTCTTTATCCTCGAGCACAGCCAGGCGGAGTTGTGCCAGGGCGCCCGGGTGCGGAAGATCAGCGAGGACGAGCAGCACGTGCGGGTCGAACTGGAGAGCGGTGAAGTCTTCACAGCCCCCTACTTGATCGGAGCGGACGGCGCCAATTCGATCGTCGCCCGCCACGCCGGACTGCGGCCGCGCAAGACCCTGGCAGCGGCCATCGAAGTGGAAGCGCCGGTCTCGCCGGAAGTGATGCAGCGCTTCGCCGGACGCCCGCTGTTCATCTTCAACGAGATCAGCATGGGCTATCTGTGGATCTTCCCCAAGCGTGAGCACCTTTCCGTGGGGATTGCGGCGCTGAAGCCGAAGCGCGGCGAGCTGCAAACCCGGCTGCGCAAGGTGATGCAGCGCTACGGGATTTCGCTGGAGGGCCTGCCCCTACACGGCCACCCGATCCCGGTGTACCGTGGGCGGGAGGCGATCTCCACCCGGCGAATCTTGCTGGTGGGCGATGCCGCCGGGCTGGCCGACCCGCTCTCGGGGGAAGGCATCCGCTACGCGATCAAGAGCGGGCGGCTGGCGGCGGAGTGTATTTTACGCGGCGATCCTCATGGCTATGCGCAGGAGATACACCGCCACATCGGGCGGGGTCACACCTTCACCTGGCTCGTTTCCCACATCTTCTACCGGCTGCAGTTCCTCTGCTTGCTCCTGGGCGCCCCGAACCCGGCCACCACCCAGGCCATTGTCGATCTGCTCTCCGACCAGGCAGTCTCGGCCGACGTGATGCTGCGTTCGCTCGCCACCCTGCCGGTCTTCGCCCTCACCGAACTCACAGCGGCGGTCTTGAACCTCACCGGCGGCCGCTACGGCGAAAAGCTGCGCGGGCAGGTTTATCGCCGGCTCGCCCCCTCTGTGCGCTGAGCGATTTCAGGGGAGAGATCCCTGTTATTTCATCAACCAGTTGAAAAAGGGTTCGTGGAAAGGACGGATGGCCCCGGCGATGACCCCGTGCGTCCGGGTCCATGCGGCGAAATAGGCCCGCAGCTGCCGGGCGGCGGCGGGCTGCTCCCCGCCGGCCAGCCACATCAAGCGGTAGGCTTTCGCCAGCACATCCCGGTCGGAGGCCAGGTCTGAAGGGTTTTCTCCCCGCCGCACGGGGTGTACGCCCTGGATGCCCACCTCCATTAGCACAGTCGACAACAGGCGGACGTGTGGCGGGCCGCTGCCATCCAGGGGCGCTTCCACCTGCGCCCAGGGGGCGGCTACCCGCACGCCATCCGCCAGGCTGCCGGAAAAATCCCGCCCATCGGCGTAGGCGTAGGAGACCAGGCGGGCGAGCACGCCGGGGCGCAGCGGCCAGTGGGTGGGGAATGGCGGCGTGAGGCGGTAGCTCCATTGGATCGCAGCCTGGCGCCAGGCCGACTCTTTCCAATGCTCGAGCACTTCCGACCAACTCCGCTCCAGTTCCTCCTTCATGGAAGTTAATCTCCTCCCAGGAGGGTGGGTTTTGTGCGGCCCGACCGGTTCCCCAAATCGGACAGGGCTTTGCGGATCACCTGCTGCACCCGGGGTTCGACCATCGCTTCCCCATCGGGGAAGACGACGGTGGGGACAGAGAGGAAACCACCGGCGAGCTCTTTCAACTCCTCGCGGTGCCGCTCATCTCCATCGCGCACGTCGCGCCATTCGTAGGGGATCCCGTGCCTCTCGAGCTCCCGCCTCAGGTGGTTTGCCTGGGCGCAGGAACGGTGGCCGTAGACGATCAGCCGCGCAGCCGGCTCGGATTCAGTAGGGGGAGGGGATGTGGGCAGAGACATATCTCGATTATAAACAAGATTCCAGCCCGCGCCGAAAAATCATGATCCCGTTAAACCACGAAGCCCGGCGTTGATCAGCGTTCAGTTGAACGCCGTGCAACGCCGGGCCTCTGCAGGATACCAACTCTCCCCGGGCAAGGTTTTACATGCCCCGGACAGGGTTCTATATGCCTAGAACAAGGTTCTATTTGTCCCAGGTGGGGCTCAATCCGCCTCTGGCCAACAATTCCGGCGGTTAAAAGGATCAGACGCCTGGGTGAGGGGGGCACCCAGACGCCTGATACAGTTAGTTTACCATACAAATAATAAAATGCAATAGCCTCGGCTTAACATTTATGCAAAGTTTACTCCGTTCGATCCCCGGCTAGCTGAGGAAAGAGTCCGGCATCAGCACGGCGACCACCTCGCCGCGGGCGGTCACCTGACCCTGGGCGGAGAGGCTGGCTTCGACCACTACCTTGCGGGCAGTGATCTCCTTCACCCGGCCGCGGATCTCAAGCGGCACGCCGAGGGGCGTGGGTCGGAGATAATCCACTTTGAGCGAAGCGGTGACGTACCGCCTGGGTGGGTCGGTGTCCATCTCCCGGCCTTCCTGGCGGTAGGCGGCCGCCGCGGCGGTGCCTGTGCTGTGACAGTCGATCAGCGAGGCAATCAGCCCACCGTACACGAAGCCGGGGAGGGCGGTGTGGTAAGGCCGCGGGGTGTACACAGCCACGGTTTCGTCGCCCTCCCACCGGCTTTTGAGCTGCAGACCATGCTCGTTCAGCCGCCCGCAGCCGTAGCAGTGGCTGAGCTGGTCGGGGTAATAGTCCTGGATAGCTTTGTCCGTCATGGAGATCCCCTTTGAAGCTGGCATGGCGATCTTTATCCTAAGAGAACATCGGCAGCAGGTAGCGGACGACGATCACATCCAGCACCAGGCCGAGCAGGTAGAGCAGGCCAAAGCGGCGGTTGTGGACGAATGCCGCGGCGACGAAATAGTTCGGCCAGACGTCCGGGTAATCGGCGGGCTTCTCATCCGGTTTCGGGCGGCGGAACATCGGCGCGAGCTGCATGAACACCTGCAGCGCCAGCAAAACCAGGAGCATCACCGGGGTAAAGAAGCCGGTCAGCACCAGGTAGATCACCGAAAGGTACTGCAGGATGAACATACCCACGATAGTGTAGCGCCCGGCCTTTTCGCCAATCACCACCGGCAGGGTGTGAATGTTCTTGGCCTGGTCCACCTGGTACTTATCGACGTGCTTGCCGAAAATCACCGTGGTCACCCCCAGGGCGTAGGGCAGGCTGGCAATCACCACGTTCCAGTCCCAGGCGCCGGTGATCACGTAGTAGCCGCCGCCGATCATCAGCGGGCCCCAGACGATGAGCACGGCGATCTCACCCAGGGCGATATACTTGAGCGGGAAGGTGTAGAACAGGACGAAGAAGGCGCCCAGGCCCAGCAGCGCCAGCGCCGGTGTGCCGCGCACGAGCACGAAGAAGACGCCGGCCGCCAGCGCCAGCAGCCCGGTGACGATGGCGTAGGTGAGCAGTTGGCGCTTTGTCAGGAAGCCGTGGACCAGGGGCTGCGGACCGTACTGGGCGCGGTAGTAGTTGTCCTGATCCACGCCCTTGACGTAATCGGTGTAATCATTGAACAGGTTGTTGGTGGCGTGCGCCAGGATCAGGCCAAACTCGAGCAGCAGGAAATACCACAGGTTGAACATCCCATCGCGGAAGGCGAGGATGCCGGCGATGGCCCCGGACAGGAAGGTCATGATCAGCACCGCGGCCCGGGTTGAGATCAGCCAGCGGGAGATGATATCCAGCCTGTCCCATTCATCCTTGTCCAGACGCGGGATGACGCGCAGCGCTTTCCCCCACATTGCGAAGTTCATTTAATTGCCTCCTCTTCATTCACAATGTCGTATTTTTTTTATAACGTTCATGCCCAATTCTACTCTCAATTGGTTAAAAGAAGATAATCTTTCCACCAGAAAGGAGCGCAACTCCCCTCCAATCGGAGCGACCGGCTCTACCGGCGCGCAATTAAACACAAAAGCGGTCTGATACCAGACCGCCGGATGCCAGTAATATGGCGGAGCCGGGACTCGAACCCGGGACCTAAGAATTATGAGCTCTCCGCTCTACCAGCTGAGCTACTCCGCCGTGTTTGTTATTCCTCAGGCCGCAAAATATTACTACGACCTCCGTGATTTGTCAACTCCGATTCTTTATTAATTCGTGGCTTTCTCAAACTCGTAAGCCAGGTTTTGAAGTAAATGTATTTGGTAGATGTGCGGGCCGCACAGCCCGCACATCTACCAAATTAAAGTTAAAATTACCCCATGCCCAATCCCGACTGCATCATCCATGCTCGCGCTCCGATCCGCATCTGCGACAACGGCGGGTGGACGGATACCTGGTTCGCCGGGCACGGGGCGGTGTTCAACATCGCCGTCTCGCCCTACGCCGAAGCGCAGATCGCCGTCTATCCCTCCGGGTCGCTGCCCGCCCCGGTGATCCTATCCGTCACCGATTACGGCGACCGCTACCCGGTGGACCTGGCCGCCCACGGCCAGGTCCGGCACCCGCTGCTGGAGGCGGCCATCCGCCACCTGGGCGTGCCCGCGGGCGTCGATCTGGAGATCAGCCTGCACTCCGCCGCGCCCGGCGGGGCCTCCACGGGCACCTCGGCCGCGGTGATCGTAGCCCTGCTCGGCGCGCTGGCCTGCCTGAACGGGACGCGGCTCTCCCCGCAGCAGGCCGCAGCCGC
>CAYMLG010000060.1:0-8105 GCA_964391195.1 uncultured Anaerolineaceae bacterium | reverse complement strand
GCCGAACTGGAAAATGCCGGCCCGGACTGCCCGCAGCTCGAGGCCCTGCGCCAGACCGCCCGCCTGGCGCGCCGGGCGGTGGAAGCGGAGAGCCTCCCCGCCCTGGGGCAGGCGATGATCCTCAACACCGAGGCCCAGGCCCGGCTGAACCCGCACCTGGTGGGGTCCGAGGCGCGGGCGGTGATCGCCGCGGCCCGGGCGGCGGGGGCCACAGGGTGGAAGGTCAACGGGGCGGGCGGCGAAGGAGGGTCGCTCACTCTGCTCGGCCCGGCCGGGGCGGATGCGCGAGGCCGGATGCTGGAGGCCGTGCTGCGGCTGAATTCGGCCTTCCGGGTGATCCCCATTCAACTCGACAGCCAGGGGTTTCAGGTCTGGGAGGGGTGAGCGCGTCTTCCCCCACCTGGTCCTTATGTAACGCAAGCTGCCGAGCTTGCGGCTCTTGACCGGAGCGCGACACGGGGCAAGGGCGACCAAAAGCCGGTCGCACGGCGTCTTGCCCCACCTGGTCCCTATGTAACGCAAGCTGCCGAGCTTGCGGCTCTCAGCCACCGCCCCCCACCTGGCAGACCCGGCATCCCTTCCTGCTCTTTTCATTCTCTGTGATCTCTGTGAACTCTGTGGTGCAGTCGACCTGCTCTCTGCGTTCTCTGTGAACTCTGTGGTGAATCCCCTCTACCGGCATCGATTGAAATCGACGCCTGGGATTATCCAAACCTGCTCAAAGCAGGTTGGTGGGGCGTGGGTGAACACGACCTCGTTTCCTACAGGTTCGAGAGTTGGAAGCCGGTGGCTCTAAATTCGAAATCTCTGTGAACTCTGTGGTGCAGTCGAAACCGCTCATGTGAGCGGTCAATGGGCCTTACCCCGCCTTCGCCGGATCATTACAGGAAATTTTCCCGCACCAGCAGTTCAGCGTTATA
Source organism: uncultured Anaerolineaceae bacterium (assembly GCA_964391195.1). GTDB lineage: Bacteria > Chloroflexota > Anaerolineae > Anaerolineales > UBA4823 > JAAYXE01. The sequence continues at coordinate 7,185 of CAYMLG010000060.1, read as the reverse complement.
GATCGAGCCGCCGGCCGCGCCGCGGATGGTGTTGTGCGAGAGCACAACCAGCTTGAGATGGAAAAGCGGGTCGGGGCGCAGCCGTCCAACGACGGTCGCCATGCCCCGGCCGGTCATGCGGTCCAGGCGCGGCTGCGGGCGGTCTTCTTCATCGCGCAGCACGATCACCGGATCCGGGGCGGAGGGCAGGTCCCGGCTGGACTCGGGCGCGGTGTAATTCCACAGCGCCTGCCCGGCCTCCGCCACCCCCACCGGCTGCTCGAACTCGACCGACAGGCACACCGTGTGCCCATCCAGCACCGCCACCCGGTTGGTGTGGGCCGAAATGGTGAAATCCGCCAACGCCACCGTCTCCCCACCCAGGCGGCCCAGCATCTTGCGCGGCTCCCACTCCACCTTCTCCTCTTCCCCGCCGATATTGGGAACCACATTGTCGATGATATCCATGGACGGGACGCCCGGGTAGCCGGCCCCCGACAGCGCCTGCATGGAGACGGCGAACACCCGGCGTAGGCCGAACTCGTCGCCCAGGGCCTTGAGCGCCACAGTCATGCCCGCGCTGGTGCAGTTGGGGTTGGTGACAAGCGCCCCGGGCCAACCCATGCGCCGCCGCTGGCAGGCGATCAGTTCCAGGTGATCGGGGTTGACTTCGGGTAATAACAGGGGCACATCCGGCTCGCGGCGGAAGGTGGAGGCGTTGGAGCACACCACTGCGCCGGCTTTAGCAAAGCTGGATTCGATCTCACCCGCCACCCCGGACGGCAGGGCGGAGAACACCAACGGGGTCGGCACCCGAGAAGGATCGGAGGGGAGCACGGGCAGGTCGCGGGCCCAGTCGGGCATCGGCTCGGCCAGCACCCAGCGGCAGACTTCCCCGTATGTGCGGCCCTCGGTACGGCCCGACCCGGTCAGGGCGGTCACCCGGAACCAGGGGTGCCCGTCGAGCAGTTGGACAAAACGCTGGCCTACGCTCCCGGTAGCGCCTAGCACGGCCACTTCAATCTCGGGTCGGTTCATATTCAGCATTCCTTTCCTGGCAGGTGAGCGTGTGCAGCGCCTGCACGGCGCGCCCGGCATCGGCCGCATCCACCACCAGGCTGATCGACACTTCAGATGACCCCTGGGCGATGGCGATCACGTTCACCCCCTGCTTGCCGAGCGTGCCGAACACCCGCCCGGCGACGCCCGGTGTGTGGCGCATGCCGGCGCCGACCACGGTGACGATCTCCACCTCACCGGAGGCCCACACCCGGTCGATGTCCCGCCGGGAGATCTCGAAGGCGAAGGCCTGCTCCAGGGCGCTCACCACGGCCTCGGCGGTCTCATAGGGCACGGCGAAGCAGATCGACTGCTCGGAGGAGGCCTGGGTGATGAGCGGCACGCTGACTTTTGTGGCCGCGACCGCGCCGAAAGCCCGGGCCGCCACGCCGGGGACGCCCAGCATCCCCCGCCCTTCGATGGTTACCAGGCTCTGCCTCGGGATCGCGGTGACGGCTTTGATAGTCCCGTCCTGGCTGACAGAATCGTCCGGAGCCAGGCGGGTGCCCGGATGAGTGGGGTTGAATGTATTGCAGATGCGCAGGCCGATGCCGGCCTCGACCACCGGGCGGATAGTCTTGGGGTGCAGCACCTTTGCGCCGTAGTAGGCCAGCTCCGAGAGCTCCCGGTAGGTCAGGGCGGGGATGGTGCAGGCGCGCGGGGCGCGGCGGGGGTCGGCGCTCATCACCCCATCCACATCAGTCCAGATCCACACTTCTTCGGCGGGGAGCGCCGCGCCGAGCAGGGCCGCGGTGTAATCGCTGCCGCCGCGCCCCAGGGTCGTGGTGACGCCCGCCCGGTCCGCGGCGACGAAGCCGGTGACCAACGGGATTGTGCCGGCAGACAGCAGCGGGTCCAACCGGCTGTGGACCTTCTCCCGGGTGGCGGCCAGGTCCGGGTGAGCGGCCTGGTGCTCGGAATCGGTGACGATCAAACTGGCGGCATCCACCGCCACGGCCGGCAGCCCCGCGGCCTGGAGCACTTCAGCCAGCAGGGGGGCGCACAACCGCTCCCCATAGGCCGCCACAGTATCCAGGGCGCGGGGGGTGGCTTCGCCGAGCACGCGGATTGCCTCGCACAGGGCGGAAAACTCTTCGATGCGCTCCTCGAGCATCGAGCGCGCACCGGCCTGCCGGTCGGGCGGCAGCAGCTCTTCGACCACCGGCAGGTGCTGGCTGCGCAGGCGGGCGGCGGTCTGCCCCCCGGCGCCCCGGTCGCCGGCGGAAGCACGCAGGGCTGCGCTCAACAGCCAGTTGGTGACGCCCGACATAGCCGAGGTGACCAGGACCAGACGCTCCCAATTCCGGGACGTGGCCAGGACGATTTCGGTCACCTGACGAAAAGCCTGCGGGCTGCCGACCGAGGTGCCGCCAAATTTCATCACCAATGTGGACGGGTTCATGAGTTTATACCAGTTCGAATGATCTTCCAGCACCAGTCGCCGCTCACCCTTCGCACGGTTGACCCGCCCCGATTACAAGGGATGAGTCATCTCGAGCCCGGCGCTCATGTTCTACGCCGGACGCAGATATCCCCACCGCAGGCGGGGGGAACAAATACGAATGGAACGGCGGTAAACCCACGCGAGGAGCAAAACTGAGCGGAGTGCGGCGTGGCGATCCCCCTGAGTATTTTAATTGAAGGAGTTTCGCTCTGGATCAAGCAAAACTCCTTCAACCGGGCCGCTCCCGGAACTCTACATACAGCTAGACTTCACGAAAGACGATATAACCCGCCAGATCCTCCAGTGCCCGGCGCTCGGGGCAGTCTGGGAAATCGGCGAGCACCTGCATGGCGCGATCAACGAACTGGCGGGCCTCGTCCATCGCCTGAGAAATGGCCCCGCTGGAGCGGATGGCCTGCACGATGCGCTCGATGCGCTCGTCATTATAGCCATGCCCATCCATCAGCGCCCGCAGGTCGGGATCGGCCGGATGTTGCTCCAAATAAATCAGGGCCGGCAAGGTGATCAAGCCCTGGCGGAGGTCGCTGGCCACCGGCTTGCCCACTTTGGTCTGCTCACCGGTGAAATCGAGCACATCATCCACAATCTGGAAGGCCATGCCGATATCGTGGCCGAAAGAGCGCATTGCCTCGACCACGGCGGGCGAGGCCGGGCTGAGCATGGCGGCCGCCTTGCTGGCCAGGACGAACATGGAGGCCGTCTTGGCGTAGATGCGGCCGTAATAATCCTCCCGGCTGGCGACGCCCCGGCTGGAAAAGAGCTGGGTGAGCTCGCCATTGACGATCGTGGAGAGCGTCTCGGCAAAGAGCTGCATCACCTGCACCGAATCGGTCTGAGCGGCCAGCCGGGCGGCCCGGGCGAAGATGAAGTCCCCAGTCAGCACCGTGGCTGCGGGCGACCAGGCCGAGTTCAGCGTGGCGATCCCGCGCCGCAGCAGCGCGCCATCGATCAGGTCATCGTGCACCAGGGTAGCCGTGTGCAGCAGCTCGATCGCCGCCGCCAGGGTGATCAACCGTTCGACGTCGCCGCCGAGCATCTCGCCGGTGAGCAGTGTGACCGCCGGACGGACGCGCTTGCCACCGGACGAGAGCAGGTGTTCCAGGGCGCTGCCCAGGTCGGGATGATGCCCCTCCGCCTGGGAGCGCATGCGCGCTTCCACCTGGGGGAGCAGTGATTGAACAGGGGTTAAGAAGTTCACCGAGGTCAAGAGATTACTTTCCAATGAAACAACCTCCCAGCATTAATGCTTGTGGAATTCGAAACAATTTCGAAGGGCAGGTTGTGAAGTTCTGCGATTTTTTCGGCGACAAAGCGCACGTAAGCCGGCTCGTTCCGCTCCCCCCGGTGGGGATGAGGGGTGAGGAAGGGGGCGTCCGTCTCGATCAGCAAGCGGTCAAGCGGGACGTTGGCGACCAGGCGCTGCAAATCGGGCGCGTTTTTGAAGGTCACCGGTCCGGTGATGCCGATATAAAAATTTAATCCGATCGCCTCATGGGCGGCCTGCTCCGGGGCGCTGAACGAGTGCAGCACACCGGGATGCTCCGCCAGCAGGACGTTTGCCCCCATCAACTCCACCTGCCACTCTTTAAGGATTTCAATCACATCCTCACTGGCCTGCCGGTTGTGGATCACCACCGGCAGGCTCAGTTCTGCAGCCAGCATGAGCTGCTCTTGAAAGACCTTCTGTTGCAGATCCCGCGGCGCCCGGTCGCGATAGTAATCCAACCCGATCTCACCGATAGCGACCACCTTCGGGTGCGAGGCCAGCTCGCGCAGGGTTTGCAGCGTGCCGCCGTCCCAGGCAGAGGCATCGTTTGGATGCACCCCGACTGCGGCGTAGACAATATCGTATTTCTCCGCCAGTTCCAGCGCCGCCCGGCTGGTCTGCAGGTCGATCCCCGGGTTGAGGATGCGTTCGACCCCGGCTTCTTCGGCGCGGGCGATCACCGCCTCCCGGTCTGGGGTGAAAAGATCGAAATCCAGATGGCAGTGTGTGTCTGCAAGCACGATCCCACTTCCCTGCGATCATGTTCCCGTGGACTGGTTCGCCGGTCCTTTCCGGAGGCGATACGGATGATAACCCCGAGTAAGCCTGGTGAGCGAGCGCAGCTCACCTATGAGATCCCGGCTACCCGCAGTCCATCCTGGAGGATGCTCCGCACCCGTTCGGGATGGGTGGTCTCGGTGTACACCCGGATGATGGGCTCGGTTCCGGAGAAGCGGATGAGCAGCCAGCCGCCGTCTTCGAGCTTGAATTTGAAACCGTCGGTCGTGTCCAGACCGGTCACCTGAAGGCCTCCCAGGGTTTGAGGGTTGGCGCTCAGGATGCGCTGCTCACGTGAAAGGCGGTCGCCTTCGAAGCGGGTATCGATGCGGTCGTAGTAATGTTCGCCCACTTTGTCGAACAACATCTGGAGAAGTTCGGATGGCTTCTTCCCGGTGCGGTGCATCATGTCGAGTATGTACAGCCCGGCCAGGATACCGTCGCGCTCGGGCACATGGCCGCGGAAGGCATACCCGCCCGACTCTTCGCCGCCGATCAGGGCGTTGGTCTCGATCATCTTGGGCGCCACGTATTTGAAGCCCACGCCGGTCGGATATACGGGTACATTATAAATCTGTCCCAGCTTTTCGAGCATTGTGGTTGTGGACAGGGTTTTAACGATCGGGCCACGCTCGCCGCGCAGTTCGAGCAGGTAGTAAGCCAGCAGGCCATAGACCCGCAGTTGGTCGATGAACTTCCCGTTCTCGTCGCCCACACCCACCCGGTCGGCGTCGCCATCGGTGATGATGAGCACATCCGCCCCGACCTCGGTGGTCTTCGCCAGCCCGGCGTCCACGTTGGGTGGGATGGGCTCCGGGCGCTTCATTTCGGGGAACACCGGGTTGCGGACGTTGTGGATCTCCACCACCTGGGTCTTGCCGCCGCCGATCAGGCGGGGGAACCATCCGGCGCCGTTGCCCCACATGGGGTCGATCAGCACCTTGTAGCCGGCCTGCCGGAGCGATTCCAGGTCAACCAGGCGGTGGATCTGCTCGATGTAAGCGGGGGCCGGGTCGAAGATCTCCACTCGCCTGGCGTCGATCGCTTCCTGCAGGCGTACCCGCTTCACGCCCTCTTCCGTATCGGGGATACGGCTCTCGATCTCCTTCAATCCGTCCGGGTCGATCGCCCCACCGTGCGGATCGCGGACTTTGAACCCGTTATCGGTAGGTGGGTTGTGCGAGGCAGTGATGTTGACGGCGCCGATGGCTTTTTTCGCTACGACCGAGTAGGAAATCGCCGGTGTAGGCGTGGCGCTCTGCGTCAGGTACACTCGCAGGCCATTGGCGGCCAGGACCTCGGCTGCGGCGGCAGCGAAGTTTTCGGAATGAAAGCGCTTGTCGTAGCCGACGATCACCCATTCATCCTGGTAGCCCTGGTTCAGAAGGTAGCCCGCAAATCCCTGCGCACAGCGACGGACAGAAGTGAAAGTGTAGTCCGCCGCAATTTCCCCCCGCCATCCATCTGTGCCGAACTTTATTTTGGTAAACGACATCCATCCTCCCATGGTGTGCGGAAAGTGATTTTCAGTACAAAAAGTATTATATCAGGGGAAGCGAACGAAAGGTAAGGAATTTTATTGGATAAAGTTAGCCTATAAAATGAACATAATACACCGTGCGTGGAGGGTCGAATTATCTGGAAAGGATTCACCACAGAGAACACAGAGAGCACAGAGATTTCGAAATTCGAATTTCGAATGTCGAATTTACATCCACCGACCTCTAACTCTCAAACCCGAAAAAAAACGAGGTCACATTCACCTGCGTCCCACCAACCTGCTTCTAGCAGGTTTGGGAATCTCCAGGCGTCGATTTGAATCGATGCCGGTTCGGAGGCAGTCACCAAAGAGTCCACAGAGAACACAGAGAGCAAGGTATCCCTATTTTGGTAGGGGCGGATCTTTGATTCTGGCATCGGGAGCCCAACCGTACACAACGTCTGAAAGGCCAGCGCGCCCCGCCCGTCCAACCAGACCCGCCCCTGAAGCATGCGCTGAACATGCCGTGCATGTCATGCCACGCCATCCCACTCTCCCGGTCACACACCAGCCCTCCATGCATGTCATCCTGAGCGGCCGTCCGGCGTGATCACATCGGCGATCAACAGCACGGTCTTTCGCCGGACGGCCCGCGGAGGATCTCATTCACCGGGCAGGGAGAGATCTCTCGGTCACTGCATCCTCAGAAAGGTCTCACCACAGAGAACACAGAGAGTGGGAACGGATTGCTGACAACGGATTTTTATCACGGATTTCCCGGATTACTATCCTCCGAGGCAGTACACCGCTCCGGCGTAGCGGTACGGGCTCGCCGCGTGCGTAGGGGCACGGCGGAACCGTAAATCCCCCGATACCGTAAACCTTCAAGCCGTGCCCCTACACGTCCGCCCCCCACACTCGAACCATCGGGGGCATACCCCACCAGCCTCTCCCAACCCGCTTCCAGCGGGTTTGGATTACCGGAGGCGTCGATTTGAATCGATGCCGGGCGATCGATGCCGGGCCACACGGGTCTGGATAGCCGGGTTGTATGTTGACGCTGACGGGGGGTGCGGGCGAGGTACCAGGCGTCAGTACCGGAAATATGCCCTAATTCGCGTATTCGTGACCGGGCATGCACGGCATGCTTAAGCCATT
>CAYMLG010000059.1:20185-31149 GCA_964391195.1 uncultured Anaerolineaceae bacterium | reverse complement strand
CCCTCAAGGGGAGAGGGAGTAGTTGTTTCAGTAACCAGTGAAGAGGCAATAACCTCACGGATCCTGGCTAAGACGGCAGGCAGGTTTGTTTCGGCCTGGACAGAACTCACCCGGACGAAGCGCAATCCGAGCATTTCCAGCAGTTCCTGGCGGGCGCGATCCGCTTCCTGTTGCTTTGCATGTACCGGCCCGTCGATTTCAACGATCAACCGGTGTGCAGGCGCATAGAAATCCACAACAAATGGACCGATCGGCTGCTGGCGGCGGAACTTCACCCCATCCAGTTTTTTCGACCGCAGCGCCTGCCATAACAGAGCTTCGCTGGGGGTAGGCGACTTCCGAAACTGGCGCGCGGCAGCGACCATTTGCTTTTTCAAGCCTGGCGGTATCTCGAGCCTGGGATAATCTTCTCTTTTCATATCATTCTTTGTCCTTTCCCGATACACCGGGCAATCCATCACCCGCGCGTCCAGTTTCCCCTTCCCCCTTCATGGGGGAAGGGGCCAGGGGATGGGGCCCAGCCACCAGAGAGTACAAACGCTGGAAGCGGGCGTGGATTTCCCGGTAGAGGGCGTGGGCTTCCGGATGCGGGACCACGGGGGCGCCGGGTTGTTGGGCTGCGGACAGGGCTGAGAGGCGGGTGGCATCGCCCTCCAGGGCGGCGAGGGCGAGGGTTGCGGCGCCCAGGGCAGAGGCATCGGCGGCTTCGACGGGGGCCAGGGGGACGCCGAGCACATCGGCCAGGATCTGGACCCAAAGCGGAGAGCGAGTGATGCTGCCGGTGAGGCGGGGAATGAGGCCTGAAGGAGGGGAGGGGAAGGCCTGATCAAGAGCCTGGCGGACGTCAGCCAGGCAAAAGGCGACCGCTTCGAGGCAGGCGCGGGCGATGTAGGCCCGGGAATGCTCGAGACCTAAGCCGGCGAGGATAGCGCGAGCGGAGGGGTTCCAGTGGGGGCTGCGCTCGCCGGTGAAATAGGGGAGGAGGATGAGGCCGTTTGCGCCAGGGGGAATCTGAGCGGCGTCGGCGAACAGCTTCGCATAGCCAATCGATCCGGGCGCCTCGGGGTAGAAGGCCTCAAGCGCCCACTGCAAGGCCAGCCCGGCGTTGTTGATCGCGCCGCCGGCCAGATAACGCCCGGGGAGGAACACGTAGCACCAGGTGCGCCCGGCAGAATCGATCTGGGGTTGGGTGGATATACGGCGGACGGCCCCGCTGGTGCCGGCGCTGATGGCCTCCGCTCCGGGGGAACCGGCGCCGGCCCCAAGGTTGGCCAGGGCCCCATCGCTCGCCCCGGCGGCAATGGGCATGCCCTGGGGGAGACCGGTGAGGCGGGCGGCGCGGCGGGTGATCTGCCCGATCCACTCGAGCGGCTGCGCCAGGGCGGGGAGCTGCGTGGCGGATACCCCGGCGGCGGCCAGGGCCTGCGGCTCCCAGGCTAGGGTTTGAAGGTTGAGCAGCCCGGTGGTCGAGGCCAGGCTGAGGTCTTTGACCCACACCCCGGCGAGTTGAAACAGGATCCAGTCCTTGATCTCGACGAAACGGGCGGCCTGGCGGAAGATTTGCGGCTCATTTTCTTGCCACCAACGCAGGCGGGCGGGGAGGTAGAGATAGACGGCCGGGCAGCCGGTCCGGCGGTACAGCTCGGCGGTATCGACTTGCCGGCGCAGAGCTTGCGCCTGGGGGAGGGCGCGCTGATCGGCCCAGGTGGAGGCAGGGGCAAGGGGAAAGCCGCCGGAATCTACCGGGATGAGGCTGTGCATGGCTCCGCCGAGCGACATCGCCCGGGGCACGCCCGGCTGATTCTGGACCAGCTCGCGCAGGATGGCGGCGACCTGCGACCAGACGGCCTGCGGGTCTTGCTCTACGAGGCCGGGTTGGGGCGAGTGCAGCGAGCAGCGGCGCACCGCCTGGGCTCCGATCTCGCCTGAAGGCAGCAACGCCAGGGCCTTGATGTTTGTTGTCCCCAGATCCAGGCCGATTACATAGTCCATTTACTCGATTACGAGAATATCCGGGCGGTCGATCTCGACCATATCCAGCGGGTCGCCCAGCCGCTGCCCGAGAAGCCCGGCCGGCCGGCGGACGGTAATTGTGGGCCAATCGGGGATAAGGGTGATGATTTCATTCTGGTCTTCGCCCACGAGGATGGTGTCTTCAGATTTGACCCCGGCGATGGAGGGGTTCCAGGCGCAGGCCATACCGGCCGCCAGGGGGTCGGAAGCGTGTGGGGTGGCGAGCTGTTCGCGCGGCTCGTAGCCGGCCAGGCCGCCCTGGTGGTGGTGCTGCCACTCGTCGGGGAATCCAACCTCGGCATAGGCTTCGATGCCGGCCTGGAGGGCCTGGGCCAGGGTGTTCCCGGGGCGGGAGGCGAGGATGTACGTGGCATCGACGGCGGCCACGGCGACGATTTTTCGGCGCTGACCTTCATCAAGCGGCCCGAAATGTACCAGACGGGTGAGGGAGCAGACCAGGCCCCAACGCCTTCCGCAGAGGACGAGCATGGCGTAGCGGGCGAGCTGTTTTTCTGTTGGGAGGGGGTGGCGGTAGCGATAGACGCGTTCATCTACGGCGACCAGATTGACGATGGGCAGGGCGCCGTGTGCCAGAGTCTCTTCCGCGAGCAGGGCGGCGATCTCGTATTCGGATTGGCCGGGGCGCAAGCGGCGGATGGTGGCCTCCATGGCCCCGGCGCAAATCCGGCCGAGCTGCCGGAAACGTTCCTGCTCGGCCGGGTCCAGGTGAGAGCGCAGGCGGCGGACGGCGGCGGATAGGTCCACCATGCCCGGTGATGGGAGGTCTGAGCCCACCCTCAGCCCGGCGGTCAGCTCGGGGAGGGCGGACCGGGGGGCATGCCAGGGGGTGACAGCCAACTCCCACCCCTGGCCGGCCAGCCCCTCTTCTTCCAGGAGGCGACCGGCTTCGATATTGTTGGTGATCAGGTAGAGGCGATCGCCGGTGACGAGCAGGGAGGCGGCCCCGGAGGTAGAGGCGGTGTTGATGTAAGCACGCCCGCCGCCGGTCGCCCAGGCGAAGCTGCCGGAGTGCTGGAGCAGGATGGCATCCACCTCGTGAGGCTCGAGAAGAGCCCGCAGGGAGGTGATTTTATCGATCATCCCAGAAGGGACCGGGCCAGGTGAACGGCGCGGCTCGCGTCGGGGGCGAAGCCATCAGCTCCGATCTGGCTGGCATAGCTGTCGGTGACCGGCGCGCCGCCCACCATCACTTTGACCTGCTGGCGGATACCGGCCGATTGAAGGGCCTCCAGCGTGGTCTTCATATTGGGCATGGTGGTGGTGAGAAGAGCAGACATGGCGACGATCTGGGCGCCATGCGAGCGGGCAGCATCGACAAACTTCTCCGGCGACACATCCGCGCCCAGGTCGATGACCTCGAAACCGGCGCCTTCCAGCATCATGGCTACCAGGTTCTTGCCAATGTCATGTAGGTCGCCTTTGACGGTGCCGATTACGACGGTCCCTGCTGCTTTCAGTTCGTCCTGCTGCAGATGGGGTTTGAGCAAAGCCAGCCCGGCCTGCATGGCGCGGGCGGCGATGAGCATCTCGGGCACGAAGTAGTCCCCCTCTTCGAAGCGGCGGCCCACTTCGGCCATGGCGGCGATCATCCCTTCGTTCAGGATTACACCGGGGGCGGTCCCGGCCTGCAGGGCTTCGTTGACTTTCTGCTGCACCAGGTCCTGATCTCCATCGATGATGCCAGCGTAGATTGTTTCCACAGACGGATCCATTTGCCATTCTCCTTGTTATTTTTGATCATTCCGGGCGAGCCGGGTTTTTAGTGGGTGATGGGGCAGGTTAGCGCCTCGAGATCATCTCTCGGGCGCGCTCCACAATCTGCTTCTCGGATTCGAAGGACAGCATCTCTTGGGCCTGGTGGATCTCAACCCAGCGCGCTTCGTTGACCTCCTGATCGTGATCGCTGGTGTCGCCGCTGAGGTAGCGCATCAGGTAAAAGATCACATACTTATGGATGCGCGCCCGGCGTCCCACGGGACCGGCGTAAAACCAGTAGTCGATCTTGTCGATGAGCTCTTCCAGTTCGGCGTCGATGCCGGTCTCTTCGCGCACCTCGCGCAGGGCCGCAGCCTCGGGGGTCTCGTTTTTTCCAACCCTGCCTTTGGGAAGCTGCCAGCGTCCTTCCTCCCCAACCGAGATCAGGGCGATTTCGAAGCGGCTGCCAACCGGGCGGTAGGCCACCCCGCCGGCTGAAATTTCCTGTCTTGTGGGCGGACTGCTCATGTTTTCTGTCCCTGGGTAGGAATCGAACCAGGGTTAGTTTTACCATAATCGGGGCGATAAGGGAACAGGGAGGATATCTCTACGCAAGAAATCCAATACAGGCATGCAGACGTACATTCAAACGTGCTGCAAGGACGCCCCTCTGCAGCCCGTTAATGGTAGATACTGTTTGGTAAGAGGAGGAAATTCACAATGAGAAACGCTCGATCAGTGGCAAAGGGTAACTGGCTGGCGGCGGCCGGTCTTATCTTAATCCTGGCGATTTCAGCCTGCGCGCCGGCTGCGCCTGGGGGCGATACGAACGCCGGCAGCCCTACCGATGCGGTGGAAGGGCCCACTGCGACTCCGGCGCTGCCGGAGACCGGGGCGATCACCCCGTCTGTCACCGTGAGTGACCAGGAGATCGTGGATGGCATGGTGACGGTCGCGGAAGTAGTAAGCGCGGGTCCTGGATGGATCGTGATCCATGCCGACAATGAAGGAGCGCCTGGCCCAGTCATCGGCCACTCGGCGGTGAGCGAGGGGAGCAACATGGATGTCATGGTTGAGATCGACCCGACCCAGGCAACCGAGACGCTGTACGCCATGCTACACACAGATGCTGGAGTAATGGGCGAATACGAGTTCCCCGGAGCCGACGGACCGGTGAGCGTGGACGGACAAGTGGTCACTCCGCCGTTCATGGTAACTAATTTGGGCGAGCAGGGCGGTGAGGCCGGGGCGATCACCCCGTCTGTCACGGTGAGTGACCAGGAGATCGTGGATGGGATGGTGACGGTAGCAGAGGTGGTGAGCACGGGTCCCGGATGGATCGTGATCCATGCCGACAATCAAGGGGCGCCCGGGCCGGTTATCGGACACGCGGCGGTGAGCGAAGGGAGCAATATGGATGTCATGGTTGAGATCGACCCGACCCAGGCAACCGAGACGCTGTACGCCATGCTTCATACCGATGCGGGAGCGGTGGGCGAATACGAGTTCCCTGGCGCCGACGGACCGGTGAGCGTGGACGGGCAAGTGATCACCCCGCCATTCATGGTGACCAACCTGGGTGAGGCGGGGGCAGCCGGGATGGTGGAGGTCGTGATGCAGAACGATACCTTCAGCCCGGCAACGATCACTGTTTCGGCGGGGACAACGGTGGTGTGGACGCACCAGGATGGGAGCGAGCCTCACACTGTAACCGCCGATGACGGCGCCTTCACCAGCGGTGATCTCAATCTAGGGGATACCTTCGAATTCACCTTCGATACGCCGGGGACTTACGCCTACTATTGCGAGCATCACGGCGGGCCCGGTGGAGTGGGCATGTCTGGAGTGGTGGAGGTGCAGTGAGGGAGACTGCGCCTCCCAGTGAAAAGCTGCTGCCGGTCGAGATGGCCGGCAGCAGCTTTTTGATTCGGACAAAATTGATGATTTGCCAGGCTAGCTGGAGTGACACGGGCGGCCCCAGAAACCACCCGAAACCGTAAACCCTCACGCCGTGCCCCGTTGTTTCCGCCGCGCGTCAGGGGGATGGTCGTGAACAGGGGCGTAAGGGCACGGCTGCACCGTAAACCGACCAAAACCGTAAACATACCCGCCGTGCCCCTACACCTCACCGGCTACCGGTGCGAGGCACATCCACCGTCGAACTCATGCGTGGCGGCGCGGCAACGCCGTAAATCACCCGAAACTGGAAACCCACCCGCCGTGCCTCTACAGGTTCACCACCGTTCGATCCTGCTGGCGGCGGTTCCACTGCCAGGGCCAGAGAATGGGGATGAGGGAGGAGGCGCCCAGTGCGAAGGCCAGCACGCCGAGGATCACGCCGGCCAGGCTGAGTGGCGGGGCCAGCGGAGCCAGAGCGAAGCTGAGCAGGGCGAGCAGGAGCAGCCCTACGGCGATGGCGGCGAGAATGCCGCCCCACATCCAACCTTTGCGTTGGGAGGCCAGGCGCAAGCCGCTGACCTTTCCGGTCTGCCCGTTGATATAGACCGGATAGGGGGTCCCATCATCACCGGTGTAGAAGGTGACGTAGAGGGGCAGGAGTAGATGGGTCCAGTGCAGATCGCTGTAGCTGGCATCAATGATGAAGTCGCGGATGTGCTGTCCGGCGGCGGCCTGGCGGCAATCGGCGGCCGCGGCCCGCTCCAGGCTGCCGCGGGCGAGAGGCCAGGCGCTCTCGGGAGGCTGATCGGGGACGACAACCACGGCCGGCTCGGCCTGGGCGGTCGTGTAGGGTTCCGACCGGTCGAGATCATAATTCCCGATCTGTTCCAGCAGGCGGGCGTGGTTGGAGAGCGCCGGGGCGGGGATGTTCTCGTAGCTGCGGGAGATCTGGCCCAGCCGTGGCTCCCAGCGGATGCGGGTCTCAACGACCTCGCGCGTCTGCCAACTGCCGCCTATATAGGATTCCTGGGAGCTTTTCACCTGGTAGTCGTAGCCCACTTCAGCCTGCCAGTGCCCATCTACACAGGCGTCAACCAGCCACATGGGCCAATAGATGGGGACGACCCGGTTGAGCAGGGTTTCGACGTTGAGGTCGTTGGGTCGAAGCCAGAGGCCGGAGAGGAAGTTGGTCAGTGAGAACTGGACTTGAGCGCGCTGCTGTGCGAAGGGGAGCAGCAGCTCGGGCGGTTCACGCCGCAGGCGAGCGGGTTGGGCTTCGAGGCGGCCGCGGGCGCAGCCAGGGCAGACCTGGCCCAGGCGGTTCTGAGCGATGAGAAAGCTGCGGTGGCATTGGGGGCAGCCGGCGGAGACCAGGGCGGTGCCCCAGAGATCGGTTACCGATTCGACAATTTCTTCGGCGGGTAGAGATGGTTGGGACATCAGGAAGCCTCCGAGGCGACCGCCTGCCGGTAGAGGGCGATCGAGAACGCGCCGCCGATAATGAGCAGGATGAAGCCGAGGAGCATCACGAACAAGCCGGCCCCGCCGACCAGGGTGAGAGGCAGGCCGATGAGCCCGACCAGCAGGCCGGGCGCCAGCATGGCGGCGATTGCCAGCCAGATCTTCCACCAGGCCACCGGTTTCTGCCCTGCGACAGCGCCGGTCTGGCCGTTGACCATCACCTGGTAGACTTTGTCCTCGAATTTGTAGGCGGCGACGTAGACCGGCAGGAGCAGGTAGCGCCAGACTTCATCGGCGAAGTCGGCGGTCATGCTGAAATTCCGCACGTGCGAGGTGGGGATATCGGCGTAACAGGCGGTCTTTGCCTGCTCGCGCATCTCGTCCTTGGCCTGCTCCCAGGCCTGGGTGAGGGTAACGTCGTAGGCCTGGGCCTGCCACCCGGCGAGGAAATCGGGCCGGTAGGGGACCAGCGCGTTGAGGTCGAAGGGGTAGAGGCGCTTGAGGATCAGGCGGCTCAGGCGAGAACTGCCGCTGAGCAGGTGGTCATCGACCTCTACTACCACCCGCCCAGATTCCCACCGCCAGTCGATGCGGGTGCGCGTCTTCCAGGATTTGGAGTGGGAGTCATAGTAACGCTCCTGGCGCTCGTAACCCACCTCGGCCCGCCAGTCGGCGGTGATGCTGGCATCGAAGGTCCAGAAGGGGAGGTAGATGCCGTTGAAACGATCCAGCGCAGCAGATTGGCGCAGCTCGGCCGGGTGGAACCAGCCCTTGCCCAACCACTCGTGGGCTCGAGAGCGGACGTCCTCGGGCTGGATGTGGAAGGGAATCAGAAAGCGGGGCCGGAGCATATCGCCGGGGGCGAGGCGAATGTTAACCTGGTTGGAGGCGCAGAATGGGCAAGTGATGGACAACGCCCCTTCGGCGAGGCTGATGGATGCGCCGCAGCTATCACAATGCAGCTCCTGGCGGGCGATGCCCCAGCCCTGCTCGGCTTGCTGCCAGGTCTCGAGAGTGAATTCCAATTCCTCGGCCTGGCGCCCAACAGCGCTCACTTTGACCTCGACTTTGTAACCGCAGTACTCGCAGGCCACGCCGCCGGCAGAGACATCGTAGCGGGTGTTGGCCCCGCAGTTCGGGCATTTGAAGATCGCCGGGCCGGAGGTTTGTGGAACGGCTTCCGGCCGGGGGGCGTAGACGGTGATGCCATCCAACGCCGATTCAACCCGAGTGAAATGCTCGGGGGGTGACCAGCCAGCAGATTGTGGGGATTGGGTTGGAGTCATGAGCGGATTATACGCGAAAACCTGTGCTTGCGGAACGATGCCTGAAGGTGAGAGGGGGCTGAGAACCTGGAACAGGCGATGGCGGGGGAACGTACAGGGTGGGCGAGAGATCGCCCACCCCTACATCCGCGCCGGAGATGCCACCCGGTGAAAGCGGCACCCCGGCGCGATCGCCCGCGGCTGCACCCCTAAACTGCATCGGTGGGCGGGATATCCGCCGAGGCTTCCGGGCCGGGTTCGATGGCCGGCGGCTGAGGTTCGACCGGGGGAGGGGAGACGATGCCGGCCGGTTCCTCGGGGACGACGATCATCAAGACGAGATAAGCCAGCGCCAACGCGCCGGGAATACCCAGGAAGAATGCGCCGAAGACGAAGAACAGGCGGACGAGGGTGGGGTCGATGCCGAAGAATTCGCCCAGCCCGCCGCATACCCCGGCGATCATGCGTTTATCTCGTGAGCGATAGAGGCTTTTATAGTTTGTGGACATATGGCAGTTCTCCTTTCCGTTTCCACGTTAATACCGTATACGGAGAGAAGGGCAAAAGGTTGCAGGTCTGGGCATCACCAATCCGGGAAACAGGCTAAGGTTAAGATTAGAAATTTATTAATACCATTTAAACCCATTGACTCCGAATTTGTAGTTGTCTATACTGATTGTGTAGGGAGTTCCAAGGAATTGGAAACAGCCTCCCAAGCAAACGCCATACAGTTGGTTGTCCCATGGCCGAGAGGCTAAATCCGGAAGGCAAGTTTATCCGGAGAACGGGAAACAAACGAGATATCCCTCAGCGATATCGATGGCGAATGCAACTCGAAGCGTTGATTCTCCTAAAATAAGCGCAACGGTGTGGCTCGTAAGAAATACACTGGAAACTTATCAGGGAGCGGAGCAGAGAGAGGACCTTAATCCCGTCAGCCGGCAAGCGAGGAGCTTGAACACTCTTTCAGCTGCGATGGTAGCTGTCTGAGGATCGGAGGACGGTTGAGGTAAACAGGGCTGCGATGAAGGTTACTTGGAACCCCTACACGCTTTTAACCGGGTTTTCGTCAGTCTTTCTTTTGGAATATGTCTGACTTCAGGAGCCCGACGAAGGGCAGGTTGCGGTATTTCTCACGGTAATCGAGCCCGTAACCGATCACATAGCGGTCGGGCAAGTCGAACCCCACATATTTCACCGGCAAATCGATCAATCGCTTCTGCGGCTTATTGAAGAGGGCGCAGACTTCCAGGCTGGCGGGTTGGCGGGCGCGCAGGTTGTTGAGGATGTAGTTGAGGGTCAGCCCGGTATCGATCATGTCTTCCACGAAGAGCACGTGCCGCCCGCCGATGGGGATTTCAAGGTCCTTGATCATGCGCACGTAGCCCTTATCACGCGATTCCGCCGAGTAACTGGAAACAGAGATAAAGTCAACCTCCACGGGGAGGGTAATGGCCCGCAAGAGGTCGGCCATGAAGAAAAGCACGCCCTTGAGCACGCCAACCAGGAGCAGGTCTTTTCCGGTGTAATCGGTAGAAATCGCCGCGCCGAGCTGATTCACCCGTTCCAGGATCTGCGGCTGGGTATACAGGATTTCGCTGACCCCGGCGACCAGATCCCGGTATTCGAGGCGATATTCGGCCAGGGAGGATCCATCCCACTGTGAACCGCTGCTCATCCTTCAGAACCTTGAGGTCCGGGTACAGACAACTGAGGGCCGGTACCGGCGAGATGGCCGGCCTCATCCGAGAGGCCGTACTTGACCATCAAGCTGCGGATCTCGCCGCGCTTGTACAGCTTGATGTTGATATCCGGGTACAGTTCTTTGATCCGGCGCAGCTTACGGTTCTTGTGGGTCGCCAATTTGGGCCGCAGCGTGGTTAGCTCGATGTATAAATCTTGCTGGGGAAGATAAAAATCGGGGGTAAATGCTTCCAATACGTTGCCCTGCTCATCCCACTCGAGGGGGAAAGTGCGGGGCTCGTACTCCCATTGCAGGCCGTAAAAATCAAGAATTCTAGAAAACACCTCTTCGATGGGGTGGGCGAATGCGGGCCGAGGCAGACTTTGGTCTTTCACTAGCGTCTCCTGCGATATGCTTGCGGTTATTACCGTATATTATAACTGTTTATCCGAAAAAATGTGCTATTAACTCGACAATTTATATCAAAAAAGGTATCGCTCACGCTCAGTCTCGCTGAGGCGGCGAGGCGACCTCTGTCTCCTACTCCCCGCCCGGGAGGCGGGGCCTGGCCAGCAGCAAGTCAAGCAATTCGGCGACCGGGACCAGGCGGGCTGCTGCTTCTGTGGCTAAGTAGAGCCCACCAGACCAGAGCAGGAGCATAAGCAAGAATTGGGGGATGAACCCGGATTGGGCGGGACCAAATGTTCCTCGGTCGCCGGTTGCTCAGGCGGGTGTAGATGATCTCATCGGTGGACAGATCGGGGGCGAAGTCCAGGCGGTAAGCGGTGGCCCCAAAGGCCAGGGCAAAGACAACCAGACCGATTACGACCGGGTGCTGAAAGGTGTTCATTCCGGTTTCCCAACCCTCGCTTAACCATCGCAGCCGTACCGGTAAAGGGGTGGGGAAAGAGGCTGCAAAGCGGACA
>CAYMLG010000059.1:0-20085 GCA_964391195.1 uncultured Anaerolineaceae bacterium | reverse complement strand
GGATCTTCGATGAGTTCTTTGACACGCACCAGGAATTGGACCGCTTCACGCCCATCGACGATGCGGTGATCGTAGCTGAGCGCCAGGTACATCATGGGACGGATGACCACCTGTCCGTTCACGGCGACCGGGCGTTCCTCGATGCGGTGAAGGCCGAGGATGCCCACCTGGGGCGGATTGAGGATCGGGGTGCTGAGCAGAGAACCGAAGACGCCGCCGTTGGTGATGGTAAAGGTACCGCCGCGCAAATCTTCCAGGGTGAGGGACCCATCTTGAGATCTTTGGGCAAAGTCGCGGATCTGTCTCTCGATCTCGGCAAAGGACATGCGACCGGCGTCGCGCAGCACCGGCACGACCAGGCCTTCTTCGGCGCCGACGGCAATACCGATATCGTAGTAATACTTGAGCAAGATTTCATCGCCCTGAATTTCGGCGTTCAGCCGGGGGAAGGCTTTGAGGGCGCCGATGACGGCTTTGACGAAGAAGGACATGAACCCGAGCTTGATGCCGTGTTTTTCGCGGAAGGCGTCCTGGCGGCGTTTGCGCAGCTCGACCACGGCGGTCATATCGACATCGTTGAAGGTGGTCAGCATAGCGGCGGTCTGCTGGGCTTCCACCAGGCGGCTGGCGATGGTGCGGCGGCGGCGCGACATGCGAATGCGCTCTTCGGGGCGCTCGGCTGTGCGGCGGGCGCCATCGGTGGCGGCGGGCGGCCCTGGACGGGCTTCGACCGGCTGAACGGTTCTGCCGGACCCAGCCGGTGGGCGGGTTTCAGCAGGCGTTCGCATTGTGTCAGGCTCAACCTGTGGCCGGGTTTCACCGGGCTCGACCTGCGGTCGGGTTTCGATGAAGCGCTGCACGTCCTCTTTGGTCACCCGCTCCCCGGGGCGGCCAGGGGAGATCTGATCCAGGTCAACGCCCTGGGCCTCGGCCAGGCGGCGGGCGACCGGCGTGGCCCGCCCGGCAGAATGGGTTTCGGCAGGCTCCTTCGCTTCTACGAGTTCACCGTTTTCGACCGGCTCCTTTTCTTCCACCGGCTCACTGGTTTTGGCGGGCTCAGGTTTCGCCGCGCTTGATTTCTGCGCCGCCTGGGCCTCGGCAGCCCCCTCAGTATCGATAATCCCCAGCACTTCGCCCACCTGGACGTCGTCACCCTCGTTGTGGAGGATCTTCGACAGGACGCCGTCCTGTTTGGCGCCTACTTCCAGGTCAACTTTATCGGTCTCCAACTCGACGACCGGCTCTCCCACACTCACCGGGTCGCCCTCGGCTTTCAGCCAGCGGGCGACGGTCGCTTCAACAATCGACTCTCCCAATTCGGGCACAACGATTTCCATCTCTATCCTTCCTTGACGCGGATACTTTCCAGATTCAAAGCCATTTCGACGATCTCACGCTGCCGGTCTGCATGGAGGGCGGCGGAGCCTTCGGCCGGGCTGGCGCTGGCTTCCCGGCCGATGTACCCCACACCGGTATCCGGGCCGACCAGGTCCTGCAGGCGGGGGAAGACGAAACTCCAGGCCCCCATGTTCTGAGGCTCTTCCTGGACCCAGATGATCTCGGCAGCGTTGCGGTAGGCTTCCAGGATGGGGACCAACTCCGGCTCGGGGAAGCGGTAAAGCTGCTCCAGTCGAACGATGGCCAGGCGAGCGCCAACCTCCTGGCGCTGCTCGGCGGCGATCAGGTCGATGTATACCTTGCCGCTGCAGAGGATCACGCGCTCCACACGGGATGGGTCCTGGGAGGCAAGAGGATCGTCGAGGACGGGCTGCCAATGCCCCTCGGCAAACTGGCGTGGGGGCGAGGCGACCAGGGGATTACGCAGCAGACTCTTCGGGGTTAGCACGATGAGGGGTAGCGGGTCGGTCTTCAACAGGGCGGCCTGCCTGCGGAGCAAGTGGAAATACTGGGCGGCGGTGGTGCAGTTGGCCAGGCGGAGATTGGTGCCGGCGGCCATTTGTAAGAAGCGCTCCATGCGCCCAGAGGAGTGGTCCGGACCCTGGCCCTCGTAACCGTGGGGTAAGAGCAGCACCAGGGAAGGCGTTTGCTCCCATTTCGCCCGGCCGGAGAGGATGAATTCGTCAACGATGGGTTGGGCGGTGTTGATGAAATCCCCGTATTGGGCTTCCCAAAGCACGAACTCTCCGGGGTTGGTGAGGTTGTAACCAAACTCATAGCCAAGGGCGGCGTTTTCCGAGAGCGGGCTGTTATAGATCTGGAACGAGGCCCTGGCCTGGGGCAGCGCCTGGAGGGGGGAATAGGTCTCGCCGGTCTCTACGTCGTGGAAGACGGCGTGCCGCTGGCTGAAAGTGCCGCGTTCGACGTCTTCACCGGTGAAGCGAATCGGGATCCCCTCGGCGAGGATGGAGGCCAGGGCGAGCTCCTCGGCAGCGGCCCAATCCACGTTTGGTTCGTCCGGATCTTCGAAAATGGCCCGTCGGCGCTGCATCGCCCTTCCGAGCTTGCGGTGCAGGTGGAACCCTTCGGGCAGTTCAAGCAGAGACTGGTTCAATTCCCGCAGGGTATCGAGGGGGACGCCGGTCTGCACCTTGCGGGCCGCTCCCCGCGGCGGCGGTTGGAGCTCGGGCTCTTTGATGTCTTCTTCGGGCTCTGACCGGGCGAGGACATCCTGGAGCTGATCCATTTGCTGTTGGAATAGGGCCTGGTCGCCATCCGGCTCGATCTCCCCCGCTTCGGCCAGGGTCCTGGCCCACAGCCTGCGGACGCTGGGATGGGAGGCGATGGTCGCGTACATGCGGGGCTGTGTGAACCCGGGTTCGTCGCCTTCGTTGTGGCCGTAGCGCCGGTAGCCGATGAGGTCGATCAGAAAGTCTTTGTTGAACGCCTCGCGGTAGGCAAAGGCGGTGCGGATGGCTTCGATACAACTGGGCGGATCATCGGCGTTGACGTGGATGATGGGGATCTCGAACCCTTTGGCCAGGTCGCTGGCGTAGAGGGTGCTGCGCGCATCTTCGGGGAGGGTGGTGTACCCGAGTTGGTTGTTGGTGATGATATGCACCGTGCCGCCGGTGGTGTAGCCTTCGAGGCGCGAGAGGTTAAGGGTCTCAGCGACGATCCCCTGGCCCATGAAGGATGCGTCGCCGTGGATGAGCACCGGGAGGCAGGCTTTGGGGAAGAATTGAGGCGCACCCGGGCGGTTGGTCACGCTCCCGGCGGCGCGGGCCATCCCCTGGACGACAGGGTCTACGTGCTCCAGGTGGCTGGGGTTGGGCGGCAGGCTGACGACGATTTTGATGTCCTCTTCGTCCTGGACCGTGTGGTACGCTCCTTTGTGGTACTTGACATCCCCGGTCCAGCCGAGCTGGTCGCGAGTGGGGAAGTGGGTGAGCGGGTCTTTGAATTCGGCCAGGATCTTGGCGTAGGGTTTGCCGAGGATATGAGCGAGGACGTTGAGACGGCCGCGATGGGCCATACCGATCGTCACGGTGCAGATTCCGTCCCGGGCGGCGTCGCTGATCAACTCGTCGAGCATGGGGACGAGCATATCCACGCCTTCAATCGAGAAGCGGGTTTTGCCCGGGAAGATGCGGTGCAAGAACTGCTCAAAGGCTTCAACGACGATCAGGCGTTGGAGCAAAGCGACCCGGTCGATGGGGTTATCGGGGGGCCGGAAGCGACCACATTCGGCCGCATGGCGGAGCCAATCTCGCTCCTCGGGGATCTGGATGTGGCCGTATTCATAACCGATGCGGGTGGTGTAAACCTGGCGCAGCTTGCGTACCGTTTCGAGGGCCGACTGCGATTCTTCGGCCAGGGGCCCGGCAACGATCGAGGCCGGGAGACTGGCCAGGTCCGCTTCGGACAGGCCGTAGAACTCCAACTCGTGCCAGGGGTCGCCGGGAGGCGGGCTGCCAAGCGGGTCGAGATGGGCGGCCAGGTGCCCAAAGGTGCGGATCGCATTGGCCAGGTTCACGACGGCCGCGACGGTTCCGGATTCTACGCCGGGGACGACCGCCGGTTCTGGGCCCGCCTCGGGCGGCTGCCACCCTTCGAAGAACCGGCGGGTCGCCGCATCCACCGATCCTGGATCCTGGCGATAGCGGTCATACAATTCAAGGACATAGCCCAGGTTCGGGCCATGGAATTCGTGGTAAGCGTTGTCCATTCTAAGTGCTCGCATTTACCCCCAAAGATGGTTGACTGGTGGGGGAATATATCCCCCCGTTTGAACTCGCCTGCACCGAGCGATGACCAACATCGTGAAGCGTGAGCCCGCTCGGGCGGAGTGCGACTGATCGCCGCTGCTCGCTGCTTAGTGCGGCTGGGCGCGGCTAAGCACGGCTTTGCGCCTGGCTTAAATGTTATCATAGTTCTGGAACAGGGTAAAATAGATACCAGAAGTGGGAAATAGACGGGGATCACAAAGAGAGGGGTCAAGTTGAAACTCTATCACACACTGACTCAGCGCATGGAAACGTTTCAGCCGAGGGGCGAGAAGGTCTCGATTTATGTGTGCGGGATCACCCCGTACGACACGACTCACCTGGGCCATGCCTTCACCTATACCAGCTATGATGTACTCATCCGCTATCTGGAGCTGCGCGGGTTGAAGGTCGGGTACGTGCAGAATGTAACGGACGTTGACGATGACATTCTGCGGAAGTCGCGGGCGTTGGGTGCAGACTGGCAAGATGTCGTCAACGAGTGGACGGAGCACTTCATCTATGACATGGTGAATCTGAACGTGCGCCCGCCGGACGAATTCCCCCGGGCGACGAGCGTGATCACCGAGATTGTGGATGCCGTTCAGGGGCTGCTGGATCGAGGCGTGGCGTATGAGGCGAACGGGAATGTGTATTTCTCGGTCGATGCCTGGCCCCCATTTGGTAAGCTGAGCCACTTGCCGCGGAGCGAGATGCTTCCGATCGCCAACGAGCGCGGCAACTTTCCCGATGATCCCATGAAGCGAGACCCGCTGGACTTTGTGTTGTGGCAGGCACAGCGACCAGGAGAACCGGCCTGGCAAAGCCCGTGGGGGCTGGGCCGGCCAGGATGGCACATCGAGTGCTCGACTCTGGCGGTCAAACACCTGGGAGAGGTGATCGACATCCACGGCGGCGGGGAGGACCTGGCGTTTCCCCACCACGAATGTGAAATTGCTCAGGTGGAAGCCAGGCGGGCCGACAAGCCTTTTGTGCGCTACTGGATGCACACCGCCATGGTGCGGCATGAGGGGGAGAAGATGAGCAAATCGCTGGGGAATCTGGTAATGGTGGATAAGCTCCTGGAGACGTATTCTCCCGATGGGCTGCGGCTGTACTTGAACCGCCATCACTACCGCAAGGCGTGGGAATACTCAGAAGGGGACCTGAAGAAGGCAGAAAAGTTGGCCGGGCTGGTGCGCGAGGCGGTGATGGCCCCCAGCGGGAAAGCCCCGGCACTCAGCCCGGACCCGTACTCCGCTTCGTTTTTGGTGTATATGGAAGACGATTTGAATACCCCCAAGGCGGTGGACCTGATCGAACGGTTGGCCAAGGATATCCTTGACGGCTCGCTATCCGGGCGGGATGTGACCGCGGCCCAGGGGGTGCTGCGCACGTTCGGGAAGGTGTTTGGCTTGAGGATGGACCAGGACGACGCCGAACCCCGGGTCCTGAACGGATGGCGCGGATTTCTGCGAAATTTCCAAAAGGCATAGTCCTCCATATTAATTCTGTAAACCTGAGTGGGTAGTCTGGGTACTCTCCCAATTTAGTACTATCATCATTGACCGGATATCCATACTCTAAGGATGCCATATCATCCTGGATATTTTCCGTTGGGAGAGTACTGAGCGGTTAGGGAGAAACCTACCTGCCAACTAGGGGATTCCCTGATTGAGGCCGGGCAACCCATCCTTTACACTCATATCGAATCGATCGATCCATGGGTTCGGGGGCTTTCCTATGCCGGGGAGCCGCAAGGCGATCCCACTTTGCCGGCGGGCCCGAAGCTCCCAGGGCGACGGGAGATCAAGGGGGAGGAGAAAATGCTTGAAAGTCGCGGCGATAGGTGATTTACATTACCGGGTCAATACCAAGGGCCTGCTGCAAGAACTGCTGGGGGGTATAGAAGCGCGAGCGGACATCCTGGTTCTGGCGGGCGACCTGACAGACACCGGGCTGCCGGACGAGATGGCCGTCCTGCTCGAAGATCTGAGGCAGACCGGCCTGCCGGTGGTGGCGGTGCTGGGAAACCACGATCACGAGAGCAACCAGGCTGAGGTGCTGGCACAGATGATGGCCGGCGAGGATATTTATTTGCTCAACGGGAAGTCGATCAAAATCGATGGCATCGGTTTCGTAGGGACGAAAGGTTTCTGCGGCGGGTTCAACGAGTTGTTCGTGCAGCCCTTCGGGGAGCAGGCCTTGAAAGCGTTCATTAACGTCAGCATCGAGGAGGCGATCCAACTCGAAAACGCGCTGGTAAAACTGAACTGCGAGCACGTGATCACCGTCTTGCATTATGCGCCTATCCCGGAGACGCTGGCCGGAGAACCAAAGGAACTGTATCCGTTCCTGGGCTGCTCGCGCCTGGCCAATGCCATCGACCGGCACCCGGTAGATGTGGTCTTTCACGGGCACGCGCATCATGGCTCACCGCACGGGAAGACATCGGGCAATATCCCCGTGTACAACGTCTCCCGGTACGTGTTGAGAGAGCACACGGATCACCCATACTGCCTGTACGAAATCTGAACCAACGACTACCACAGGGGGAGACGATTAATCACAAAATCCGGCGTTACATCCGGATATTCCAAGGAGATAAATATGGCAGAACTTGGTTATGCATTGTCGAGCGAGGAACATGCGCCGAACGACTTGGTGCGATACGCGCGCCGGGCGGAAGAGGTGGGGTTCACTTTTGCCCTGATTTCCGATCATTACCACCCCTGGATCGACAGGCAGGGGCACAGCCCATTCGTGTGGAGTGTGATCGGGGGGATCGCACAGGCGACGGAAAAACTGCGCCTGGGAACGGGGGTTACCTGCCCAACGGTGCGGATCCACCCGGCAATCATCGCCCAGGCGGCAGCCACTTCGGCAGCGATGATGCCGGGCAGGTTTTTTCTGGGGGTGGGAAGCGGGGAGAACCTGAACGAGCATATCCTCGGCGATGTGTGGCCGGAAGCCAGCGTGCGGATCGATATGCTGGAGGAAGCTGTCCAGGTGATCCGTCATTTGTGGGAAGGGGAAGAGCAGAGCTTTTACGGGGATTTCTATACGGTGGTGAACGCCAAGATTTACGATTTGCCCGATGAACTGCCTCCGATATATGTGGCAGCCTCCGGACAGCAGGCCACGGAGCTGGCCGGCCGGAGCGGCGATGGGCTGATCAGCACTACTCCAGACACGGAGATCGTGGAGAAGTTCAACCAGGCCGGGGGGCAGAGGAAGCCGAAGATCGGGCAGGTTGCGGTGTGTTGGGCGGAGAGCGAAGCGGCAGGGAAGAAGATCGTGCACGAATGGTGGCCCACCGCTGCCGTACCCGGACCGCTGCATGCCGACCTGCCCACGCCCGATCACTTCGAGGCTGCCTCGAAATTGATCGATGAGGAGACAGCGAGCGAAGATGTGATCCTGGGGCCGGACCCGAAAAAACACCTGGAGGGTATTCAAAAAATGTTCGAGGCGGGATACGACCAGGTTTATATCCACCAGATCGGCCCCGACCAGGAGGGCTTCTTCGATTTTTACCAGCGCGAGATACTGCCCGAATTCAGCACGGCCGGAGTAAGAAGCCGGTGAGGGCAGGTGGATTAACGGTAGGGATGTTTGTTTTTTTTAGGAGGTTAAGATGGCAGGTGAATTGCACGACGATAATATTTTCGCTCATATAGAAGAGGGCATGGACGTCTACGATCGCGGGAACCACAAGATCGGGACTGTTGAACGGGTCTTCCACGGGTCGATGGGATCGGCGGCGCCAACGAGCTCGATCGAGGAGGCGACAGGACCAATCACAGGTGATGATTACGAACACCCCATGTCGGACACCTTCATGGAGAATTTTGCCGAGGCCTTCACGGGTGGGGATGAACTCCCGGAAACGCTGCGCGGAAGGCTGCTGCGGGAGGGTTTTATCCATGTGAACGGCGCCGGGCTGTTTGCGGATGATCTGTACGTCCTCCCCGACCAGGTGGCGGTCATCTCGGACGACAAGGTGGTCCTGCGCACCGACCGGGATGAGCTGATTCATTCCTGAAGCGGCGGAGATCGATTTTGCAGTATAGAGCGCACGAGGAGGGGGTAACGGGCATTTAATCAGGGGGAGCGAGCGGCCAATTGTATCAAGCCATTCGACAGGAGGAATTATGATAAAGCATAACTTGCACAAGTTTTTATTCACCACGCTAATCTTTATCACGTTGATGCTGATCATATCCGGGTCTGGGTTATTGCTGCGCGCGGCGCGGGCGCAAGCACAGCAGCCAACCCCAACCGCGACTCAGCCCCCGGATCAGCCGCCGGTGGCTGCTGACCGGCGCATCACGGTGATCGGATCAGGCGAAGCCAGCGTTCAGCCGGACGTAGCTGTGATCCTGGTCGGGGTCCAGACGACGGATGAATCGGCCAGCGAGGCGCTGACCCAGAACAGCGAGCAGATGCAGGAGTTGATCGATACCCTGACGGAGGCCGGAGTGGAGGCCGCCGATATCCGCACGCAATCGGTGCAGCTCTTCCCGGTGTATGAGAACCAGGGCCCGACGGAGACCGGACAGCCGGATATCAGCGGATACACGGCTGCGAATACGGTATCCGTGCGGGTTGAGGATCTCGATCAGGTGGGCGAACTTCTGGACTCTGCAGTCCAGGCAGGGGGCAACCGCATCGATGGCATCACGTTCGAGACCAGCGATTCTGTGGATGCGCTGGAACAGGCGCGGGAGCTGGCGATGGAGAACGCCCAGGCCAAAGCCGAGCACCTGGCGTCTTTAGCCAATGCCCGGCTTGGGGCGGTGACCAATATCCAGGAAGTGCCAAGCGGGCAGTTCCCGGTACCCTTCCCGCAGGGCGGGGCGGCGCAAGATCTGGCAGTTCCAATCCAGCCTGGCTCGCAGATTGTAAGGGTGGATATCCAGGTCACCTGGGAACTGGTGAGCGGATCCACCACAGGTAACTAGCAGGTAATAGCCAGCACAACCGGGAGAGGGGGGAAGCCGAAGCCATTTCGAACCCCGGTACGGGCTATGGAGTACCAGCCAGCGCATGCTGGCGGTAAAAACAAGCGAGCCGTAGGGATTCTTCCCCGCGGCTCGCTCGTTTACTGATGCTTAATCTGCGAGCTTCGCTACCGCGATCAATGGACGGCGAAAAGCGCCGGGAAACCGCCGGTATGGAGGAATATCACCGGCTCGGTGGTCCCCAGCCGAGGATCCTGCTGCCGGATCAGGTCCAGCAGGCCATCAAACGCTTTGGCGGTGTATACCGGATCCAGGATAATCCCCTCTTTCCGGGCCAGCAGATCCATGGCTTGAGCGCAGGACGGGGTTGGCACTCCGTACCGCTCACCCACATAAGTCCCTTCTATTAGCGGGACATCTTGAGCGCTGAAACTGTGTCTTTCTCCGAAGAAACGGCACAGGGCAGAGGCCAGGGCGGCGATGGAGGCCGGGAAGCCCTTCCACAGCTTGCCGACGTCGATACCGGTGAGGCGCAGCGACGAGCGCAGTAAATGGAAACCGGCCATCAGCCCGGCCAACGTCCCGCCCGATCCGGCGGCGGTGACCAGCCAGGCATCCTCGATTCCGAGGACTCGCGCCTGCTGGTCGATCTCCTGGGCTGCTCTCACATATCCCAGGCATCCGACCGTTGAATGCCCGCCGACAGGGATGAAATAATGCCGGCCAATCCGCGCCCAGGCAATCAGCCTCACCAGCCGGATCGTCCGCTCCAGGGTCATGCTGGCGCTGCCGCCCCCGAAAGGGATAAAATGCAACCGCGCCCCAAGGATGCGACACAGCAGCAAATTACCTTCCAGCCGCCTGGGTTGTGGTTCAAAATAAAAGAGGTGCGGCTCCAAACCGCAGCGGTGGGCCGCAGCAGCGGTGATGCGAGCATGATTCGACTGCAAACCGCCGAAAGTAGCGACTTTCTTTGCCCCCGAAGCAACGGCCTCTGCCAGCAGATATTCCAACTTGCGAGTCTTGTTTCCCCCTCCCCCGGGTCCAAGTTGGTCATCCCGCTTGATAAAGATCTCCCTCCCGGCGATCCGGCTGATCTCGGGCAGAAATTCTAATGGAGTCGGGTATTCCGCGAACGGTATGCGTGGGATTGAGTCCAGGCGGGTGGATAAATGTTCGCTATCCATAGGAGAGGCTGCCGGGCTGCTGGCCGGCTTTACTTCACTGAAGAGTTTTGGCCAATCGCTTGGCCAGGCCGATGATGGTCAGCACGGTCGGCCGGTCGAGGGCTTCGGGGAACACGCTGGCGTCGCACACGTACAGGCCGCTCACTTCGGTCTGCAAGTCTTGATCCACCATCTCCCCAACGCGCACGGTCCCGCTGGGATGCGTGCCGCGCAGTGGGGTCATGAAAATCGAATCGGGTTTCGCCCCGGCTTCAATCAGGATGCGCCGGCATACCTCCTCCGCCAGGCGCAGCCGTTCCCGGTCGCCAGCGGTCATCGGCTTGCTGATCCGGCCATCAGGAAAAACGCCGCCGGAGACTTCGTCTTTCAGCTTGATCATCACCCCTAAGATGCGGTTCCACTGCGGCCAGCGGAGGGCGTAGCGGGGAGATTTAAGCAGGTGGATGAGGGGGTACAGCAACCAGGGGTCGATCAGGGTGCTGAGCATGTACCCCACCTCGGGGTTCTCCCAGGACCAGGTCATCGGCGGCTCGTTCCCGATCCCCCGCTCCGCAGATGTGCCGTAGACCATCACCGTTGTGTCCATCGTCATCCCCCGGCCAGCCCCGCTGAGGCCCGAAGCCTGAAGGATGCGCGGCGTCCCGATCCCCCCGGCGGACAAGATGACCAGATCGCTGTAAGCGATGAATGGCTTGCCGTTGATCTTTCCTTGAACGCCGGCGACATGCTTCCCGGCGATAAGCACCGAGTCAACCCGCGCTTGCGTAACCAACTGCGCCCCAAGGACGGTGGCCTCGTCCACCCACTCGGCGGCGCTCCACTTGGCGCCGCACCGGCAGCCGAGCATGCATTTGGCCCCACAGTCGAATTCATGGACGCGATGAGGCTGCATGAACTTGAGCTGCGGTTCCCAGTCCATCCCCAGCGCCTGCGCCGCCCTGGCGATACGTGTGGAGGCCTCTCCTCGCAGGGGCTCAGGTAAGGGAGCGATCTCCAGCTCCTCGATCGTTTCGGACACTTCCAGGTCGATGTCGATCCCATATTGCTGTTTGAGCCAGGTTGGCGGCCGGGCCGCACACCCGCAGTACATGCTGGTCGCTCCGCCCACCATAAGCGGCCGTACGATGTTGAGCCCCTCCTGGGTGAACAACAGGCTGGCCCGATCGGTATACAGTATGGCCCCCAGGTATGTGCCGTAATAGCTGCGCGGTCGGTGGTCGATGCCGCGCTCCAGTAGCAAGACCTGCTTCCCCTGGCGCGCCAGTTCTCGCGCCAGAGTGGCCCCACCCGGCCCGGAGCCAACGACAATCACTTCCGCCCGGTATTCAATTGGATCTGACATACTGCACTCTTTTCCAAAGATCCGGCTTGATTGCGAACATATTTAATTGTACCTGAAGCGTAACTGCTGGGGCGGAGGCCTGAAAGAACATTAACATTAACATTGCCATTAACAGAAAAGCCAGCGAGAATGGGCCTGTGCGTTTCCGACAACCTTCATATAAACTATCCTATCAACCGGTTTGAGGGGGGCCATGGGCTGGAATCCGGCGTATAATCGCCGTGAATACACATGATCCAGATATCAGAGAATCTCTACCTTTATGAGAGCACCTGCAATGTCTACGTCGTCCGCTGCGGCGATCAGGCGGTGCTGATCGACTTCGGCGACGGCAGCGTCCTGGATGCCTGCGCCTCGCTGGGGCTCCAGGCGAGCGCGGTGCTGCTCACCCACCATCATCGCGACCAGGGCCAGGGGCTGCGCCGGGCGAATGAGGCCGGGATTCCGGTTTGGGTGCCGCATACCGAACAGGATCTGTTCCACAACGTCGAGCTGATGTGGCAGGGGCGGGCGCTCGACAACACCTATAACCCCCGCCAGGATCGCTTCTCCCTGCTGGAGCCGGTCGAGGTCGCCGGCACGCTGAAGGATTATGCCCGGGTCGATTTCTCCGGTGTCACCATCGAAGTGATTCCCACCCCGGGTCACACCGTCGGATCGATCAGCTTGATGGCCGAGATCGACGGACAGCGGCAGGTATTCTGTGGCGATCTGATCGCCGGTGAGGGCAAAGTCTGGTCGCTGGCTGCCCTGCAGTGGACCTACCAGCACATGGAGGGGGCGCCGGCAAGCATTCTCTCGCTTCTTGAACTGAAAAAGCGCTTCCTCAACCGGCTGCTGCCCTCACATGGGGAGGTCATCAACGAACCGGAGGCAGCCATCGACCTGCTGGTAGAGCGGCTGTCCTGTTTACTTGCCGACCGTGGTGAGAACCCTAATCTCTTCCGTTGGATCGACCAGCCCTATGAGCCGGTTACCCCGCATGTGCTGCTGAACCGCACCAGCACGGCGAATTCTTACGTGCTGCTTTCGGAAAGCGGGAAGGCTTTGCTGATCGATTACGGATACGACTTTATGACCGGCGCAGCCGCGGGCGAAGATCGCGCTTCTCGCCGGCCCTGGCTGTATTCGCTGCCGGCATTGAAAAAGACGTACTCGGTCACCAAAATCTCAACCGTAATCCCCACCCATTTTCACGATGATCACGTGGCCGGGCTGAACCTGCTGCGTTCGGTGGAAGGGACCGAGATATGGGCTCCGGACAACTTTGCCGGCATCCTGGAAAATTCCAGGGCATACGACCTTCCCTGCCTGTGGTACGACCCGATCCCTGTGGATCGCCGGCTGCCGTTTTGTGAACCGCTGCGCTGGGAAGAATATACCTTCCAGATCTACCCGCTGCCCGGGCACACCCGCTATGCAGCCGCCATATTCTTTGAAGTAGATGGGCTGCGCCTGCTGGCAAGCGGGGACCAGTACAAGGACCGGGATGCCGATGCCTGGAATTACGTCTATCACAACCACCTGCAGGACACAGATTACCTGCAGTCGGCCGAACTTTTCAGCCGGCTGCAGCCAGACCTGATCCTAACCGGGCATTGGGGGGCCGTCCAAGCCGGTCCGGCATATCTGGACCGGCTGCGGGCTCGGGGCGAGCGTTTTGTCGCCCTACACCGGGAATTGCTGATTGATGGGGTGATCGGGCTGGACGCCGAGGGGTTTGTCGCTCGCCTGACCCCTTACCAGACCGAGGCCGAGGCCGGTGAGCGTCTGAAGTATCAAGTCCAGGTAATCAACCCCCAAGACTCGGCGGCGGAGATCACCATCCGGCCTGTCGTCCCGGAAGGTTGGCTGGCGCTCCCCGCTGTGATCCGGTTGGGCGCTGAGCCCGGCGAGACTGTGCATGCCGGGTTTACCGTGCAACCGCCTGAGGGGCTGCGCCTGCGCCGGGCTCGGGTTGCTGTGGACATCGACATCGGCGGCCGCCGCTACGGGGAGCAGGCTGAGGCCCTGGTCACCCTCCGGTGAATCGATGGTGGACTGCGTAGAGTAAGCATGCTCATTCCACTCAATGGCTCAGACTGGTCGTTCAAAGGTTTCACCGGCGCAGATTGGGTCTGGCGGCACTCCGTCCAACCCGGTACGCCAGACCGGCGAGGCTGGTTCCCGGCTGCGGTGCCGGGGAGCGTAGGGCACGACCTGCTGCAGGCCGGAGAGATCCCCGACCCGTACTTCGAGCGCAACAGCCTGCTGCTCGAGTGGATTCCAGAGCGCACCTGGGTGTACAAGAAGACCTTCACCATCGACCGCGAGCTTGCCTGGCGCCGCCTGTTTTTGCATTTCGAGGGGGTAGACTACGAGGCGGAATTTTACTTGAACGGGGCAAAGCTTGGCGAACACCGCGGCATGTTCACCCCGGTCCGGTTCGAAGTCAGCGACCGGCTGCAGTTGGGAGCCGAGAACTTGCTGGCAGTGGTGATTCATCCCGCCCCGCATGAACAGCCCCAGGTGGGATATACCAACCGGGTCAGGACGCACAAAAGCCGGATGACTTACTGGTGGGACTTCTGCCCGCGGATGATCCATCTGGGGATCTGGGATTCTGTCTATATTGAAACCTGTGGGCCAGTCTGCATCGACGATCTATTCGTCCGCCCACTCCTGTCTCCCGCCTTTGACTCGGCGCGAGTGTCCGCTAAGTTGAGTCTTTCCTCCCACTCTGCGCTGGATGTGGAAGTGAACTACCGGGTAACGCTGGAAGGAGCGCAGGTGAAGGCAGGCAGGGGTTCTGCCTCATTGCCCGCCGGGGATAGCGAGCTGCCGGTGGAATTTACCATCGACCGGCCGGAGCTGTGGTGGCCAAACGGTTACGGTGATCAGCCGCTGTACCGGCTGGAGGTTGAGCTTACCCCGCTGGACCATGAAGCAGGTTTGCCTGACCCGCATCAAGTTTCAGCCCGCCAGGTCGGCTTCGGCATACGCCAGGTGCGCTTCCTGCCAAATGAGGGCGGTCCCGAGGGTGCGCTGCCCTACACCGTGGAGGTCAACGGGCGCAGGATATATCTCAATGGCTGGAACTGGGTTCCGCTGGACGTGATGTATGGAGTCGAGCGCCCGGAGAAGCTGAGGCACCTGCTGGCGCTGGCCCGCCAGGCCCACATCAATTTACTGCGGGTATGGGGCGGTGGGTTGATCGAAAAAGAGAGCTTCTACGACTTGTGCGACCGGTTGGGTATTCTCGTCTGGCAGGATTTCATCCAATCCTCGTCCGGCATCGAAAACGATCCGCCGGATGATCCGGAGTTCATCCGCTATATGGCGCACGAAGCCCGGCAGATCATTCCACGACGCCGCAACCACCCTTCGCTGATCCTGTGGTGCGGGGGCAATGAACTCCAGGATGCGGACGGGCGCCCGCTCGATGACCGTCACCCGATGCTGGCTGCGCTGAAGGCGGCCGTCGCCGAACTGGACCCGGACCGCGCCTGGCTGCCCACCACGCCATCGGGGCCCGAATTCGGTAATTCTCTGGAGGCGATCCGGCGGAACCCACAAGGGCTGCACGACGTGCACGGCCCGTGGGAACACCAGGGCCTGGAGCAGCACTTCCGGCTGTACAACCAGGGGACCTCCCTGCTGCACAGCGAGTTTGGCGTGGAGGGAATTACCAACTGGGCCACGCTCCGGGCGATCATCTCACCCGAGCATCTATTCCCGGTCAGCCTGGATAGTCCGGTCTGGTTCCATCTCGGCGCCTGGTGGGTGAAGGTCCCTGCCTGGAGAGCGGCCTTTGGCGCTCTGGTCGACAGCCGGGATGAGCCTGAGCTGAAGCGCCTGGTGCAGGCGATCCAATTCTGGCAAGCGGATGGGCTGCGTTACGCCGTGGAATCTGACCGCCGCCGGGCTTTCCGCAATTCCGGCACCCTGCCCTGGCAGTTCAATGAGCCTTACCCGATGGCAGCCTGTACTTCCGCCGTGGATTATTACGGGCGGCCCAAACCGGCCTACTATGAGGTCGCCCGGGCGTATGCCCCGCTGCACCTCTCCGCCAGTTTCGACCGCCAGGCCTGGGGTAGGCATCCTGTCTTCAGCGCCGAGATCTGGTCTCATAACACACAGCTCCAACCGATACCGGCTGTGGTCCATATTCGCGTGCTGGGAACCAGCGGGGAGGAGTACGCTGCCCGGCATTTGGTCGTGGAGATCCCAGCAGCGGAAGCCGCCCGCCTGGACCGTATTTCGATAGATCCGGCCCAGGTCTCCGGACCGGTCTTCTTCCTGGATTTGGTCATGGAAAGGCCTGGCGGGGGACTGCTGGCTCGCAACCGTTACCTGTTCTCAACCGGCGAAAACCTGGAGGCGGCGTTCGATCTCCCGCAGGCCAGAGTCTCCGCACAGGTCACGGCCAGTGCGGGCGAGTGGGATGTGCACTTGAAGAATACTGGCCGGGTGGCAGCCATGTACCTGTGGATTGAGGATGCCCGCCCGCCTCGGACTGCTCAGGGGTGGGTAACCTTGGACCACAATCACTTCTGCCTGCTGCCGGGAGAAGAACGCACGATCAGAGCCGTGTGGAGTGCGGTTGCCGGCGCCGGGCAGGCGCTGCGTTTGAGCGGCTGGAATATCCCCGAGCAGGATTTGTCTGCACCCGCTTAGGTTTCATCGGTTAAGTATGAGGAATGTGCCATGATCCCAATAGCTGATTTCAAATCGAAGCAAGATGAAATGACCGCGCTGTTACAAGAACTGGTTGAGATCGAGTCGCCTTCACGGGATACTGCCGCCGTGAACCGCATGGGGGCGGCGGTTACAAGCAAATTGGAGGCCCTTGGGGCGCGTATCTCTGTCGATCCGCAGACCACGACCGGGAACCACATCCTCGGATGCTGGGGGCCGGATGAGAGAAGGAACGGCTTTCTCCTTCTCTGCCACATGGATACCGTGCACCCGTTGGGTTCTATCGATAAGAACCCGCCTCGGGTCGTGGACGGCAGGTTGACCGGCCCTGGGGTAGTGGATATGAAGGCCGGGATCGTCATCTGCCTGACTGCGATAGAAGTATTACGCGAACGCGGGCAGCTTCCTGATACTCCTATAACCGCCCTATTCACCTCAGACGAAGAGACCGGCAGCCGGACCTCCCGCCCGTTGATCGAACGGCTGGCCCGCAAAGCCCGGTTGGTGTTGTGCCTGGAGCCCTGCCTGGGCGACGGGGCGTTAAAAGTGTGGAGGAAAGGCGTGGGCAACTTCCGCATCACCGTTCGGGGCCGGGCGGCACACGCCGGAGGCGCCCATGAGAACGGGGTCAATGCCATCGTAGAACTGGCGCACCAGGTGATCAAAATCCAGGGCCTGACGGATTATGATCGGGGGACGACGCTGAACGTGGGCGTGATCCGCGGCGGAACCACGACCAACGTCGTCCCCGAGGAGGCGGAGGCGCGGGTGGACTTGCGGGTGATGACTCCCGACGAAGCCGAGCGGATCAGCCGTGAGCTGCACAGCCTGGAGCCGGTTCTGGGCGGCACCACTCTGTCCGTCCGCGGCGGTCTCAACCGCCCGCCGATGCCATTTGACGACCGGATGGCCAGGACTTTCGAACAAGCCCGGAAGATCGCCGCTGACCTTGGTCTGGATCTGAAGATGGGGGGCACCGGCGGTGGGTCCGACGCTAATTTTGTCGCCCCGCTGGGCGTGCCCGTACTGGACGGGTTGGGCGCCCTCGGTGGGGGGATGCACTCCGACCGGGAGTTCGTCCATGTGGAGAGCCTGCCGGAGAGAGCTGCGCTCCTGGCTGCCCTGCTTACAAACTGGGGGTAACCCTCTTTTTTCGGCGCCGGCGTATGTAGAACCCTGCTCCCAACCCGCCTACGGCGATGCCGGTCAGGCATAACCCGGTGGCCGCCGCGAGCTCCAACCTGGAGAGCCCTCTCCTCGGCTGCACCTGAACGCTCAACTGCGCCCCGCGCTCGACGATAATCCCCTCTCCAGTTTGCGCTCGGGTAAATACATCGATCCCGTACACTCCCGGCGGACCGGCTTCCCAAGCCACCTCGGCTTGCTGTCCAATCGTGTTCAATGGCAGTTCCATGCGGTACCCATCAGCACCGTGCACGACAGCCCAGCCCTCCTGAATCGGAAGCGGCTGGTCAGCCAGGCTCAAGCGGGCCGAGATGAGCACCTCATCCCCCGGATTTGGGAGGAGAGCGCTGGTCAGCGCCTGAAGCTGAGCTCCGCCGGTCAGCCTGGCCATCATAGAGAAGTCGGCTCCCTGGGGTGGTGTGTCCGGGCCGGCGCTGAGCGTGATCTGCCAGGGACCAGGCCTGGGGTTCTCGAAGCCGTAGCCCAGGTAGATCAGTGCTTCCGGATCCTGGACCACAATAAAACCGTTCTGGATCGGGTCCAGGTCGATAATATTTCCACTGGCCCCACGGACGGTCACCTGCAGCGAGCGGGTCTGGTCGTAGAGTGAAAAGCTGGCTACGCCCACATTTTCATCGATGTGTACGGTAACGGTTTCACTCCCTCCCGGATCGACATGTCCGGTCAGGATCTGAGAGAACCCGGCTGCCAGAACCTGGGATGGCGGAGATTGTGTATCTGCGGGATCGATCCATGCCCCGGCCGGGCGCTTCAGAATCGGCAGCACTGCCCCTGAGAACACCTCATCCGACTCATTTAGGTCGGTGTGCAGCACCGGCATGGTGTCCAAATGCAGTGGGATTGCAGAGACACTGGCCAGGGAGACAGCCAGATCGGTAGGCACCTGTGTACAGGGTGACTGCACCGGCTCCTGAATGAGCGTGCCGGCCAGAGCAAAAAAGGGCACACCCCGGCGATCATTCACCAGCGGGTTGAAAATCTGGCGGACGTAAGCCGGGCGGATCTCGAGCACCGCCGGCAGGTACAGCCCTAACGAGGCGGGCAGGTTCGCACAAGCTGTCCCCGCCATCGGAGAACCGAGCATAATCAACTGCCCGACATCTCGATCTTGCATCACCTTACCGATGTAGTAGCGTGAAATCAACCCGCCCATACTGTGGGCAAGCAGGTCTACTTTTTCAGCGCCGGTAGCAACTTTCACCGCCTGAATGTACTCACCCAGGAAGGCCGCATTTTCGGCAATCGTATTGGTCTTCCCGGAAGGATCGTCAATACTGCCCGTGTTCATTGCCCCCGGAAGCAACCCATCCCCGACCGCAAAACCAGGGATCTGCGCCTCTGCCAGAAAGCCATCGGCTCCCAGGTAGTTGGTCCAGGCTTCCCAAGACGAGGAAAACCCGTGCACCATGACCACCGGGCGGGGATGAACTGACACTTCTATAGAGGCGAGGTTTTCCGGTCCGCCGGTTGTCGCCGACAGCAACCGCCTGGGAGCAGGCGTTCCGGCTGCTGTCCAGAACCATCCCAACGCATTCAGCGCCTCCGTCTCACAAAAATCTTTACCTTGCTCGATAACGCACTCAGCGACGATCGGTCCCTCGTCTAATGCAAATTGGACCGGATGATCTTCCGGCGCCCTGCCGCTCAGCTTGACTCGCAACTGGACCGAATCGCCATCGCTGATCCGCTCCACCTGTCTGCCCTGCTGGTTGAGCAGGGTGAGGGTCGCCGAACCGGTCTGGGCTACTACACCTTTCGATTTGACCGGGCTGAGTCCGAACAGCAGGATCGCCAGAAGTACAATGACAAACAACCTATTCCAGCTCATCGCGCCTTGGTTGGAACACTCTGCCGTCATCCTTCCCCCCCGATTTCCAAGATACCAATTGATTATAGAGAAATACCAGTGGAAAACTCGATATTGTTGAATTTTATCACTGTTCTTTTCAAGAGCGAACAATTTTTAGTACTCCCGTAACCGTTGAAACGAGAATTATTATGAATATTCTATTAAATATCACCGAAACCCTTGACAAACGGACCCGGTCTGCTATAATGGCGAACGTCGAGAGCGGACCATCAACTTTCATCCAGGGGCCCGGGCGCTCCCCCAGAAGGGGTGAGCGGCTTTTCTCGCCCCCGGCGAGCCTGAAGCCACAACAATCCCGGCTTCGCCCTTGACAAATCCCGGGGATCGGCTATAATCTCCAACCCGCCCTTGAGACGGCTGGTCTTGCCCGCACGGGCAGATCGATCAAAAACGAGCTGATGCAATCAGCGATGCGTCAGAGACCGGAGCCAGGCACTGGCTCGTCCCGGTCTGGCGCCGGTGTGCGGAATGGTCCGCGCAGCGGCGCTTTTTCGTCTCCGCCCTTGACAGGCGGGGCGGGTGGGAGTACAATCCTGCCCGCTGTCTGACCCCAATTTGTCAGACAAATCCACCTTAACAACTGAAGAGTGATTGGAAAGACGGTGGTTGGCAAGGAATTGTCAACCACAGGAACCTGTCAAGACCAGCGCAGTGAAGACTTCCAACTCACGGGCAA
>CAYMLG010000058.1:28435-31301 GCA_964391195.1 uncultured Anaerolineaceae bacterium | reverse complement strand
GGGCAATCAGGGATATAATAACCGTTTCGAGAGCAAACGAACTGAGCAAAATCTGTGGAGGCGGAAGACAATGCACATACTGGTAACCAATGACGATGGAGTCACTGCGCCGGGGCTGCTGGCCTTGAAACAGGCGATGGATGAATTGGGAAAGGTGACCATCCTGGCACCTGACCGGAACTGGTCGGCCTCGGGGCACGTCAAAACCCTGGAGCGGCCGCTCAGAGTCAAAGAGATGGCCTTGTGCGACGGCACGCGCGCCCTGGCCTCGGACGGGGCGCCCTCCGACTGCGTGGCTCTGGCGGTGCTGGGCGTGCTGCCCGAAAAGATCGATTTGGTCGTCTCCGGGGTGAACCCGCACGCCAACCTGGGGCACGACGCCACCTATTCGGGCACAGTGACGGCGGCGATGGAAGCCTCCATCTGGGGCATCCCGGGGATCGCCTTCTCCCTCGATACCCCGGAGACACACACCGGGCCGGTGGATTACCGCGGGGCAGCCCATTTCGCCCGCCAGATCGTGCGGGCGGTGATGGCGAACGGCGGGCTGCCGAAAGATGTGCTGCTGAATGTGAACATCCCCTATGGGCCCGCTGAAAGCATCCGGGGGGTGAAGGTCACCCGGCAGGGTCTGCGCGTGTACCGGGATCTGCTGGTGAGCCGCAAAGATCCCCGCGGCCTGCCGTATTACTGGATCGGCGGCGACGCGCCCACCGGGGTGCCCGAGGAGGGCACGGATTTCGGAGCGCTAAACGAGAGATATGTGTCGGTCACCCCGCTGCACCTGGACCTGACCGCGTATCGCGCCCTGGAGCAGGTGCGCTCCTGGAAATGGGAGGATTGATCCCAGGAACGGTGGGCTGCTCTCTCCTAAGTTATCGAAAAGGCATCAAGGGATAACTGCCGGACGTGGTTCGGGCTCGCCCAGGCCGCGGATCCAGGCGACGGCGGCGGAGACCGGAAGCCCGGCAGCCAGGGCTGCCAGCGCGCCGAGGTTCACCACCTGGCCGAAGGTGGTCCAGGCGAAGGACCAATTGAGCGAGCCGCCGAAGAGTATATTCAAAGCCAGAAGCGCAGCGGCCATCAGGCCCCCGCCGATCTGGGCTGCCATGAGCCCGTGCAGCGCGCCCATACGGCGGACCCAGGCCGCGACGAGGGCGGCCGCCCCGATCTGCAGCAGGACGGCCAGGGCGACCTGGCCCACAAAGTAGGTCAAAATGAACTGGTCCTCGGCCCGGGTTTGGGCGGGGACCATCCGGCTGACGCCGAGGCGGATGATGGCCAGCAGCAGGGTGTAGACGACGGCCGCGCCCAGGCCGGTGAGAATTGCCAGGCCGGGGCGCAAACCATGCGCCAGGGGCGTCCCGGTGGCAGGGATGGGCGGGGGCGTCCCTTCGAGAT
This sequence comes from uncultured Anaerolineaceae bacterium, assembly GCA_964391195.1. GTDB lineage: Bacteria > Chloroflexota > Anaerolineae > Anaerolineales > UBA4823 > JAAYXE01. Next base: position 29,900 of record CAYMLG010000058.1, on the reverse strand, counting down.
AGCTCCAGGCGGCGGACGCCAGGGGACCGGCGCCTCGGCGCCACAACCAGGCGGCCAGGGGAAAGGCCCATAGGGAGGCCAGGCCCAGGGTGAACAGCGGGCTGGCGGGCAGCAAGACCGGGATCGAGAGGATCACAAGCCCCAGCACGAAGAGAATCGAACCTGAATCGGTGGCCAGCGAGGCATAGCCGTAGAGCACCCCCAACCAGCGGGATACCAGCAGCCCGGCCAGCCCCAGGCTCAGCAGGTAAATTGTGCGCGGCATGCGCCAACCGGCGGCGACCTCTAACCAAACCCGGGCGCCGAGGGCGATCCACACCAGGAAGAGGTACAGCCCGGCCAGGAGCACCAGCCCGAACAGCAGGTAGAAGCCGGCTACGGCCAGGCGGTCCTGCCACAGGGCAGGGGTGAGAGCCCATTGGAAGTAGATCTCGAAGGAGAGGATGCGCCCGAGCAGCAGACCGGACGCCAGGCCAGCGGCGAGACTCCACACGCGGGGCAGCGGCGGCGTCCACCGGGCCGGCGCCGCCAGTGAGGCAAAGGTCGCCCGCCACACGCCCGTCCCCGCCAGGCCGACCGCCAACGGGGCGAAGATCAGTGAGGAGAGCCAGTTGCCCCAGGCCGCTCTTGTGACCAGGGTGGTCATAATCGATTGCACGCCCATGTAGGCCAGGCTGGCGGTCAGCCCGGCGGTGAAAACTTCCCAAAAGTTCAGGCGAAAAAGGGGCGTGGGGTCTTCCAGGGCTTGCAGGCGGTCTTCCGGGGGTGGATGAGTCCTGAGCAGGCGCAGCAGGCCGGTTTTCTCCGGGGAAAGGTGGGCGACCAGGCGAGAGAGGGCGCCCATGGGGCCATCCCACAGGGAGGCGCGCAGGTCGGCGTAGATCTCTCGCTGGCGCAGCACGGAATTGAGCACCAGGTAGACAACGACCAATATGGCGGCGAGGCGCCAGAGCAGGGCAAACAAGGCCTGGGCGGGGTACTCGATAATGCTCAGGGCGAGGGCGGGCAGAACAAGGGCGATGAAGGCCCAGAAGATCGCCAGGCTGAAATAGGTTTTGGTGACGTCGCCGTTCCGCAGGTGGGCGAATTCGTGACGGGCGACGGCTTCGAATTCGGGCCGTCTTTCGGGGAGATAGTATCGGGCGACCAGCCCCCCGGCCAATTCCAGGTAGAAGCGGCCGGGGCGGCCGAAGGCCAGGGCGCTGCCGGTCAGGTCGAGCGGATTCCAGACGTATTGTGGGGCCTGGGGGAGGCCGGCCTCCCGGCGCAGGGCCTCCAGGGCCTGTATCACTTCCGGGGCGTCCTCCGCAGAAAGGGGCTGTAAGCCCCGGCGGCGGAGCTTCCAGACGGGATAAACCCCGAAGATCACCAGGCCCGCGGATAAGATCAGGGCCAGGCCGGCCAGGGCGCCGCTCTTGAGCGGCCGGTTGTAAGGGGTCATGCAGGCGGCGAGGTCGCCGGCGGC
>CAYMLG010000058.1:0-28335 GCA_964391195.1 uncultured Anaerolineaceae bacterium | reverse complement strand
GCCGGACTGCCGCCGGGATATGAAGGCCAGGCGGGCTGCGGCATAGAGGCCAGGCAGCGTTCGGCCCCGGCCAGGTAAGCTGTCTGGAAGCCAGGCCGGCTGCTGACGAGCATCTCGAAGATGAAGATGCCGGCCCCGATTACGGCGGCGACGAGCAGGGCGAAACGAAAATCGGTGCCGGAAGGGAAGATGAAGGGGTTGAGCCGCGGCCGGCCGGAGGTCTGGGGGGAAGGGTCCGGTTCCACAGCGTTCATTTAAAACCGTTCCTTGTGCTGCGCGCACATTGTGCCGCCGTACTTTGTACGGCGTATATTTTACGCCGTTGATGCCGGCGGTAAGGCCAGGCTGCCGACCAGTGAATCGGCTAAGAGCTGCGCATTGGAATCGGACAGCCTGAGCTGCTTGGCCTGTTGGAAGGCTACCTCTCGCACCCTTTTAAGCAGCTCAGGGGTGACGGCCGGGACGGGAGCCGGTGCGGCCGGCTTAGGGGCGAGGGAGGCCTCGCCGGTGGGCTGTTTCTCAGCGGCCGCAGCGGGGCGGAAGCGTTTAAACAGCGCCTTCACCGTATCATTGATAAACGTACTGCCTTCGGCCTGCGCGGATTTGCCCACTTCTGCGGCGAGAAAAGTGACCACTCGGGTCGCGACCGCCAGGATCACCGGGGCGAGGAAGCTGGTCCCTTCGCCGGCGCCGAAGCCGAGCGGTTCGTCTTTCCCGACTGTGCCGCTCATCACCCGCTGCGGGTCTTTGAAGAACGCCTCGCTGCTGGCGCGGAAGAGGGGCAGCTCCTGCGGAGCGGTTTCTGCGAGCAGATCGCGGGCGAGGTCGGCAATCAACTGCTGTTGGGCTGGATCGATCATAAGTCCTCCCTGCACAGTGAGACTATGGAACTTCAATAGTATTGCAAATAATAGTATTTGTGTCAAGTATGTGGAAATTATCCAGGCCAGGCGGGGCTGGAGGCGAGCTTCACCTGTTCAAGCCGCGGTGGGTGAAAGCGACCGGGAACCGGGTGAAAGCCGTGTAACTCGCCGCCGGATATCGGAAGGGGGGACGATCAGGGGATGGAAAAAGTGAAGCGCCAGGACTGGTCTTCTATTTGGGCGCTGTGAGAGCTGAGGCCTAAGATCTGGAACCAGACGTTGCCGGGCTTGAGGGGGAAATCCCGGCCGCCGGCGTAGGTCAGGCGCACCATTTGATCGGAGGCGGAGCGCTGCCATTGGATGGAGTAGGCGCGCCCATCCCGGTAGGCGATGCCGGGGCCCTCGCCTTCGAAGTTGATTTGGACCATCTCGGTGGTGGCGGTGTTGATGAAGTACTCGTGGGGCACGAGCAGCACGACCAGATTATCGGCGGCTAGCTGCTCGCCGGTCAACCGGTCGTAGAGCGGTTCGACCGGCTCGATGCCTTCGCGGACGGTTTCGGTGTCTTGCGAGCGGAGGTAGCGCCCTAAGGCAGGGTCGTACTCCCACAGGTTGTAGGAGACCAGGGAGTAGCGGATCCCAACGCGCAGCCCCTCCTGATGGCTGTATGGGGTGAGTTTTTCGAAGTAGAGACCTTCCAGCGCCTGGCGGGTGTTGGCGGTGCCGCGCGCCTGCAAGTAGGAGCTCATCTGTGTGGAGTCGAGGAAGAGGGTGTTGTAATTGTTCTCGCTGCCAATGCGGCAGAGAGGCGGGCAGTTATCGGGGCGCTCGAGGATGAGTAGATTCTTGAAGTCCGACTCCGTCCAGGGGCCCAACACCCGCGGGTCGGCTGCGCCGAATACAAACAGGCCCTTGTACTGGCGGATGAGGTGTTCGTCGAAGAAACGCCCCGAGCGGACCGGACCGATGCGGGCTGCGTCCTGCCCGTAGAAGACACCCACGAAGCGGGTCATGCCGTCTTCCAGGTAGTATTCGTAAATGTGGTCGGCGCGGCTCAGCCCCCATTGGGGTCGCACGCTGCGGGGGAAGTTGGTGATCTTGACCAGGATCGGGCGGCGTTCGAGGAGGCCCGGATCGGCCACCTCCAGCCCGGTGAGGGGATTGACCCCCGGCGGGTAGGAGCGCGGCCCGAAGCAGCAGTCCAGGTCGATGGCGACGGGGGTGGCAGACGGGAGGGGGGTGCTGGTGGCACGAAGCTGGAAGACGGCGGGGGTGGCGGTTGGGGGCAGCGGGCGAGGGGTGCCGCGCGGAGTGGGGGTGGAGTAGAGGATGACTTGCGCCCGGGCCTGGGCCGCGCCCGGCCCTCCGGCGCAGCCGGAGAGCAAGACGGTGAGCAGGATGAAGACGAGGGCGTGGATGCGACGCATAAGCCGGCTGTTTTTCTCGCAGAGACCAGTGGATGCGTCCTCTATTGTAAATTAAAGTAAGCGGGGAGCGTGCGAGCAAAGCTGCACACTCCCCTAATAGTTTTGAAGGGAATCGCCCCGGCTTAGGGGATGGAGAAAGTGAAGCGCCAGGCGTCGCCGGCATCGCTCGTGGCCTGGGAGTACTGGCCGACCACCTGGTACCAGGAATTGCCGGGTTTCAGGGCATAGGGTGTGCCGTCGGGGAAGGTCAGGGTCACCAGGTCTTCGCGGGTGGCCCGGTTCCAGCGCAGGAGATAGACCTGCCCGTCGCGGAAGGCGTAGGCGGTGCCGCTGCCTGTGAGCTGGATGTCGATGATCTCACTGTTGCCGCCGCGGGTGTTGAAGGCGTAGCCATGGGTGACGAAGAGGATGACGACATTGTCGGCGGCAATCTGCTCTTCGTTCAGACCATCGACCAACGGCTCATAGGTTTCCCCCTGGCCATCATCGTTGGCGGCGTCCTGGAAGCGCAGGTAGCGCCCGGTCTCGGGGTCGTAATCCCAGCGGTTGTAGTTGCTGAGGTTGTAGCGCACGGTCGCCTGAACGCCGGGCTGTCCGCCGGAGGGAGGTTCGGGGTCGAAGCGCATGCCGTTCAGTTCCTGGCGGGAATTGTCGACGCCGCGACTGGTAACGTATTCGGAGAACAGCTTCGTGTCGGTGATCAGGTAATTGAACCCGTTGGGGTCCACCCGGCACATGGGGTTAGGCGGGCAGCTCTCCGAACTGTTGATGAAAAGCCGGTCGGCAAAGGGGCTGTTGGTCAGCCGGTTGAGGATGCGCTGGTCGGCGCTGCCGAAGGCAAACACCGCTTCGAACATATCTACCAGGTGATAGTCGAGCAGGCGCCCGGAGCGGATAGGGCTGACCCGTTCGGCATCCTGGCCGTAGAAAATGGCCGTCAGGCGGGTGGCCCCGGCGTTCTGATAGTAATCGTAGACAATGTCCGCCAGGCTGACGCCGTATGGGGGGCGCTGGCCGCGGGGGAACATCTGCACTTTCACCGCCACCGGACGCCGTTCCAGGCGGGTTACATCGCCGACCACGAGCCCGGTGAGCGGGTTGACGTTCTCGGGGAAGTTGTCCGGCCCGTAGGCCCGAGGCTCGGGCGTGGCCGTGGGAGTGGGGGTATTGGTCGCCGTCGGAGGCACAGGGGTCTCCGTGGGAGGCTCCAGGGTGGATGTGGCGGTTGACTGCGGCTGGGCTGTCACGGCGGGCGCAGTGGGCGAGTTTGCCTGCGGCTGCGGCCCGGCGGAACTGCAAGCACCGAGGATGAAAGCCAGGAGCACAACCAGTACCAGGCGCGTTTTCATGGCGAGGTCTCCATTCTCAGGATGTTATCCTGTTTTTGATCGTGGGTGTCCTTCTCAAGAGAAGCGAACATGCCCTGTATTTTACAACAACTTACCTCAAAGAGCCCGCTAAGCTGCACAGGCCCTCTAGGAAGTGAAACGTCTTCTCCATATTAATTTACGGTTTAGTGAGAAATGCGGTTGCGCGCCAGAGAAAAACGTGCCGCCCCCAGCGCTCCTCCGCGAGTTCTCGAACTGACGTTAAATAATACGTACAAGGTGGAATTTTATTACAGCGGCGGGGGGAAATCACAGCGTATCGATTTTGCAGGCAAATCCTTTCCTGCTTGCTTTTTTGTCGAAAACTCCTATAATTTAGAAAGGATGGACCAAGAAAACGCCACTCCTCACTCCTCTGCCGGGTCCATCAAATGGATCGTGTTCTTAGCGGTAGGTCTACTCCTGGTTGGCTGGCTGCTTAACACTCCAGAAGGGCTGCTGGGCAAGGCGGATGCTGTGGGTTATGCAGTATGCCACCGGATTGATGCTCGCTCTTTTCACCTGGGAGACCGGCAATTTCCTCTCTGCGCGCGCTGCTCGGGGATGTACCTGGGCGCGGTGTTGGGCCTGGGCTTTCTGGCCCTGACCGCACCACGCCGCGGGGGGATGCCGGCCCGGCGTCTGTGGCCTATCCTGGCCCTGCTGCTCCTGGCTTTTGGCGGAGATGGGCTGAATTCTTATCTGCACCTGTTCCCGGGCGCGCCCGCCCTTTACGAACCCAACAACACACTGCGTCTGGTCACCGGCACCGGGATGGGATTGCTGATGGCGATCGTGTTGTATCCCGCATTCGCCCAAACGGTATGGCAAACCTGGGATGCCCGCCCTGTCCTGGGGGGTTTTCGATCGCTGCTGGTCCTGTTCCTGCTCGCAGCCGGCTTGGATGTGGTGGTGCTCACCGAGAACCCGCTGGTGCTCTACCCGCTGGCGCTGGTCAGCGCGGGCGGAGTGCTGGTTTTGCTCACCATGGTGTACACCATGGTAGTGTTAATGGTCACCAAAGCCGAGAATCGCTTCAACCGGCTGGGGCAACTGGTGACCCCGCTTATCGCCGGATTCGGTGTGGGCCTGCTGCAGATTGCCGTGTTGGATTTCGTGCGGTTTTTATTCACCGGCACCTGGGAAGGATTCCACTTCGGTTAATCCGGGATCTCCCGGTTCGGGGGAGCTGTTCGGGCAAGACCGGCGCAACTTTACCGGCCCGGATGCGTAGACATTAAGAGAGGATGAATCGAGATGGATTTGTTGACCGGCATTTTTTCTGCTTTTGGGCTCTCCGCCAGCGCCGGCCTGAACGCTTACATTCCTCTGCTGGTGCTCGCCCTGGTGGCGCGCTTCACCGACCTGTTCAAGCTGAGCCCGCCCTGGGATGCGCTCACCAACGAGTGGGTGATCGGCCTGCTGGTGGTGCTCTCACTGGTCGAGTTCTTCGCTGATAAGATCCCGGCGGTGAATCACGTGAACGATGCCATCCAAACTCTCGTGCGCCCGACAGCCGGGGCGCTGGCCTTCGCCGCCAGCGCTCAGGTGGTCACCGATATAAACCCGGTGCTCTCACTGGCGGCCGGGCTGCTGGTGGCCGGCGGCGTGCATGCGGTGAAGTCGGCTGCCGTCCGGCCGGCGGTGACCGCTACCACGGCCGGGGCGGGGAATGTGCCGGTGAGCATCCTGGAAGATATCGTTTCCACCATTCTGTCCATCCTGGCAGTGGTGATCCCGATCCTGATCGCCCTGGGTGGGGTCCTGGTGACCGCCTGGATATTGTGGGTCATGTGGCGCAGAGCCAACCGTGCCCGCACAGCCTGAACCAGACGAAATCTGACCATAAGAACGGAGGCATTGCCATGTCAATCTACGATTCACAAGGGGGGCCGGGCCCGGCGTATACGCCCCAACAAACCAGCACAATGGCGATTATCAGCCTGATCGCGGGGATCCTGGGCCTGACTTTTATGCCGTTCATCGGCAGCATTGCCGCAGTCATCACCGGCCCGATGGCGAAGCGAGAGATCCGGGAAAACCCAACTTTGAGCGGAGAGGGACTGGCAACGGCCGGGGTAATCCTGGGGTGGATCGGAATCGCCCTGGGGGTGCTCACGCTTTGTGGGGTGGGCGCGATTTTCGCCATCCCGTTCTGCGCCGTCCTGTTCGCCGCGGCGACGGAAGGGATCAACATGCTGGCGCCCGTGCTGCTCAGCATCGTTCTGTAAAAGGGATGCGCTGCGATGGGCAGCGCCTCTTTGAATCAAGGTGTTTCATTGGATGATTCGTTGAAGGAGAAGATGAAATGGCTCAGGAATTCGGAACCCCGGTACCGCCTCCTCCCCAGAGGAGTAACACACCCCTGATCATCGCCATCATTGTGGCGGTGCTGCTCTGCTGCTGCTGCGTGGGGGGCGGCCTCCTTGCCTGGATCTATGGCGACGCAGTGTACGAGCAGCTCTTCGGCCCGATCTCGGCTCTGCCTCTGATGCTGCAAGCCCTGGTTATCTAATTTTCCCGGTCTACCATTCGTTCCAATTGAAACGTGTGGGAGGGGCTGCAGTCCCTCCCACACGTAGCGCGTTCACCCACTGCCTGGCAAGCGAATGAACTGTCTTGCCGGGCGGTGGCGTTAAGAACCGATTCCAGGGGGTGGAAAAGAAGCCCGGAGCTCCTGCAGCGCCCGGCGGGCGCGCAGCCGCGTTTCGGGGGAGATTTCTAACTCGTCGAATTCATCTTCATCGACCACCAGTTGCCGGCCGTCGGGGAAGACGAGCAGGTCGAGGGCCAGATCCACGTAGGATAAGGTATCGCCGTTCCAGGTCGCTGGCATGCCGATGTTGCAGTACCAACCGCGCAGCCGGTCGTCCTGGCGAGCGCGGATTTCAAAGATGTTGTACCAGCGGTTGGCGAAATACGTCTCGATGAAGCGGTCGCCGCGGGCCAGAGACATACCATACAGGTCCGAATCCTCCCGGTCAAAATACGCCTCGAGAACAAGCCGGTCTTCCGTGCGTTCGATCACTTCCCCGGAGTAGCGCCAGGTCTCCTCCCCCCTTTCGTTCAGTTTCAGAACCGTGATCCTCATCTTTTTCCTGTGCGAATCATATCGGATGGTTTGCACGGTCACTTTTCGATGGGCGCTCCCACCAGGTTCCCCCACTCGGTCCAGGAACCGTCGTAGTTCTTCACATTTTTATAGCCCAGCAGCTTGGTGAGCACGAACCAGGTGTGAGAACTGCGCTCTCCGATACGGCAGTAGGCGATCACTTCCTGGTCGGGCAGGATCCCCTCGCTTTCGTACAATTGGCGAAGCTCGGCCAGGCTCTTGAAGGTGCTGTCGGCCTCGTTAATGGCTTTCGACCAGGGGATATTCCTGGCTCCGGGGATGTGCCCGCCGCGGGTTGCGCCCTCCTGCGGATAGTTGGGCATGGCCAGCAGTTCGCCGCTGTACTCCTGGGGTGAGCGCACATCCACCAGCGGGCTGTTTTTCTCCAGGTGCGAGAAGACATCTTCACGGAAAGCGCGCACCTCCGGCCTGGGGTTTTGCAAAGTGTAAGTAGTCTTGGTGTAACTGGGCACGTCTCGGGTGAGGGGGCGGCCTTCTTGCTGCCACTTGGCCCGGCCTCCGTCCATGATTTTCACTTTGTTGTGCCCGTGGTATTCGAACAGCCACAGGGCATAGGTGGCGAACCAGTTGTGCTTATCCCCGTAGAAGACGACCGTGGTGTCGTTCGAAATGCCGAGGGCGCAGCACAGCTCGGCGAATTCTTCTCGCGTGATGAATTCTCGCTTGACGGGATGCTGGAGGGTGGTGAACCAGTCCACTTTGACCGCACCGGGAATATGGCCGGTATCGTAAAGCAGGGCATCCTCGTCGGATTCGACGATGCGGATGTCGGGGTCATTCAGATGATTGGCAACCCATTCGGTGGAGACCACATATTCGGGATGCGCGTACGAAGTATCCATACTGTTTCCTCCTCTATGGTAATGGATAGAAAAGGTCGAATTACATCAATTTTATCACTATTATCAGAATTAATCTCGAGTCGATTGGGGAGGAAAGAGCTGGATGCCCACCTGTGGGTCGAAGCTCAGCCTCAGGCGTTCGCCGGGCGAGGGTAGATCCACCTGAGAAGGAAAATCGAAGCGCAAGTCGAATCCGTTCACATCGAGCACAGCCCGGCACTGGCTGCCGCGGAAGGTGGTCTCCTCCAAGACGCCCTCCACGTGAGCGCCAAGGTCGCCGTTCACCTGCACCGAGTCCGGGCGCAGGAGGACGGTGACCTCCCCGGGCTGGTGGGGAGGGCTAGGCCATTCGCCTGCCGGGGTGCGGACCACGGTTTGCCCATCGCGGTGGATGACGGCGCCGGGGAGCAGGTTGTGCAGGCCCAGAAAGCGGGCGACGAAGGCGGAGGCCGGGGAGAGGTAAATCTCCTGCGGAGCGCCGATCTGCTCCACCCGGCCGAGGTTCATCACCACCACCCGGTCGGCCAGGGAGTAGGCCTCTTCCTGGTCGTGGGTCACGTAGAGGGCGGTCTGGCGGGTGGAGCGAAGGATATGGCGCAGATCGACCACCAGCCGCTCGCGCAGGGCCCGGTCCAGAGAGCCGAGCGGTTCGTCGAGCATGAGCAGGCGCGGACGGGGGGCGAGGGAGCGGGCGAGGGCCACGCGCTGCTGCTCGCCGCCGGAGAGGGTGTTCACATCGCGATCTCCGAAGCCGGGGAGACCGACGAGCTCCAGCACTTCATCTACTCGTTCGGCGATGCGTTCCCGGTCCCAACGGGCCATCTGCAGACCGAAGGCGACGTTTTCGGCGACGCTGCGGTGGGGAAACAGAGCAAAATCCTGGAACATAAGGCCGAAGCCGCGACGGTAGACCGGCACCTGGCGCAGGGGTTCGCCGTCCCACAGCACCTGGCCCCGGTCGGGCAGGTCCAGCCCGGCGATGATGCCCAACAGGGTGGATTTGCCCGAACCGCTCGGGCCGACGATGGCGATGATCTCGCTCTCCGCCACCTGGAAGGTCACGTCGTCGAGGGCCAGGGTGGAGCCGAAGGATTTGGTGATGTGTTCGATGGATAGTCCGCTCATGATGGGCTAAAACTCCCCGACGTCGGCGATGCGGAAGCGTTCAATGGCGAGCATCCCGGCGCCGGTTACGAGCATCAGGATGGTGCTGAGGGCCAGGGCCTGGCCGTAATTGAGCTGGCCGGGCTGCGAGATCAGGCGGTAGATGGCCACGGGGACGGTGGGGAACTCGGGGCGAGCGATGACGGCGGTGGCGCCAAACTCGCCGAGGGAGATAGTGAAGGCGAAGGTGGCGGCTACGATCAGGGCGCGCCCCACCAGGGGCAGGTCGATGTGGCGGATCACCTGCCGGGGGGAGGCGCCCAGAACTGCCGCCGCCTGCCTCAAGCGGGGGCGGATGCTGCGCAGGGCAGGGGTAAGGCTGCGGACGACGAAGGGGAAAGCGACCAGGGTGTGCGCCAGGGGGATGAGGACCGGGGAGGCCCGCAGGTCGAGAGGCGGGCGGTCCAGGGCGACGATGAAGCCCAGTCCCAGGGTCACCGCCGATGTGCCAAGAGGGAGCATGAGCAGCGGGTCGAGCAGGCGGTTGAGCCAGGATCCGTCCCCGGAGGCCAGGGCCCAGGAGGCGGGTAGGCCGAGCGCCAGAGCGAGCACGACGGTGGCCGCCGCGTAGCCCAGAGAAACGGCGATGGCGGTGGCCGGCGGGGCGAAGAACAGGGAGGAGCGGCGGTTGACGTTTAGCTCGCGATAAAAGGCCAGGGTAAAGCCTTCCTCCACCGTCGCCTGTCGCCCGCCGGGCGGCTCCAGGCTGGTGACGGAACGGGCGGCGAGGGCGAATAGAGGGATTGTCTCCAGCCCGAGCAGCAGCACCAGGAAAGCCCCGGCCAGGAGGCGGCTGCGGGCGGTGCGCAGCTTGCGTTGGGCATACGCGCGGGGGCGCAGGTTGAGCGGGCGGGAGAGGCGCTCGGTGAGCCGGGAATAGACCACGGTCAGCGCCAGCGTGAACAGGATCTGCAGGATGGAGAGGGTGGCCGCCAGGGGCAGGTTGAAAAGACTGACGGTTTGATAATAGATTTCGACTTCCAGCGTGGCGTAACGCGGCCCGCCCAAGACCAGAATCACGCCGAAGGAGGTGAAATCGAAGATGAACACCAGCAGGGCGGCGGCGGTTACGGCAGGCAGGAGCAGAGGAGCGGTCACATGGCGCAGGGTCGCCCAACGGTTCGCCCCAAGGACCTGGGCCGCCTGCTCCAGGCGCGGGTCGAGATGCGCCCAGAAGTCGCCCACCATGCGCAGGACGATGGTGGTGTTGTAGAAGACGTGGGCCACCAGGATCGCCGCCAGGGTGTTGGTGAACTGGATGGGCGGGGCGGGCAGATCGAGGAGGTTCATCAGCCCCAGGTTGAGCCAACCGCGCGGGCCGAGCAGGGCGTTGAACGCGGCGGCGACGACCAGGGTGGGCATGACAAAGGGGATGCCGGTCACCGCCCGGATCAAGGATTTCCCCGGGAATTCATAGCGCCCCAGCAGATAGGCGCCCGGCAGGCCGAGCAGCAGGGTCAGCAGGGTGGAGAGCGCCGCCTGCCCGAAGGTGAAGGCGATCACCCCGCGGACCGAGGGGGAAGCGAGGGCGGCGATCAGCGGGGGAGGGGCCCCCGGCTGCTGGCGGGCGAAGCTGAGCTGGAAGATGGACAGCAGGGGGTAAAAGTAGAACAGGCCCAGGAAAATGAGCGGCGCGGCCCACAGGAGCAGGCTGCGCGCCCAGCGCGGCTCAGACCAGCCGCGCGCCGGGGCGGCAGGTTGGGATACAGGAGGGATTCCCCCGGGTTGGATCGACATAGCGGTTGTTCAGCAAGAGGGCGCTGCGAACGGCAGCGCCCTCGATAAGCCGGGTCAGCGCAGGACGGTATCCGTCCAGGCCTGGATCCATGCCTCCCGGTTGGCGGCGATGTCTTCCGGCGGCACTTCGGCCGGGTTTTCGGGCACGGCCAGGTAGCGGGTGAAGATTTCGTCGAGCTCGGCGTTTTCATTCACCGGGAAGACGAACATCTGCAAGGGGATATCCTCCTGGAAGGTGGGCGAGAGCATGAAATCGATCCACAACTCGGCCTCTGTACGCCGTTGGGTGCCGGCCAGGATGCCGGCGAATTCGATCTGGCGGAAGCAGCTCCCATCGCCGGTGACGACCGCCGAGGGGGCTTCCTCTACGGGGGTTTCGGCATACAGGACCTCGAAGGCCGGGCTGGAGCCATAGGAGACGACGATGGGCCGGGTGCCCCCGGCGCGGGTAAATTCGCTGTAGTAAGCCGTCTCCCAATCGTTTACCACCAGCACATCGTTGTCGACCAACCGCTGCCAGTATTCCAGGTACTGGTCTTCGCCGAAATGCCCGATGGTCGCCAGCAGGAAGGCCAGCCCCGGGGAAGAAGTGGCCGGGTTTTCCACCACGGTCAGGCTGCGATACTCGGGGGCGGTGAGGTCCTCCAGGTTCTCGGGAGGATCGAAGCCCTCGTCTTCGAAGTAAGCTACATCATAATTGAGGCATACATCGCCAAAATCGACCGGCAAGGCGCGGTGCTCTGGGTCCAGCTCGAATTCATCGGGGATGGCGTTGAGGAAGGACGATTCGTAGGGGATGAAAATGTCTTCTTCCAGCGCCCGGCTGAGAAAGGTGTTATCCACGCCGTAGAAAACATCGGCCAGGGGGTTGTCTTTGGAGAGGATGGCGCGGTTGAGGGCGGAGCCGGCATCCCCGGAGAGGATAAACTCGACCTGGATACCGGTCGCCTGCTCGAAGGCGGCGACCACTTCTTCGGAGACGGCGAAGGAGTCGTGGGTCATCACCCGCAGGCTGCGCCCCCCGGCCGGGCTCGATTGTGTGGGAGAGGGCTCAGTGGTGGCGAGCGGCGGCTCTTCGATCCCATCACCGCTGTCCTCGGTGTTGTCGTTCGAGGCGGGAGCGGCACAGGCGGCGAGCAGAACGGCGAAGATGAAGAGAGCGATAAAGGCCAAACGCAAACTGAGCATATTTTTTATTCGCATAGGTTACTCCTATCCTTCTCTTTGATGAAGGACGACGCACACTAAGATCCCTTCTTTCAGGTGCACCTCGGCTTCATCCGAGAGCATCACATTGCTAATCCCTCGCGTGCTGCCGAATGAGAGCAGGCCGTCGTCGAGGGGGTATTCCAGCCCATGGGTGGTGATGCCGCGCCCATCCCCGCCGAGGGGGATGAGTGAAACGGTATCACCCGGCTGCCCGCGCAGGCGGAGCGTCCCGCCGCCGCGCAGCAGCAGGATCTCCTGAAGCCCATCGACCAGGCTGATACGCAGGGGGGCCAGGCTGGCCTCTGCGGGCAGCAGCATATTGGCCAGGGTCTGATCCCAGCGCCCGCCGGCCCCGGCCAGCACCAGGGCTTCATCGGCGCCCCGTTCCAGGGCCAGGTGCAGGGCCAATTCCAGGTCGGTGAAATCTTTACGGGCCGGGAAACGCACGATTTCGCTTCCGGCGGCCTCCATCGCCTGGATGACCTCCGGCGGGAGCGAATCCATGTCGCCGATGATCACGTGGGGAGTGAGACCCAACCGCCGGCAGTGAAGCGCCCCGCCATCGGCGGCGATGATCAGGTCGCCGGTGGCGGCGGCCTGTAGGGCGGCAGCAGGATCGTTCAAGGAGCCGTTGGCAAAGACGATGGCGCGCAATGAAAAGTCCCTCCAGTTACCGGGAGGGACAAAGCGCCTGTCTTGCTATCCCTACGCCGGTATGATCCGGATCAGGTGTGCGGGTCGAGGGCTCCTGGCCCTCCTCTCAGCCCGGCAACACCGGACTCCCCGTGCAGTGATATACGATTGATGTCGTTCGCCCCGCGATCCTGGACTGCAGCCGTAGATCCGGGTGGATGAACATGAGTGAGTATATCCAACCCCCGGCGGCGTGTCAAGCGGATGCAGCGAGGAGGTTTAATTCGAACCCCCTTCCTCCTCCAGCCAGCGGAAGGTGGCCAGGATCTCGGTGAAGATGGCCCTCTCCTCCTCCGGGTCGTAGCTGGGGGGCGGGGTGGGCTCCAGTTCCGGCTGCGTAGAGCGCAGGACAAAGCCCAGGCTGACGCAGAGATCGTCGCGGGTGATGGAGTAAGCCTCCCATGTGTACACGCTTCCGGCTGCGCCTTCCTGGCCGGTCTCTTTGATGAACTCCAGGTCGCCCACCTGCACCGGCTCTCTGGGGATGGTGCCCGGCGGGTATCCGGCGGTCAGCGGGCTGGAACAGGGCTCCGCCTCCTCCATGACGGTGATCTCCAGGTATTTTTCAGCCAGGTTGGTGTCGGGGGTGAAAGGGAGATCGAAGCGGGCCTGGGTGGCGGTTTGGGTGAGCAGGGCGGCCGCCTGCGGGACTTGCACCTCGAAACCGTAGGCCAGGCTGCGGCACACCTGCCAGCCTGGTTCTGTGCCTTCGCCGATGTCTGAGCACAGCAGCGCCGATTCCGGGGTCTCCTCTGCCCCGTCCTCCGCCCGGACGAAATTGAGGACGCTCTGCCCTGCGGCGTAGGTGAGGGTCAGGCTGTCTCCTGCCAGTTCGAACTCGCTCACCGTTTGGAGGGCGTCCAGATACTGCGCTTCCAGATCCATCACCTCCTGGTCGACGCAGGCCTTCAAGGTGCTGACGAGCTGCCCGAACTGGAGTGACCCATTGTCTACCGTGTACGGGCCGCCATAGGAGTTGCATCCCCCGGAGCCGCCCGCCTGGCCTCCCGCCTCGAACTCGAGGGTCACATCAACATCTGCAGGCACTTGTGTCTCCTCACCGGGGGTGCCGAGGGATACCAGCCTCCAACGGGTGCCGGCCAGGTCTTCACCGGTATCCGGCAAGCCCGGCGAAGTAGTGGGTGTGACGGTAGCGGGTGTTTCCTGAGTCGGGGTAGGCTGCGCCGCGGTGGTCGAGGTGGGCGCTTCAGTGGCGGGCAGGGCGGTTCCCGGGATGGGCACAGAAGGTGGGGCGCAGGCTGCCAGGATGAGGATCATCACGCCTATGAGAGGTATCGTCAGGCGTCGTTTGGTATTCATCTGTTGCCTCCTTTTCCCCCTGTTGATGAAGCCTGTCAGGCCATACTCACGGCTTAATTCTAACCCAACTTGTCCGAATTTGGTCGGTCGGGCGGTTCCCAAGATGGAGAGCCGGAGAGGTCAGGCCAGCTTCAGCGAATCCTGCGCTTCCACTCTTCTTTTAGCTGCAAACTGCGGGGGCTTTCACCGGAGCCCAGGGCGAGGAAATCGGCCATCAGCCGGTTGAACTTGCTCGATTCATCCAGCATCGGGAAATGCCCCGACTGTTCGAAGAGGATGCGGTGGATGTGCTCGGGCAGATCGCTGTTGTGGTCGAGGGGCGGGCTGTCGAATACGGGATCGTTCTGCCCGTAGACGAGCAGGGAGGGCGTGGAGAGGGCCGCGAAGACCTTGCCCATGTCCAGGGTTTGCAGGCTGGCCAGGGAGGCGTGGAGGGCTCGGGGGTCGGCTTTGGGCGCTTCGATGTGGGCAGGTTCGGTGTTGGGGGAGCGCGACAGCAGCCAGGCGGCCAGTTCGGCAGGGGCCCCGGTCTGCAGGCGAGGGTTCAACTTCCGCCCGCTGTCCGGCAGGCCGATGGCGAGCAAGCGGTCTACAAAGCGCCGGTAGCGGATGGCGTAGAGAGCGCCGACCAGGGCGCCCAGCCCGTGGCCGATGATGGCGATCTTGCCGATGCCCATCTCTTGCAGGAACTGGTCGAGCAGGTCTACCTGCTTCTCCAGGCCGTAGCAGGAGGGATCTTTGGCCGTATCTCCGAAGCCCCACAGGTCGAGGGCGTAGGTGCGGAAGGAGATCGAGGCGGCCTGCATGGCGGGCACCCAATAGCGCCAGGAACCAACCCAGCCGTGGAGGAAGATCAGCGGTTTACCGCGGCCGAGAACTTCATAATGGACGATTTCGTCTTGTAGGATGACTACGCTCATACGCGATACCGAAACTCACCGGGGTTACGGCGGGGGCTATGGGGGAGCGCCCCGGCAGTGAAACTCACTGTTGATGCTGGGCCAGAATCTGGGCAACCCGCGACATGAGCTGGTCGGGGGAGAAGGGCTTCAGGATGTACTCGACCGCGCCAATCTGCAGCCCGGTCTGCACCTCGCTCTCCTGCCCTTTGGCCGACAGGAAGACCACGGGGATGTTTTTCAGGCTTTCGTTCGCTTTCATCTGCTCGCAGGCCTCGTAGCCTGTCATGCGCGGCATGCGCACATCCATCAGGATCAGGTCCGGGACCTCTTTCAGTGCGGTCTGATAGGCTTCTTCCCCGTTTGCGGTGGGGATGACCTCATAGCCCGCGAAGCGCAGGGTGAAGGTGATCAGGTCGCGGATATCGCGTTCATCGTCTGCGATCAATATCTTTGCCATACGTTTTCCTCATTGTTCCATCTGGTATACCGGCAGCGTGATGGAGAAGGTAGAACCTTCCCGGGGGATGCCGCTGCTCTCTAACCAGATGCGCCCGTGATGCATGTTGATCAGGTTCTGGACGATGGAGAGGCCCAGGCCGGTGCCGGCAACCCCCAACACCAGCGGGCCTTCGCCACGGAAGAAGCGTTCGAAAATACGCGGCTGCTCTTTTATGGGGATACCAAAGCCGGTATCTTTCACGTCCACCTGAATTTCGTCGCCCACCTGCTGCATGTTCAGCGTGATGCTGCCATCCTCATAGTTGTACAGATAAGCGTTGTCGAGCAGGTTTTCCAGGATCTGGCGCACGCGTTCCATGTCGCCGTAGATGGGAGGCAGGTCGGGCGGCGCCAGGACCTCGATCTTGATCTGTTTGCCCTCTTCGTCCGAGCGACGCTTCAAATTGGCTACCAGCTCGGTGGCCAGCTCGGCCAGGTTCAGGGGCTGCATGTTCAGCCTGACTTTGCCGGCTTCGATGCGGGAGATGTCGAGCAGATCGTTCACCAGTACAGCCAGGCGCTCGGTGTTGATCCTGACCGTGTCGAGGAAGTGCCTCTGCTGTTCGTTCAGAGCTCCGGCGGCCCCCATGAGCAGGATTTCCACGTACCCCTTGATGGAGGTCATCGGGGTGCGGAGCTCGTGGCTCACGGTCGCGACGAATTCAGACTTCAGCCGGTCCACTTCCACCTGGTGGGTGATATCGGAGAAGATAGACACGGTGCCCAGGAAGTCGCGGCGCAGGATGACCGGCGACAGGCGGATGGAGACGACTTTTCCGTTCTCCAGGGTGAGCTGTTCGGTGAAGGTGGCCCCGGGCTGGTAGGTGTTCGGATCCTGCGACCAGGTCTGGATGGTTTCGCGCCAGGACTGGGCCGCCTTGCCAAACAGGCCGGTGAAGTGTTCCAGCGATTTGCCGATCACCTGCGAGCGGTTGAGCCCGAGGATCTTTTCGGCGGAGGCGTTGAAGAGGGTGATGGTCCGCGTGGCGTCGGTCACCAGAACGCCGTCGGCCACGGCTTCGAGGATGGCCTTGGAGCGGCTGGTCTCCACCTGCTGGCTGCGGAGCATGGCGCCCAGGTCTTCGGCCTGATCGCGGATCAGGCGGTAGAGCTCGGCATTGTTGACGGCCACGGCCACCTGGTTGCCGGCGGCCTGCAGCATCTCGAGTTGGGCCTGGGAGAAGTGGGCCACTCGGCGATGGAAGAGCAGCATGCAGCCCAGGGCCTCGGGGCCGACCATGAGGGGCACGCCCAGGGCGCTGCGGTGGTCGGTGACCGCGCCGTTGGTCAGGGTTACCCAGCGCGGGTCGGAGCGCACATCGTCGATGATCACGGAGGTGCGGTTGCGGATCACCCAGCCGGCCAGGCCCTGGTCTACATCGAGGGTGGTTGGCCCGCCCGGTTCGATATCCGGGGAGGCGTAGCCGATGGAGGCGATCATGTGCAGCTTCTTCTCGCCGGGGCGGACGATGAGCACGGTGATCTGCTCGGCGCCGATCATGTCGTTGAGCACTCGCAGGGTGCGGTTGAGCACCTGTTCCAGATCGAGGCTGGCGGAGAGCTCGGTGATGACCTGCAGCAGGGTCTGTGTGCGCTGGTGCTCGCGGGCCAGCTCGGTGGTGCGCTCATCCACCCGGCGTTCCAGGTCCTCGGTCAGGCTGCGGGTCTCGGCGAAGAGGGTGGCGTTCTGGACGGCGACGGCAACCTGGTTGCTGATGGTGCGGGCCAGTTCGACTTCATCCACCTCGAAGCGGTGCGGGGATTGGGTGTGGGCCAGGATGAGGCCGTGGAGGGTGGAACCGGTGGCCAGGGGCAGGGCCAACAGAGAGCAGGACCGGTGGCGAGCGAACAGCCCGGCCAGCGGGGCGAGCTCCTCTTCCCGGTCCACGGCTTCGCTCTGGAAGATGCCGCGCGATTCGCGCAGGTGATCGAACAGGGGCGCGTGAGGTAGGCGCTCGGGCAGCGCGGGCCGGGAGGCGGCCTCTTCAAGCTGGGGGAACTCGGCAACCAGCCAGGCCGCCCCGTCTGGGGCGAAAAGCAGGGCGGAAACCGAGGAGCAGGACAGAGTGTTGTGCAGCTCGCGGATGGCGAAGCCCAGGATGTGCTGGGGATCGAGGGAGCCGCTGAGCTCGGTGGACAGGCGGTTGAGCATCACCAGGGTGCGCGACTGCTGGTCCAGTTCTTCGGCGCGGCTGACGATCTCCTGGTAGAGGGAAGCGTTCTCCAGCCCGACGGCGGCCTGCCCGGCGAAGGTGGTTGCCATCTGGATGTGCTCGGCGGTGTAAAAACCGGGTTCGGTCTTCTCCAGGGCGATGACGCCGATCACCTCGCCCGAGGCGATGAGGGGGATGCCCAGCCAGGAGAGGTGTTCGTATTCCATGATGGACGGGAAGCGCGGGTCCTGGCGCACATCGGCGACGGAGATCGGCCGGCCGGTGTCGATCATCTCGTTCAAGAGCAGGCTGTCCTCCACGGACACGGAGAGGCCAATGCGGAGGTCGCTGTCGGCGAAGCCGCGGGCGGCGCGCACCACCATGGTGCCAGGCGCCGCTTCTCCGCCCTTCTGGCGCAGCCACAGGGTGCCGGTATTGTAGGGCAGGATCATCTCCAGTTGGTCGAGCAGGCTGGAGATCAATTCTTGCGGCTCGAGAGAACCGGTGATGGTGGCGGCGACTTCGGTGAGGGCCTCCATCTGGCGCGCCCGCCGTTCGGAAGCCTGGTACAGCCCGGCATTCTCGAGGGTAAGGGCGGTTTGCTGGGTGAGCGACGAGATCAGGGCCAGGTCATCTTCCGAGAAACTGGAGGGGGTGCTGAAGTTATCCAGGATGAGCACCCCTAAGGGCGCGACCGGCCCCCCGGCATCCGGACCGCCCGGGGTTTCCCCGGCCTCTGGCCGGGACGAGCCGGCTTTGAGGGCCAATGCGCCCACGATGGGGATCACCAGGCTGGAGACGGGCGGGCGGCCCGCGGTGGCATCCCTGTAGCGGAGCTGGTTTTCGGCGCTCAGATTGTAGTGGCGGACGAAATTCACCTCGTCGATGCGCAGCGGTTTCCCTTCCTGGAAGGCCTGCCCGGGGAGACCTTCTCCCGGGCTGAAGGTCATCTCCATCAGGCGGGCCAGGTTCGGGTAGCCCTGGGCTGCCTGCGGGACGAGCACTTCCCCTCGTGGGTCCCACAAGGCGACCATCGCCGCATCCGCGTTGGGCACGGCGCGCACGGCGCTGTCCACCAGGGTTTTGAGGATATTGCCGTGTTCCAGGGCGCCGAGATGGCGGCTGAACTCCAGCAGAAGGTTCACTTCCCGCAGGCGGCGGCGGGTCTCTTCCATCAGCTTCAAATTCTGGAGGGCGGTGGACACCTGGCGGGCGAGCAAGCTGAAAAGCTGCTCGTCTTCAGGGCCGAAGGGCGGGAGCGAGGCGCGGCTGACGGCGAGGACGGCCGAATCGACCTGGTTATCGATCACAATGGGCAGGCAGATGAATGACTTCGCCTCCAATGTGTAGAGCAGGGGGGAGACTTGCCATTCGGGGGCCTCCGCCAGGTCCGAGACGAGCAGGATGGCGCCGGTTTGCAGGCTCTGGCGCAGCGGGCTGCGCTGGCCGAGCAGGGCCTCCGGGTTGGCGCCCTCGGGCACATTGCCCAGGGCCTGGAGCAGGCGCGGGAGGCCGCTCAGGGCGCCGGTTCCAACCGGCGTGGCGCGGATCACGGTAGGAACCCCCGGCTCGGCGACCAGGGCGACTTCCAGCTCCATGCGGGTGAGGATCTCCTGCGCCAGGGCTTCCAGCACCTCCAGGCGGCTGGCTTTGCGGTTGACGATCTCGGCGATGTCCAGCCCGGCCTGAATACGGCGGGCGCGCTGGCTGAGGCGCTGGATGGCGAGGGTATTCTCCAGGTCTTTGTGCAGCAGGGAGGGCAGGTGGCGTTGCGCCAGCTCGGCAGAGGCCTGGGCGTCCTCCAGGTGCTCCCGCAGGCCGGCCAGCTCGGTCTTGAGCGCGCCCAGTTTTCGCTGGTTTTCAATGGCGATGGCGGCCTGGCTGCCGAAGATCTCCAGGCTTTCGAGGGCCGGGCGGTCGGGGCGCAGGTTGTCGCGCGGCGCATCCACGCTGATCAGGCCCAGTGGATCGCCGCCGGTATCGTAGAGCGGCATGAGCAGCAGGTCGTGGGGGTGCCAGCGGTCGCCGGGGCTGTCGTCGGGCTCCTGGTCGAGGACGGTGACCATGTGGACCTCGGCCGGAATGACGGGGCGCTTCTCGTGGGGGATAAAATAGACACGGCCAAGGCGGAATTCGGGATGGAGCAGGCGCTCCGCGTGGGTCCAGGGTTGAGGGCGGGCGCGCAGCTCGGCCATGGTGGCCAGGGGCAGCCCGGCGCAGGCCAGGCGCTGCAATTGGGAGCTGTGCGGGTCGTAGGCGCTGATGAGGACGACGTCGAACGGGGTGGCGGCCTGGATGGCGTAGGCGATGGCCTCCAGGGATTCTTCCAGGGGCTGCTCGGCCTGCAATATTTGGGTGGTTTCGAGCAGGCGGGAGAGGGTCTCCACCCGGCGGTTGAGCAGTTCGCTGCGCTGGACCTGCTCCTGGTAGCGCAGGGCGTTGCCCAGGGCGATCGCGGCCTGGACGGCCAGAGTCTCGCTGATCTCGAGGGCAGCGGGGCCGAAGCGGTCGGGGGCAGCGGCATGCAGGTAGATGAGCCCGGCGGTCTGCCCCTGGTAGGCGATGGGCACGACCAGGGCCGAGCGGACGGTAGCGTGGGGCGGGGAGAGTGGATGGCCGCCCGCCAGGGACCGGCGCAGTCCTTCGGGAAGGCGCTCGTCGTCCGGGGCGAGGGCCTCGAAATCGGGGATAATGATTGCTTCGCCGGAATCCAGGACGCAGCGTTCGAGGAGGTCGGCTTCCAGGTCGGTATCGTCGCCCAGGGAGAGGAATATGCGGCGCGTGTTGTGCGGGTCCACCGCCAGGTCATAGAGCAAGATCACCCCGCAGTCGGCCTGGGTGGTGCGCAGGATTTCATCGAACACGCGCTGGAGCAGGTGGCGCAGGTCGAGGGTGGTGTTGATCTCGCGGCTGATGCGGGCCAGGGCCATGAGCTGATCGACCCTCTGGCGCAGGGTCTGGTCGGTCTGGGAGGACAGGGCAGACTGTTCGATGGCGATGGCGACCTGGCTGCCGGCGGTAGCGGCCGAGAGCATATCGTTCTGGGTGAAGAAATCTGCTTTGCGGCTGCCGAGGATGATCTCGCCGATGCCGCGGTCCCGGGAAATGAGCGGAAGGGCGATGACGGAGAGCACCTGGAGCCCGTCCAACAGCGAACGATAGATGGAGGGGAGCTCGGCAAGGCGCAGATCTCCGGCGGTGAGCTGGCGTTGGCTGCTGGTGACGGTTTCGGCGAAATGGGGGTCTTCGACGGGGAGGCGGGCGAAGCGCCCGATGGCATCCGCGTTGACGCCGAAGAGGGAGGGCTTGTGAAGGCGCAGTTCGCCGCGGGTCTGGTCGAGGAGGAAGATCAGCGCCACCTCGGCTTGCAGCAGGCGGGCGAGGTCCAGCAAGGAGTATTGCAGGATTTCATCCAGAGTGGCGGTGGAGGCGGTCAGGCTGGCAATACGCCGCATCGTTTCGGAGCGCTTGGCGCGCTGCTGGGCCTGCTGCACCAGGCTGGCGTTATCCAGCAGGGGAGCGATCTGGGCGGCGATGATCGAGAGCAAACGCAGGTCGTCTTGAGCGAAGGGAGAGCCATCTTCCTTGTTGGCGGCCTGCATGTAGCCGAGCCTGCGCCCGCCTGAGACGAGGGGGATGAGGGCGGTCTGGCGGATGCCGGCCGCAACGGCGACGTGGTGCAGACCCAGGGCGGCAATGCGTTCATCGTGGCGGGCATCGGCTGTGATGAGGGTCTCCCCACTCTGCCAGATGGCCTCGGCCGGGCTATCGGGGGGCAGCAAAACCTGGCACCACTCGACCACGTTGTCGGGGAGGCCGGCGAATGGGGTCTGGCCTTCGAGCGTGCGCCGGTTTTCGTTGTACAGCAGGAAACCCAGGACCTCGACCTGGAGCAGCGGGGCAATGTTCGCCGTCAGTTGAGAGAAAAGATCCTGCCGGTCGCGCAGGGAGCTCACGGCCTGGGCCAACTGCGCCAACCCGGCCAGTTCGCGCATGCGCGACTGCTCGGTCTGATAGAGCAGGGCATTGTGGATGGCGACCGCCGCCTGCCCGGCGAGCAGCCGCAGCCCTTCGAGATCGGCCTGGCTGAAGTTATCTTTGGCGAGCGAGCCCAGTTCCAGGGTGCCGATGAGTTCCCCGGCCATGAGCAGCGGCACACCCAGGTAGGAGTTGAAGGGGATGATCTTGCGGTCGACCGCAGGGCGGATTTCCCGGAAGGTGTTCACATCGGCGACCAGGAGCGGCCGGCGGTGCTCGGCCAGGTAGCCGGTAAAGCCCTGCCCCAGGACGTAGCGGTCGGTCGATTTTTCCAGGTGGCGGTCGAGCCCGGCGAGGCCCACGAACCGGTAGGGGATCAGGCAGCGGTTATCTCCATCCCACAGGTTGATCTCCGATACGTCAGAGGGGATCAGCCGGTCGACGCGGTCTAAAACGGCTTCGAGGGTTTTCTCCAGGTCCAGGCTGACGGTGATGGCCTGGCTGAGCTCGGTGAGCACCCCGAGGGCCTGCCCGCCGGAGGCTGCAGCAGGGTGGCCGGCCGCCTCGGCCTCTCCGGCCACCAGCCACTGCGACTGGCGCAGAGAGACCAGCATGGCCGAACTGCCTTCGTAAGGGGTGAAATAAGAAGTGGCCTCCACGGCCCGCCCGTCGATGGCCAGGCGGGTCTGGCTCTCGCTGGCGCACAGGCTGAGGAAGGCCTCTCCTGGGCGGGCGCGGCGCGCCATCCGTTCCAGGTTGGGCTCATCCTCCCAGACGTTGAACCATTCGCGAGCCAGTTGGTTGAGATAGGCCACCCGCCCGCCGGTCTGTACCACCAGGATGGCGTCCTTGTGCTGGGCGAGCTGGATGGGAAGGGGTGGCCGGGGCTTGCGGCGGGTGAGGGGCTGAAGCCGGGGGACCAGGCGCAAAAAGACCAGCGCGCCGGCGAAGAACAGCGCCCCGATGAGCAAATAGGTGAGTCCCGCAGCAGTCGATGAAAGGGTTGGCATTGTCGCAGGCTAAGTTCTGAGACCTCAGATGTCTTTCCTTCTGGCTTCGGCCGCCAATTCCGTGATCTCGCGGATATCGGCGAAGTCGTAGGAGGCGGGCGAGATCAGGCCGATGGCCAGGCTCATGAGCGGGCTTTGCTTCTGCTGTCCATCCCCGCTGCTGGCGAGGATATAGCCCTGCTCGCGATCCATGAAGTTATAGTGGGTGAGCACTTCTTCGGCGAAGCGCTCTTTCAGGCTGGCGCGGATGTCTCCCGCTGCGGCCTCGGTGGTGATGATGATGAAGTTATCCCCACCGGGGTGGCCGATAAAATCGTTGGGGGTGCCCAGGGCGTCCACCACCTCGCCCATGAGCATGGCGGTGAAGCGCAGCACGTCGTCCCCGGCGACGAAGCCGTACACTTCCTTGAAGGGGTCGAAGTGGTTGATGCGGATGTCCATCAGGGCCCAATCGTCGCGGCGGATGATGCGGCGCAGCTCGTTCTCGATCAACTGCCCGGAGGGGAGCCCGGAGCGCGGGTCGGTGAGGCTCTGCTGCTGCGCGCGAGAGATGGCCCGGGAGACCCGCAGCTTGAGCTCTTCGATGTCGAACGGCTTGGTGATGTAGTCATCCGCCCCGAGTTCCAGCCCCTGCAGCTTATCGCTGCGCTCGTCCTTTTGGGTCAGGAAGATGATGGGGACGTGGCTGGTGCGGGTGTTGGTGCGCAGGATGCGACACACCTCGAAGCCATCGATATCGGGCAGCATAATATCCAGCACAATGAGGTGGGGCAGATTGGACCGGGTCTTCTCGAGCGCATCCGCACCACGGTAGGCGGCATCCACTTCGTAGTTTTGGCTGCTGAAGTAGATCCGCAGCATGTTGGAAATATCCTGGTCGTCTTCTACGATCAAAAGTCGGGACTTACCCATATTCAGCCTCCGTGAGCTCTGGCCCACCCGAGCATACCTCTGGCGGCGGCAGGGGTATGCCCATGCAGGCGGTTGAAACTGACTTCGCCGGGCACGGCGCAAAATGATCGAAAGGGGAAACTCCGAATATTTTATTGTAAAACAACGAAGATTGCAATAAACGTGGTCTAAATTCGCAACCTAGATCCGCAGGCGGGCCTGAGCCCGCACCCGTTCGATCGTTTCCTGCGGCACCGCTTTTTCGAACGAACGAAAACCGCTCAGCCGGAAGCCGTGCTTACCGGCGAGGCGGGTGATCTCCTCGACATGCTGGCGGGAGAAGTCCCGCCCGATCGTGTAATCTTCGAAGCGGCCCTCCAGAGCGAGGACCATGGTTTCGGCCATGCAGGCATACGCCTTTCCGGGCGGAAAGCCGAAATCGAAATGGAAATTCACCGGTCCGGGCACTTCCACCATGCCGCCGTCGATCACCAGCACATCCTGGCGGGCAGCAGCGACCAGGGCGGATACATCGCGGGGGCGGGCGACATCGCAGACGACGCTGCCGGGCAGCAGGTGCTCGGGGCGAACGGGGGCGTGCAGAGCGCTGGTCACGGTAAGGATCAGTTGAGCCTGGCGCAAATCCTCCATATTGGTGCTGGCGATCAGGCGGGCGCGGGCCTGGGGCGCCAGCTTGCGGCGAAGGTCGTCCAGGGCCTCCTGGCGCCTGCCGATCAGGTACAGCCGCTGCACGTCCTCGGCCAGCAGCTCGGCGCACAGCCGGCCAATGGCCCCGGTGGCTCCGACGACGGCGGCGGTGGCGCCCTGGAGAGGGATCTCCATCACGCGGGCGGCCTGGCGCACCGCCTCGACCGCGATCGATACGGTGTAGGCGTCCCCGGTGGTGACCGGAACCTCCAGGCGGCGGGCGATGGTCACCCCGGCGTCGCCGATCACGGAGGTGAAAGCGCCCAACCCCAGGATCTGGGCGCCCAGTTTTTCGGCCAGGCGCCCGGTCTGCACGATTTTCCGCATCACCCAGGCATCCGGTAGCTGCAGCATACGCCGGGGGGTCAGCGGACAGGCGACGAACCAGCCCCGTATCTCTTCCCCGGTAGCTGCCGAGCGGATGCCCTCGATCTCCGAGATGCGCATGGGCGGGAAGAAAGTGGACAGGAAGTCGATCTGTTTAGCGGTAAAGAACCTGGCCGCCCGCGGGAATTTCCGGCTGGCATCGCGCTTCGGATCGATCGGATGGATAATAAAAGCAAATGTATTCACTACCAGCTTTCATCGGAGGCCTCTCCCGGCCGGGGGTAGAGCCGGGGATGGATCTTTCGGAATGCCAGGCTGTGATGGTCGCTCTCTTCGTAGCGAACATCCCTGGAAATCACCCGCCGTTCGGGAGAAGCGAACAATACCACATCGGATTCGATGGTGCGGGCCGGGAAGACGATCATCCCGGAGCCAATGCGGCAGTTGTGGCCGACACAGCCGCCCATCACCGGCCGGTTGGCCAACCCCAGGCGCCCGTTGCCGTCGATGGCGCGCAGCGGCCGGGGGAGCAGGTTGTAGTCGGTGAAGGTGGAACCGGCGCCGAGGAAGGTATTCCTGCCCACCACGCACATCTGCAGGCAGGTGTTCTGGGCCACCATGCTGTTATCCATCAGGGTGGTCATGAACAGGGCGGCTTTGAAGGGGAGGAAAGCGCCATCGCCCACCACCGACAGCATCAACTGTACGTCTTGCCCGACGTTCACATTATCGCCGATGATGCAGTTTTCGATCACCGCGCCGGCGTTGATGGTAACGTTGTCGCCGATGGTGGTCGGACCGTGGATGATGGCGTGAGGGTCGATGGTGCAGTTGCGCCCCACTTTGACCAGGCTGGAGGAGGCCAGCACCTGCTTGCCTTCGAACATGGCCCGGGCCAGGATGCCCAGCTTGAACCAGGGGTCCCGTTCCAGGCGTTTTTCAAAGCGGGCGCCGCGGGTGAAGAGCCCAAAGACCACGTCGGCGATGAAGATATGCACCCAGGAATCGATCGCCAGCATGCTGCGCAGCGGCACCTGGAAGACGAGATCGCCTTGTTCGTAGGCCATATAGGTGGGGACGTGATAGTACCCGGCTTCGATAGGCTGCAGATCGTGCACCAGGGGAACGGCCTCTTGTTGGGTGCCTTTGGGGTAGTACCACAGGTCGGCCAGGTAAAGGTCGCCACATTCGTGATAAGAGGTGGAAAGGGGGAGGGCGTGCTCGCGGAAGGCCGGGTCGTTCAGGGAAAAGGCGGCCCGGCAAGCGCCTCCGGTCTTACGGGCGGCGGCCAGGAAGGAGGAGATGTACTCAGCATCGAAGTACAGGTTATCGCGATAGACCAGGCACTCCTCATCGTTCTTGGGGAGCATATCGTCGAAGGGCAGCTCGAGCTCGCGATCGGTGTAGGGGGCGAGCACATCGCGCTGGTGCAGCCAGAGCGGCTTGTTCATGATGCGTAGATCCCTGGCCCGTTCGTTGAACGGGGGTAGGGAGCGCTGATCTTGCAGGATAATCTTCAGCATGGCTTTCCCCCGTCAGGGCGTTTCCGGGTGAGGGGTAGAAGCGGCGACTGCGCCCACTTCCTGGACTACCGGAGGCGAAGCAGGCTCATCGAGGAAGCTGTGCAGCGTCTGCATGAACGTCTGGGGCTCATCCAGCATAATAAAGTGCCCGGCCTGGGGAAAGCGCTCGATGCGGGCGGAGGGCACGCCCGCCAGGAGGGGCTTCCATTCGTGCGGGCTGACGACGATGTCTTTGTTGCCGTACATGCCCATCACCGGCAGATGGATTTTGTTCAGGTCGGGGCGAAGGTCGGTCTTGTGCAGGGAGCCGATGCTGGAGAAGAAGGATTCGAGGGTGATCTGGGAGAGGTCGCGATCCATCATTTCGGGCCAGCGGGGATCGCGGGAATACCAGCGCGCGAGCAGGCGCAGGCTGAGGCGGAACGCCCACATGTTTTTATAGACGATCGAACCGATCGTGCGCTGGCCGAAGAGTTTCAGGAGCAGAGAGAGGGAGGAGCCTTTAATGGGTGAGCCGATAACGACCACTTTCTTCACCCGTTCCGGGTGCTGGATGGCCACCGAGAGGCTGACCGTCCCCCCCATGCTGTGCCCCACCAGCGGGGCTCGCACGATGCCAAGCTGCTCCATGAACTGGTCGACCAGGCTGACAAAGTCCTGGACGTTGTAGGTGTCGCGCTTCTTGCCCGATTCGCCGAATCCCCAAAAGTCGAGGGCGTAAGTGCGGAAATGCTGGCCCAGATAAGCCATGGTCTCCTGCCACAGCCCCCAGGAGCCCAGCCAGCCGTGTAGAAGGATTACCGGCCGGCCACGCCCGTAAACTTCATAATGTACGATTCCTTGATCGGTAGTGATGGATGACACGACAGCATTCGTGGAACGGTTGGCGTAGAAACTGCTATGCGCCGTTCGCCTCCATTTCGGCCAGGATGCTGTACAACAGCTCGAGCAGAACTTTTTTAACGGCCTCTTTGTCAGGAGCGGTGCATGGTAAGAGCTTGACTTTCGGATCCAGGCGCAGCGCGATGCGCATATCGTCCAGCTCCCAGGCATCCTCTCTATCCTGTTTGTTGGCGGCGACCACGTACGGTGTGGGGGCGTAAGCGCGGAAGGTCTCGAGAATACTGCGGGCTTCGCGGAAGGTTTCCGGGCGGGTGCTGTCGACCATGACGATGAAGCCCAACATCCCCTCAGACAGAATCTCCCACATAAAGTCGAACCGCTTTTGCCCAGGGGTGCCGAACAGATATAGGACCAGGTCCGCGTCCACCGTAATCCGGCCGAAATCCATTGCCACCGTCGTCGACTCTTTTACCTTCTCAATTTCAGAGGTGATTTTGCGCTCTGTCGAGACGACGTCGATCTCGCTGACCGAGCGGATGAACTCGGTTTTTCCAGCGTTGAACGGGCCTGTGACCACCATTTTAACCGTTTGCATTGCGCTAAGTCCTTACTGTTTTGTATGGGCGTAGAACGCCTGGGCTAAAGGGAACGAATGCGACTGATCAGCCGGTTGACAAGCGACTTCTGTTCTTCGGTGTTCCTGGGCGGGGCCGGAGCCCGGTTCTGGGGCTTGGCCGGGACGGGCATCCCTGCCGGGCGAATTAACTCGACCAGGCCGGCCTGCAGCAGACCGTATACAATGCGCCGGATTTCAAGATCGCTCAACTTGGTGGCGCGGGCGATCTGGCGGATGGAATTTTTCGGGTTGATATACGAGACAACCCGCCACTCTTCCACGCTCAGGTTGACGTTGCGGATGTTGGTGCCGGGGCGGTCGGCGAACTTGAGGGCGATATCCAGGCTGGGGATTTCGTCCTGGAGCAGTTCAAGCTCTTTGACCCGGCGCGAGCCTTCGATGATCAGGTTTTCGAGGGCGATGCGGACGGTGATTTTATCGTCCGGGGGGAGCAGTCCGTTCTCGAAGCGGAAGAACCCCTCGGCCCAGGTGAACAGCCGGTTGACGATGTCCAGGAAGTGGGCCTGCAGGCTGTTGAGGATGTCTTGCTGATCGACGTAGTTGGCGTTGATCAGGAGCAGGCCGAGGGCCTTGTCGCTCATGGAGCCGGCCCGGGCCTTGATCGCCTGGTGTTGGGCGGCAGTGAGCTTTTTCGCCCGGTAGAGTATGGTCACCAGGCTGTTGTCCTCGCGTCCAACCTGGGCGTAGGCCAGCTTGCCATCCCGGAAGCTCACCACGACCCGTTCGTTGGGCCGCTCAAGGATAAGCGTTCCTGTCTTACGGGCAAGGTTGATCAGGTTTAGAAGTTGGGTGATTGTGAAATCGCGAAGATTGCCCTTTAACGCCATGGTGGCCTCAACAGGAACAGGATATTTCCACAAAAAAACAAGGAGTTATGCAGAAGATTATACTTGCTCACAGATGAAGCGTCAAATTTCAGACCTGCAAGCTAAGCAAGGCAAATAGCCGAAAATTTTAGGTTTATTCGACTTGACAGCCACCCCACAGGTGGTATAATGCACGGCGCTAAGTTCCTCGATAGCTCAATAGGCAGAGCGGGCGGCTGTTAACCGCTAGGTTCCAGGTTCGAGTCCTGGTCGAGGAGCCAGGTGAGTTGAAAGCGGAGTTGTT
>CAYMLG010000057.1:0-31360 GCA_964391195.1 uncultured Anaerolineaceae bacterium | reverse complement strand
AGGCGCGATAAGGCTGTGGGTTGCTGAGAACGGATGGCTGAAAACGGATTTTGGCAACGGATTGAGCGGATTAGGGTGATGGACTAACGACACCCTTTTGGGAGTGTAAACAAAAACAGGAGTGAAGAACTGCCTTCACTCCTGTTTTTTGATTAAGCAAAAACTTTGTTTACGCAGCCGCCGTGGCGTGCTCCAGCACCGGCCGGAACTTGTAGCCGTACACGATCATGCCTCGCTCATCGCCGTCCTGCCGCAGCCGGCGGGTGACCATCTCAACCGGCGTGCCGATCTCGACATTGCGCCCGTCCAGGTCGGTCAGTTGGGCGGTGATCATCGGGCCCTCATCTAGCTTGATGATGGCTACGGTATACGGGGCAGACTCTTCAAAGCCGGCAGGGGGTTCGTACACGGTGGTATACGAATAGACCGTGCCGCGGCCGCTAAAGCTGAACTGGGTCTTGGCGTCTTTGCCGCACTCCGGGCAGACGTCACGTGGGGGGAAGATCTTGGCCTCGCAGTGCGGGCACACTTCCCCTACCAGGCTGTATCGCTGTTTTCTTAGTCGCCAGTGACGTGGTACTTCCATGAAGAATCTCCTTCAGTAAGACACCGATTGTGAATTTTTTCCACTTACTGATAAGGAGTATAGGCAGAAAACCCTATCAAGAACTATCAAAAGAGGAGACTCTCAGCGGATTCTCATGGATTACCCGAATTTGATCACACCCAAACTATTCAGCAGGATCAAAACCACCAGCACGGGGGTGACATAACGAACGACGGTGAAGAACAGGTTGACAAGCTTCTCGTTCTTGATCACGCCGCTGTTGGTTAAGACCTGCTTTACCCTGGGCAGACCCCAGACCCAGCCCACAAACAACGACAGGAACAGGCCGCCTACCGGCAGGAGAATATTCGAGGAAATGAAGTCGTACAGGTCAAATAGATTGAGCCCCATTACCTTGAAATCTGCCAGCAGGTTGTTCGAAAGCGCCGCGGTCGAGCCGATTCCCACCAGCAGCAGTACCGTGACAATGGTCGCCCACCTGCGAGAAAGTTTTGTGCGTTCCTCCAGGAATGCCACCGGCACTTCCAACAGGGAGAGCATCGCGCCCGTGGCAGCGATCGCGGCAAGGATCATGAACAACGCCATGAACACATTGCCCAGCGGCATGGAAGCAAACACAGCCGGGATGGTGATAAACAACAGCGAAGGACCGGCATCCGGCTTGAAGCCAAAAGCGAAGACAGCCGGGAAGATGGCCAGACCGGCCAACAGCGAAACGCACAGATCGCCCAGCATCACCCGGATGGCAGTACCGGGGATATTCTGGTCCTCACGGAAGTAGCTGCCGTAAGTGATCATCGTGCCCATCCCGACTGAGAGTTTAAAGAATGCCAGGCCCATGGCCGTCAGCACCGCTGCCGGGGTGATCAGGCTGAAATCTGGCCGGAGAAGGAAGTTCACACCCTCGGCTGCGCCAGGCAGAGTCAGGCTGCGGATGCAAATAATCACCAGAATGGCGAACAGAACCGGCATCAGCCGTTTCGTAACCTTTTCAATCCCCTTGGAAACGCCCATGATAATCACGAAACCGATCAGCGCCAGTACAATCCACTGCCACAGCAGCGACTGTAACGGGCTGGAGACCAGGCTGTCGAATACCGCCGAGGTCACCTCAGGATCGGTTGAAATCCATCCCCCGACGAAGGATTTGAACACGTAGGCAAACACCCAGGCTGCCACCTCGGTGTAAAACGCCAGGATCAAAAAGGCAGCCAGCACCCCGATCACACCCACCAACCACCAGGGTTGTCTTTTTGGCGCTAATGCCTGCAAGGAAGTGATTGCGTTGGCGCGCGCCTTCCGCCCCAGCATCAGCTCCGAGATCATCACCGGCAGTCCTACGAACAGGGTGCACAAAACATACACGATGATAAAGGCTGCACCACCGTTCACACCGGTGAGGAAGGGGAACTTCCAGATATTGCCAAGACCGACAGCCGAACCCAATGTGGCTGCAATGACCCCCAGGCTGCTGGTGAAAATATCTCGTTTTGTGAGCCCTGAATAAGTGCTTGATAGAGAACTGGCAGGTTCGTCGCTGCTTCTTCCAATGACGGTGTTCATAATGTATTCTCCAATCCGTAGGTATAATAATAGAGCCTTTGCGGCCAAAGCTTCCGCAAACTCCGGGAAGAACTATTTGGTTCAACAGGGCTCAGAGGTACTGGGGGGGAATTATACTCGAAATCTTACAAAAAAAGTGTCGTACTTCTTACAAAGTGTGTACGAAAAGGTTGTTTTTGACAACAGTTGAAGCGTATTTTGCGATCACTTTGTCGCCAGCGTTTCCAACACGTGGGTCACCACCGTGGCGGCAGGCCCGCCGAAGCACTGGATCAGGGCGCGCTGCGCGTTAGCAATCTGGTTCGGCCCTGCCTCCCCTCGCAGTTGTAAGGTCGCTTCCACCGCCTGGTACACACCGGTTGCGCCGCCCGGATTCCCGCGGGCTTTCAAACCGCCCATGGTGCTCACCGGGAGGAAACCATCCAGGCCGGCGCCTCCGTCCTGTGCCAGCTTCCATCCCTGGCCGCGTTCAGCAAACCCGGCTGCTTCCAGGGATAGCAAGCCGTAGATGGAGTAGGCGTCGTACAACTCGAACAGGTCGATCTGTCCGGGCGTGCAGTTGGCCTGGCGGCAGGCTCGCTCGACCGATACCTTCGCCGCCTCCAGGGTCAGCGGGTCCGGCCGGTCGTGTAAGGCTACGGTATCGGTTGCCAGGCTGGAGCCGGCGATACGGACCAACGGATGGATGAAGTCCGGGGGGAGCAGCTCCGCCCGGGTGAGCACCACCGCTGCGGCGCCATCGGCGTTGGGGGCCAGGTCGAACATATTCAGGGGATCGCTCACCAGCCCGGCCCGGTTGTATGCCTCCTGTGTGATCGCCTTGCGGAACATGGCGTTCGGGTTGCCTTCTCCGTTTTTGTGGGCGGTGAGCGGCAGGCCGGCGAATGCCGCGCGGGGGACGTCGAACTCGTGCATATAGCGACGCATTAACAGCGCGGCCTGCGCCGTGGGGGTCAGCCCCTGCTCCAGTTCGTAATCGCTGTCACCGGCGGTAGCCAGGGCAGCTTCCACCTGGCCGCCTACCTGATCGGTGAACTTCTCCACGCCTACCACCAGAACTGCATCCACATCTCCAGAGGCGACCGCCAGTGTCCCCATGCGCAAAGCCGCCCCACCCGCTGCCCCGGCGGCCTCGATGCTTACCGCCTCGATCCCATCCAACCCGGCAAAATCGGCCAGCAGCGCACCCAGATGGGCCTGGTGCGAGAGCTGCGAGGCCAGCATGTTCCCTGCAAACAGCGCCTGTGGGCGGATCCCCCCGGAGTCACTCAGCGCCGCTTCGATCGCCTGGTAGGCCAGCTCGCGCAAGGGTATATCCCAATGCTCGCCCACCCGCGTCTGCCCAACGCCGGCAATCACCACTTGGGTCATATTGTCATCCTTCCTCATTGTCCGCGGCGGGTGTTATTTCATCACCAGCTTGCCGCGCAGGCGCGTATACATGGCATAGTCGATCTCGGTGCGGCGGGCGATGTAGTCCTGGGTGTGCAGCGCCTTATTCTGCCGTTCTGTGATGGCGTCGGTCACGGTCAGAGCGAAGGCATCGGACCCTGCGCCCGAGCCGAAGGACACCATCAGGATTCGGTCGCCGGGTTTGGCGATATCCAGCACCGCCGACAGGCCGATCAGGGCTGCCCCGGCGT
Source organism: uncultured Anaerolineaceae bacterium (assembly GCA_964391195.1). Lineage (GTDB taxonomy): Bacteria > Chloroflexota > Anaerolineae > Anaerolineales > UBA4823 > JAAYXE01. Next base: position 27,586 of record CAYMLG010000057.1, on the reverse strand, counting down.
AGGTGTTGCCGATCACCGGCACCAACAGCCCGGTCGCAATTTGTTCTTTGTTGAACCCCAGCATCCCCGCTACCCGCTGCGGGAACTTGGCGTTCGGCTGGTGGAAGACGGCATAGCGGTAATCGGCCGCGGTCGTCCCCGTGGCATCCATCAGCGCCCGCGCCGCCTCAGTGATGTGCTTGAAATAGGCCGGTTCGCCGGTGAAACGCTGCCCGTGTTCCGGGTACCTCTGGTAGGCCCGCCGCCAGAAATCGGGTGTATCGGTGACGTAGGAATAGGTGGCATCGATCACTGCCAGCGCTTCTTCCGCCGGGCCCAACAGGTACGCCGCCCCACCGGCTCCCGCGGTGTACTCCAGCGCGTCGCCGGGTTTGCCCTGGGCGATATCCATCCCGATTGCCAGGGCATATTTAGCCATACTGGAGCCAACGAACCCAATCCCGGCCACCATCGCCTCGGTGCCCGCCTTGCATGCGAACTCCCAGTCGGCCGCCTGTACGTTGGGCACCGCCCCGATCGCCTCGGCCACCAGGGTGGAAGTCGGCTTCACCGCATACGGGTGCGATTCCGACCCGACCCACACCGCCCGGATCTCGTTCGGGCGGATTCCGCCCCGCTTGAGGGCGTTGCGCGCGGCTTCGATTGACATCGTGACCACGTCCTCGTCCAGGCCGGCCACCGCTTTCTCTTTGATCGGCAGCGCGGCCTCGCCCTCGGTCCAGATCCGGGCCACTTCGGAGGCGGGCAGGCGGTAGCGCGGCACGTACGCCCCGTAACCGATAATGCCCACCGGGCGTGAGGGTTTCAAAAGTACATTGTCGCTCATAAGATCTCCATAATTACATTTGTTAGCAGAGGAATGGGAATCATTCCTCCGACCAGGATTTTAAGATTGCCTCGGCGCGATCGATGCGCACCGTCTTTTCTGCCACCAACTGGCCGGCAAGCCGTTCGATCTGCCCACCCTTCGCACCAGCGGCTATAGCCACCTGGCGGGCGTGCAGGCTCATATGTCCGCGCTGTATGCCCTCGGTCGCCAGGGCGCGTAGGGCAGCCAGGTTTTGGGCTAACCCCACAGATACGATGATCTCCGCCAGTTGGGGAGCTGTTTGCACGCCCATCAGCTTGAGCGCCGCTCTGGCCGCCGGATGGACCCGCGTCGCTCCGCCGACGATCCCCACCGCCAGCGGCATCTCCAGCGTGCCCGACAGGTTGCCGTCCGCATCCCGAGCCCAGGTGCTCAAGGAGGTGTAACGCCCACTGCGGGCTGCGTAGGCGTGAGCCCCGGCCTCCACCGCTCGCCAGTCGTTCCCGGTGGCGATGACCACCGCATCCACCCCGTTCATAATGCCCTTGTTATGGGTGGCTGCCCGGTAAGGGTCGGCGGCTGCGAAAGCCCAGGCGGCGATGATCCCGTCGCGCACGTCTTCGCCGCGGTAATCATCGAAAGCCAGGGCGCTGACCGGGATGGTGCAGCGGGCATAAGCCATGCGCCGGTCGGCCAGATTGGAGAGTATGCGAAGGTGAACGCGCCCACCGGTCAGCGATTCTACCAGGGGCGCGAGTTTTTCGGCGGCTGTGTTTATCGCATTTGCCCCCATTGCATCGCGCACATCGTAGATCAGGTGCACCACCAGGAACGGGCCGATCGGTGAGTCCTCGATCAGGCGCACCTCCAGATCGCGCGGGCCGCCGCCCAGTCGTTTCAACACCGGGTCGATCTCGGCCGCCTCCGCCAACAGGCGCTCCTGGTTCTCCAGCAAGACCAGCCGCCTCGTGTGCAGGTCGGTCACGTCCAGCACCTGCATCTGCCCGATCATCTCCGGCGGGCTGGTGTGCGCGTGGAAGCCTCCGCCTGCCCGGGCCAGCTTGGCCATAAACGACGCCCCGGCCACCACCGAAGGCTCCTCGACCGCCATCGGCACCAACACATCTCGCCCGTTGATCGTGAAGTTCAGCCCGATCCCCAGCGGCAGGCCGAACACGCCGATCGCGTTCTCTACCATGTGATCGGCCTGCGCCGCGGAAAGCCCGGCCGCGCCGCTCAGCGCTTGCAGCTCGTCCTCGGTCAGCGCCTCTTGTTGGCGCAGCTTTTCCAGCCGTTCTTGCAGATCCAGATTGTAAAATCCCGGCAGGCGGGAACCTTGCTTGCTGCTCGTCATGCCCACACTCCAATTTACTGGCTGCAGTTCTACGTGTGCATTTATACCGGTCAGCCCCTGGCAAAAACTATCAATTTCAGATGCCACCTTTCATATTCATAATATAATGTGATCATCCTCCCAAACTAGGACAAAATCGGGTAAAATTATTGCTGGTGAGGAAAACTCCATGGTCCTTTTGACACGCGAACAGCTTGAAGATCGGCTAGCGGCCTTGCACCGCGCCAGTCTTGAATTGGTGAGCGCCCTTTCGCTTGAAACCGTCTTAGAGAGGATCGTGGAATTGGCGCGCGATCAGGCTGAGGCGCGCTACGCGGCCCTGGGTGTGATGGACGATAACGGCAACCTGGCGAAGTTTATCACCGTGGGTATGTCGCCGGAAGAGGTCGCTAAAATGCCGCACAAGCCGGAAGGGAAGGGCTTGCTGGGCCTGCTGCGCACCCAGCCCTGTCCCATTCGCGTGCCCGATATTCAGGCAGATCCGCGCTCCGTTGGTTTTCCTCCCCATCATCCGCATATGCGCTCTTTTCTGGGGGTGCCGATTGTGCTCGGCGACCGCCTGCTGGGGCAGCTTTACCTCACCGAGAAACAGGGCCACACCGAGTTTACCGAACAAGACGAGCGGGTGATCGAAACTCTGGCGGCTTATGCTGCGATTGCCATTACGAACGCCAACTTATATGAAGACCTGGTCGAACGCGACCAGGCCCTCACCCAGAGCAACGAAGACCTGGCGCTGCTGAATGATATCGCCCAGTCGCTTACCGGCTCGCTGGAAGTGGAGAACATTTTGGATCAGACCCTGGCCCGGGTCATGGCTTACCTGAATGTGGAGGCCGGGGAGATTTTCCTGCGTGAGGAGGGCGAGAAGGAGCTCCGTCTCGCCTTGCACCGGGGTGAAGCCCCGGAAGCCTTCTGGACTCAGGATCGTTTCCGTCTGGGCGAAGGCGCAGTTGGGACGGTCGCCGAGACCTGCAAGCCGATGGTGAACCTGGATCCAAGACAGGACCTGCTTTTTTTGCGCCGGGCGGTGGTGGATGCCGGTTTCCAATGTGTGGCCCTGATCCCGCTACTTGCTCGCAACAATATTGTCGGTGTCATGGGGGTGGCCACCCGCGAGCAGCGGCGCCTGGACGAACGCGAGATAAAGGTGCTGATGGCGATCGGCGCCTGGGCCGGAATTACCATTGAAAATGCCCGTCTGCACCGCCAGGCGCGCCGTTTGGCCGTGCTCGAGGAGCGTGAGCGCATCGGCATGGACCTCCATGATGGCATTATCCAATCCATCTACGGGGTCGGTCTGGCGCTGGATTACGCTCGCATGGCGCTTGAAGACAACCCCATCCAGGCCAGGGAGAAAATCGAGCAGTCCATCGAGGCGCTGAACGCCACCATCCGCGATATCCGCTCGTATATTCTAGACCTGCGCCCGCGCCAGTTCCACGGTGAAGATATTAAACAGGGGCTGCAGCGCCTGGTGGACGAATTCCAGGTGAACTCAGGTATTCGCGCCACCTTGATTGCACCGGACCATACCCTGGTCGATTTTCCCTCGACGAATGCGATGGCTCTCTTCCACATCTGCCAGGAGGGCCTGGCCAACGTGGCCAAACATTCGCACGCCTCAGAGTGTGTGATCCATCTGTGGACGGCCAAGGACCGGGTGCTCCTGGAGGTCTCGGATAACGGCGCCGGATTCGACCTGCGGAAAATGAACCTCACCCTCGGGCATGGCCTGTCGAATATGCAGTTTCGGGCGCGCAAAGTGGGGGGAGATGTGGAGATCACTTCCTACCCGGGGGAGGGCACGAGCATCCTCGCCTGGGTTCCTCGCCGGGCATGAACCGCCGTGCAGTCCATTTCCAGCCGCAGTAATCCCAAGATAAAGCAGGTGCGCCTTCTCAAGCAGCGCAAGATCCGCCAGGAGACCGGCCTCTTCCTGGTCGAAGGCATCCACCATGTGGGCGAGGCGGTTGAAGCTGCCGGGCAGGGGCGCATCCGCCTGGATTCGATCTTCTATTCTCCCGAGCTGCTCACCAGCGAATTTGGGCTGAGCCTGGTCGCTGGGCAGTCTGCCCTTGGAACCCCATGCTATCCTACCACCCCCGAAGTCTTCGCCTCGATCGCTGAAAAGGAGAACCCCCAGGGCATCCTGGCTGTGGTCGAACAGCCCGCTCAGGAACTGAGCCGCCTCGATCCTGAGAATTTTCCCTGGGGGGTAGCCCTGGTCGCTCCCCAGGACCCCGGGAACCTGGGGACGGTGTTGCGGACGGTGGACGCCGTAGGCGCCAGTGGGCTGCTGCTGCTGGACAGCAGCGTGGATCCTTTCCATCCCAGTTCGGTGCGCGCCAGTATGGGGACGATCTTCTGGTACCCGGTGATCGCCGCCCCATTTTCTTCCTTTGCCGCCTGGTCCCGGAGGCATGGGTATCATGTATACGGCACTTCGGCGCAGGGCAGCCTCGATTACCGGGAAGTGGAGCGTTACGAACGTCCCTCCATTCTGCTGATGGGCAGCGAGCGTGAGGGGCTGAGCCCGGAGCAGCGGCAGTTCTGTGATGTGCTGCTGCGCCTGCCGATGCTCGGCCGCGCAAGCTCTCTCAACCTGGCTGTCGCTACCGGCGTGCTCCTGTACGAAATGCTCGCCCGCAGCGCTCCCTGAAGCATCATCATCGCGCCTGACAGGCGGCGCTTGCAGCGACTTTTCGAACCATCCAGGTTTCCAACAATGGGGGCTTTCCGTAAGGATTTTGTAATCTTTTCTTCCAGACGGGTTAACAAGTCGGGGCTACACTGAATCAGGCCCAGGTCTCGAGCGGTAGAAGCGGGTCGAAGGGGGCTCTTGCCCGGGAATCTGGATCGACAAATGCGAGGGATAAGGAGTGTAAGGATGGCCGAAAGCAGGATCCTGGTTGTCGAGGATGAGCCGAGCATCGCCGAGATCGTGCAGCTCTACCTGCGCCGGGCGGGCTACCAGGTGGCCCTTGCCCAGGATGGGGAGGCCGCCCTCGCCGCACTGTCTCGGCAGCTTCCCGATCTGGTCGTGTTGGACCTGATGCTGCCGCGCCTGGATGGCCTATCCGTCACCCGCTGGCTGCGTGACCGCAGCGATATTCCCATCATCATGCTCACCGCTCGCCGAGAGGAAGCCGATCGCATCGCCGGGTTGGAGATGGGCGCCGACGATTACGTGGTCAAACCTTTTAGCCCTCAGGAGCTGGTCAGCCGGGTGCGGGCCGTGCTGCGGCGCACTCGCGGCAGCGAGCCCGGCGGGGGGAGCCAGCCGCTTGAGTTCGGTTCTCTGCGCATAGACCCTCAAACTCGCCTGGTCACCCGTGATGGTCAGGAGATCGTGCTCACCGCCAAAGAGTTCGACATGCTCTTCCTCCTCGCCCGCCACCCGCGCCAGGTGTTTTCTCGCCAGCAAATTCTCGAGCAGGTATGGGGCCTGGCTGAATTCATCGATCCCGGCACCGTCACCGTACACGTCCGCCGCCTGCGAGAAAAGATCGAGCCCGATCCTTCCAACCCCAGGCACATCCAAACTGTCTGGGGGGTGGGGTATAAGTTCGAACCGTGAGAATTGGATTTGGGTATGTCCGCTCATAAGCTGATCCGCCCCGATATGACCCTTCCGGCGAAGTTTATCCTGGGGATCCTGGCCATTCTGGCCGTGTCCCTGGGGGTCTTCTACCTGCTGATGAGACCGCCAATGAGCGACCTGTGGCTCATGGCGGTTTTCCTTTCGATCACTGCCGCCATCTCCGCCATCGCCAGCTATGCCGCTTACCGCCTGGGTTGGATGTACCACTCGCCCGCCCTGCGCTGGACTCTGCTGGGCGGGTACGTGCTCTCCAGCCTGCTCACCTTTCTCAACGTCTGGTTGACCGCCAACCTGATGTTCGCCTCCCCGCACGACCTCCTCCTGGCTACCGTTCTGCTGCTGTTTGCCAGCGGCATCGCCCTCGCTCTGGGTTACTTCCTGAGCAGTGCTCTAAGCGACCGGATTCATCTCATTAAGCAGGCTGCCCAGGCCCTGACCCGCGGGGATCTGGCCGCTCGTACCCCGGTCCGTGGCCGCGATGAGCTGGCCGACCTGGCGCAGACTTTCAACCAGATGGCAACCCAGTTGGAAGCCGCAGCCGCCAGGCAGCAGGAGATCGAACTCCTCCGCCGCGACCTGATCGCCTGGGTCAGCCACGACTTACACACGCCTCTGGCCTCGATCCGCCTCATCGTCGAAGCCCTGGCCGACGGCGTCGTGGATGACCCCCAAGCCGTCCGGCGCTATCTTCAAACTGCCCAGCGCGATATCGCTTCCCTGTCGGCCCTCATTGACGATCTCTTTCAAATGGCGCAGATGGATGCCGGCGGCTTGCCCCTCGAAGCCGGGCAGTACTCGCTCTCCGATTTGATCTCGGATACCCTGGAGAGCTTCTCCCAGCTTGCCGCCCGGCGAAACGTCAGCCTTGCCGGCAGCCTTGATCCGGGTTTAGATCTGGTGTGGATGGATGCGCCGAAGATTGGCCGGGTCCTCAGCAACCTGGTGAGCAATGCCCTGCGGCACACGCCCCCCGGGGGAGAGGTGCAGGTTCTGGCCTCGCGCCTGTCTGAAGGGGTCCGCGTGCAGGTTAGCGATTCGGGGGAGGGCATTCAGGCTCAAGACCTGCCTTATGTGTTCGAGCGCTTTTATCGGGGGGAGAAATCGCGCAACCGGGCCACCGGCGGGGCAGGGTTGGGGCTGGCGATTGCGCGTGGGATCATCGAAGCCCATGGCGGAACGATCGAGGTGGACAGTATCCCCGGACAGGGAACCCGCTTCTCCTTCACCTTGCCCGATCGCCCCCTAAATTAAAAAGGTGAGCCGACAAGTCTTGCGTACATACTAAGCAAGACGTAATCTTTTCGAAAGAATTAGCGGTTACAATGAATTTGGTGTAATATGATCGGAATAAGGGAGGTAGTGCATGAGTGACCCAATCTATAAATCTGTACCGGTGAAATCGTCTGAGATCACCCCCCAACACATCTACCTCAACCGCCGCCAGTTCCTCAAAGCGATGGGCGTCGTTGGCGCAGGGGCTTTGCTGGCTGCTGCCTGCTCCCCGTCGGAGCCCGAGAGCAGCGCCCCTCCGGCCGAGTTACAGGTGGACGCGGAGCGCGACGAGCTTAGTGACCCGTTGAACAGCTTCGAAGAGATCGCCAATTACAACAACTACTACGAGTTCACCACCGATAAGCAGCGTGTGGCCGTGCTCGCCTCCAATTTCCGCACCTCCCCCTGGGAAGTCGAAGTCTACGGGCACGTCCGCAACCCCAAAACCTACGGCCTGGAAGACCTGCTCTCACGCTTCACCCAGGAGGAGCGCATCTACCGCCTGCGCTGTGTCGAGGCCTGGTCGATGGTCATCCCCTGGAACGGTTTTCCCCTGGCCAAACTGCTCGAAGAAGTAGAGCCCACCTCGCAGGCTCGCTATGTGCGCTTCGAGACCGTGTACCGCCCGGACGAGATGCCCGGCCAGAAGAGCTCCCTGTATCCCTGGCCCTATCAGGAGGGCCTGCGCCTGGATGAAGCCATGAACGATCTGACCATCCTGGCAACCGGCCTCTACGGGACCGGGCTCACCCCTCAGAACGGCGCTCCGGTTCGCCTGGTGGTGCCCTGGAAATATGGCTTCAAGAGCATCAAATCCATCGTCAAGATCGAGCTGGTAGAAGACGAGCCCGAAACTTTGTGGTCTACCATCGCCCCGGATGAATACGGATTCTACGCCAACGTCAACCCGAGCGTCAACCACCCTCGTTGGTCACAGGCCAGCGAGCGCCGCATCGGGGAGAGCGGCCGGCGCCCAACGCTGATGTTCAACGGCTACGCCGAGCAGGTCGCGCACCTGTACGCGGACATGGATCTGAGCATCTTCTATTAGAAAGGCCGGTCTGTCAGTCTTATGACCCGTTTTCGTTTGCTCGTCCACCTCGCCGCCTGGGTCCCCCTGGCCTGGCTGCTATGGGACTGGTGGGCCGGGAACCTGAGCGTCAACCCCATCCAGGACCTTACTCAGCGCACCGGCTTCTACGCCCTCAGCCTGCTGACTCTTTCGCTGGCGGCCACCCCCCTCAACACAATCTTTCACTTCCGGCAGGCGATTCAGGTGCGCCGGGCTCTGGGCCTATATGCCTTCATGTACGCGGTCATCCATGTGCTCATTTTTCTGGGCCTGGACTATGGTTTTAATCTGGTTTTCTTGCAGGATGTTGTGCTCGAAAAACCTTATATCTGGGTCGGGCTCTCGGCCTTCGTGATCCTGCTCTCCCTGGCGTCCACTTCGTTCCGCACCAGCCAGAAGCGGTTGGGGAAGAACTGGAAGCGCCTGCACCGGCTGATCTACCTGGCTGCGCCATTGGTTGTGGTCCATTTCGCCTGGGCGATCAAAGGGAATTTATCCAGACTGCAGGGGGATATCGTTCAGCCTCTGTCCTTCGGCATCGCGGTCGGGCTTTTGCTTTTGGTGCGGCTGCCCCCCTTGCGGCGCAGGCTGGCCCAGCTATACCCGCGCCCTACCCCGGTCCGGCGCCCCCGTCCGGCTCCACAGCAGCCATCCTCGCAACCTTAGATGAATAGTGTTCGGGTGAGAGGGCGGCCTCGCCACTCTCTCACCCGAACACTCAAATGCCGATTACGGATTGCGATAGTGAAACTGTCGCATGACGAAAAGACTCCGGTTGTGGCCGGAGTCTTTTCGTCATGCGTGTGTCCTTAAACCACCGGCGGCTCATCCGGCGAAACGGGTGGGGTGTTGGCGGGGACCTGCTCCACTTTCTCCACCACGATCGTCAAATTGGCGGCCAGGGCAGCGATTGCCCCGATCGCCGCCCAAACGGGCAGCAGCACCGCCCCCACTACGCCCACCGTCAGGGGGATCTCGATCAGCGTCTTGCCTTCATCGTTTTTCAGTGTGACACGCCGGACGTTGCCCTCGTGGATGAGCTCCTTGATCTTGGCGACGAGCGCATCGCCGTCGACCCGGTATTCCTCTTTGCGAACTTTCTCTCCGTCCACAGTTCAAGCTCCTTTCATCTGACCAGATGGGGGGCCGGCGATTTCCCGTCTGGGCCATCTTTCACTCCTGACCCCCACAGTTGTTTGTCTTATCTACACTGCTATCTACGCATCGGCTGCCCCCAGGTTGCATCCTGTGACCTTATTATATGGTCATTTTCGCCTGGCCGGGTGAAACAATATGCATTCCCGGCACGATTACAGCCAGAATTTCCCCCGATCAAATGAACCTGGCCTTCTGTCGAGCTCGCCGGTGAATAACCTCTGATCCGGCCAGCATATGACCTCAATTATGACTTCTGGCACTGCGGGCATATGACCGGCTTGCGCTATCCTTAGCACAACAGGATAAGCGCACGGATTTCTCGCACCTCACTCCTTATCCTGAAAAAAGCACCAAGTGCGCAGTAGCGCACCGTGCGTCGCAGTGTATCAACGTTGGGTGTTACACCTCGCGGAACACCTTTTGGATCTATGTTGGAGGTTCTACCATGAAACGCAATCTGTTCGCAAAAATCAGCCTGATCAGCCTGGTGATGCTGGCTCTCCTGTTCCTCGCCCCTGCCGCCTATGCTTTCGATGGACGCGAGGGTGACCGCATCGTCATCGGGGCCGATGAGGTGGTTGATGATGACCTGTACGTTGGCGCCGAGGAAGTGATCGTCGATGGAACCATCCGGGGCGACCTGGTGGCCGGCGCTAACTCGATCATCGTCAATGGCACGGTCGAAGGCGACCTGTGGGCTGCCGCCCAGACGGTGGTGGTCAACGGCGTTGTGCAGGATTCAGCCCGGATCGCAGGCGCTGTCCTGGAAGTCGGCGAGAATGCCCGCCTGGAAGATGACCTGCTAGCGGCCGGGTACAGTCTGGAAATACATCCTGGCGCGCAGATCGGGGGCGACCTGGCGTATGGGGGGTATCAGGCCCTGATCAACGGCGCGGTCACCGGGGACGCCTATGTCAGCGGTGAACGGGCGGCCCTCTATAGTGAGATTGGCGGAGACCTGAACGTTACAGTCGCTCCGCAAGATGAGCCCAAAGGCTACTTCAACCCGGCCATGTTCATCCCTGCCGGCGTCAGGGTTCCCACCGTGCCCGGCGGCCTGACGATTGGCGATGAAGCCAGCATCGGTGGCAGCCTGACTTACACCAGCCCAGATGTGATCTCAATCCCCGATGATCAGGTGGGTGGCGCGGTCCAGCATGTCGTACCTTCTTACGATCTGGAAGACACGGTCGAGGTCACGCCGACCAACCTGGCGCTGAACTGGCTGGCGGACAACTTCCGCCGCCTGATCGCCCTGGTCGCCGTCGGCCTGCTCCTGGCCTGGATCGTGCCGGCCTGGATTAAGCGCCCGGCCTCCCGGCTCGAGAACCAACCGCTGCCCAGCCTCGGCTGGGGGATCCTGACCCTGGTGGTCTTCCCCTTTGCCTTGCTGCTGATCGTGACCCTGGTGATCGTCCTGGCCCTGGTCATGGGCGCCCTCACCCTTGGCAATCTGCTCAGCGCGGTCGGTTGGCTCGGCGCAGCCACCATCCTGGCCCTGCTGGTTGGCTTCGGCCTGATCCTGGGTTACCTGACTAAGATCATCGTTGGCTACTTCATCGGGCACGCCCTGCTGCGCCGGATCAATCCTCAATGGGTCGAAAAACCCTACCTGCCGGTGTTGGTTGGGGTGGTCATCCTCGCCCTCGTCCTCGCCATCCCCATCCTTGGCGGCCTGATCAACCTGGTGATCACCATCCTCGGCCTCGGCGCCCTGTTCATTCTCTGGAAGGACCGCTACCAGGCGGCTCGCCCGCCGGCTCCGGTGAGCGAAATCGGCGCCTGAGTACATAGAAAATTAGATGGAGCGGCTGGAGTCCCCAGCCGCTCCAACCGTTATAATTATGATGATGTCGGCAAGAATTCAAGCTCAGGAAACCAATCGGGTCCTCAACCTCACCGCCTATATCACCATCTTTGGGGTCAGCGCGGCGGGCATCCTCGAAACCGGCTCATTCTGGCCGCGCTGGGGGGCAGTGGCCGCTCTGGTAGCCTTCACCCTGCTGTTTGCTCGCCAGCCGAGGGCGGATCACCCCGCCCGCCAGCGCCTGGTCAATGTGAGCCTGGGCCTGGAGACCCTCCTGGTGTGCTTCCTGCTCCTGCTCCAGCCTGGTTCCAACATCTTTGTCATCCTCTTCTTCATCCTGAGCTCGGTCGCCATGCTGGGGAATCCGTTCAAAGCCGGGCTCGCCTGGATTGGCCTCTTCACCTTCATCTCCGCGGTTAACTTCATTTATGCTTTCGGATGGGCAGACGGCCTGCAGTATCTGGCTATCTACGCCGGGGGCTACCTGTTCTTCGGCGTGGTCTCCGCCTCTCTGGCTCAGGCCCGCAGCGCCCGGGAACAGGCCGAAGTTCTGCTGGCGCAGCTTTCGGCCACCAACGATCAGCTCGGACAGGCTAACCGCCAGTTGAAGGAGTATGCCGACCGGGTCGAAGCCATTGCGATCATGGATGAACGCACCCGTATGGCGCGCGAGATGCACGACACTATCGGGCACCGCCTGACCGTCGCCGCTGTCCAACTAGAGGGGGCGCAGCGCCTGATCTCCCACAACCCGGACCGTGCGGCTCAGATGGTCGGCACTGTGCGCGAGCAGGTGCGAGAAGCGCTGGCAGAACTGCGAGGGACTGTTGCCCGCCTGCGCGAGCCCATCGAAGCCGACATGCTGCTGTCGGAGGCCCTGCAGCGGCTGGTGGCTTCCTTCTCCGAGGCGACCGGGCTCGATATCGGTCTGCAGGTGGAAGACGACCTGCCTCCGATCCCCCCGCTCTACCGGCAGGCGCTTTTCCGCGCCGCCCAGGAAGGTTTGACCAACGTGCAGCGCCACGCCCGGGCGACCCGGGCCTGGGTGGATGTCCGCCAGGAGGGACCGGGCATCTGCCTGACGGTAAGCGACGACGGCCAGGGTTACCCCACTGACGGTGGTACAACTGCCGATGGTACGAACGCCGGATTCGGCCTGTTGGGGATCAAAGAGCGGGCCTCACAACTGGGCGGTACCCTGGAGCAGAGCGACCGCCCGGGCGGCGGGGCCCGCCTGCGCGTTTGCCTACCCCTGCCACAGGAGCCTTCCCATGCCTGACCCCATCCGCGTTCTCCTCGTAGACGACCAGCGCCTGATGCGTGAAGGGTTACGCACCCTCCTCGAACTGGAGGACGATCTGGAAATTGCCGGCGAAGCCGGTGATGGATTGGAAGCCCTGGACCAGTACGCCCAACTGGAGCCGGATGTGGTGCTCATGGATGTGCGCATGCCCCGCCTGGACGGCGTGGAGGCCACCCGCCGCCTGCGCCTGCGTGACCCCCAGGCGCGGGTGATCATCCTCACCACCTTCGACGATGACGAGTACGTGTTCGAAGGTTTGCGGGCGGGCGCCCTCGGCTACCTGCTCAAAGATGTCTCCGGGGAGGAACTTTCGGATGCCATCCGCACCGTGGCCAGCGGGGGCGCGCTGATCCAACCCTCGATCGCCCGTAAAGTGCTCACCGAGTTCTCCCGGCTCTCGCCCTCCGTCTCCCATCCCGCCGGCACCGGGGATGAGGCCGAAGAGCCGCCGGGCGGACCGCTCTCTGAGCGCGAAGTAGAGGTGCTGCGCCTGCTCGCCCACGGCCTGACCAACCGCCAGATCGCCGAGCGCCTCTACCTGGCTGAAGGCACGGTCAAGAACTACGTCTCCGGCGTCCTCCAGAAGCTCGGGGTCCAGGACCGGACCCAGGCCGCCCTCCGCGCCCGGGAATTGGGCCTGTTGTAACGTTAATAAATTGTTTGGGGATGGGACAATTTTGTCCCATCCCCAAACAATTTATGACAGGATTTACCGGCCGGGCAGGAGGCGGGCCCGGTTCGGGGGGCGCAGGTCCAGTTCCGGGGCCGTCGCCCCGGAAAGCACCCGCGAGCGCACCTCGGCCTCCGGCGCCCCGAACGGTTCGAGCACCGTGACCATCGCTCGCAGCAGCAGCTCGACATAGCGCCCCACGTCGATCCGGTCCGGGTCCGGCGGGTCGGGCAAGACCCAGGCATACACCCCCGGCTCGCCCAGGGTGAACAGGAAATCCACCGTCATCCCCGGGCGCTGTGGCTTACCCACCGCCTCCAGTTGGGCTGCGGCCCGCCCCACCGGAGAGGGGCAGCGGTACTCGTCCACCGTACGGCTCAGCCGCTGGCGCACCAGCAGGGTTTCCAGGGGCACGCGGCCCTGGCGCAGTTCGGTAATCCTGCGCCGGGCCAGGGCGATCACTTCCCCCACTGCCCTGGCTCGCGCTCTATCGAAGTCGGCGGTGTCCATCGCCCCCAGGATTTCCAGCGCTTCCAACTGCACTGCCGCCACCCACTGCGGCGTATCGTGGCGGCGGGCCTCGATCCCGCGCAGCTTCAGGCTCCCGTCCTGAAAAACCCCAAAGTAGCGGTTGGCCACTGGGACGTTCTGGTTCAGGCGCGAGCCCAGGAAGGCGATCCAGCGGTAGATGCCCTCCAGGGCGACCGGCAGCCCCGTCCGCCGGGCGATTTCTTCCTGCAGCGGCAGCAGCGCCTCGGGCGTCGAGGCCCCAGGCTTGTGCACCCACATCCCATCCACGTACATATGCAGCACCGTGAACCCCATATCTTCGGCGGCCTCCTTGGCGCGCAGCAGGGCTTCGCGCCCGTAAGCGGTCACCGCCTCGTGCGCTTCGATGCGTCCAAAACGGGCGTTCTTGTAGCCCAGGTAACCGAAACAGGTCACCAGCAGCCATTTATGGGCTGAGGCGCAGGCCTGGTACAGCTTCCGGCGCGGGTCCCAGGCGGGCAGAGTCCCCAGGCGAGACTTGAACGCCAGGCGTTTCTGCAGCAGCGGCGCCAGCGTCAGCGGGATCAGCCCCGGCTCAGTGCCGTCGATCACCGGCTCCAGTTCCGGGGCGGTCTCGATCGTCGGGCGCTCGCTCCCCACCGTCTCCGGGGAGATGTTGAAGCGCACCATGATGCTCGGATACATGGAGATGAAGTCCAACTCGGCCACATCCCGGTGCAGGCCGGTCAGCGGCTGGTAGACCAGCCCACCCTGGTCGAAGCGCACCAGGTCCATCGCCGTCTTCGGGCGTTCAGCCTGCTGCTTATGCCAGGGCACCAGCACCTCCTGGCGCAGGGCGGTGATGACTTGCATCGCCGAAATGCCCGTGCCGGGTGAAACCCGGGCGGAGGTCTGTACCGGCAGGCCGGTGACCCGCGCCAGTTCGAAGATCCCGGCCAGGCCGTAATCGTTGAAGAAGCTGGCGTTCCGGCTGTCGATGTGCCAGCGCCCGAACAGGTGCACCTGCTGCCCGTGGTAGATGATCTGCCCGTAGGAAAAGTACGATTGCTCGGGCCGGAACACGATCTCGTGCTCCGTGTCCCGGTTGAGCGGCAAGGGCAGGTCGAGTTCTTTAGAGAGCTCGATCAGGTGCGGCAGCAGCCAGGTATCTCCATAGGTGGAGAGCAGCAGGTCGGGATCGTGGCGGTTGAGGATGGCGCGCAGGTTCAAGAGCAGCGGGCGGGGCGCCTCGAGCGGCAGGCGGTAGGAGGCCTTGCCTCCCCCCGCTCCCCCGCTGCGCAGCAGGATGGACTGCGGCGGGCGGTGGTGCGGGTTGGTGTCGGGCTCCAGCCACAGGAGGCGCAAAGGCGCGGGCAGGGGGTCCAGTTCCCAGGGGGAATCCAGGGGGCGCAAGTCGAGCAGTTCGCCCTGCGGCCCGCTTTCCACCTGGCAGTGCGCCAGGGGGAAGACCCCGTACCGGGCCGCGTAGCGCAGCGCAAGCGGGATATCGGTGTCGAAGTAGGTCAGGTCGGGAAAGGCCTCCGCTGTGCGCCAGAACAGCCTGGGTTGTTCGCCCGCCTGCAGCACCTTCACCCTCAGTACGGCGAGCGGCTGTTCGGAGAACAACTCGCGGCGCTGCTCCCGGGCCAGCTCCATTGCCTCCGGTTGGGCGCGCAGGTAGCGCCATACCTGGCGCAGGCGAGGGGCCGGGCCGGAGATGTAGAAGGTTACCGGGAGGGCATGCCGCAGGCAGCGCCTTTCCCCATCCTCGCCCAGCACCCACACCTTGACCCCACCGGCCTCATCTTCCGCAGGGTAAACATCGAGCAGCCAGCCGTTATCCATACGGGGAGGAGGGCCGTCCTGGCCGGTGGGGGAAATCGTCCTTTATGCGGCGCCCGTCCACCGCGCAGGACTGCGCCGGCCGGCGGAGCTCACTGCCCGGGGCCAGGAGCCGCGGTTGGGTTGTCATCCGTTCACCGTAAGGCTCAGGAATGGAGCTGGGCCTGGCCGCCGGTGACCTCGTCCATTAAACGTCGCAGGCGGAGCACCTCTTTATGCTCTTCGAGCAGCATCGCCAGTAAAAAGGTTTCAAACGGCAGGGCGTGGGTGGCGTAGGCCGCAGCCGCCAGGTGCTGGCGGGCGGAGGCGAACAACTCATCCAGGGCCAACTGGTCGCTGCGGCGCAGGGCCCGGCGGAAGCGGGAAAAGTTCTCTTCTTCCTGTAAAAAGGTTTGCGTGATCGAAGGCAGGGTGCGTCCCATGCATATCCTCCTCTCTAGTCTGGCATCTTGATCCTTTTGGAGCGACCGGGCGGGGGTGTAAGCGGCGGACCTCGCCCGGCGCAGATTTCTGGCGGCGGTCGTTTGGGTTACAGCAGTGCGGGCTGGATGGCAGGCGGGCTCAGCTCTTCGTGGAACCAGACCTGGTCGGCCGCGGATTGCACCCGTTCCAGCATCCCGGTCGCATCCACCTGGGGCTGCGCGGGTGGGCGCAGGCTGGCGATGACCACACCTTGCTCGCTCAGCCGGTGCAGATTCTGGATGCACTCGTCCAGCAGGCGGCGGCGTTCGAACAGGGCCACGCTCTCATCCTGGAAGGTGTTCAGCAGGTCGGCGATCAACACCGGCATCTGCCCGGCCGGGGCGTTCGCCAGCATAGCGGCCATCTGGTAGCAGGTGAAGCCGCGTGACAGGTGGATGCGCACCAGGATGGGCTGCACGGCGCCTCGCTGCAAGCGCCCTACGGCCCGGGCCAGGAGATAAGCGTTGCAGCGGTTCCCGCCGTCCAGCACGAGCACCACGCCACGGCAGGCCAGCAGGGCGGCCAGGGGCAGGACAAGCTCGGGTTGGCCGTGCTGCCCCAGCAGAACCGACAGCCCCGGGCGGCTGGGCGCCGGTGGGCAGACCCATTCCCCCGCAGCCGGGGGGAGAGGCAACAGTTGGGGAGTGGAGATCGTCTTCATGCCCTCAGGGTAATGGAATTCGAACATTCGTTCAATCCCCCTTTGTTGGGAAAATGGGACGAAACCGCGGTCTACCCCGATGGGGGAACCAGGGATGGGGGGTTACCCCGGCCTGCTCAACCCTATCCCTGGGGGCGGCCAGCTTTTTTGCCTCCTGCCCGATAAAGGAGAAGGGAGACTGCACGCCATAACAGCGTGTAGTCTCCCTTCTCCATAATTAGCCCCCGATGCCCTGATTTCGCCGGGGCTAAAGACCTCTACCGCGCCTGCTGCTCACCAGCCGCAGGCGCAGCTCGAATTTGCTGTTCAGGCCGAGCTTTTTCAGCAGGTTGCGCATGTGGGTTTTCACTGTCATCGGTGATAGGTACAGCTCGGCCGCGATCTCAGCGTTGCTCAGCCCTCGCCCGGCCAGCGTGGCGATCTGCTGCTCGCGCGGGGTCAGCGTCTCCCAGCGCTGCTCGAAACTGAGGCTGGCCATCTCCTGCTCCAGCACGGAGGAGAGCAGCTCGCTGGCCACTTCCTCCGGCGAGCGGTGTTCTCGTTCTGCCAGCTCTTGCAGGCTCGTGAGCAGTTCCTGATCGAGATCGAACTTGCGCCGTTTGAGCCGTCCGAAACTGAAAAAACGGCGCAGGCGGTCCCAGATAATCTTCAGCGGTATATCGGCCACGCCTCGATTATAGCAGAACAGATGTTCCAGTATCGTAAAATTGAGGTAAAGCTTACATCTTATGTAACAGCGGATCCCACACTTCGGGCGCGTTCAGCGCCCAATCCGGGTACGGCTCTCCGTTCAGAAAGCGCTCGGCGTACAGAGCTGCCAGGCGGGCGTAACGTTCGCCGCCCGTCTCCGCCAGGGCGTACAGCAGCCCCACCTGGGCGGCATCGGCGAACACTTCCAGGAGGCGCTTGCTGTGCCACTGCGCCTCCTGCGGGCCCAACTGGCCGAACTGGGCCAGGGCCCGCTCCAGCTTTTCCTGCGCCAGGCAGGCCTGGGGAGTGCCGGCCCGCTCCAGCAGGGGGACAAACTCGTCCAGGAACGGTTCGTGAGCGTGCTTTTTGTGCATGGCTTCCAGCATGTCCAGGGCCTGGATATTGCTGGCCCCCTCCCAGATCCCGGTCACCAGGGCCTCGCGGTGCAGGCGCGAGATGGCGAAATCTTCCATGAAGCCGATGCCGCCGAACAACTCCATCGCCTGGCGGGTGACCTCGGCCGCGTGTTCGGCGGTGCGGTTCTTCGCCAGGTGAGAGAGGAAGCGGGCGTAGTGGTAGGCGGCGGTGTAGGGCGGGCGCTCCTGCCAGGCCCGGTCGAAGGCCCCCACTGCATGGAACAGCAGGGCCAGCCCGGCCGCGGTGCGCACCGCCAGGTCGGTCAGGTCGTGGCGGATCAGAGGGTGCTGGCGCAGGGGAGACCCGAAGGTGGAACGGGCGTGGGCCCGGAACAGGACCTCCAGGTGCGCCTTGCGGGCCAGGCCCATGGCTCCGGCCGCGTTCGCCAGGCGCGAGACGGTCAGGTTTTCCAGGGTGTAATAGATCCCCAGCTCGGCCTCGCCCACCAGGTAGGCCAGGCTGTTTTCGAAGTCGATTTCCCCGGTGGGCACGGCCCGGGTGGCGCTTTTGCGCTTGAGCCGCCGCAGGCGGAAGTTCAGCTCCCCATCTGGGGTGAGGCGCGGCGCCAAAAACAGGGCCACTCCCTTCGGCCCGGGCCGGGCGCCCTCCGGCCGGGCGGTGAGCAGGGCGTAATCGGCCAGGCCGGCGTTGCTGGCAAAGTACTTGTCCCGCCCCTCCAGGCGCCAGGCGTCTCCCGCCGGCCGGGCCAGGGTGCGGTTGGCCCCCAGGTCGCTGCCGCCATGGGTTTCGCTCATCCAGGTCGCCCCCCAGGCCTGGCCCGAAAGCAGCGGCTCGAGCCAATCCCCGCGCTCCGGTGCGTATTTGTAGATCGCATAGGCTGTCTGGTTGGTGACGATCAGCGAGCAGTACAGCCCGGGATCGGCCAGCAGGTACCCATAGGCGAAGTGCTCGTGCCAGGAGCCCCCCTCATAGGGCGGTCGGTTGATATAGGCGATGTCCTTCAGCAGTTGGTGGTGGGCCGGGTCCAGCCGCACCCGATCGACCCGCCGCCCGTCCAGGTCGTGCATCACCAGCTCGGGCCCCGCCGCCCGGTCCACGTAGTCGGCGATCTCGTAAGCCCTTCCCCCGGCGATCTCCCCGAAGGCCTCAAACTGGGGCTCCCGGCTCGCCGCCTCCGGCCATGCGCCTCGCAGCACAGGCCCCAGGTCTGGGTCCAGATGCCAGTGGTTCTTGCCGTATGCGTAGGATTGGAAATTCATCGCTTTCTCCCCTCTCTTTACAAAATTGTCAGCATTGACAAGATTCTAACAGAAAAGTGATAAACTCTCTCCGAAATCTCTCCAAAAAGTGTGGAAAGGATCGGATTTAGCGTGGTCACCTTTGACCCTGACTACCCTCGCCCACAATTTGTACGCGCCCGCTGGCTGCCTCTCGACGGCCCATGGCAGTACTCGTTTCATGAAGCCGCTCATCCCGACCGGGTCGCCTGGCAGGGCGAGATCTGCGTGCCCTATCCGCCGGAATCGTCGCTTTCTGGGGTGAACGATCCCGGCTTCCATCCGGTCGTCTGGTACCGGCGCTCCTTCCACGTACCCGCAGAATGGAAGGGGCAGCGGATCTTGCTCCACTTTGGGGCGGTCGACTACCAGGCTCAGGTCTGGGTGAATGGGAACCTGGCGGCCGAACACGAGGGCGGGCACACGCCCTTTTCCGCCGATATCACCGAGACGATGGTGGATGGCCCGCAGACTGTGGTCGTTCGCGCGGCCGATGATCCTCTCGACCTGGAAAAGCCGCGCGGCAAGCAAGATTGGGAGGAGCAGCCGCACTCCATCTGGTATCCGCGCACCAGCGGCATCTGGCAGCCGGTCTGGCTGGAGCCCGTACCGGAGGTGCACCTGGAGAAGCTGCGCCTGACGCCGAGCCTGCCCTCCTGGGCTATCAACGTGGAGCTGGATCTGGCTTCGCCGTCCGGTCCGTCTCCCGAAGGTCTGTCCCTGGAAGTCACCCTCTCCCTGGAGGGGGAACCCCTTGCCAGCCAGATGCGCCCGGTGAACGACAAGCGCCAGGAGCTCAGCCTGGCCCTGCCGCGCCCTCAAAGCGAAGAGGCGCAAGAGGCGCTGCTGTGGAGCCCCGAGAACCCGGTGTTGTTCGATCTCGTGCTGACTTTGTGGCAAGGCGATACTGTCATCGACCGGGTGGAGAGCTACGCCGGCCTGCGTTCTGTGGAGGCCCGCGAGGGCGAATTTTACTTGAACG
This sequence comes from uncultured Anaerolineaceae bacterium, assembly GCA_964391195.1. Taxonomy (GTDB): domain Bacteria; phylum Chloroflexota; class Anaerolineae; order Anaerolineales; family UBA4823; genus JAAYXE01. Next base: position 7,757 of record CAYMLG010000057.1, on the reverse strand, counting down.
GCCGCCCCTACTTCTTGCAAATGGTCCTCGATCAGGGATATTGGGCCGAGAGCCTGCTGACTGCCCCCGACGCCCTCGCCCTGCGCCGGGATGTGGAACTTACGAAAGCCTTCGGTTTCAATGGGGCGCGCAAGCACCAGAAGATCGAAGATCCCCGCTACCTGTACTGGGCCGACCGCCTGGGGCTGATCGTGTGGGGCGAGGCGCCCAGCGCCTACCGCTTCTCGGCTCTCACCATCCGCCGCCTCACCCAGGAGTTCATCGCCATGATCGAGCGGGATTACAACCATCCCTGCATCGTCGCCTGGGTCCCGTTGAACGAGTCCTGGGGCATCCCCGACGTGCAGCACTGCGAGCCGCAGCGCCAGTTGGCCCAGGCGCTCTACCACCTGGGGAAGGCCCTCGATCCCACCCGCCTGGTGGTGGACAATGACGGCTGGGAGCACACCCGCACCGACCTGGTCACCATTCACGACTACCATAACCGGCCGGAAGTGTTCGAGCGCCGGTACAACACCCTGGATTGCCTGACCGACGAGCTCGATCATCGCAAGCCGGTGATCGTCAACGGTTTCGAGCATCAGGGCGAGCCGGTGATCCTGTCCGAGTTCGGCGGGATTAAACTGGGCGCCGGGGGCGGTTGGGGCTACCAGCGGGTGGGGTCGGCTGAGGAGTTCCTGGACCGCTTCCGCGATCTGATGTGCTCGGTCTACGGAAGGACCCTCAGCGGATACTGCTACACCCAGCTCACCGATGTCTTCCAGGAAGAAAACGGGCTGCTGACCATGGACCGCCGCCCGAAGATCGACCCCGAGGTGGTGGCAGAGATCCTCCGCAATGGCCTGCGCCTGCGCCAGGTCCAGAGACAGGCGCCGCCTGGAATACACTCGTTCGCTTAATCGTATTGAGGCGGGTGAGGCATACTGCTTTTGCGCCCGCCTCTTTCATTTTAATCCCCTGATCCTACGCCCACACGCTCTGGGGGTTCTGCCAATATCCCGCCAATCAAAATAAAAAGAGTGATCCTGAAACGCCTTCTTTAATATGGTACACTATTTCGTTGCGCGGATCGGCGCGCGGCGCGTTCAGCGACGCTAGTAAGACACCGGTTTGGGGGTGCGCCTGGTGGTCGGGCGCACCCCCAAACATAAAAAACGAAAGATGGATGAGAAGACCCTTCAGATATTAGAATACCCGAAAATTCTGGACCGCCTGGCGTCTTACACTTCGTTCTCGGCCTCGGCCGAACTGGCGCGGTCGATCCGCCCCACCAACGATCTGGAACAGGCCCGCCGCCGCCTGGAGGAGACCAGCGAAGCGGTGCAGCTCATGGTGACCCGCCCGGATATGACCATCGGCGGGGCGCGGGACGTGCGCGGCCCGGTGGACCTGGCTGCGCGCGGCGGGGTGCTCGATCCGGGCGATCTGCTCGATGTGAAATTCACTCTGATCGCCGCCCGCACCCTGATGCGCACCTTCGACCGCCTGGAGAGCCAGTTCCCCCGCCTGGTGGCGATCGTCCAACAGCTTCCGCCGCCCCTCGGCCTGATCGATGCCATCACCCGCACCCTCTCCGAGCGCGGCGAAATCCTCGACTCGGCCTCCGAGAAGCTGGCGAACATCCGGCGCGACATGCGCATTGCTCACGACCGCCTGCTCAGCCGGCTCCAGCGCATGGTCGGCGACCCTCAAAACGCTCCCATGCTGCAGGACGCCATCATCACCCAGCGCGACGGGCGATATGTGCTCCCCCTGCGCGCCGAGTTCAAGGGCCGCATCAAATCCATCGTCCACGACCAGTCCGCCTCCGGGGCCACCCTCTTTGTCGAGCCGCTGGTCGTGGTCGAGCTGAACAACCAGTTCCGCGAACTGCAGCTCGCCGAGCGCGACGAAGAGCGCCGCATCCTCGCCGAACTCTCCGCCCAGGTAGCCCAACATGCCGGGGAGATCCTGGCTACGGTCGAGGTCATCGCCGAGCTGGACCTGGCCCTGGCCCGCGGCCGCTATGCCGAAGAGCTGAACGCCACCGCCCCAACCCTGCGCCCTATCCGTCCGTCAAAATCCGCGAAGTCACACGAACACCGCGAGCAAAAACACAACCATCCGGGCACGGTCATTCGCCTGATCGAAGCGCGCCACCCATTACTGGACCCCCGTACGGTGGTGCCCATTGATGTGGAGCTCGACCCCGGCACCTTCGCCATGATCATCACCGGCCCCAACACCGGCGGCAAGACGGTCACCCTGAAAACGGTGGGCTTGCTGGCCCTGATGGCCCAATCTGGCCTGCACATTCCCGTCCGTTCGGGCTCGGAGATCAGCCTGTTCGAGGACGTGTACGCCGATATCGGCGATGAGCAGTCCATCGAGCAGTCGCTGTCCACCTTCTCAGGTCACATCACCAACATCATCCGCATCCTGGAGCTGGCCAACCCGAACTGCCTGGTCATCCTCGACGAGCTGGGCGCCGGCACCGACCCCCAGGAAGGGGCCGCTCTCGCCCGGGCCATCCTATCGCACCTGCTCGAGCGGGGGATCACCACCCTGGTCACCACCCACCACCCCGAGCTCAAGGCGTTCGCCCATGCCACCCCCGGGGCGGTCAACGCCAGCGTGGAATTCGACCTGGAAACCCTGCGCCCCACTTACCACCTGACCATCGGCCTGCCCGGGCGATCTAATGCCCTGGCCATCGCCGCCCGTTTGGGCCTGCCCGAGTCGATCACCGGCCTCGCCCGTGCGGAGCTGAACCCTGAAGACCTCCAGGCTGACGACTTGCTGAATGAAATCCACCGCCAGCGGGACCTGGCCCGCGAAGCGCGCCAGATTGCCGATGAGGCCCGCCGTGAGGCCGAGATTTTGCGCCTGGAACTGGCGCGGCGCCTGGACGAAATTGAAGACGAGCGCCGTGAAGTTTTGGAAGAGGCCCGCGAAGAAGCCGAGCGCCAGGTGAAGGAACTGGAGGAGGAGATCCAGCAGGCGCGCCGGGCCCTGGCTCGCGCCCGCCAGCCCCTGGAAGCCCTGCAGGCCGTCGAAGAGCAGGTTGAGGTGCTGGAAGAGAAGGTGGAGAAACCGGTGGAGCGCCTCCAGCCCGCCGCCCCCTACCCTCAGACCCGGGCGATCCGCCTGGGCGACCGGGTCCACCTGCGCACCCTCAACACCCAGGGCGTAGTCACCTCCCTGGGTGAAGGAGAAGCCGAAGTGCAGGTGGGAGTGCTGCGCGTCCGCACCCGCCTGGCCGACCTGCAGCTCCCGGGCGCTCCGGCCGCTCCCGAGGCGCCCCCCGCCAGGAAAGCTCGCTCCGCCCCGAGCCGGGGCGGCGAAGAATCCCCTCGCGAGGAGGCCGCCCGCGCAGAAACCCCGCCCCGCCAGGCGTCGCCCCTCCTTTCGACCCGGCCGGAATCGAAGCCGCGAGCCGGCCTGCTGCCCGAATCCCCGGGGTTCGAGCTCGACCTGCGCGGCAAGCGGGCGGAAGATGCCCTGGATACTCTGGACCGCTACCTGGACCAGGCTTACCTCTCGGGGCTGCCCTTCGTGCGCATCATCCACGGCAAAGGCACCGGCCGCTTGCGCGATGTGGTCCGCCAGACGCTGAAGGACCACCCCCACGTCCGCGCTTACGAGGCGGGGGGTGAGAAAGAAGGCGGCGACGGGGTCACCGTGGCGAAAATGGCCAATTAGCGGGCGCCGGCCCGCTTTGGGTTACTGACGTAAAACGGCGGAGCGTTCCCTCGCCCTCAGGCGGTGAAACGCTCCGCCGTTTTGATTCTGCTTCTGCTTCTGCTCCTGCACCTGCTCCTGCAGCCTACACCTGGAACTGCCCGTTCTTGTAGAACAGTTCTCCATCGACCAGGATCTCGCTGTCGTCGCGCATGTCGCAGATAAAGTCCCAGTGGATGCTGGAGCGGTTCTTGCTCCCCGTCTCGGGGTAGCCGTTGCCCACCGCCAGGTGGATGCTGCCCCCGATCTTCTCATCGTACAGGATGCTCTTGGTGAAGCGCTGGATGCCGTAGTTCGTCCCCACTGCGAACTCGCCCAGGTAGCGGGCGCCGGTGTCGCTGTCCAGCATGGAGATCAGGTAGGGTTCGTTTTTCTGCGCCCTGGCCTCCACCACCTTGCCATCCTGGAAGCGCAGTTCCACCCCCTCCACTTCTCGCCCGCCGGTGATCGCCGGGTAAGTGAAGCGGATCCAGCCATTGGCCGAATCTTCCACCGGCCCGGTGAAGATCTCGCCGGAGGGCATATTGTGCGTCCCGTCGCTGTTGATAAATGTCCGCCCATCGATCGACAGGCGCAGGTCGGCGTTTGGACCGCGCACCACCACATCTTTCTTCCCCGCCAGCCAATCCACCAGCCGCTGCTGCTCGTCGTGAATCCGCTGCCACTCCGCCACCGGGTCCGGCCGGTCGGCGAAAGTGGCGGCGTAGACGAAATCCTCGTACTCGGCCAGGCTCATGTCCGCTTCCTGGGCGTAGGCGTCGCAGGGGAACTGGGTCAGCGTCCAGCGCATCTTGCCCTCCGCCGCCCGCTGCATATAGGTCTGGAACAGATCGGCCCGCGATGCCCCCCGCAGCCGTGGTTTGCTCGGATCCACCCCGCTGAACGCCCGCGTATTGCTCGCCGCCATCAGGTTGATGATCACATCCGTTTCGGTGTAAAGCAGCCGTTCCATGGGCGAGATCCACTGCAACTGGGCATCGTTCGCCGCCTTGAGCGTCGTCTCGCCCAGCGTATCGTCGTACAAGACAACCGTCGGGTTTCCCCCGGCCTCCAGCGTGCAGCGCAGCACCTCGTTCGCCATGGGGAGCGCGATCACGTGTGAACTGATATACACCCAGTCGCCGGGCTTCACCTTCACCGAATACTGCACCAGAGTCCTGGCCAGATTCACAAGCCGTGGGTCGGGCATGACTACCTCCTGAACTACCTGATTTTGTAACTCCCCGGCAATTATATCCCCCTTTTGAGGCGGTGCAGGCCCTTGTGGCGCCCTGCGTTATAATTGACCTCACCTATGACCCCGGGACCCTCCCACCGCCGCGCATTGCTCCTGGCCTGCTGCCTGATTCTGGCGGCGGCACTGGTCGCCTGCGCCCCCGAGCCCACACCACCGGCGCCTACGCTTACCCCCAGCCAGACTCTCAGCCCCACCATCACTCCCAGCATCACCCTCATCCCCAGCGCCACCCCCTCGCCCACCGGAACGCCCACACCCACCTCGCCGCCCACGCAGACCTTTACCCCCTCGCCCACCCTCTTCGTCCTGGACGCCACCCCCATCCCTCCCGGGCTGGAGCGCATCAACCCGCTCACCGCCGCCGACGTCTCCGCCCTGGCCGAGTGGAAGCTGGACGCTCTGAGCGACTTCGCCTGGGCGCCCGATGCCCGCACCCTGGCCGTCTCCCACCTGGACGGCATCGCTTTCTTCGACCCCCTCACCCGGGAACAGACCCGCGCCCTTTACCCCACCGGCGGCCGCGTCACCCAGATCGACTTCAGCCCCGAAGGGGATTGGCTGCTCGCCGCCAGCCTGTACGGTTCGGAGGCCGAATCCTGGGCCAGCAACTTCCAGATCTGGCGCGGCCCTTATTGGCAGCCCCTGGGCATCCTCGCCGCAGAGACGATCGGCGTCAGCAGCGTGGCCTTTGCCCCCCAGGGCGGGCTGTTTGCCGCCGCCTTTGCCGGGCCCCAGTTCAAAGACGACCGCATCGACATCTACGCCACCGATACCTGGGAGATCACCGGCACCCTGAAGACCAGCCAGGCCCTCGACATCGCCTTCTCCGCCGATGGCGCCTTCCTGGCCATCACCCCCGACCGCTACGCCATTCAGATTTACAGCCTGGCCGAGGGCGAGATCGTCCGCACCCTGCCCACCTCTTTCACCGGCGAAGTCAGCGTCATGGTCTTCGCTCCTACCACCCCCGTGCTCGCCACCGGGCACTACGATGGCACCATCCGCCTGTGGGATGTGACCACCGGGCTGCTGCTCCGCACCCTGGACGTGCAGGCGGAAAGCGTCATTGAAAGCCTGGCCTTCAGCCCCGATGGGGCGGTGCTGGCCTCGGGGGAGAGCTACGAGCACAACCTGGTGCGCCTGTGGGCGGCGGATGATGGCACTTTGCTGCGCACCCTGGAGGGCCATCCCGTGGGGGTCACCAGCCTGCTTTTCTCCCCGGATGGGCAGTTTCTCGTCTCCGGCTCTTACGATGGCCTGATCCGGTTGTGGGGCGTGCGGCCATGAAGGCCTTATACGTACGGGTCGTACAAGTACGGGCCGAACTTGTACTGGCCGCGCAGTTGCGGGCGGCCCTGGTATGCCTGGTCTGCCTGACCTTTGTGGCCTGTTCCACCGCCACGCCGGCGGCTGTAGAGCGCACGGTGAGCACGCCGCCGGTCGAAACCGAACCCACCCCGGCGGTTGAAGATACGCAGAGTACGCTGCCGGTCGAAACCAGCCCCACTTCGCCGCCAGAGACCGGGGAGACCCGGCCGCCGGACACGCCGCCGGCCCCTGCGATTGAGTCCGGCAAACCCCCGTCGCCAGATGCGCCGCTCACACCTACAATAGAGTCCAACGAGAACGGGCCGCAGAGCGCCTCGCTATCTCCCATTACCCCCTCCAACGTTGGCCGCCTGGAAGTGCTGGCCGAGATCGCCTTCGAGCCCTGGGAGCAGGTCACCGCCCTGGCCTGGGCCCCGGATGGCGCGACCCTGGCCGCCGCGGCCGGGAATCAGGTCCTCCTGATTGACTCGGCAGGACGGCAGGTGTTGTCTCGCCTGCCAACCGGCGGCCTGACCCACGGCCTGGCCTACCACCCCTCCGGCGGCCTGCTCGCCGCCGCCAGCCTGGACGGCTACGTGCGGGTGTGGGAGACCGGCGACACCGCCCGGCCCCATTTGCTCGCCGAATGGTCCGCTCATCGCAAAGGCGCCACCCAGGCTGTCTTCAGCCCGGATGGCGCTCTGTTGGCCACCGCCGGCAACGATGCGATTGTGCGCCTTTGGCAGTTGGAGCCTGAGGGGGGCGAGCCGTTGGGGAGCCCCGATTCGCTGCTGCAGGAGATCATCGGCGGCACCTTCTCCATCCCCGGCCTGGCCTTCCTCTCCGCCAGCGACCAGGTCGCCCTGGCTAATGGGGCCCTGGTGCGCCTGCGTGAGGCCGACGGCGGGCGTATGACCGCCACCTTGCGCCCGGCCGAGGGCGAGCCCCGCCTGTTTGGCCTGGCCCTTTCCCCCGATGGCCGCCTGCTCGCCGCCGGCGACCAACTGGGGCAGGTCTGGTTGTGGGATGCCCCCTGGGAGAAAGACGTCCTCGCCCAGCGCCTGCTGCGCGACCCGGATTCCTCCGCCTCGCCTGGCCTGATCTGGGACCTGGCCTTCAGCCCGGACGGCGCCCTGCTCTGTGCAGGCGCAGGTGACGGCCGCCTGCGTGCCTGGGACGTAACCACTGGCGATGGCAACGGCCGCCTGCTCGCCTCCCTCCCCGCCCACCGCTTCGCCCTGGCCGGGCTGAGCTTCCACCCCGAGGGGCGCCTGCTCGCCACCGGCGGCCTCGACGGCGTCCTCCGCCTGTGGGGAGTGGTAGACTGAGTGCTGCGCTCTCTCAGGAAGCCACCCCTACGCATATCATCCTGAACCCTCCTCCCATATCATCCGGAGCGGCGACGGGCGCCAGGCAACGCGAAGCGTTGCTCGAGTGTCGCAGAACGTCGCATGGCGAAGGATCTCGGCGGAGCGCAGTGACGCCAATAAAA
>CAYMLG010000056.1:18210-31414 GCA_964391195.1 uncultured Anaerolineaceae bacterium | reverse complement strand
AGGGAGTTGGGCCTGCCCCGGAACGCCGTCCACGGACCCGCGGCCATTATTCAAGTGCATTGAACCCTGTCTGCAGAAAGAGGCGCGCAGGCAGGACGGAACGCCCCCCAGCCAACCGCGCCGCTCATCTCCCGGGGCCGGATGGCGCTGAACTTAAAGTTCCAGGCCAAGGTGGGAGAAGACGATCTCAATCGGCCAGTGAAGGTGATCGTCAAAGGCCTGGCGGGCATCCGCCAGCGCCCGCTCTTTTTCATTCCGGTGCCTGACGAAAAAGCCTTTCACTTGCTTGTCATGCAGGTAGTTCCGTATGCCTCGCACGCTGCCATCGCTGTTCTCTTTGGCTTCACGCACGTAAGCTTCCAGATAACGTCTGTACAGACCGATGTCCATTTGCTTCCTTTCCAGTTGAAAAGCACAAATTGTTCAACACTTATTTTACCGAATTCCCGCATTGCTGAGGGCCGATACTCGAAAAAAGTTGCGGACGGCGCTCATTCCAATCTGCTCGTGATAGAATATCTATATAGTGGCTATGGCTTATCCAGATTCATCGGATGGCGGTTGGATAGGGATTTCTCCCTTCCACGCACCTGATTTATATGGGAGGTACCAGCCATGAATGAGAAAATTGATTTTCGCACCGAGTTGAGTTACTCACCGATCAACTTACCGCGCGCGGCCCTGCGCTTTGCCCAGGAGATCGCTTACCCCCATCTGGATATTACCTATTATATGGCTCTGCTGAACGGGCTGGCAGATTGGGCCGAGGATGCAATTGACTCCAAACAACCGAACCGGGATCAGGCGGTTGAACTGGCCAGGTTCTTATTCAGCCAGTTAGGGCTCTCGGGGAACGTCTACCGCTATCTCGATCCGCGCAACAGCTATATCAACGAAGTTCTCGACCGGCGGTTAGGGATCCCCATCAGCCTTTCCGTGATCTACCTGGCGATCGCCGAGCGATTGGGGCTGCCGGCGGAAGGTGTGGAAATGCCCGGTCATTTCATCGTCCGGGTCCATGATCCAGACGGCCCGGTGCTGATCGACCCGTTTTTCGGCGGGCGGGTGCTGTCAGTTGAGGACTGCAAACAGTTAGTGGAGCAGACCACCGGCTACCAGGGGGAATTTCGGATGGAGTGGCTCGAACCCGCGCCGCGACAGGCGATCCTGGAACGCATGCTTTTGAACCTGCGCCGCATCTATTTCCGCGAGGAAACATGGAGCCTGGCCCTGGCCGTGGTCGAACACCTGCGGATCATCCAGCCAAACGAGCCCCAACATCTGCGCGATCTGGGGGATATTTATCTCCATATGAATTCGCTGCGAAAAGCGGTGAAGTTCTACGAGGCTTACCTGACCCAGGTTCCCGAGGCGCCGGACGCGGAGCAGGTGCGCCAAAATTTGGACCTCGCCACCCAACGCCTCGCCAGGCTGAACTAGCAAAGCCTGCGGTAGCAGCGAACTTCTATGGAAGCTGCAGGGAGAACAGCAGATATAATTCAGGCGGGATCGTATCCACGTAGTACAGCGCTAACGAAGGACTGCCTTCAATAACCGGGTTTTCACGCCCTAAGGAAGCCAAATGTCCAGGCATTTTAAGTTAGCGCTGTACTCTGGCATAATCAAGGGAACAAGACGACCGAAGAATAACCAAAGCCATGGAAAAAGTTACTGTCCGTCAAAGCACGTTTCCTGTACACGGCTGGATTGGCTTAGGGCTGATTGCCGTCTTTTGGACGCTGAACTGGTCTTTGCAAGGGATACGCACCCATTGGGGGTTCTTCCCCATGTGGCTGGGCTTCTGCCTGACGATGGACGCGCTCGTGTTCCTGCGTCGCGGCACTTCTCTGCTCACCCGCGACTGGCGCAAGTACATCGGGCTGTTTCTGGTCTCAGCTCCTGTCTGGTGGTTCTTCGAAGGGGTCAACGAACGCCTGGGGAACTGGCATTATCTGGCAGCCGATGAATTCTCGCCCTTCGCGTACACTTTCTGGGCCTCGCTCAGCTTCACGACGGTCATTCCGGCCGTCTTCGGCGCAGCCGAGTTCATTTCGAGTTTTGAATTCATGCGCAAAGTGGGGAAAGGTCCCGTCATCCGGCCCACGCCGCTGGTCACCAGGCTGTTCTTTGGGGCGGGGATCATCATGTTCGCGCTGATGTGGCTGATGCCCAAGCTGTTTTTCCCCTTTGTCTGGCTGTCGGTCTACTTTATTCTGGAACCAATTAATATCTGGTTAGGCAACCGGAGCCTGGGCCATTACACGGCGCGGGGCGACTGGCGCCCGGTGCTGTCCCTGTGGATGGGAGTGCTCATCACCGCGTTCTTCTGGGAGATGTGGAACTACTTCTCTTATCCCAAATGGATCTACGAGATTCCTTGGGCCAATTGGATGCATATTTTTGAGATGCCCCTGCTGGGCTATGGAGGCTATCTGCCTTTTGCCCTCGAACTCTACGCGGTGTACCACTTCGTCATGGGGCTGTTCGGGCAGCCGAAGACGGATTACATTCAGATCGATCCTGAACGGAACGCGCCGTAACTATCCGGGGAGCTACTCGCCCGCCTCATCCACGAACTTGCCCCCCTGGGCTTTGCGCTCGATCAGATTGCGGTTTGCGTCGAACCGCAGATCGACCTCGATGCGTTGGAAACAGCGGTTCTCTCCGATCAACGTCTTGTGGCAGATATAGGTCGCCGGTCCACCGCCCTCTCCGTAATCCAGGCTCAGGTCGTTCCGCAGGTCCACCCGGGAGCGGATCGTTTCCCCGCAGCGATTGCACTGGACGATGAGCCAGTAGGCGTTATCCTCCCCCTTTTCGGAGGAACCGAACAGGCTGGACAGCCGTTTGAAGAAACCCACGGTATTTCTCCTTCATGGTATAGAGTGGATTTCTTGTATTATACCTGTCCAAGCTTCGGGGGTCCGTTATAACGAAAACGGAGTGGGCTCTTCGCCCACCCCGCATTTATAAACAATAACGAAAACGAATAGATTGGGCTCAGTCCACCACCAGTGGGACGAAGATCGTGTGCCCGCTGCCCGCCCCGGCTCCATCCCCGATGGGTGGGATGGACTGGCAGTGCGGGTGGTTGAGGGCCGCCATGAACACGCCGCCGCTGGGGGCCGGGTTTTGCGCCCCATCCCCGGGGAAGTCCGGGGAGAAAGTGTTGCCCAACAGGAAGGACCGGCCGTCATCCGCCTGCCCGATACCGGCAGCATAGTCTTCGCCGCTCCCGCCCAGGAAGGTGGCATAAGCCAATGCAGAACCGTCCGCTTCGATTTGGGCCAGGAAGACCTCGCTGCCGCCGGAAGGCACCTGCAGGTGGTCCGGAGTGAGAGGGAAATCGGGCGAATCGGTCGTGCCCAGGACCATAGCTCGCCCGCAGGCGGCGTCCAATAGGATTGCCTGTCCCTTCTCATTCCCGCTGCCGCCCAGGTAAGTGCTGAACTCCAACTCCGTTCCATCCGGGGTCAGTTTTGCCACAAAAGCATCGCCCCCCTCCTGGTAGGCCGGGTTGAGACCGCCCGGCGTGGCCGGGAAATCCTCCGAAAAAGTGTAGCCGGTGAGGTACACGGCCCCCAGGTGGTCCACCGCCAGGTCGAAACCGTAATCATCCGCCCCACCCTCCAGCAGAGTCGAAAAGCTCAGTTGGGCCTCGCCAGGGGTGATTTTGGTGACGAAAGCGCCGTTGCCGCCGCCATCCAGAGCCTCATCGTATGCCCCGGGTGTCGTCGGGTAATCGCCGGAAGTCGTCGATCCGGCCAGGTAGACCCCGCCTTGCTCGCCGGCCCTCATGGCCAGGGGATAATCGTTCCCCCGCCCACCCAGATACGTGGCGTAAGCCAGTTCCGAACCGTCGGGGCTGAGCTGCGCCAGAAAGACATCGTAATCCCCACCGTTAAAAGTGGGGTCCAGGGCCCCGGAGGTGACCGGAAAATCGGTATCGCTGGTCGCGCCTGCGACCAGGGCTGCACCGCGGCTATCGACCGCCACTGCCGTTCCCTGCCCGGTCTGGTTCCCGAACACCGTGGCATAGCCCAGCCGTTCCCCATCCGCTTCGATCTTGACCAGGAAAGGCAGCGGCCCAACGTCCAACTGGCCAAAGGCCCGGGGGAGGATCGGGAAGTCGGTCGAACTGGTATAACCGGTGACGTACATTCCGCCCTGCCCATCCACGGCGACCCCGGTGGGGTGATCGGCGCCGCTGCCCCCAAATACCACGATCAAATCCACAGCTCCGCTCAGCGAATCGAACCGGGCGACGAAGGCATCATCGCTGGCTCCATCCAGTTCATACAGAGTCCCCGGAGTCTGGGGGAAATCATTCGAGCTGGTGTAGCCCGTGATGTATACCTGGCCGCCGTCCGCGACGGCCAGCGCCTGGCCCACATCTTCCCCCTCCCCGGCCAGGAGCGTGCTGAAAAGCACCCCATCGGGGAGAGATTGGGCTGAAAATGTGGAAGATTCAGCCGGGGCGAAAGGTTGGCTGAGGGCAAAGGAGCCGTCCCCGGCCGGTTCAGCCCGCAGGGGAGGGTGCTTCCCGGAGATCTCAGCTCCGGAAAGCTGGAAAGCAGGCAGAGTCAGCTCCCCGCTCACCGTGCTGGCCCTGAAGGCGGTCCCATCGCGGCTGAGCGCCAGGGCGCCACGCACTGCCGGCTTGAACCGGGCGATGTCTGCCCCGGCATGCGCCACCACCCGCCAGGACAGGCTCCCGAAAAGCGCCTCCACTTCCAGATCGATCCCCGGGTACAGGTCCACATACCGCAGCCCAGCCCAGGCGGGCACGGCGCCTGCCGTCCGGCTGCCGGTGAAGTGTGCGACCCGGACCGGCAATGGATGGAATGGCTCGATCTGTGGGTGAGGATTAGCCCCTTCGAAGCTGACCAGGATCGCCGAGGCCGCAGCCTGCCGGCTGTCGTCCGCTGTTCCGGGCAGGCCTATCTCGCTCCAGGCCGGCGCCTGTCGTCCGGCAGGACGGCGTCCATCAGAACGGCGTCCTGCCGGGCGGTCCACGCGGGTGATCCACAGTCCTTCCTCGGCCGCCCACAGCGCCGTCGCGCCCCAGCCGCCGCGGAAACGAGGCGCTTCAGGACCATACTGGCCTACATTTTCGATAAAAAAGGGGACCTGTGGATTGAAGCGGTCCACAGCGCCGCTCTGGTTTTGCTGGGCCGGCCCAGCCTGCACCCCCGCTGCGCCGGTTGATAAATGAGCCAGGATCATCCATAATGCCAGTAAGCTGCGTTTCATCCTGCACCTCCCAATGAAATATGATGTTGTTCTCCCCCCGCACTTACGGAATTGTAAGGTCAATTATCCCAGAACAAAGTCTACTGGTCAAGTAGAGATTAGCGGATATGTGCACGCACAACTTTCAACAGAATAAAATGAGTGTTTTGGGGTGGGGACGGCTAAGCCTGGCGGCTTAGCGGCCCCCACCCCAAAAGACAATTACTACTGGCAACATTTGCCTGCACACCTGGCGGATTTGGTCAGGGAGGAAGCAATCCGGCCAAAGCCGGTATTCTTGATTGGTATAATTCATCTGCTGTGATACCGGCCGGATCACAGTACGATTTTTTTAAGAATAAGATGAAACACTTGTGCTATAATCATCTGTTGTCTGTGTCGCCCTTTTGCAGCCGGCAGTTGGGGTTTTATCCGGCCTCCTCTGCCCGACCGGGGAGCTCCCCCAGGAGTGAAGCCCGGGGCAGCATTTCCGAACCAAGAAGTTGATAAGGTTTGATCATGTCGCAAAATGTCATCCGCGTAGTTGGAGCGCGGGCTCATAATTTAAAGAACATTACAGTTGAAATCCCCCGTGACCAGATGGTTGTGATCACCGGGCTCTCGGGCTCTGGCAAATCCTCACTGGCGTTTGACACCATCTTTGCCGAAGGCCAGCGCCGCTATGTCGAATCGCTTTCCGCATACGCCCGCCAGTTCCTGGGGCAGATGGATAAGCCCGATGTGGATTACATCGAGGGCCTCTCACCTGCGGTTTCCATCGACCAGAAAGGCGCTTCCCACAACCCGCGCTCAACGGTCGGCACGGTGACCGAAATCTACGACTACTTGCGCCTGCTGTTCGCCCGGGCAGGGATCCCCCACTGCCCGGAATGTGGTCGCGAAGTGACCAAACAGTCGGCGCAGGAAATCGTCGATATCCTGGAGAAAATGCCGGAAGGCAGCCGCCTGGTCATCCTGTCGCCGGTGGTGCGCGGCCGGAAAGGCACGCACCAGGGTGTGCTGGATGAGATTCGCAAGGCGGGTTTCGTTCGGGTGCGCGTCGATGGCCAGGTGTACGAGCTCGATGAAGAGATCGAGATGGACCGCTATAAGATCCACGACATCGAAGCAGTGGTCGACCGCCTGGTGATCCGCCCTCAGGAGAACGATGAAGAAAGCCAGGCTGCCCGCTCGCGCCTGACCGATTCAGTTGAAACCGCCTTAAAGTTCGGCGATGGTTATCTCATCGTCCAGGACGTTACCAACCCCGCTGAGCCTCACGACCTCTACTTCTCGGAGCACTTATCCTGCCCGATACACGGTGTGAGCCTCCCGGAGGTGGAGCCCCGCACCTTCTCTTTCAACACCCCGCAAGGCGCCTGCCCCGACTGCCAGGGCCTTGGCGGCAAATTGGAGATCGACCCGGAACTGCTGATCCCCGACCGCTCGCTGTCCCTCAGCGAAGGGGCGATTCCCATTTCGGATTGGAGCGGTCCGCGCGAAGAGGGTGGGTATTACTGGCAAACCCTGGAGGCGACCGCCAGGCAGTACAACATCGACCTGAGCGCCCCGGTCGAATCCATCCCCAAAGAGAAGCTGGATATCGTCCTATACGGAACGCGAGGCAAAGAGGTCACCGTCCATTACCGCAACCGGGATGGGCGCAAAGCCACCTTCCGCACCCCGTTCGAAGGGGTGATCGGCAACCTGGAGCGCCGCTACAACGAGACCAACTCCGATTATATGCGCGACAGGATATCGGAGTTTATGAGCGAGCGGGTGTGTTCGACCTGCGGCGGCGCTCGCTTGCGCCGGGAGGCGCTGGCCATCACGGTCGATGGACATAATATCGTCGAGGTCACTCGCTGGCCGGTGCTAAAGAGCCTGGACTGGATCCAGCGCCTGATGAGCGCCGATACCCCGCTGACCAGCCGGCAGCAGGCGATTGCCGCCCGCATCTTGAAAGAGATTCAGGCCCGCCTGGGTTTCCTGGTGGACGTCGGTCTCGATTACCTCACCCTCCAGCGTTCGGCGGCCTCCCTCTCCGGCGGAGAAGCCCAGCGCATCCGCCTGGCGACGCAGATCGGCTCCCGCCTGATGGGGGTGCTTTACGTGCTGGACGAGCCCTCCATCGGCCTGCACCCGCGCGATAACACCCGCTTGCTGAACACCCTGAAGGGCTTACGCGACCTCGGCAACACCGTCCTGGTGGTCGAGCACGATTCGGAGACCATCCTCTCCGCCGACTGGATCGTTGACCTGGGCCCCGGCGCCGGCGAGCACGGCGGGCGGGTGGTAGCCGAGGGGCCGGTCGAGGCGATCCTCGCCTCCCCAGAGTCCCTGACGGGCGCCTACCTCTCCGGCCGGTTACAGGTGCCCATCCCGCCCAAGCGCCGCAACGGCAACGGGAAATCACTCAAAGTGATCGGGGCGCGCGAACACAATCTGAAGAACATCGACGTAAAGATCCCTCTGGGTAAGTTGGTGTGCATCACCGGCGTTTCCGGCTCTGGCAAATCCACTTTGATGGTCGAGATTCTGTACAAAGCATTGGCCAGGGAGCTGAACCGCGCCCACACCATCCCCGGCAGCCACAACCGGATCGAAGGCGTGGAGTACCTGGATAAAATCATCAACATCGACCAGTCGCCCATTGGGCGCACGCCGCGCTCCAATCCGGCGACCTACACCGGGCTGTTCGATCACATCCGCTCCCTGTATGCCGAGCTGCCCGAGAGTAAAGTCCGCGGCTATAAACCCGGGCGCTTCTCCTTCAACGTTCACGGCGGGCGCTGCGAAGCCTGCCAGGGCCAGGGCCAACTACGGATCGAAATGCAGTTCCTGCCCGACATCTACGTGCCCTGCGACGTGTGTCACGGCGCCCGCTTCAACCGCGAGACCCTCCAGGTGCGGTTCAAAGATCTGAACATCGCCGAGGTGCTCGATCTGACCGTCGAAGAAGGGCTGGAGGTGTTTAGCGCCTTCCCCTCGATGGCCAACCGCCTGCAGACCCTGATGGATGTCGGCCTGGGGTATGTCCGCATCGGGCAGCCCGCCCCCACCCTGTCGGGCGGCGAAGCCCAGCGGGTGAAGCTGGCGCGCGAGCTTTCCAAACGGGCCACAGGCCGCACCCTGTATGTGTTGGACGAGCCCTCGGTGGGATTACACGCGGCGGACGTGCATAAGCTGATCGAGGTCCTGCAGCGGCTGGTAGATGCGGGCAACAGTGTGCTGATCATCGAGCACAACCTCGATATCATCAAAGTCGCCGATCATATCATCGACCTGGGACCTGAGGGGGGCGACCGGGGCGGTATGCTGGTGGCTGAAGGCACTCCGGAAGAGGTCTGCAACAACGAGGCCTCCTACACCGGGCAGTTCCTGCGGCCATATATCTGCCAGAACGAGCCAGTCCAGGCTGCGGCCCCCGGCGATTAAAAACCGGACGCTCCCGGAAAAGCAGCAGAGCCATTTTTCGATCTCTACGGTCGAAAGATGGCTCTGCTGCTTATTTGGAAGCCAGGGCTCAAGACCGCGGCGGTCGGGGGGCGAGGTAGATCACTTCCTCACCGGAGAGCGCCGGGCGCAGCGGCTGCGCCTCCAGCGACATGACCCGGCTGTTGGCAAAGTAAGCGAAATCGAAACCGGTCGGGTCCCCGGCAGCTTTCCCAGGGATGGGCATGAGCCGGGCGGTCAGGGGTTTGTTCAACCGTTGGGACAGGACAGCCAGATCGAGCAGCACCGCCGCGAGCTGGTCTTGGGTAGTGTCGCCCGGCAGGGGAATGGTATCCAGCCCGGTGCCGCATACGGCGGAGTACAGGAGCAAATCCTTGACGCTCAACGCCCCCTGCCCGGCGCGCAGCGCCAGCGTGTAATCTTCCAGGACGGGCAGCATCAACCCGCTGAAACCGGTGTGCGGAAACTCGGCCTGGTCGATAGTGTGCGCTACCAGCGCTGCGGCCGCCAAGGAGCCGTGCAGCCCCACCGCCGGCGCCCCCAACCGCTCGAACGCCGTTGCAAGCGAAAGCTGTTCCTCGGGGAAGGGCGCCAGGGAAAAATCCAACCCGCCGAAATCAACCTCAAAGCGCGGGCCAAGCTCTCGCGCAACCTGGACCAGCCGCCGCCCGTGAGCCTCCATCGCCTGGCGCAGGCGGCTGCAGGCCGCCGCCACACTCTCCGCCCCACTGAATGCCTCGACCGCCAGATCGGCCGATTCGAGGGCCAGGGCGAACCTCGGGCCATGCCCGATGGCATGGTATGCCGCGGGGAAGAATGGCGCCCCCGGCGGGACATTCGCCAGGGCGGCAAAGCGCAGGTTCGTGAACCCGTCCGGTGTGATCTGAGATGCTCGCTCGATAATCCCGGCGCAGCGCTTCACCGCCGCCAGAGAAACCCCGCCGTCCGGGGTCGTCATATGGGCCGAGACGAACACATTGCGGGTCTCGGATAGGATTTGCGGGACGGCCAGGTAGCTCTCCGGCTCATCCGGCTGGGCCGGGCCGAGAGCGACGTACTCGAAGCCGTACTCCCCGGCCTGCGCTTCCAGCTTTTGAACCATCTCCACCAGCCGGGGGCCGACCAACTCGGGGGCGAACTCGGAAAAACTGGGGGTTGCCAGGCGAATCGTTTGGACCTCGTACCCGGCGTCGGTGTAGGCCTGGCGAGCGGCGGCGGCAAACCTGCCCGTCTGTTCCAGGGCGGAGGCTTCCACCGGCAGGCCAGGGTTTACAAAGCAGGTGATCGAGCGAATTTTCATCAGAATATCCTATGTCATTGATCGTTGGCGGACGGCTTCGAAGAGCAGTACGGCGGCGGCGGCCGCTGCGTTCAGCGATTCCATTTCTCCCGGCATGGGGATGCTGACAAAGGCATGAGCCAGCTTTTGAGCCCGCACCCCCGCCCCCTCTGCTTCGCCGCCGATCACCAGGGCAAAAGGCGGGCGGAAATCGGTGCGGTCATAGGGTTTACCCGCCCCGGCCGCCGCCAGGTACACCCGCAAACCGGCCGCCTCGACCAGCCGGGCGATCTCCTCCCAGCCGGCTTCCACCACCGGCAGGCGGAAGTGGGCGCCCATACCGGACCGTATCACCTTCGGCGAAAAAGGGTCGACGCTTTCCGGAGGAAGGATGACCGCATCCACCCTGGCCGCCGCCGCGGTACGCAGCATCGTCCCCAGGTTCCCCGGATCGCGCACTCCGTCCGGGATAAAGACGAAATCGGGATGCTCGGGCAGGGGCAGGGAGCGCATCTCGAGCACCGCCAGCACCCCCTGCGGGGACTGCGTATCGCTGGCGGCCTGCATCACCCCGGCGGTGACCGCCTCGACCGGCGCCCCGCTCCGCTCGAACCCGTCAACCACCGCCCGGGCGCGCTCGTTCAAGTCTTCAGTGTGCAGCACCAAACGCGCCCGCCAGCCGGAGGCCAGGGCCTCTTCCCCCAGGCGGACGCCTTCCACGACGAAAGCCCGCTCCTCCCGCCGCAGCCGGGCTCGCGTTTGCAGGCTGCGCACCCATTGGATTTTTGGATTCCGATTCGAAGTGATCATGGGCAGGCGGTAGGAGCGGCTTAATTTATTTTTCTGAGAGGGCCTGTAAGAATGCCCCGGCGGTAGGCCGGTCGATGAGGGTGATGCGCACCAGCTTGAGCGGAGAATCCGGGTGCCGGTCGAAGAAAGCCCGGATCGCCCGGACGATCACACCCGCGGCCCGTTCGACCGGGAAGCCGAAGATGCCGGTGGAGATGGCCGGCAGGGCGATGGACTGCAGCCCCAGCTCGCCGGCCCTGCTCAGCGAGCCGCTCACCGCCTGGGCCAGCAGCCGGTCCGTCTCTTCCGGGGCGGACTCGTCCCACACCGGCCCGACGGCGTGGATCACGTACCGGGCCGGGAGGTTGCCCCCGCTGGTGTAAGCCGGTTCTGCATGGGAGACCGGCCCGTGTTGGCGCACCCAATCATCGCTCTCCAACCGGATGCTCGGCCCCCCACGCCTGGAGATCACCCCGGCGACCCCGCCCCCATGCTTCAAGCGCGAATTGGCGGCGTTCACGATTGCATCGACGCGCTCCTCGGTCAGATCACCGAGGACGATCTGCAGCCGCCGCTCGCCTGCCAGGGTCTCTTCTTGCAGTACTTCGTTCATAGCCAGCTTTCCCCATTTGGGGTCTCGCTCAGCCCATCGGGTGGCGCATGCGCTGGCCGCCGATCACGTGCCAGTGCAGATGGTGCACATCCTGCCCGGAGTCAGGGCCGGTGTTAATGATCGACCGGTAGCCTGATTGGGCGATCCCTGCCTCGTCTGCCACCTGTTTCGCCACCGTAAACAGGCGGCCCATCAGCGGTTCATCCTCCGGCTGCACTTCATTAATCGATGCGATGTGCTTCTTTGGAACGATCAGCACATGCACCGGAGCGACCGGATGGATGTCGCGGAAGGCAAGAATCTGGTCATCTTCGTAGACTTTCGTGCTGGGAATTTGCCCGGCGACGATTTTGCAGAATATGCAGTCTTGTTCCATGTCATTCTCCCCAAGAGCGAAAAAATCAAAGGCCGGTCACCCTTCCTCGCAGGGCTTCACCCTCCACTCCTTCCAGCTTCACCGGGGTGATCTGGTTCCACAGCGGCTGAGGAGCCAGGGCGTTCACTCGCAGATAATTGTCGGTCAATCCGCTCAACGTCCACCCCTCGGGGCCGAGGGCGGTCGCCGTCTCCCATAAAACGGGCAGTTCCTGGCCCACGAACTGCGCCCGGTAGCTGGCCGAGGCTTCATTCAATACCGCGCGAACCTGGGCGTTGCGCTCCTTGCGCAGGGCGTGTGGCACCTGCCCGGCCATACGGGCGGCAGCCGTCCCCTCTCGCGCCGAATAGGTGAACACATGCCCGCCGGCAAAGCCCATCTGGCGCACAAAAGCCAGGGTCTCGGCGAATTCGGCCTCGGTCTCACCCGGGAATCCGGTGATGATATCGGTGGTGATCGCCACCTGCGGGATCGCCTCCCGAGCGGCGGCCACCAGGCGGGCGAAACTCTCGGGGGTGGTTTTGCGGGCCATACGCCGCAGCGTGGCCGCGCTGCCCGATTGGAGCGGCAGGTGCAGGTGACGGCACAGGCGCCTGTCTGCCCACAGGCTGAAGAAGTCCTCGTCCAGGTCCCAGGGCTCGAGCGAGGAGAGGCGCAGCCGGGGCAGATCGCCCAGGGCCAGGATCTGTCGCACCAGATCGCTCAAGTGCTGCGGAGTGTCGAGGTCGTGTCCCCAGGAGCCCAGGTGGACGCCGGTCAGGACCACCTCCTGCGCTCCGCCGTCGATCGCCGCCCGCACCTCGCTCAGCACCTCAGAAACCGGCAGGCTGCGCCCCGCGCCTCGCGCCACGGTCGTGATGCAGAAGGTGCAGCGGTTATCGCAGCCGTCCTGCACCTTGATAAAGGCTCGCGTCCGCAGCCGCGCCCCCGGGACAGGTTCACGCTCCACCGGTTCGAGCTCGAAGGCCTCCGGTTCGATCTGCAGCAGGTCGGGCACCAGCCGGTCCTTTTGCGCGTTTGGCACGACCCGGCGCACACCGGGCAGCGCCGCCGCCTGCTCGGGTCGCAGCGTGGACCAACACCCGGTCACCGCCACATTCTTCGCCCCGAGGCGCTGAGCCTGACGTATCTTTTGTCGCGAATCAGAAGCTGCCGCGGCGGTCACCGCACAGGTGTTCACTACTACCCAATCCGCCTCTTCCGGGGAGGCCACCAGGGTGTGGCCGGCCGCCCGGAACTGGCGCGCATACCGTTCAATCTCCGCCTGATTCAGGCGGCAGCCAATCGTATCCAGATAAATGTTCACCGTTAAAACGATCCTCTACATCATTCCCCAAAATTGGGGCCAGGAGTAACAAATCACCCTACAAAACCAGCCTTCGGGGAACGCCCTTGCCCGTTCCTACGGCCCACCGTTTTTTATGGCCCACCGTAATTACGGCCCACCGTAATTACGGCC
>CAYMLG010000056.1:0-18110 GCA_964391195.1 uncultured Anaerolineaceae bacterium | reverse complement strand
GGCCCACCGTAATTACGGCCCACCGTAATTACGGCCTGCTGACCACAAAATTGTCGAAGTGGATGTCCGTGCCGGGCGTGTCGAAGGTGCCCGCCATCAGGCCGACATCCCCTGAAGTGAACTGCGTGTCTTCCACCTCTTGGAGCAGCTCGCCGTTCACGTACAGCGCCAGCCGGCTGCCCGTGCAGTCGGCGCGGATATGGTTGGTGGCATCCCCCTGCCGGATCTCCTCACTTGGCAGCATCGCCTCCATCCCGATCAGCGCCTGGCTATCGCCCACGATTTTGCCGATCCCGTAATAGCCATCACTGCTGATGATAAAGAAGTAAAAGTTGTCCTCGTCCTGAGAGCGGCAGATCACTCCGAAATCGTTATCGTCCGCTCCGCCGACCTTGGTGGCTTCGACTTCGACCTGAACATCGGTGAAATCGAGGCCGGGGTTCGCCCATACGTCCGTGCTGGCTTCATTGACGAAGATGCGGTACACACCATTGGCGTAATTGGTCTCACCGCTGTCCACCGTCACCCGGTCCCACCCACTGGAGGGGTCGGAGAAGTCATCCTGGAAGAGGATATCGCTTTCCTCGCCGGTTCCGCCGGTTCCACCGGTCACGGCCTGGCAGGCCAGGGTCGCCAGGAACAATACAATGAAGATTGCAGCAAGCCAATGTTTCATGGGGAACCCCTTCGATGTTAGAGATCAAGGATGGGAAAACCACCGGACGCCTGTATTGTAGCATACTTACTTTCAAGGGGAAAAACCCTCGAGCAGGCGGGCGGCCTGGGTCCCGGATGGCCCATCCCCATCCAGGGCCAGGGTCAATTCCAGCTCTTGCCTGGCGAGATTGGGATCTCCTTCCCGCCAATAAAGCTGCCCGAGGTGCAGGTGGGCGGGCGCATAGTCGGGGTCGATCTGCAGCGCGCGCAGGTAGAAGCGGCGGGCGTTTTCGAGATCATTCAGGCTGAAGAGGACCCATCCCAGGGTGTCCACGGCTGCCGGATCGTCCGGCGCCAACCGCACCGCCCGCCGTGCAGCCGGTAAAGCCATCTCCTGGACCTCATATTCGTGGTTCACGGAGAAGGCGACCAGCAGCAGCAGGTAGGGAGTCTTGTCCGCCGCCAGGTCCACCGCCTGGAGATAGGCGCTCGAGGCGGCCTGCAGGTCGCCTTTTGCTGCCTGGGCCGCCCCCAATTCGGACAACAGGGCGGGGTTCTCCGGGTCGAGGGCGATGGCTTTTTCCAGGGCCTGAATCGCCAGGTCTGGTCGCCCCTGCCGCCCCCAATACAGGGCATGGATGGTGTGCGCGGCCACCGATTCAGGGTCGAGGGCCAGCGCCTTTTCGATTTCCGCCAGGCCAGGGACAGGGGTCTGGTCCGCCTCGGCGGGTGCGCTGCCGGGTCCCGGCGAGCTGCCGCCGTCCGGCAGGTGCTGCAGGGCTTCGCCCAGATAAGCCCAGGCCTCAGCATAATCGGGTCGCTCTTGGGTTGCCTGGCGGAAAGCCTCGGCGGCCAGGGTCCACTCGTTCACCGCCGCCAGCCCGCGCCCGGCCGCCACCAACTGGTAAGCCCGGTCCTCCTGTCGCCGCCCGGCCAGCACGCGGCGGCGGAGCTCCCTCGCCTGCGGGAACACCTCGGCCGCGTGGTCCAGGTAGGGCAGGGCCGATTCCGGCTCGCGCACCAGGAGCAGCAGGCCCGCCTGGTACTGCAGTTCCAGGTCATCGGGGTGCAGCCCAGCCAGCCGTTGAGCGGCCTCACCCGCCGCCCGGTAATCCCCCTGGTCGAGAAACAGCTCGAGCTGCCGCCGGTCGATCGCCTCCGCCGCGCCGCCCAGGCTGCGGGACTGCTCCCAGGCTGCCAACGCTTCCTGGGTCTCCCCCAACCGGAGGCGGGCGTCCCCCAGGCCCAGCCAGCCTTCCGCGCTCAATTGCTCCGCCGGCACCTGTAGGAACGCCTCCACCGCCTGCTGCGGGTCCCCGGCCCGCAGGGCTTCCAGCCCCGCCTGCTCCCACCGCCCCGCCTCGGGGGCTCGCCCCCCGCCGGGCTCCTGCGGCTCTGGGGAAAAGACCCCACGCCCAAAGAAGGCCAGGAGCAGGGCCAACGCCAGCACAGCCACCAACCACGGGCTTCTCAGTTGCTCCAGGGATTGCCTCATGATGGGGGATTATACAGCACGCAGCGGGAAGAGGTCTGAAAATCGGGCCGAATCCTCCCCCCGCCGCCCGAAATGGCTATAATGGGGTGGAAATATATTCTGCTCAGGAGAGGTTTCGATGGATTTTTCCCTGACTGCCGAGCATCGCATGGTGCAGGAAATGGTGCGGGAGTTCGCTCAAAAAGAAGTCGCTCCGGTGATCAAAGAAGCGGACCGCAAGCAAGAGATGGCCCCGTTTGTGCTCAAGCGCATGGGCGAGCTTGGGATCCTTGGTATCTGCCTGCCGGTGCGCTACGGCGGGCAGGGGATGGATTATCTGTCGTTGGGCCTGGCCTGCGAGGAGCTGGAGGCCGTGGACACTTCCCTGCGCGTGGTGATGTCGGTCCACGTCGGGCTGAACAGCCTGGGGCTGTTCCAATGGGGGACCGAAGAGCAGAAGCTGCGCTTTCTTGCGCCTCAGGCCCGGGGGGAGAAGATCGCCTGCTTCGGGCTGACCGAACCCGGGGCTGGCTCGGATGTGGCTGCCATCGCCAGCACCGCCCGCCGGGAAGGGGATGAGTACCTGGTCAACGGCGAGAAAATGTGGATTTCCCTGGCCACCAAGGCCGATCACGTGCTGTGGTTCGCCCGCACCGACCCGGATGCGCCCGACCCGCATGACGGGCTCTCGGCTTTCCTGATCGAGCTGGACCGCCCCGGCGTCTCTACCGGGGATCTCCACGGGAAGCTCGGCGTGCGCGCCGGTTCCACCGGCTGGATCGCCTGCCAGGACGTGCGCGTTCCCGCGGACCATATGATCGGCCTGCCGGGGGAGGGGTTTAAGATCGCCATGAGCTGCCTGGATAACGGGCGCTACACCGTCGCCGCCGGGGCCACCGGCCTGATCCGCGCTTCCCTGGAAGCCAGCACCCGCTATGCCCAGGAGCGGCGCGCCTTCGGCCGCGAGATCGGTAAGTTCCAATTAATTCAACAAAAGATCGCAAATATGGTACAATTTTATGACGCAGCGCGTCTACTCTACCTGCGTGCCGGCTGGATGAAGAACCAGGGGCTGCGTAATACGCGCGAGACCTCCCTGGCGAAGTGGTTTGCCACCGATGCTTCCTTCGAAGCAGCATCACAGGCCATCCAGGTGCATGGAGCATACGGCTACAGCGACGAATACGACGTAGAACGCTACTTGAGGAATGCAAAGGGGGCGGTGATCTATGAAGGGACCAGCGAAATCCACCAGTTGATGCAGGCCGGGTATGCATTGGGCTATCGTGAGGACGCCCCACTGCGCTGTGAACTGCCCGCTTACGATGAGGACGTTTGGCGGGCCTGATTCCCGATACAGGCAATTCAAGCCAGTGTTAGTTGCCGTCCAGCATTGGGGTCCATTTCGAGTTTTACGGCAGCTTACATCCCAGTTCATCCAAAGGAGGACAACTTGAAAATTGTCGTTTGTATTAAGCAGGTGCCCGACACCGCGGCGAAAGTCGTGGTGGAGAACGGGCAGATCACCTGGGGGGACGCACCGTTGGTGATGAATCCCTGGGATGAGTACGCCGTAGAAGCGGCATTGCTCACCAAAGAAGCGCACGGTGGAGATGTGATCGCCATCTCCGTCGGAGAGGACACCGCCAAAGAAGCCCTGAAGAATGCGCTGGCGATGGGCGCCAGCGAGGCGATCCTCATCTGCGATCCGGCGCTGAAAGAGGCCGATAGCCAGGCTGTAGCCAGGGTGCTGGCCGCCGCTATCCAAAAGGTCGGCGATGTCGATCTGGCTTTCTTCGGCCGCCAGGCGATCGATGGCGATATGGGCGTAACCCATGCGATGACCGCCCGGGTCCTGAAGTGGCCGGTGCTGACCGCGGTCTCCACCATTAAAGAAATCGCCGCGGGGAAGATCACCGTCGAGCGTTCCCTGGAAGAGGGCCGCCAGATCGTCGAGGCCGGCCTTCCGGCGGTGGTCAGCGTGGTGAAAGACATCGGCGAACCGCGCTATCCTTCCTTCATGGGGATCCGCAAAGCTTCTCGCGCGCAGATCCCCGAGTGGACCCTGGGAGACCTGGGCGTCGAAACACCCCAGTCCGTCGTCCGTTGGCCGGAGGTGACGAACCCGCCGGTGCGCGAGGTCCATACGGAAATGATCACCGGCGACAGCCCGCAGGAAATTGCCGAGAAACTGGTCGATAAAATTCTGGCCGAGAAAGTGCTGTGAGGTGAGCCATGGCGAATAAAATCCTAGTCTATATCGATCAATTCAAAGGCCAGGCGCTTCCCGCCTCCTGGGAAGCCCTGGGCGCCGGCCTGCAGCTCGCCGAAAAGCTGGGCGGGGGCGTGACCGCCCTGATCGCCGGGCCACAATCGAAAGCCATTGCGGCCCAGGCCTTCCAGTATGGGGCCAGCGAGGTGTTGGTCTCGGAAGATCCTGTCTTTCAGGATTACCTCCCCGACCCCTTTGCCACCCTGATTAGCAATACCGCGCAGGAACAGGGGGCGGAGGTCTTGCTCTTCCCCACCACGACCCGCGCCCGCGAGCTGGCCGCCCTGTGCGCCATCGACCTGGGTACCGGGGTGATGCCCGATGCAACCGGGCTCGATGTCCAGGATGGCATGGTGATCGCCACCCGCCCGGTGTACGCCGGCAAGCTGATCTCACGCGCCCAAACCAGCGCCAAACCCCAAATTATCACCACCCGCACCCGGGCCTTCGAAAAACCCGCCCAGGATTCCTCCCGCACCGGGACCCCGACCGAAATCCAGTCGCCGGTGAGCGCGGGCGATTCGCCGGTGAAGGTCCTCGATTACGCTCAGTCCGGGGGGGGAGTCAGCCTGACCGAGGCGAGCGTCATCGTCTCCGGCGGGCGGGGCGTGGCGAACAATCCCAACCTTCAGCCTCCGGCCGGGATGGATGAAAAAGAAGCAGAAATCTGGCGCGCCCAACAGGGCTTCAAGCTGGTGAGCGATCTGGCCGACGCGCTCGGGGCGGCGGTGGGCGCCAGCCGGGCCGCGGTGGATGCCGGGTACATCCCCTATGCTCACCAGGTCGGGCAGACCGGGAAAGTGGTCACCCCCGACCTGTACATCGCCTGCGGTATCTCCGGCGCGATCCAACATCTGGCCGGAATGCGCAACAGCAAGGTGATCGTCGCCATCAATAAGGACCCGGAAGCTCCGATCTTCAAACTGGCGCGGTTCGGGGTGGTCGGTGACCTCCACGCGATCCTGCCGGCGCTCACCGAGGCCTTCCGCCAGCGGCTGGGCAAGTAACTCGCCAGCCCAGGGCAGCGCTCAGCCGCCTGGCACAATCAGACCAATCCTCTGAGACGCCCGCCTGTGTGGGCGTCTCAGAGATTAAATACCTGAATTACTCTATTAGTTATATTTTTCACACACTTGACATTCGTCCGGAGCGGTGATAGAGTTTAGCTCGTGCGCCTTGGGACCCCCTGAAGTGAGCACGCAAGTTTCTGCCGGGATCGGGCCCTTCGCGCCTGCCCGGCAGCCACATATTTTTAAAGCACGGAGTGATTAGCATGACTGACCGCATCGTTGGAATCGTAAAATGGTTCAATGCCGCGAAAGGATACGGATTCATCGGGCGTGACGACGGGGACGATGTCTTCGTTCACTACAGCGCAATCCAGGCCAATGGCTACCGCCGCCTTGAAAAAGGGCAGAAGGTTGAGTTCTCGATCGAAGACGGTCCAAAGGGCCTGCAGGCTTCGAATGTCGTATCCCTGCCGAATTAGCCAGATTGCGATTTCAGGTGGGGCCGAGGGGATGAGCGCCTCAGCC
This sequence comes from uncultured Anaerolineaceae bacterium, assembly GCA_964391195.1. Taxonomy (GTDB): domain Bacteria; phylum Chloroflexota; class Anaerolineae; order Anaerolineales; family UBA4823; genus JAAYXE01. The sequence continues at coordinate 12,172 of CAYMLG010000056.1, read as the reverse complement.
CGCACCATCCAAACCCACTGGAAATTCTCAGGCCGGATGTAGCATCCGGCCTGAGTGGTTAATCCGCCCTGGCTGCGCCGGGGTTCAGTCCAACTTCCCGAACCAACCCCGCCGTTCCATCCATTTCGCCAATTCCAACACCGGTGAAATAGTGAGCGACAGTCCGATCACGATCAGCCAATCTACCAGGGGCAGGCTGAACGTCCCAAAGGGGCCCTGCAGCAGCGGAAGATACACGATCAGCGCCAGCAGAGCCAGTTCCCACAGCACGGCCAGGTTGAGCCATTTGTTGGCGAATGGTTTGTGGAAGACCGAACGGCGGTCCGAGCGGTAGTTATATGCCTTGAAGAACTGGATCAGCACCAGGGAGACAAAGGTCATCGTCATCGCCTCTGCAATGCTGCGGCCGGAATTCAACGCCCAGGTGAACAGGCCCAGGTTAAGCAGCGCAGACCAGATCCCGCCCACTACCATCAGCGAGACCACCGGCCGGGTGAAGATCCCCCGGCGCGGGTCACGCGGCGGCCGGCGCATCAGGTCGTCCTCCGGCGGATCGAGGGCCAGTGCCAGGGCCGGCAGCCCATCGGTCGCCAGATTCACATACAGGATTTGCACCGCGGTCAGGGGCAGGGGCAAACCCAACAAAGCCGCCCCGCTCATCAGCCCGATCTCGCCGATGTTGGACGACAGCAAGTACATCAGGTATTTTTTGATATTGCCGAAGACCGCCCGCCCCTCCTCGACCGCGGCCACGATCGAGGCGAAATTATCATCGGTCAGGGTCATTGCCGCCGCTTCTTTGGTCACGTCGGTCCCGGTGATCCCCATGGCAATGCCGATATCCGCCTTCTTCAACGCCGGTGCATCGTTGACTCCGTCCCCGGTCATGGCGGCGATATGCCCTCTGGCCTGTAATGCGCTGACCACCCGCAGTTTGTGGGCCGGGGAGACCCGGGCATACACCTGGATTGTCTCCGCCTCTCGCTCCAGTTCGAGGTCGCTCATCTTTTCCAACTCTGCGCCGGTGACCACCCGGCCGCCATTGAGCAGCCCCAGCTCGCGCGCCACCGCCTGGGCCGTCACCGGGTGATCCCCGGTGATCATCACCGGCCGGATGCCCGCCAGCTCGCAGGTCTGGATGGCGGCTTTCGCCTCAGGTCGGGGCGGGTCGTACATCCCGACCAGCCCCAGAAAAACCATATCCTGCTCGGCATCCGCCAGCCCTGCCTCCGGCTTTTTGGCGACCGCCAGGACCCGCAGCGCCTCGCCGGCCATCTCCTGAGCGACCCCCAGCAATTCTTCCTTGCCGGCCTGATCCAGCGCCACGATCCCCTCTGCCGAAAGATAGCGGTTGCAGGAGGCCAGGATGATTTCCGGAGCGCCTTTCGAGTATGCCTTGACCCCCTCGGGCGTCTGGTGCAGGGTGGTCATCCGCTTCGTCTCCGAGGTGAAGGGGATCTCATGAATGCGGGGGCTCTGCGCCTCCAGCTCGGGCTTGTGCAGGTTGGCCTTCGCCGCCGCGACCACCAGCGCGCCTTCCGTCGGGTCGCCCACGATGCTCCAGCCGCCCGCCTCCGGGCCGGTTGGATCACCGTTGTGGCCGCCGGGATGGCCGCCGTTCAGGCGCCCGTTACCCCGCCGCAGGCGCGCGTCGGAGGCCAGAGCTGAGGCAGCCAACAGGGTCCGCACCGGGGCGGGTGGCGCGATGGGCTTGCCGTTGCGGGAGAACTCCCCCACCGGTTCGTACCCCGTGCCGGACACTTTGAACATCTCCCCGGCGGTGTAGATCTTCCGCACCGTCATTTCGTCCCGGGTCAGCGTGCCGGTCTTGTCCGAACAGATGACCGAGGTGCTGCCCAGGGTCTCAACCGCCGGCAGCCTGCGGATCAGGGCATTGCGCTTCACCATACGCTGCACGCCGATCGCCAGCGAAATAGTGACCACCGCCGGGAGCGCCTCCGGTACCACCGCCACGGCCAGGGCGATGCCGAAAATCAGCATATCGATGAACGGCTGCCCGCGCAGCAGCCCCAGGGCGATGATCGCCACCACCACGACCAAAGCCGCCCGGGCCAACGCATGGCCCACCCGGTCCAGGTTGTGCTGCAACGGCGTCTTTCCGGTCTCAACCGTTTGGAGCAGTTGGGCGATCTTCCCGAATTCGGTTTGCATCCCGGTGCCCACCACTACACCCCGGCCCCGGCCGTAGGTCACCGCCGTGCCGGCATAGGCCATGTTCTTCCGGTCGCCAAGCGGCAAATCCTCCCCGCTCATGGGTAAACTGTGCTTCTCCACCGGGACGGACTCCCCGGTGAGCGCAGCTTCCTCGATCTGCAGGTTCACCGTTTCCATCAGCCGGAGGTCGGCCGGTACACGGTCCCCGGCGCGCAGGAGGACGACGTCGCCCGGCGCCAGCTCGCGCGCCGGCGTTTCGAGCTCCTCGCCATCGCGGATCACCTTTGCCGTGGGGGCTGCCATCTGGCGCAGCGCCTCGATCGCCCGCTCGGCCCGGTATTCCTGGATGAAACCCAGCAGCACTGCGAACAGAACGATAACCGCGATGACCACCGACTCGACCCCATGGCCCAGGAAGAGGGAGAGTCCGGTGGCGATCAGCAGAATGATCACCAAAACATTTTTGAATTGCTCGAGCAAGATCTGCCAGGGGGAGATCTTTGCCGCCGTTTGCAGTTCGTTCGCCCCAAATTCAGACAGCCGGCGGGCGCTCTCCTCGCTGGTCAATCCCTCGGGCCGTGACTTCAGCCGGGCGAACGCTGTCTCAAGGGTCAGTAAGTGCCAATTCTCAGGGTCCTTCATCTTGTTTCACTCCTCAGAAAAACGAAAAGACCACCACAACTCAAAGTTGCGGTGGTCTCGCTGTTCTAGATCTGGCAGCCGGGATCTGCTTGTGGGAGCAAGATCCGAATTGACGACTGGCCATCCTGCAGGGTAACCCTGCAGGCAGCTACTCCCCATCCGGGAACGCTGGAAGTTTACAGGATGAGATCGGGTTTGTCAAGGGGTGCCTGCAGCAGCACAGTTTCTTGTAGCAACCACAGCCCGGCGTTCCAGCCCATACGGGATTTCCCTAGTCGCAGTACATGGAACCTCCTAATTGAAACGGCCTGCAAAGGATGTTATAGTGAAATTTACGATAATCCTCACCGGCCGCAGGAAACTGCGCCTCAGTTCCTGTGGCGCATCCTGCCCCCTCCGGGTGAGTAGTCGATTTCGAGAAGGTGGAAAAAGGAGATGGTACGCTTATGCCTATGAAAATGAATTCCCTGGAAGAGTTGTTTGTCGATACGCTCAAAGACCTGTACGATGCCGAGCACCAGCTTATCGAGGCCCTGCCCAAGATGTCGGAGGCCGCCACTTCTCAGGACCTCAAAAAAGGGCTCCAGGATCACCTGCGGGTGACGAAGGAGCAGACCAAGCGCCTGGAGCAGGTCTTCAGCGAGATCAACGAGCAGCCAAAACGTAAGAAGTGTGTTGGCATGGAGGGCCTGATCAAAGAGGGCGAGCAGCATATGAAAGAGCTCAAGGACGATAAAGATGCCCTGGATGCCGGCCTGATCGCTTCGGCACAGAAGGTGGAACATTACGAGATCGCCGGCTATGGCACGGCGAAAAGCTATGCCGAAATGTTAGGCCATGACAAAGCCGCCCGTCTGCTCGATCAGACCCTATCGGAAGAGCATCGCACCGACGAACACCTGACGAAAATCGCCGAGAGCCATATTAATGTTGAAGCGATGAAATAGGTTGGGGTTAAGTTCTGTATGAACCGTTCAGTATGAACCGTTCGCGCTGAACGGGTTCACATTGAACCGGGCGGGTCGAAACCCGCCCGGTTTTTGCGCCAAATCTTTCCTGCTTGAGGACCTCCCATGCGGGCGCCTCAACCCTACAGGTATTTATCGAACCAGCGTTTGATGTGGTTCAGGCGGGCGATCCTCCGGTCTGTGCGGCCGCTGCGAGAAAGGCCGTGGAACTCTTCGGGGAAGCGCACCATTTCGGAAGGCACCCCCTGCCGCTGGAGGGCAACGAACACCTGCTCGCCCTGTTCGATCGGGCAGCGCAAGTCGTTCTCGTTGTGGATCACCAGGGTGGGCGTCACCGCGTTGCCGATGTATTTGATCGGTGAGTGGTCCCAATACTTCTGAAGGTCCTCATACGGCGCCTTATCGCTCAGCGACTGTTGGAAGGCCCAGTTGAAGTCGCTGGAACCCCACATGCTGATCCAGTTGCTCACGCAGCGCTGGGTCACCGCAGCCTTGAAGCGGGCGGTGTGGCCGATGATCCACACCGTCATATACCCGCCGTAGCTGCCGCCGGTCACGCCCATCCGTTCGCGATCGATATACGGCTGTTGGGCGACAAAGTCGGTCCAGGCCATCAGGTCGGCATAATCGGCCCCGCCCCAGCCGCCGTGAATGGCTTTGGCGTGCGCCTCCCCGTAGCCGCGCCCGCCTCGCGGGTTGCTGAAGTGGACCACATAGCCCTGCGCGGCCAGGAAATAGAACTCGTGCATGAAAAAATTCCCGTATTGGGTGAGCGGCCCGCCGTGAATTTCCAGGATGGAGGGGTACTTTTGGCCGGGGTCGAAGCCGGGCGGCTTCAAGATCCAACCCTGGATGACGTTGCCATCCGGGCCCTGGATCCAATGGGTTTCGATCTCTCCCAACTCGATCTGATCCAGCAGCTCCCGGTTCAGGGCGGTGAGCGGTCGCAGCTCGTCAGCGCCCATCTCTTTGTACCAGACCTGGCCCGGGTCGCTGAGGTTGCCGAAGAAGAAGGCCAGCCGGTCCTGCTCCAAGTCGAAGCTGAACGAGCCTACCACACCGAGGCCCAGCTTGCCGTCCAAGACCTGCTGCAAATTCTCACCGTTCGGGTCGATCGACATCAGCAGGGAATCCCCGTGCCGAACGACGGGGAAGTACAGGCGCCGTCCGTCTTTCGACCAGGCCGGCGGCATCACCTCCGGCGAACCCAAATCGTTGATCGTCCAGGACGTAACGTGCAAATCGTATTTCTCGGTCAGGTTACAGGCCGGGGGGCCGCTTTCCGCCTCCACCGGGACGACCCATAGGCCAAAATTCTTGTAGGAAAGCCCCTCCCCTTCCTGGGCGTAATAGGCCAGCCACTTGCCGTCCGGGGAGAAGCTGGGCAGCGATTTCTCACCCACCGGAGTCTCCACCCGGCGCATCTCTCCGCCCTCGGCCGGCATCACATACAGGTCAACCCGGTCGGGATGCATGTCGGGATAGGGCTGAGCGCTGCGGTTGGAAGTGAACGCGATCCACCGCCCATCGGGCGACCAGGTGGGGTCGGTCTCATCGAAGACGGGGTGGTCGGTGAGCTGTGTGGCCTCCCCGCTGCCAACGTCCACCGTCCACACATGCCAGCGCTCCTTGGGGAGGTAGCCGAAGCCATCCAACTTGTAAAATACCCGGTCGTAATGGCGGAACACCGTGCCCAGTTTCTTCTTCTGCTCGTCCTTCTCCCGCTCGAGCACTTCTGCATCCGTCTTGCGGACGCTGCACAACAGCTTTTTCCCATCCGGCGACCAGGAGAACTTGGAGATCGTGCCCTGGACATTGGTGAGTTGTCGCGCTTCCCCGCCGTTGAACGGGATCAGGTAAATCTGCGCCGGCTTGTCTTTGTCCCCCCGGTTGGAGAGGAACGCAATCTGGCTCCCATCCGGCGACCAGCGAGGGTGCGTGTCCGCCTGGTCTCCGGAGGTGAACTGCCGCGGCCCTTCTGCGCTCCCCCGGGCGGTGGGCGCAATCCACAAGTTGGAGTATTTCTTCTCCGTCTTCGCATCCACCCGTTGGACGACATAGACCACATACGCTCCATCAGGGGAAAGGCGAGGTTCCGAGAGAAGCTGGAAATGGTACAAGTCTTCGGCTGCGATCCGGCGTTTGGTCTCCACAGGCATGCCGCTCCTCCTAATTCGTTCTGATTGAAGAAATTTGATTTAAAAAAAGAACCGGGCAGGCGTCGCGCCCACCCGGCAATCGTATCACTCTTCCGGCAGCTCGTACAGTTCCACCATCACCCCGTGCGCGCTCTTCGGATGGATGAAAGCGTATTTGCGCCCCTGGGCGTTGACCCGGGGCGAATCGTTGATCAGTTGGACCCCTTTCGCCTTCAGCTCCGCCAGCATGCCTTCGATATCATCCACCTCCAGGCAGATGTGATGCATGCCGGGCCCGCGTTTTTCCAGGTAGCGAGCCAGGCCGGAATCGTCGCTGGTGGGCCTGACCAGCTCCACTTCACTGTCGCCGGCCGGCAAAAATGCGATCTGCGCCTGCTCCGCGGGGACATCCTGCACCTGGGTCAGATCCAGGCCCAGCGCATCGCGCCAGAAGCCGAGTGTGCCATCCAGGTCGTCAACCAGGATGGCGATATGGTCGATTTTTTTCACTCTAGCCATTGTGCACTCCGTGTTGTTCAACCCCAGGCCGGGGGCTGGTATTCGCCCCACAGGCCGCGCAGCACCCCGCAGATCTCTCCCAGGGTGAGGTCATTCTCAACGCACTCGATGAAGAGCGGCATCAGGTTGTCGGAGGATCGGGCGGCCTGCTCCAGTTGGGCGAGCAGTTCGTTGGCCCGGTTTGCATCCCGGCGGGAGCGCAGCTCGGCCAGGCGGGCCCGCTGCGCCTCTTCGATGCTTGGGTCAACCTTCAGGCGTTCCAGCTCGATCTTCTCTTCCACCTGGAAGGCGTTCACGCCCACGCAGATCTCTTCCTTGCGCTCCAGCGCCTGCTGGAATTCGTAGGCCGCGTTCTGGATCTCGTCCTGGATATACCCCCGCTCGATGGCCTTCAGCGCCCCGCCCATCTCGTCGATGCGCTGGATGTACTCACCGGCGCAGCGCTCGATCTCGTCCGTCAGGTACTCGACGACGTAGGAGCCTGCCAGGGGATCGATGGTATCTGCCACCCCCGATTCGTGGGCGATGATTTGCTGGGTCCGCAGCGCGACCCGCACCGCTTTCTCGGTCGGCAGCCACAGGGCTTCGTCCATGCTGTTGGTGTGCAGCGACTGGGTGCCGCCCATTACCGCCGCCAGCGCCTGCAGCGCGACCCGCACCACGTTGTTCTCCGGCTGTTGGGCGGTCAGCGTGGAACCGGCGGTTTGAGTGTGGAAGCGCAGCATCCAGGAGCGGGACTTCTTCGCCCCAAAGCGCTCGCGCATAATCCTGGCCCACATCCGGCGCGCGGCGCGGAACTTGGCCACTTCTTCGAGGAAATTGTTGTGCGCGTTGAAGAAGAACGAGAGTTGGTCGGCGAAGCTGTCGATGTCCAGCCCGGCCTCCAGCGCCGCCTGCACGTAAGCGATGCCGTTCGCCAGGGTGAAGGCCACCTCCTGCACCGCGGTCGACCCGGCTTCGCGGATATGGTAGCCGGAAATGCTGATCGTGTTCCAATGCGGCACTTCCGCCTGGCAGTAGCGGAACACATCGGTGATCAGGCGCATGGAGGGCGCCGGCGGGAAGATATAGGTGCCGCGGGCGATGTACTCTTTGAGGATATCGTTCTGGATCGTGCCGCGCAGTTGGTTTGTCTCCACCCCTTGCCGCTTGGCGACGGCGATGTACATGGCCAGCAGGATCGAGGCCGGGGCGTTGATCGTCATGCTGGTCGATACCTTGTCCAGGGGGATCTCCTTGAACAGGGTGGCCATATCTTCCAGGGACGAGATGGAGACGCCCACTTTGCCGACTTCACCCATGGCGATCGAGTCGTCGGCGTCATAACCGATCTGCGTTGGCAGGTCGAAGGCGACCGAGAGGCCGGTCTGCCCCTGCTGCAGCAGATAGCGGTAGCGCTGGTTGGATTCATCAGCGCTGGCATACCCTGCATACTGGCGCATCGTCCAGAAGCGCCCGCGGTACATGGTCGGCTGGACGCCGCGGGTAAACGGGTATTCACCCGGAAAACCCAGCCGTTCCAGGTATTCGGAATCTGAGTCTTCTGGGGTCAGAATGGGGGGCAGCGAGATGCCCGAATGGGTTTTGAATTCGTTTTTTCGTTCTGGGAACCGCTTCAGCACCGGCTGGCGGATTTCTTTTTCCCATCGTCTCTTTTCATCTTGTATCGACATACAGAAAACTCCCAACGGTACCAGGGGGATATGGATCTGAGTATACACCAACTGCAATTCAACAGAAAGAGAACTTTGTACTGGACTTGTGGTGATGAAATGCACGGAGTGACGGCTTTTTAGGCTGTGGTACACTTTCCAGGGGATATCGAACCGATCATAGAAAGAGATGCTTGCGATGCAAATTCTCACCGTTGATGTAGGAACCGGGACACAGGACATTTACTTATACGATTCGCGGCTGGACATCGAAAACGGCCTGAAGCTGATCGTGCCCTCGCCGACGATGATCGTCCGCCGCCAGATCCAGGCCGCCACCCGCCGGGGCGACCCGGTGCTGCTGGAGGGGGTGACCATGGGCGGCGGGCCGAGCGCCTGGGCCGCTGAGGATCACGTCAAGGCCGGGCTGCCGGTCTACGCCACCCCCAGCGCGGCGCGCTCTTTCAACGACGAGCTGGAGAAAGTCGCCGAGACCGGCATCCGCATCGTGTCAGAAGACGAAGCCGCCCGCCTGCCGGATAAAGTGCAGCGCATCGAGCTGCGCGATTTCGACTTTGCCGCCATTGCCGGAGCCTTCTCCCGCTTCGGCGTCTCCCTCGATCGGTTGGCCGCGGTGGCGGTCGCCGTCTTCGATCACGGCAACTCCCCGCCGGGCTACTCCGACCGGCAGTTCCGCTTCGACTATCTGGACGAGCGCATCCGCAGCCTCAACCGCCTGAGCGCCTTCGCTTTCCGGGATAGCGAGATTCCCGCCTCGATGACCCGCTTACAGGCCGTGGCCAACACCGCCCGGCGCACCGGTGTGAGCGAAGAGATCCCCCTGGTGGTGATGGACACCGCTCCGGCCGCCGTGCTGGGCGCCACCTTCGACCCGCAGGTCAGCGCCCGGGAACGAGTGCTGATCGCCAACGTGGGTAACTTCCACACCCTCGCCTTCCGCCTGGGCCCCGGTGGAATCGAAGGCGTATTCGAGCATCACACCGGCCTGCTCGACCTGCCCAAACTCGAAGAGCTGCTCGTCGCCCTGGCCGAGGGCAGCCTGCGGCACGAGATGGTCTTCGGCGATCACGGGCACGGCGCATTGATCTATGACCCCACCCCACTCAGACTGCCGTTCGATGGGCCGCAGGTGAGCGATGATTTCCGGGCGGCGGCCAGCGCTGGAAACCGGCCCTTTGGCATCGCCGTCACCGGGCCGCGCCGCAACTTGCTCGCAGCCTCGAGCCTGCGCCCCTACTTCGCCGTCCCCTTCGGCGATATGATGATCGCCGGGTGCTTCGGGCTGCTGGCTGCCACCGCCGATGTCCTCCCGGAACTGGCCAGTCCCATCCGCCGCTCTCTGCAGGAGGCGGGCGGCATTGGTACTCCCCCCTGGGAGATCGCCTGAACCGCCGCGACCTGGAGCATGCGCAGACAACCTGTCGGTAGTGATTGGTGAATTGGAAGGGGACGGTTTCGTCGCCCCACTCCAATTCACCAAATCCTCCAACCCGCAACGCCGGCCGGCACTGCCGGCTTCCTGCTGACAAGTTGCGTGTGTACACGCCCGGGCGCACGCCCGGATCGTGTTCAGGCAACTTGCCAGTAATGATTGGTGTTTTGGAATGTGGGGCGGCTCAGGCGCCCCACATTCCAGAACACCCAATCCCTGGCAGTGCCGGCCGCCTGCTGACAAGTTGTGTGTGCCCGCACCCTGGTACACGCCCGATCGTGTTTACCAGTAGTAATCAGTGTTTTGGGGTGTGCGCGCCTAAGGCGCCCGGCTGGGCCACTCCCACACCCCAAAACACCCATTCCTTTCGGCTGACAAGTTGCGCGTGCACACGCCCGGATCTAATGTTTTTTATACATTGATCGTTTATAAATAACCTCAGCCGGGACCAGGAAAATTCCGCCTTTCCCGGATCCCGCGGCCTGATATTTCAAAAATGATCTTGCTGAAAGAGGTACGAGCACGATGACCGATTCCCCTCAGACAACTCAGTCCATTCCATTTAAAGCAGAAACTCGCCAACTGTTGGATATCCTCATTCACTCGCTGTACACCGAGCGCGAGATTTTCCTGCGCGAGTTGATCTCGAACGCTTCAGACGCCCTGACCCGGGTCGATTTCGAGCAGTTGACCAACCGCGAAGTACGCGACCCGGATCTCGAGCTGGGCATCTGGCTGCTGCCGGACAAAGAGCAAAAAACGCTCACCATCCGCGATACCGGGATCGGGATGACCGCCGACGAGCTGGTGGATAACCTGGGGACGATCGCCCGCTCCGGCGCCCGCGAATTCCTCAGCGCGGCTGAAGCGGCTACGACCGGCAAAGACGGGCAGAAGACGATCGGCGGGCGCTCCCTGTCCGACCTGATCGGGCAGTTCGGCGTCGGCTTCTATTCCGCCTTCATGGCCGCCGAATCGATCCGCGTCGTCTCACTTTCCTACCGCCCGGAGGCCGAGCCCGCCGCCTGGGTCTCCACCGGCGTCGACACCTTCACCGTCGAACCGGCCCAAAAAGAGAAGCGCGGCACCGATGTCATCATCAAGCTGCAGGAGGACGCCCTCGAGTTCCTCGAGGAACACAAATTGCGGGAGATCGTCCGCAAACATTCCGACTTCATCCCCTTCCCCATCTACGTCGGCGATAGCAAAGAGCAGGCGAACCGCCAGACGGCCATCTGGCGGCAGTCGCCCCGCGAGGTGGAGCAGAAGGCGTACGACGATTTCTACCAGCAGCTCACCCTGGACCTCCAGCCGCCGCTGGCCCATGCCCACATGGTTGTCGATGCCCCGGTGCAGATGTACGCCATCCTCTACATCCCCGCCTCGCCCGAGCGCAGTATCTTCTCCCTGCGCAAGGACGATGGGCTCAAGCTGTACGCCCGCAAGGTCCTGATCCAGGATTACAACCGCGACCTGCTCCCCGAATACCTGACCTTCGTCCAGGGGGTCGTGGATTCAGAAGATCTGCCCCTCAACGTCTCCCGCGAATCGGTCCAATCGAACCGGGTCATGGCTCAGCTCCGCAAACTCGTCACCGGAAAAGTGATCGACACGCTGAAAAAGCTGGGCAAGGACAAGCCGGAGGTCTACGAGAAGTTCTGGGACGGATTCCAGCGCTATATCAAGCAGGGCATCGCCATCGAACAGAACGAGCCCGAAAACCTCTACCCGCTCCTGCGCTTCCGCACCAACACCCGCCCGGATGAGCTGATCACCCTGGATCAATACGTCGAACGGATGAAGCCGGACCAGAAGGAGATCTATTACATAATGGGCGAGGACGATCATTCGATCCTCAACAGCCCGCACCTGGATGTCGTCAAGCACTTTGACTATGAGGTGCTGCTGCTGACCGATGCGGTGGATCCCTTCATGCTGGTGCGCCTGAATAAATATAAGGATTACCCCCTGAAGAACGTTGCCACAGCCGACCTGAAGATCCCGGAGGACGAGACGGAGCAGGCAGAAGGAGCCTCGAAGCGCCTGGAGGAGAGCGAATCGACCGCCCTGGTCGAGCGGTTCAAGGCCCAGTTGGGCGACCGGGTGACCGATGTGCGCATGACCGGCCGCCTATCTGGCTCGCCCGCCCGCCTGGTCGATCCCGAGGGGACCCTCAACCAGGAGATGCAGCGGGTGTACAAACTGCTCAACAAAGAGTTCGAAGTGCCGAAGAAAGTCCTGGAGCTGAACCCCGGGCACCCGATCCTGGTGCGCCTGAGCGCCCTGCCCCAGGACGACCCGCTCAGCGAGATCATTATCGAACAGGTCTACGAGGACGCGCTGCTGATCGAGGGGCTGCACCCAGACCCGGCCGGGATGATCGGGCGCATCCAGCAGTTGATGGAACACGCCCTCGGCCAGGGGAAAACCACAGAGAACACCGAGTGATCGAGATCACTATGTGATCTTTATTTGTCTAAATGGGGCCGTGATCAGGCCCCATTTTTGATCATGGCAGGATCGCCTGCCCTGGTGTTTTTCGTGAATGGATAGTTTGGGGGATTGTGCAGGCACAGACCGCGCCTAATCCCATAAACATCTATTTTCCTACCAGGGACGGAAATT